>NZ_JBOITM010000033.1:0-18749 GCF_050717535.1 Clostridium sp.
GGGAGAAATTGGGTTGAGGGTTGAAATGGGTGGGAGGGGTTGTGGGGAAAGGGTTGAGAGGGGTTGGAGTGGTGGGGGATTTGGGACAGACTCTGATGTTTGTTTACAGGGGGATTGAAAACAAAAAAGGGAGACTTAAGACAGTTGATAGAGATGTATTAAGGCTAAACATTCTTCCGAGAGGAAAAGCAAGTGTCTCAAGGGCAGGAATTAAATTTAAAGGATTGTCTTATAGCTCTGATAAAGCTATTAGTCAGCAATGGTTTATAAAGTCTACAGTTAGAAGTATTGAGATTGTGTATGATCCTAGAAATGTTAGTGAAATATATATTCCACATGATAATGGGCTAGGATATGAAGAGTGTTATTTATTAGAGGTAAGTAATCAATATAAGGACTGCATATTAGAAGAAATAATTTTTAATCAGGAATTCTTGGCTGAAGTAGCGGATGAAAAGGTTATCAATGAAAGAATGAGCCATATTAGGTCAACAGCAGATAGCCTATCTGTTATAGGAATTTCAGGTATTGGTAAAACTACAGCTATAGAAAGACTTTTATTAATGTATCCACAAATAATAAAACATAATGAATATGAAGGGCAGCATTTTAGTAGGAGTCAAATAGTATGGCTCAAGATAGACTGCCCTTACGATGGTAGTTTAGCAACTCTATGTAAAAGCTTTTTTAAAGCAATCGACGATTTATTGGGTACTAGATATTTAGAGAAGTTTGGTTATGCTAATAGAATAACTTCAACAATGATGCTTCACATGACAACATTAGCAGGTATGTACGGCATAGGGGTTCTAGTAATTGATGAAATGCAACATTTACTAAATGCTAAAAATGACATGGAAGGTATGCTTGATTTCTTTGTTACATTAAGTAATACGGTTGGTATTCCTACAGTATTAATAGGAACAAGTAAGGCTCAACAATTGTTTAAGGGGAATTTTAAGCAAGCAAGAAGAGCTGGAAGTGAAGGCTCCATAATGTGGGATAGAATGTTAAAAAACAGTGAAGAATGGAAGTTCTTTTTAGAAACTTTATGGGATTTCCAATGTTTACAGGAAGAAACTAAACTATCTAAGGAGATTAAAGAAGCATTTTATGATGAGTGCCAAGGTATTACGGCAGTTGCAGTTAATTTGTATATACTCGCTCAAGAAAGGGCATTAGCACAAGGAAAAGAGAAAATCTCTGTAGGTGTTATAAGAGATACAGCAAAAGAAGATTTATATATGATTCAACCAATGATCAAGGCCCTTAGAAACAATAATATTTTGGAAATAGTAAAGTATGAGGACATATCTATTAATCTAGATGATATAGCAATTAATTATAAAAGTGATATGGAGCTTAATGGAAGGGTTCGCGAAGTATTTAATGAAAGAAAAAAATCTATAGAATTAGTTAGAAGAAGTAAAGTGGAAAATCTTATATTTGATTTAAGATTGATGGATCTATTTGAAAATTTAGATGATGTAGAAATAAAAAAAATATGTGAAAGAGTTGTTAATGAATCCAGTGTCAATGAGGAATATAGTAGTTTAAAGATGGAAGCGCTAAAAAAGGCTTTGGAGCAAGAAGAAAAGAAAAAGCACAATAACAATAAAATCAAAAAAAATGAAACTAAAAATCAAGGGTTAATAACTTTATATGATAAAGCAAGGAAGGATAAAGTACATCCTTATGATGTATTGAAAAAGAATGGATATATTAAAGATCCAATTGAGGAATTTTTAAAAGTTGAATAAGGTTTGCATGGGAGATGGGAGTTTAAGAATTCGTAAGAAAGGGTGAGTGCTTATGATACATTTTTTTACTGATCCATATAAAGATGAATTTATTTATTCTGCTATTTCTAGGTATCACTTTTACAATGGGAATATAGATTTTAAGGATACTATAGAAGAATGCTTTGGAAAAAGAACAATCATATCGTCATTGGAGATAGGAAGTCCAATTGACGCATTAGCAAAGAATATAGGGGGGAATTATACATCAGAATATTTAATTAAAAACCATACTATTTTGCCTTACTATATTCCTTTTCTTCCAATAAAAAGACGAGCGGAAATCATTAAGGAAATTAAGTACGCCAATGGTAGTGGAATTTATCACAAAATAGGAATTATAGCAGGAAGTGTTTGTAGACGAGAGGGTATTTATTATTGCCCTATTTGTGCACAAAACGAGATTGAAATGAAAGGTGAGGCTTATATTCATAGAGAACATCAGCTGCAAGGAATTTATTTATGCACTCATCATGGGGAACTATTAAGGAAATATAAAATAATAAAAACTGATGTAAGTAGACTGGAATTTATTAGATTTGATAAGGATTTACTTGATTTAAGGAATGAGCCCAAAGATATTAATCATTATGAAAAAATGACAAAACTAGCAAGGGACGCGTACTATTTATTAGAAAATGATTTAATGGGTATAGATAAAAAAACTATTTTAAAAAAATATAAAAATCTTCTTTGTGAAAAAGGATTAACTACTTCAGGCAATAGAATAAAGCAAAGGGAGCTTTATGAAGCATTTATAAGTTTCTATGGTTTAGAATTTTTAGAAGTTATGGATTCTAGTATAGATAATGATGATGAATATAATTGGCTTAGGGTGATTACAAGAAATTTAAAAAGAACGGTGCATCCAATTCGACATTTGTTAATGATAAATTTTTTGTCCGGAAACATTGCTGAATTTTTTAATGATACAAAGAAGAATTATAAGCCCTTTGGCAAAGGTCCGTGGCCATGTTTAAATAAGGTAGCAGAGCATTACAGAAAGGACGTAGTAAGTGATTTAAAGGTAACAGATGATTATAAAACTAGGTTGCCAGTAGGCACTTTTACTTGTGATTGTGGCTTCGTATACTCTAGAAAAGGACCTGATAAAATAAATAGTGATAGATATAAAATAGGGAGAATAAAGAATTTTGGTTGGGTATGGGAGGATAAATTCAAAGCGTATTTAAAAGAAAAGAAATATGGGCTTAGAGAGTTAGCTAGGCTTATGGATTGTGATCCTAAGACTATATTAAAGTTTGATAATACATTAGGAACAAATAAGTACCGAAATAACAGTAGATACATAAATGACAAGGAATCTGAAGATGGAAATGATAAATTAAATGATTATAAAAGTTGTATATTAGCCAATATGGAAAATAATCCTGCGGCAAGCAGAACTGAAATCAGAAGTATTTGCAAAAAAGAATATATTTTTATCTATCGGAAGGATAAGGAGTGGCTTTATGACAAGCTCCCAATAAAAACGAAAAGTATTAATCATCATGTTCTAGTAGATTGGAATAAGAGGGATAATGAGCATCTATTTATTGTGAAAAATAAGTATCAAGAATTAATTGGTAATGATGAACCTATAAGAATAACAAGATCTAGTATTGGGAGAGAGATAGGAGTGCTAACGTCACTAGAAAAGAATATTGATAAGTTACCTAATACTGAAAAATATTTAAACGAAGTAATTGAGACTGTTGAAGAGTTTCAAATTAGAAGATGTAAAAGGATAATTAACAGTAAAATAGATAAAGGTGAACTAGCAAAGATATGGGAAATACAAAGGATTGGCGGAATTAGAAGTGAAGCATTTGAAAAAATAAAAGATGCGCTAGTGGAATATACTAATTTGCAAACCAGCAGTGATTATAAGAGATAGCCCGTCTAAAAATAGATAAAAATTAAAGACAAGACCCACCTTGCTGATTAGTTATTTTTTATTTATATCAGAATAATTAGGGGTTAAATCAATATTAAACAATTATTTTGATCAAACTTTATTATAAAAATAAAACGTTGGTTATTAATAACTTGCTTAATTTTGATCAATCTATATTATAAAAAAAACAAATAAACTTTACGGTAACAAGCCATTTGTAAGAGTTATTCTGATTAATCTTTATTATAAAGCTACAATAAGCACATAATTAATCGAAAATAGGCAAGCCTGATATGAGGGTAATAGATGAATTATTATTAATATAATTTATTTACCACTCTATTTTTTATTTAGCTATGTTAGACAATAAATTCTTAATCTAAAAACAACACATTTTTAATGTGATTTTAATCTTATCAATAGATAATGTAAAGCGTAAGAAGTTTATACAACGAGAGCCGAGTCTAACATCTAAAATAAAGGAGTGTTAATTATATGGATTTTAACGTTATATTAGTTTTAAAAGCTATAATAATAGCTATAGTAGAAGGGATAACAGAATTTATTCCTATATCATCTACGGGTCATATGATAATTGTGGGAAATGTTATAAATTTCAAAGGTGCTTTTGCTAACCAATTTGATGTAGTCATTCAGTTAGGAGCTATTCTTGCAATTATAGTTTTATATTGGAATAAAATATGGAGCTCAGTTGTGGAGCTTTTTAAGGGGAAACCCTCAGGTATAAAATTTTGGACTAATATTATTGTTGCATTTATACCGGCTGCAATCTTAGGATTTCTTTTTAATGATAAAATAGATCAATATCTATTTAATCCAACAACTGTAGCTTTTGCATTAGTAGTTGGTGGAATTATAATGATTTTCATAGAAAATAAGTTTAGGCATAAACATACAACAGAAACTATAGAGAAAATAAGTATTAAACAGGCATTTAAAATAGGTTGTTTTCAGTGCTTTGCATTATGGCCAGGTATGTCTAGGTCGGCATCAACCATAATGGGAGCTTGGGTTTGTGGTGTTTCAACAATTGCAGCTACTGAGTTTTCGTTTTTTTTAGCTATACCAACTATGCTTGGAGCTACAGCATTAACTTTATTCAAAAGCGGAATGAATTTTAATAATGGAGAAATTATTATTTTATTTATTGGGTTTGTAACAGCCTTCTTAGTGGCACTAATTGTGGTTGAAAAATTTATTTCATATTTAAAGAAAAAACCAATGAAGGTCTTCGCTATTTATAGGATAATTGTTGGTATAGCATTGCTAATTATAATTAAATTTGGTGCGATCTAACTATAAATGTGAATAGTTCGAATATAAATAGCAAACTAACTTTAGCATATATTATATTAAATCATTTACAAATCCCTTTCCTTTAACTTCAGAAGCATCAAGAAAGATCATAAAGGCAGTATCGTCTATTTCTTTAACAATTAATTTTAACTCTGGAATTTGATGGAGTGATACAGTGCAAAACAATATTCTTTCTTGTTTGCCAGTATATGCACCTTCTCCATATAAAAAGGTAACCCCTCTATGCATCTTATGCAAGATTCCACTACAAATTTCTTTTTCTTTTTTTGTGATAATAAGAACTAATTTTTGTTTGCTTAATCCATTTATTATTCTATCAGTAACTTCAGCCGTTATAAACATAGCAGCTATAGTATATAAAGCACTGGTTATTCCGAAAAAGAAAGTGGCAATACAAACAATTACTATATTAATAGAAAATGATATTCGTCCTATGTTAAAGTTATCATATTTAACTTTTATTAAAGCAGAAATAATATTGAGGCCGCCTGCGGAACCATGATTGCTGAATACTATTCCTATTCCTATTCCATTTAAAACGCCGCCGTATAAACATAAAAGTAATATATCATCTGTGTTAATAAGCCCTTTTAATGGAGCTGTTAAAATTAAGGATAGTGAAAATGAGATTGTACCTATGAGTGTATAAATAGTAAATCGTTTGTTTAGACATTTATAGCTTAAAATTAGTAAGGGGATATTTATTAACAGTATGGAATATCCAGCAGGAAATTGAAATAAATATTGGATAATTAAAGATATACCAGAAGCACCACCACTTAAAAGTTTAGCTTTGGATATAAATAAATTAATTGCTAATGAAGATATTAAACTTCCCACTAGTATTGAAAAAATATTTTTAACGATGGCTTTATTTATATTTTTAAACATACTGTTTCCTCCTTCTAATTAAAGGCATACCATAGACACTTTCATTAGTCTTTTATTATTTACTTAACAATCACAAAAATTCATTAACATCAATTTTTTCTTGCAGTGTGTTACAAATTTGTGCGGAAACCCCACTCATTATGGTGTGGTATGGATAGCATTTGCAGATAATCAATGCAAGTAGTATAAACAGTACTAAGTTTATAATAACATTTATAGCATACAAAAATAAGACTATAATGACTAATAATTTGTATATTGTCAAAGAAATATGAGAATAATATTATTAATACCTATTGTATTGGTGAAAATATTAGGGGGGGGGAAGTGCCACCCACATGGCAAGTGGAAAGTTCAAAATGTAATCTTAAGAGTTAGCTGTTTCAATATGAAAATGATTAGAACTACCTGGCTTTTTTCGTTGTTTATCTTTATACATGTTCTTATCAGCAGTATTAATAAGTTGCCTTGTTACTCCTATGGAGGTTTCTGAAAAAGAATATCCTATAGAAACTTCTACTTTATGCTTAGGGTTAAGTTTGTTTTGTTGTTTTATTGATTTACATATCAATAAGAATAATAGCTTTACTTTGCTAAGAGATGTACCTTTAATGATTACGACAAACTCGTCGCCACCTGATCTACAGATAACTGAGTTATCAGTAAAGCTGTTTTTTAATATATTAAAAGCATTTATTATTAATTCATCTCCAAACTCATGCCCAATATTATCATTAGTGATTTTTAAATTATCCAAATCACAAAATATAATACCTACGGCAAGGTCTTTCTCAGTATCCAAAATTTGTACTTCCTTTTCAAGATAATGTCTATTATATGCTCCAGTTAAACCATCAAAATAACTTAATCGTTCCATCTTTGCCTCTAGCTGCTTTTTATCCGTAACATCACGACTAAACCATTCTTGTGCAACCAGTACATCATTTTCATCATATATAGGAGTGCAATAATCATCCAGCCAAACATAATGTCCATCTTTATGATGAAACCTGCAAGAAATTGGTTTAGAAAAATCAAGGTCATTATTCATTTTTCTTATAAGAATATCATAGTCATCAGGATGAACAATATTAAATACAAGTGTTGGATCAATTAAGTTTTCCGAGGCACTATACCCTAAGATTTCGTTTACAGACTGGCTTAAATATGTAAATTTAAAGCTAGGAATTAATTCTACTCTATATATAATATCTCTCGAGCGTTCAAACATTTGGCTTATTATATTTTCATGATTATCAAATTTAAGGTAGAAAGAAATATTTATTAATGACAGCCTATAGCCAATTACATTATTGCCTTTATCCATTATTGGAGAACCTGCTAAATCAACTGGAATAAGTTTATTATTTTTTGTTATAACTGAGGATTTTAGGTTTGCTACAAAAATAGAATTTTTCGGAGTGAAAGTTAGAATATATTGGATATTTTTATTTAATAAGTCATGCTTATTGTAACCTAGCAGGTTAGAACAATTTTCGCTGATAAATGTTATTAAATTATTGTCATCAATCTCAATATACACTTCTCTTAAAAAATTAACTACATTATTATTATGATCATAGCCCATTTAAATTCTCCTTCGTATAATTGCTAAAATATTCATTTATTGTTGTTATTATAATATTACCTGTTTATTATATAGCATTTGAAAAATATAGTACATGTTATTGAGCTAAGTTACAAATAAAATGAGAGAAATTACAAAAAATAATAGATGGTTAAGATGTAAAATATGGTACAATATTGAATATAATAGTGGTTGCGATTGAGAACGTTAAATTTTTATTTTAATATGTGGAAAGCGGTATAATAAAAAATATAAATCTTGGTGTTAAGGCAAGTAATATTAATGCAATTAGAATGTATGAAAAATTTGGATTTGAAAAGGTGGGAGTTCATAAGGATAACTTCAATATAAATGGTAAATTTTATGATGAAATACTTATGGACTTATATATCAATAGATAACAAGATTTTTAAATAACATTAATAATAAAGAAAAAATAGGAATGTGCTAAAGCAGCAGCTGGAGGGATTATAATTAAAACAGAAAGTGGGATTATTTAGTTACTTATAATGAGAATAATGGGGGCATATATGACTAATATAGGTAAAAGAATAATGGTAGTAGGTTCACCAGGGAGTGGTAAGAGTACATTTTCAAGAAAACTTGCCGAGATAACGGGCCTCCCGCTTATTCATCTTGATAAAGAATTTTGGAATAATGGCTGGATTGAAACCCCAAGGGAAGAATGGGTAAAAAAACAAAAGTGTTTAATATCGGGATATGAATGGATAGTAGACGGTAATTATGGTGGGACCATGGATATTCGCCTTGAAAAAGCTGACACAGTAATTTGTTTTAAATTAAGTAGGGCGGTATGTTTGCAGAGCTATTTTAAAAGGGTTATAACAAATATAGGTAAGGTAAGGCCAGATATGCCAGCTGGCTGTCCTGAATGGTTTGACTTTGAATTTATGAAATATATTTGGAACTTTCCTAAGAAATCAGGACAGGCAAATATTAATAGACTTGAAAAAATTGAGGGCAAACAAATAATAGTGTTTAAAAATAGAAGAGAAGTAAATCGGTTTATTATAGAACTTTCTAATGTGAAAAGTAAAGGAAGAAGGTTTCTTTTTAAAGTAATGAAATACTAAGAATGAGTGAGATATCAAGAGCAATTTATAATATAGAGAGGAAGGTTATATTTATAGTTATCTGAATTAATTATAAAAGTATTTTATCATCAATACCCGAGGAAAAAAGAGAGCAGATACTTAGAGGTAACAATTAGTTATAGATGCAGAAAAGCAAAATAAATGTTGTTAATTGGAACATAAAGTGTGCTAAAATAGGGGATATAAAGTAGAAAAATTATTAGGTGAGTATACAAATAAAACAAATTGGAATAGGGGGCAAAATATAATGGACTTAATAAAAGAAATATATGAAAAGGATATTGGTTATAATTATGAAAATATAAATATTAATTATAAGCTCAGGAAGGCATCAAGAGCAATTGTACTAAATGATTCACAGAAAATAGCCTTATTATTTGTATCAAAGAATAACTATCACAAGCTTCCAGGTGGTGGCATTGAAGCGGGTGAGGATATTGAAACCGCTTTAAATCGAGAGGTTATGGAAGAAGCTGGAGTTAAGATTGATGTGTTGGGCGAAATTGGTACAATAATAGAATATAGAAATAAACATAATTTATTGCAAATATCATACTGTTATTATTCTGAGGTAAAAGGAGATATAAAAGAGCCATCCTTCACAGATGAGGAAAAAAATAGTGGGTTTCAATTAAAATGGGTTGCGCTGGAGGAAGCTATTTCTATTCTTGAAAATGATACACCAGATAATTATCTTGGAAAATTTATTCAGACAAGAGACTTATTGTTTCTAAAGAGAGCGGATTGTTTTTTAAACGATACTAATATCTAATAATTATTAGATAGTCAATCAATATTATTTTATGAAAGTCAGGGGATGGATTAAAGTTGAAGATATACGTAACAAGACATGGGGCAACACAATGGAATAGTGAAGGAAGAATGCAGGGTTGGCAAAATTCTGATTTGACACAAATAGGTATTGATAACGCAAAAAAGTTAGGTGAGAGTTTGCAAGATATAGACTTCGATTATATTTATAGTAGCCCGTTAGGTCGAGCTTATGATACAGCAAAATACATTAGAGGGAATAAAAATACAGAAATAATTAAAGTTGAAGATCTGAAAGAAATGGGATTTGGTATATGGGAAGGCATGGATAATGAAAAAGTAAAAGAATTATATCCAACCCAGCAGTTTAATTTTTGGAAAAAACCTCACTTGTATCAATCTATAGACGGAGAAAGTTTCGATGAATTAATTCACAGGGTAAGGAATGTCTTGTATGATATTATAAATAATACTACTGGCGAAAACGTCTTAATAGTAACTCACACAGCTGTAATAAAGGCAATATATTCAATAATTAAAAATTATTCTATTGAGGATTTTTGGAGTAAACCATTTATGTATGATACATGTCTAACAGTACTGGAAGTTGGAGATAAGAAAATTGAAATAATTTTAGAGGCTGATATTTCTCATTTGGATTAGACTACATTGATCAAATTTGGTCAAATCACAAAAAATCTATTATTATAGGTAAATTAACATTTGGCATAGGCAGTAATTTTACCTTTGAGGTGCCATATTTTGAGGATGTTCGAACACCTTGGTCGGAAGCATCTTTTTTACTATTTGGAATACATGATTTCTCAGCCGATTTAATAAATAATCTGGGCTTATCTTCAATATTATTATTATTATTACTATTATTATTAGTTAATTTTATAGATATTAAGGTGATGAAACTAATAAAAAGCATAAATGCAATGTATCTACCAAAATGTTTTAATTTCAAAACAATCACTCCTTTTAATTAATAATCTATTTATTTTTACAAGGAAAGATACTACAATATAAAAAGTAATATTTGTTAATCTTATGAATCAGGAGGATAAATTATGTTAATAAGAAAACTTATAGAGGTAGATGCAAAACAATTTTGGGCTTTAAGACTAAGGGGACTTCGGGAAGAACCCCAGGCTTTTGGGGCATCCTATGAAGAAGAACTTAATACACCCATTGATAACTTGATTTCTCGGTTTAATAGTGAGATTATACTTCCTTCAGAAGAAAACTTTATAGTGGGGGCATTTAACGAGAATGATGATATGGTTGGTGTGGTGGGTTTTCGCAGAGGAACAAGGATTAAATTAAAACATAAATCCAATATATGGGGGATGTATGTAGTGCCTGAATTTCGTCAAATGGGTATTGGCAAATTGTTACTATCTGAATTATTAAATAGTGCAAAGAACAGAGATGGTTTAGAGCAAATAAATTTAGAAATTGTAAGTAGTAACTTTAGTGCTATGCGATTATATGATTCATTTGGTTTTAAAACCTATGGAGTAGAAAAGAATGCATTGAAAATTGGCGAAGAATATTTTGATGATGAGCTTATGATGCTTTTTATAAATAAATAGAATGAAAAAAGGTGTATCAAAATGATTTAATTAATCATTCTGAGACACCTTCTTTTTACATCTTTTGTACTTGTCTCATTTACTTAATAGATATTTTGACAAAAAATGTTTTATTATATACATTTTTATATAATAAAAACTAATAATATAGAAAAAATATAATATTATACAAATATATTTAAACATATGGTGAATTAATATAGAGCAAGGAACTGACAGGTTTTAAATTGATAATAAATTTAGTCACAAAATCAGTACTATTATAGGGGGAGAGTAATGGAATATAAAATTGAAAAAATGATGGATTTACACTGGAATCAGGTAGCAAATATTTATTTGGAAGGTATTAAAACGGGAATAGCAACATTTCAAAGTGAAGTACCTACTTATGAAGACTGGAACAATGGTCATATAAGTTCATGTAGGTTAGTTGCTTGCATTGGTGATAAGGTACTAGGATGGGCAGCTCTTAGTCCAACCTCAAGTAGGTGTGTTTATAAAGGGGTAGCGGAAGTAAGTATTTATATTGGTGAAAAATATAAGGGACAAGGAATAGGAAAGGCTCTTTTGACAGAATTAATTAAAGTATCAGAAAAGAATGGTTTTTGGACCTTACAGTCTGGAATTATTAGATCCAATGTTTCCAGCATAGATTTGCACAAAAAGTGTGGATTCAGAGAGGTTGGCATAAGAGAAAAGGTCGCTAAAATGAATAATGGAAATTGGCTAGATCTAATTTTAATGGAAAAGAGAAGTGCCACCCACGTGGCAAGTGGCAAGTTGGACAAGAAGATGCCATCTAAGATTCCAGAAATTTCAAATGAAGTTCAAGATTTATCAATATCACAAATGCTTCAAATGTCCGAGAAATTATGGGAAATACACAAAGACACTTGGAGTCCAATGGAGCCAGAGCATGGCAAAATTTCTATACTTTATATGATTGAGGAAATTGGAGAAGCAATTGCAATAATAAAAAAGAAATCAGAAGATGAAATTATGAATGACCCTAGTGTAAGAGAAAGGTTTGTTGAAGAATTAGGGGACGTATTAATGTATTATTCAGATACTTTAAACAGATTTAAAATTACTCCAAAAGAATTTTCAAGTACATATGTTAAAAAATTTGAGAGTAATATGAAGAGAGATTATGAAGCACAGTATAAGGAAAAATAAAAAAACACTTTACATCTAATTCATTTAGTGGTAACATAAATATTAATTTAATAAATCAATTAATTCTCATCAAGAGAGGTAGAGGGACTGGCCCTATGACACCTCGGCAACCGTCAGATTTCATTAGTCTGAAAAGGTGCTAATTCCTGCGCTAAGTTCCTTAGAACTTAGCGGAAGATGAGAGAGGTGCCTTTGAATATTTATACCTCTTTCATCATTTTATTTTGATGGAAGGGGTTTTTTGTTTTTAAACATATTTATGAAGTTGGTAATATCCAACTTCTAAGATGATGGAAATTTATGAAATTTATGGTTTTAGATAAATTAAAAGTAAAATTGAATATTCTCTTATCAAGAGAGGCGGAGGGACTGGCCCTATGAAACCCGACAACCAGTATCATATTTATGATACATGGTGTTAAATCCTGCAGTAATGCTGCGAGATAAGAATAAGTTTGGCGATAGAGCTCAAGTTTATTCTTGAGTTCTATTTTTTTAGGCAAAAGCTTGTTAAGGGTAATAAATGAGTTGTAACACAAGTTATAGATTATAAAAGGAGAAGAAATATTATGATTAAAGTTTGCGATGTAAGTAAAAGTTTTTCAGAAGGAAAGGTATTAAATGGTGTCTCTTTTACAGTGAATGAGGGTGATGTTTATGGAGTTATAGGTCATAGTGGTGCTGGTAAATCTACTTTGCTTAGATGTTTCAATGGTCTTGAATCCTATGATACAGGTACTATTAATATAATGGGAAAAGAAGTAAAGCAGCTTAGCTCCAAAGAACTAAGAGAATTTAGAAAAAATGTGGGTATTATATTTCAAAGTTTTAATCTAATTAATAGAAAAAATGTTTTTGAAAATATAGCATTTCCACTAGAAGTATGGGGCAATGACAAGAATTTTATTAAAAAAACAGTGGATAGCTTAATAGATTTAGTAGGTCTTAAAGATAAAGCAAATAGCAATGTGCAACAACTAAGTGGAGGTCAGAAGCAAAGAGTTGGAATTGCTAGAGCTTTGGCGCTTAACCCTAAAATTTTACTTTGTGATGAAGCTACCTCGGCGTTGGATCCTAACACCACTAAATCCATATTGGAGCTTTTAAAAGATATTAATAATAAATTTAATATAACAATCATTGTAGTTACTCACCAAATGGAGGTAATAAAAGAGATTTGCAATAAATTTATTCTTTTAGAGGGAGGAGAGATCAAAAGCAGTGGGATTACTGATGAATTGTTTATTAGGCCAACCAAAGAAATGAAAACACTTATTGGTGAGGATGAATTATTACCTGGCACGGGCTATAATATTAAGATATTTTTCCCGAAGGAAATTAGTAAGAGTTGCATAATAACTTCAATAGCCAGGGAGTTAGATATAGATTTTTCAATAGTGTGGGGGAGGCTTGAAAAATTCAGAGATAACGTAATGGGTAGTCTAATAATAAATGCAAGTGAAGAAAATAAGGAAAAAATATTAAACTATTTAGATGAAAAATCTATAGATTGGGAGATGATTATAAATGATATTTAAAGATGTTTTACTACCTGCGCTAATAGATACTATATATATGGTAGCAGTATCCACAATTTTTACATTAATTTTAGGATTTATAGCAGCAGTGGGACTTGTTATAAGTAGCCCTAAAGGACTAGAACCAAATGCTATTATTTATAAAACTTTAAATTTTATTATAAATGTACTTAGGTCTTTTCCCTTTATTATATTAATGATATCTATATTTCCTTTAACAAAGATTATTGCTGGAACAACCATAGGGACTAACGCAGCTATAGTTCCATTAACACTTGGAGCGGCTCCTTTTGCTGCAAGAATAATAGAATCCGCACTACTGGAAGTAGATTGTGGAATTATTGAAGCGGCAAAATCTGTTGGTGCCAAAACTCATCAAATTATATTTAGGGTTATGTTAAAAGAAGCAATGCCATCCATAGTTCTTGGAATTACATTAACTGTAATAAATATTATAGGTTACTCAGCTATGGCTGGCACCGTAGGAGGAGGAGGGCTTGGAGATGTGGCAGTGAAATATGGATATTATAGATTTAAAACAGATATCATGATATACACAGTAATTATATTAATTGCAGTGGTGCAAATAATTCAAGCCTCAGGAAACTTAGTTTACAGAAAAATGATTAGATAGATTTGAAAGATTGTGGGGGATAACAATTAATAATTGTAATCTACCCCAGAGGAATACAAGGGGGAATTAAAATGAAAAAAATATTAAGCATATTATTAACAATTGTTGTGATTTTAACAGTAAGTGGTTGTGGTTCGAAAAAAGAAGTGGCTCGAGTTGCCAAGGTTGCCGCTGAGAAAAAAATAATTAAAGTCGGTGCTTCACCAGTACCTCATAGCGAAATATTAGGAGTGGTAAAGCCACTGCTAGCAAAGGAAGGTTATACTCTTGAAATAATAGAATTCAATGATTATGTAACACCTAACACTGCTTTAGCAGAAGGACAAATAGATGCAAATTTCTTTCAACATATACCATATTTACAATCATTCAGTAAAGAAAGAAATTTAGATCTGGATTATACTGTAAAAGTTCAAATTGAACCTATGGGTCTGTACTCTAGTAAATACAAAAAACTTAGTGAAATAAAAAGTGGAGCCGAAATAGCTATTCCAAACGATGCTACAAATGGAGCAAGAGCACTCAGAGTGCTTGAAAAGGCAGGGCTTCTAAAATTAAAGAGTGGAGAGCTTATTTCTAAACTCGATATTACAGAAAATCCAAAGAAACTTAAAATAACTGAAATAGATGCACCTCAACTTCCAAGAGTTTTGAATGAGGTGGATGCAGCAGTTATAAATTCAAACTTTGCCATAGAAGCTAAATTAAATCTAAAGGATGCACTAGCTTTTGAAGCAAAAGATTCACCTTATGCTAATGTGCTGGCTGTTAGAAAAGAAGATAAAAACAAAGATTATATACAGGCATTATCAAAATCATTAAATTCCCCAGAAGTTAAAAAGTTTATTGAAGATAAATATAAAGGTGCTATAATTCCTGCATTTTAGCTGTCACCTTATAGATATAAGGTGAACCCATATGGCAAGAGGCAAGGGACGAAGAAGAATGTAGATTATTAAAACCTACATTCTTCTTTTTTATTCTATAATAATGCATAAAATTCAAAGGCTGTTCATATCTTTTGTCTTTTTATAAACTTATTCTCTATGCTATTGGTGTATAATTATACAAAGCTTTTAAATTTTTTTAAACAATAGGGTATATTAGAGGAATTTAATATCTGATTTGATGTATCTACATAAATTGTAAAACAACAACGAGGAGGAATTTATATCTTACAAAAGGGAAATAACAATTATATTTTATATTTTTGGGAGTTTAAAGTCAAAACAGACAATTTTTGTAGTAGGGGGGTTGAAAAATGAATGTATTATTTGAAGCAATAAATAAATTTTTTGATTTCATAGTACCTATTGCAGATTTTTTATGGGAATTTCCAACCAACATTGAGTGGTATGCAAACATTCCTGTTTTAGGTGGATTTGCTCTTGCGGTTATTTTACTTTTAGGAACTGGAATTTATCTTACATTTAAAACTGGATTTGTTCAAGTTATGGCATTTAAAAAAGGAATCAAAATTCTTGCTGAAAAGAAGACCTCGGATACTGGAATTAGCCCCTTAGCTTCATTTTTATTAAGTTCTGCTATGAGAGTAGGGCCGGGTAATATTATGGGGGTAACAGGAGCAATATCTGTTGGTGGCCCAGGTGCACTGTTTTGGATGTGGGTTTCAGCATTCTTTGGAATGTCCACAGCCTTTATTGAATCAACACTTGCACAGATTTTTAAAGAGAAAAATGGAAAAGAGTACGTGGGAGGTCTTCCCTTTTATGGACAAAAGATTTTAGGTAATAAACGGTGGGTAGGTGTGCTATTATCATCATTTTTTATAATATATGCATTGTTTGTTATACCATCTCAAGCATTCCATTTATTTACAAGTTTTGGTTCAATAGCTAACACTATAACTGGTAAATCTTTTGGACGTCAATCTGCTGTATATTATGGGATAGCTATAGTATTAATAATTACCGTGCTTTTAACTGTAATAGGGGGAATTAAAAGAGTTACGGCGGTTACGGATGTATTAGTACCTATTATGGCAGTTATCTATACAATAATAATTTTTTTAATAATAATAGTTAACTTAGATAAAGTTCCATACTTCTTTAAAGAAGTGTTTGGTGGAGCTTTTAAGCCTAATGCAATATTTGGTGGGGCATTTGGTGTGGCACTAGCTCAAGGAATTAAGCGAGGGCTTATGTCTAATGAAGCTGGTCAAGGTACAATTACAATGGCAGCAGCTACAGCGGAGAATAAGCATCCTGCAGAACAAGGATTTGTACAAGCACTAGGAGTTTTTCTTGATACAATGATAATATGTAGTATGACTGGTTTTCTTATTGTTATGGCACATGTTTGGACAGGCACTGCTGGAGTTGCGTGGAATAGTATACAAGCTTCTAAACTCACAGTTTACTTATCCTCAGTGCAATACTTAGTCCCTGGTACTTTTTTAGATGGAACAGTTACAGTTATTGTTTCACTATGTTATGGAATGTTTGCATTTACAACACTACTGGGTTTAATATTGTTTGCAGAAGTCTCAGCAAATTTAATCTCCAGAAATAAAAAATTCATCATGAGCATACGTTTGGTTGGTGCATTATTCTTTGTACCATTTGGTGCACTAACAGTTCTTGCAGGATTGGAACTTAAAAACTTATGGTACATAGGTGACTTTGTAAATATAGTTTTAGTTTATGTAAATGTACCGATTATATTAATTGGATCTAACATTGCTTTAAAAGCATTGAAAAATTATAAGAAAACTGATGGATCTATGTTTAAGTCAAAGTCTATTGGTGTTGAGAGTGAGTTTTGGAAATAAGGTGAACCAATCTTATTCATATGGTGAGAACTCAACAAATTATTAATTTTCTGATAATAAGAACATTTAAAAGAGGAAAATTATAGTTTTTAGAGAATACTTTAATGTATAATTCTTTTCTCTTTGAGAAAAAATAGGAGGTATTTTATGAAAATGTTAAAAGGTACAAAAACTGCTGAAAATCTTATGAAATCATTTGCTGGTGAATCACAGGCTAGAAATAGATACACTTATTATGCGTCTGTAGCTAAAAAAGAGGGATATGTACAAATATCTAACATATTTACAGAAACTGCAGGCAATGAGAAAGAGCATGCTGAAAGATTTTTTAAATTTTTAAGCACAAGTTTAAATGGAGAAGTGGTAGAAATTAATGCGACTTATCCTGTAGGCCTATCAGATACAAAAGCAAATTTATTATGGGCAGCAAATGGAGAAAAAGAAGAGTGGTCAGAACTTTATCCAGAATTTGCAAAAGTAGCAGAAGCAGAAGGTTTTACTGATATTGCTTTTGTTTATAGAAAGATCGCTGAGGTTGAAAAACATCATGACGAGAGATATAGACGATTATTAAGCAATGTAGAAAATAATACAGTATTCAAAAAAGAAAAAGCAGTTAACTGGAAATGTAGCAACTGTGGTTATATTTTTGAGGGAAAAAGTGCTCCAGAAATATGTCCCGCTTGTGCACATCCAAAAGCATATTTTGAAGTGTTATCTGAAAATTATTAAATAAAGCAGATGGAAAATGGATTAATGAGTCCAATTAGTGCTATCCATGTGGTAAGCGGCGAGTTTTTAACTTGTCACTTGTCACATGGGTGGCATTTATTTTTGTAAACTATCAATATATTTTACCATTTTAGATTGATTGTCCACCAGTATTTTTTGATTCTCAATTAATATATCAATTTTTTTATGTAAATCTTGAATAATTAATTCTGATTTAAGATTAACTTTATAATCATTAGTTGATTTTATTCTATCTTTATCTTCCTGTCTATTTTGACTCATCATTATTACAGGAGCTTGTATAGCTGCAGTACAAGATAACACTAGATTAAGAAGTATAAATGGAAATGGGTCAAATAAATTTTTGAAAATAGTATTAAATATTATCCATATTGCAATAATTGATAATGCAATTATTATAAAACTCCAGCTTCCTACCGATGCAGCTATTTTGTCTGCCATTTTATTTCCAAAAGTAAGAGTCTGTGCATGAGTTACCAAGTTATTTTTGGATATCTTATTGTCTATTAATTCATGTAATAAATCCTCTTCAATATCATTAAAAACCTCACCTTTTTCTAATATTTCGTTTACAATTTTTTCAGTATCTACTATTTTATTTGCCAAAATAAGGACCCCCTAATAAACTATTAAAAATATTATACACTACTTTCCATATTTTACATAGACTATTTAATTCTCTAGTCAAGAATAAATTAGGTTTGTCCAAAATGCCACGTGAATGGCACTTTATTTGTGCGCCCGGCATGGGCGCAATCTAATGGGTGAAAGTCCCTAGCACGGGTTAATAGTGCCAAGTGCATAGCTTAAGACAAGGGTGTCCATCGCGAGACGGAATCTGAAGGAAGTCGGCGGCCAAG
>NZ_JBOITM010000034.1:0-18298 GCF_050717535.1 Clostridium sp.
CCGACTTCCTTCAGATTCCGTCTCGCGATGGACACCCTTGTCTTAAGCTATGCACTTGGCACTATTAACCCGTGCTAGGGACTTTCACCCATTAGATTGCGCCCATGCCGGGCGCACAATAAAAAAGACTTGAATTTTAATCAAGTCTTAAATTAATCCGTTTAACATACTATATATTTTAACTGCTGTATTTTTACTCGTAATATCTTTATAACTATCAATAATTTTAAATATAGTCTTAACCGTTTTATTCTTATATTCACATTCTAATATAATAAAATATTCTTCTACTTTATCAGTATTATTAATCCCTAGTCCAACAATTCCAAACAACAACATACTCGAAAGCTTTGGATTATTAGAAATTTGACTTTTATTAACCATTTCCATACCTTTTATTTTACAGTAGGGAATTTCAAATGGTTTATCTTTTGTGTAACCACCTATAAATATTTTATCATCAAATAGTTTAAAAGTGTATTTCCCTGCTTCTAATAAATCTGGATGCCCACCGTAATATTCTACTTTGGCTTCATACATGGCATTTTTACTATTCAAACCATCTGCCATTGCCTTACTATTTGCTAATTCTTCTGGTGTAGTGTTTCTTAATTTTACAGACACACCTATAATTATTATTAAGATTGGTAATACCAAAAATATAAAAATTAATATTCCCATTCCTTGCCCCCTTCTTACCCAACCGTTATTATTATTTAAACATTATATTTTGAAAAATTACTTAATATATAGTCTTTATTAGATTTACAATGTTTACAACTTTCCTGTGAATCATCATTTATGTTGCCACACACACACTTCCATGTGTACCCTAAATCCTCAGCGTAGGTAATTGGGTTTTCTCCAATCTGTTCTTGGATTTTTATTTCATTTATTTTAGGTTCTTTAACTATTTCATTTTTAACTTTATAATCATGGTTTTCTTTTACAGTCTCAGCAACTATTACCTTGTTTATTTCCTTTGGATTCTCCTCAATCTTATTTCTTACCTCTATACTATTATCTAATATATGAGATATGGATTGCATTATTATTAAAACAATTATTCCTGTTACTATAAACGATATTCCTGCCACTACTCCCACTGGATTAATTTCCTTGTCATAAAGTCCTACATCTACTTGTCCAAACTTGACCCAAATATAAAGTGCAACAAAAACACTGCAAACAAGATTAATCCACCCTATTGTTTCTAATTTTTCAACTAAATTACCACCATACATTTCATTCTGCTCGTTTTCAGTCATTACTAATTTCCCCCTATATAAAATTCCTACCCTAATCTATTATTTAGTTTCTTACAATAACCCATGTTAATATATCTATATTTAGCTATATTTTATATACGTTTGAAAAGTACTTGATATATTTTCTAAAACAATTGCGCTTATAATAATATCTCTTATTTGTTCATTATCTTGAAACGTGATAACTAAGCAATTTTCTGTTGTGGTTTTATTATCTTTCATTCCCCAAGCAAGTATTCCAAATACCAACACTTTGCCAAGGCTAATTTCTTGACTTATCTGTTGTTTAGATTGTATTTCTGCTTTTATTAAAGTTTTTCTTGAAATATACCTTTTATGATTATTGATAATAAAAAATATTCCTTCGTCTTTAAATTCAATAATACCATCGTGCCCACCCTCGATATCTGGGAATCCGCCACCCAAATATTTTATATTAAATCTTTCTATTATATTATTTGATATGTTATAGTTATCTTTTGTTTTAGTATCCCATGAAGATACTAAACAAGCTACCATAAATAAAAAACCAATAATTAATACTAATATTATGAGTATCATAAATACACATCCTCTCTGTTTTCTAAAATATATAAAGTTATTTTATCTAATAATATTTTTTCTTTACAATTATAAGATTATCTTACTATATTATCAAGTAATTAACAATATATTAAATATATTGATATTCTCTTTATATTTGCATTCATTCGGATTTTATTTTCGCAACACAACCATAATAAAAAATAACTGCTATGCATTCTTATAATTGACTTTTACAAATTAGCATTATAGGGTGTTTCTAGCTATACTCTATTACATATCCATAGTTTAGTTATTCCTATATTCCTGTTATACGATTATACTATGTATATTGACTATGAAATTTATTAATATATTACTTGACTTTAAGATTTCGAACTACTAATATTTGGGAATGTTAAGCAAGACGTAGTTACCCTAAAAAATCAGGATAACATTAATATTTGTTGATGTTGAAGTTTCCGAAAGCCTATTTGTTATAATACTTTTATATACGCTCTACTCCACGCATACTCATAAACCGCTTGTCCATAATTATATTACACCCTGTCTTACGACCGTAGCGAACCACCCTGTATAATGTTTTAAAAGGTCATACACACCCTTCTCAGGGCGAAGAATACAAATAAGCTTAAATACTACAACTCCCCATAGATTCTCTACGTTGGCTCTATGTAACCTTATGATTTATTTAGAGTTGTTCAAATGTATACAACTAACCTACACCTTAAATTCAGGGTATAGCAAATACACCCCTTGCAGTCCTTATTTTTTTGATTTATAATAAGGTATGAGTTATTGCAAAAGATTTATTATACAATATTTAATTTTCTAAAGGCTTGAAGGTGTGAACTTCGTAGCCTTTTATTTTTTTATAGTTTTTTATTGCTTTTTATAGTTGTGGTTACATTACCAAATCTCGAAAACATTAGTCTTTGTATCAAATTCAATTTGTTTATTAGTAATATTTTTTAGTGTTACGTTAGATCTAACTTCAAATTTTTTTTCACCTGATAATATTATTAAAGTTCTATTTATAATTGAATAATCTACTATTGTTCCAACCATTTTTAGATTCACCTGCCTTTTATTTATTAAATAAGCTTTTTTTATTCTTTAATTTTGGTGCTATAAAATCTATAACATTTACCATATCTATAGTTTTTGCATTGTAGTATCGGTTCAGTTCTTTCATTGTGCTATGACCTGTTATTTTTTGTAATATTAATGGACTAACATTCTGATTTACTGCATTTGTAATAAATGTGTGTCTAAATAAATGCAAGGAACACTTCTCTATACCTCTCTCGTTACAATAATTTTTTATGCATTTTTGCAATGAAGATTGTGCTAATATATCTCCATAAACCGTAGGAAATAAATAATCCTCTGAATTACCATTTCTAATTTCTAAATACTCCAATAATACTTGAGATAACGAATTGCTAATCGGTAAATATCTAGCTTTCTTATTTTTAGTAATATTAACAGTAATAGTTCTATTTATCATATCTACGTTTTTTACTCTTAATTCTCTGAGTTCTGTTGCTCTTAATCCAGTACTTGCAAAAGTCCAAATCATTGACCATGTTCTGATATTTATAAAATCAGTTTTTTTAGGTTTTGACAGTAATTCTGTTAATTCTTCTTGAGTGTAAATTTCTTTGAATGTTTCTTGATATTTCACTTGTGGCATCTCAAAATCTCGAATATATCCTTTTTTAACAGCATATTTAATTGTTGGACTTACATTATGCAAATAACTATTTAATGTTATTCCATTTGTTAAACCCTTTTTTCCTGCATGTATAAAATATAGTCCTCGAAAGTTTTTTGCGTTATAGTACTAATTAAAGTATCTTCTCCGATAAATTCCATAAAATATTTGTTATGATAATAATAACTTTTTAGTGTGTACTTACTTCTACCTTTAATTTTTATAGATAAAATAAATTCTTCAAATACTTCTTTTAAAGTTTTTTTACATTCTTGTCTTTGACTAAATAAGCGTGTACCCTTGACTTCTCCATATCTCACCTTTAACCTACCTCCTAATTTAGTATCAAAAAACGCAAAAAAGTGTTTATAATCTACTCATATTTTTAAGTAAATCATAAACACTAATTTTGTATTCAAACCCTTGATTATAATGAGTTGATTTTATTCCCACTCAATAGTAGAAGGTGGCTTTGATGTTACGTCGTAAACAATTCTGTTTACTCCTTTAACTTCGTTAACTATCCTTCTAGAAACTTTATCTAATACTTCATATGGTATTCTAGCCCAATCTGAAGTCATTCCATCTGAACTAGTTACAGCACGTAAGGCAACTGTATGACAGTAAGTACGTTCATCTCCCATAACCCCAACGGACTTAATGTTAGGAAGACATGCAAAGTATTGCCATATCTCGCTTTCCAGTCCTGCTTTAGCTACTTCATCTCTGAATATTGCATCTGCTTCACTAGTTATAAATAATTTTTCTGGTGTTATTTCTCCAAGTACTCTTATAGCAAGACCTGGTCCTGGGAATGGTTGTCTCCACACTAGGTAATGAGGAATTCCAATTTCTTCTCCCACAGCTCTAACTTCATCTTTAAATAATTTTCGTAGCGGCTCTATTAGTTTAAAGTGCATGTCCTCAGGGAGTCCACCAACATTATGATGACTTTTTATTGTAGCTGAAGTTGCAGTACCGCTTTCAACTACATCGGGATATATTGTGCCTTGCACAAGGAAATCTAATTGTCCAAGTTTATTAGATTCTTCTTCAAAAACTCTTATAAACTCTTCTCCTATTATCTTTCTCTTTTGCTCTGGATCACTTATTCCTTTAAGCTTACCTAAAAATCTTTCCTGGGCATTAACTCTTATTATATTCATTTTAAATTCACCTTTGAATATTGTTTCAACTTGGTCGCCTTCATCTTTTCTAAGTAAACCATGATCTACGAATACGCAAGTCAAATTATCTCCTATAGCTTTATGTACAAGTACTGCAGCTACTGATGAATCCACTCCACCTGATAGAGCACAAAGTACTTTTTTGTCTCCAACCAGTTCACGTATAGCCTTGATTTTCTCTTCTGCAAAAGAAGACATTGACCAATCGCCCTTAACTTCGCATACATCATATAGGAATTTTCTAATCATTTCTTCACCAAAAAGAGTATGTTTTACTTCTGGGTGAAATTGAACTCCATAGAGTTTTTTAGAAACATTAGCCATAGCAGCTACTGGACAATCTTTAGTAGTTGCAATTATATCAAATCCCTCTGGTGCCACAGAAATATGGTCTGTATGGCTCATCCAGCATTGATTTTCTTCTATTCCTTTGAAAATCAATGCATCCTTGTTTAGATCAACTTCTATTTTCCCATATTCACGAACATCAGGTGTTATAACCTTTCCACCAAAAGACTGCGCCATTAATTGAGCACCATAACATATTCCTAAAATAGGAACACCCATTTCGAATATTTCATTTTCCACTTTTGGAGCCCCTTTAGCATAAACACTATTGGGACCTCCAGTGAATATTATTCCTTTTGGATTCATTTTTTTTATTTTTTCCGCTGAAAATGTATAAGGTATTATCTCGCAATAAACATTATTTTCTCTAACTCTTCTTGCGATAAGCTGATTATATTGACCGCCAAAATCAACTACTAAAATTAATTCTCTATTGTTCAATGTTTTTTCCTCCTAAAGATTAAGGTTTTTACTTAGCTATTCTTAGCTATTCTTATCTATTCTAGCTATTCTCATCTATCCTAGCTGTTCACACTATAATTTGGTGCTTCTTTTGTAATTGATACATCATGTGGATGACTTTCTCTGAGTCCTGCTGAACTTTGTACAACAAATGTTGAAGTCTCAAACAGTTGTCCAAGTGTTGCTGAACCTAAATAACCCATTCCTGAACGTATACCACCTATTAGCTGATATATAGTGTCTATAACACTTCCTTTAAAAGGTAATCTTCCTTCTACCCCTTCTGGAACTAACTTTTTGTTTCCTTCTTGAAAATATCTATCCTTACTACCGGAAGCCATAGCACTTAGTGAACCCATACCTCTATATACCTTATAGCTTCTTCCTTTATATATTTCCATTTCACCTGGTGCTTCCTCACATCCTGCAAACATAGAGCCCATCATTACTACTTTAGCTCCTGCGGCCAGTGCCTTAACTATGTCTCCTGAGTACTTTATGCCACCATCTGCGATTACAGGTATTCCGTATTTATTCGCCATTTCCACACAGTCCATTACTGCTGTAAGCTGTGGAACTCCTACTCCTGCTACAATCCTTGTAGTACAAATTGATCCAGGACCTATTCCTACCTTTACACAATCTGCCCCTGCTTCAATTAAATCTTTAGTTGCCTCAGCTGTTGCAATATTTCCTGCAATTATTTGAAGTTCTGGGTAAACCGATTTAATTTTTCGGACTGCGTCCAACACTCCAAAAGAGTGTCCATGAGCTGTATCTATAGTTATTACATCTACTCCAGCATTTACAAGTGCTGCTACTCGCTCCATAACATCCGCAGTTACACCAACAGTTGCACCACACAACAATCTTCCTCTAGAGTCTTTTGCAGCATCAGGAAATTTTATGGTTTTTTCTATATCTTTTATAGTGATAAGTCCTCTTAAATAATTTTCACTATCTACTAAAGGTAACTTTTCTATTTTATGCTTTTTAAGAAGTTCCTTAGCTTCCTGCATGCTTGTTCCTTCTGGTGCTGTAATTAAGTTTTTACTTGTCATTATATCTTTAATCTTTTTACTATAATCAGTTTCAAAAACTATATCCCTATTAGTAATTATTCCAACTAATTTACCATGTGTAGTAATTGGAACTCCTGATATTCTATATTTACTCATTAGTGCTAAAGCATCTTCTAGAATATTATCAGGTGACAGAAAAAACGGATCTGTAATTACACCATTTTCTTGTCTTTTAACTCTGTCCACTTCAATAGCTTGGTTCTCAATGCTCATGTTCTTATGTATAATACCTATTCCACCTTCTCTAGCCATAGCAATCGCCATTCTAGACTCAGTAACAGTATCCATAGCTGCACTCATTAGGGGTATGTTAAGTTTTATTGTTTTTGTAAGATTAGTAACTAAACTAACATCCCTAGGTAATACTTCTGACTTATTTGGAACTAACAATACATCATCAAATGTATAAGCTTGCTTTATTATCTTTGCCATTTCATCAACGCCCTTTCATAATTCAATTTAGATAAATAAAATAAATAGACTAACATGCTGACATGTTGCTTATTTGAGTGTTCCTTATTTCTTTATAATTAGCATAAAAATATTTATATATACTTACGTTTAGAAAAACTGAGAAAATATAAAAGGGCATACTAATCCTACTTTGGCTAAAGTAAAATTAGCATGCCTAAAATAAGTTCACACTAAGATTACTCATAGTGGTCAATTTGTGGCTGACCGTAGATACTCCTTGCCATATTCAAGGGATATATGAGTTGCAATATTGTTTTTTAAAGTTAGTATAATGATAGTTAATGTTTAAAGATTTGTCAATGAATAATTCTTACTAATTCACCAAAATATTAAAGTCATAATTCTATAAATCAGTAAGATAAAAAAAATAACTAGGACTAATCCCTAGTTATTTTTTTAAATTAAATATTCTTATTTACATACTAATATTCAATTCTTTTTAGTACATTCCGTCCATTCCACCCATTCCTGGTGCACCCATTGGTGCTGAATTCTTTTCTGGAATATCTGCTACTGCAACTTCTGTGGTTAAGAATGTTGCTGCAACTGATGCTGCATTTTGAAGTGCTGATCTTACAACTTTTGTTGGATCAACAATTCCTGCTTTTATCATATTTACCATTTCTCCACGTAGAGCATCGTATCCAACTTCTCCAGCAGATTCTCTTACTTTTTCTATTATAACCGAAGCTTCTGCTCCAGCATTTGTAGCTATTTGTCTTAATGGTTCTTCTAGTGCTCTTTTAATTATGTTAATACCAACTTGAACATCTGGTGTATCTGATGTTAATTTTGCAATTTCTACAATAGCATTAATATAAACTGTTCCACCACCGGGAAGAATTCCCTCTTCAACTGCTGCTTTTGTAGCTGCAAGAGCATCTTCTATTCTCATTTTCTTTTCTTTTAATTCAGTTTCAGTAGCAGCTCCAACTTTTATTACAGCTACTCCTCCTGCAAGTTTTGCAAGTCTTTCTTGTAATTTTTCTCTATCAAAATCTGAAGTAGTATCTTCAATTTGTTTTTTAATTTGAGAAACTCTGTCATGTATTGCATTTTTTTCGCCTTTTCCGTTTACTATTGTAGTGTTTTCTTTAGTTATTTTAACACTTTCAGCTTTTCCAAGCATTTCAACAGTAACATCTTTAAGCTCTTTTCCTAATTCTTCACATATAACTTCTCCACCAGTTAAGGTTGCTATATCCTGAAGCATTTCTTTTCTTCTATCACCAAAACCTGGAGCTTTAACAGCTACGCAAGTAAATGTTCCTCTTAATTTATTAACAACTAATGTACTTAGTGCTTCGCCTTCAATATCTTCAGCAATTATTAATAATTTTTTACCTTGTTGAACGATTTGCTCAAGTATTGGAAGTATATCTTGTATGTTAGTAATTTTCTTGTCTGTTATTAAAATATATGGTTCATCGAGATTTGCTTCCATTTTTTCTGCATCAGTAACCATATATGCACTTAAATATCCTCTATCAAACTGCATTCCTTCAACAACATCTAGTTCAGTTCCCATAGATTTTGATTCTTCTACAGTTATAACACCTTCATTACCTACTTTTTCCATTGCATCAGCTATCAGTGTTCCAATAACTTCATCACTAGCTGAAATAGCAGCAATTCTAGCTATATCTTCCTTACCACTAACTGGTTTAGAAGCTTTTTTAATTTCCTCAACTGCTTTATCTACAGCCATTTTTATACCAGTTCTTATTAGCATTGGATTAGCTCCAGCTGTAACATTTTTAAGTCCTTCTCTTATTATAGCTTGAGCAAGAAGTGTAGCTGTAGTTGTTCCATCTCCCGCTACATCATTTGTCTTTGTAGCAACTTCTTTAACAAGTTGTGCCCCCATATTTTCATATGGATCTTCAAGTTCTATTTCTCTAGCTATAGTAACACCATCGTTTGTTATAAGTGGTGATCCAAATTTTTTATCTAAAATAACATTTCTTCCCTTGGGTCCGAGTGTAATTTTAACTGTATCTGCAAGCTTATCTACACCTCTTTGCATAGCTCTTCTTGCTTCTTCTCCAAATAATATGTTTTTAGCCATTTAAAACCCTCCTATACGCCAATAATTAAATATAACTTGGTAGTTATACTTAATTGTTTTTACGTTTATTTAAAATTATTTTTCAATTATAGCTAATAGTTCTTCTTGTTTTAATATGATATACTCAACACCATCATATTTTATTTCACTTCCTGAATACTTAGAGAATAATATTATATCCCCTACTTTGACTTCCATCTTAATTAATTTTCCATCTTCAACTTTTCCTGGTCCTACTGCAATTACCTCAGCCTCTTGTGGTTTTTCTTTTGAAGCTCCTGCAATAAGTATTCCACTCTTTGTAGTTTCTTCTGCTTCTAACCTTTTAATTAATACTCTATCACTAAGTGGTCTAATGTTCATTTTAAACCCCTCCTTTTATATTTTTTTCCTGTTGTTAGCACTCAACACATCTGAGTGCTAATATGTTCTATAACTTATATACTAATTAATAATGGGTATAATATCAAATTCGCCTACCCTATATATTGTACCATTTATAGTCAATATAGCAATTTAGCTTTCATTTTCGCTGAATCCTATAGTTTATCTTGTGTTTACTTTGTTTTTCACTTATTTGTAATTTTTTACATTTTTTATACTCTTTAATATGTTTTTTATTCCTTATAAAATGTAATTTAAATCATTGAATATAGATTAAATTTTTGTTAAAATTACTAAACAGAGGTGATTTTGTGAATATCAGATCTTTTTTTAAATTCTTATTAAAAACGTTTTTTATTTTATGTTTTACTTTTTCTTTTATTTCATTAATAGTAAATTTCACTTTAATTTTTAAGCCACTTTATTATATGGATATTGAAGTTTTAAATATCCAGCAATCCTCCAATTTAAGCAAATACGAATTAAAGGCAAATTATAACTATCTTATTACATATTTAACCCAAAATAAACAAGAAGAATTCAATCTTCCAACTTTAGCTTCATCTAATAATGGTAAAACTCATTTTAAAGAAGTTAAAGTAATATTTGATAAACTTAGAGTAATGCTATTTTTCTCAATACTGGTAAGTATTATAGGTATTCTGGTGAACAAGAGGCAAAAAAAAATAAAATACTTATTAACTAGTTCTGTAGTGCTAATAACCTTACCAATAATGCTACTTATACCTTTTGTCATCAATTTTGATAAAAGCTTTACTACCTTTCATCATATCTTCTTCAACAATGATTACTGGCTTTTTGATATTAATACCGACCCAATAATAACAATCCTTCCACAGGATTTTTTCTTTCATTGTGCATTACTAATAATATTCGGCATTAGTATAATGAGTATTATATTAAGGTATATATATAAGTCACAATATAAAAAACTAAACCACTAAAATATTTAACTATGGAAAAAACTTTATTGAATTTTCAATAAGTTTTTTTCTTTTTCATGGTAGCTTTGATTATAGTATTCCCTTTATAGATCCCTAGTACTGATAAAATGGTCATGATTATACCTATTGTGACTAAACTTGTAACATCCCATGAAAATATTTTTTGTCCAAAAAAAGAAGAAATAAAAATCCCTGGAATTCTACCCAAAGTTGAATATACAAAAAAATCCTTAAAAGAAATATCCGATACTCCACAAATATATGTTATAGCATCCTTGGGTATTCCTGGGATCAAAAAAAACATGAATACTACATTTTTTTTGCTTCCTGCCTTTAATATTTTTTTAAAAAATTTCACTTTTTTATTTAATATGATTTTTTCTACAAAAGGCTTTCCATAGTTATTAGCAATTAAATATACTATTATACTTCCTAAAGTAATTCCCATCAAAGATATTATTCCGCCTAAAAAAGTACCAAAAATATATCCCCCAGCTACTTGTATAAATTCCCCTGGAATGAAAAAAACAACTACCTGTATAATCTGCATAAGAATAAAAACTAAAACACTGAAATTTCCATAAGAACGAATAATTTCTTTTAATGCATTGGGATTTTTCAATATATATGAATACTTGAAATAATATTCATATCCTATATATATGAAAAATACTAAAACTGCTGATAATACCATATATTGTTTGTTTTCTAATAATTTTATTTTAATAGCTTTCCATCTTTTATCCATAATTTTTTTCCTCTTCATTTAGATATCATTCAACATTTATCCATAAATTTATATACTCTATGTTATTTTGCTTAGTTTTCATTAATTTATTCTATTTTTATATTATTTTCCCTGGCATAATAAAACAAATATTGTTGCGCAAACCCAGCAGTGTTTTCAAATTTATCTCTAGCAAAAGTCCTTATTTTAGGCAGTGACACATCTGGTGCTAAATAGAAAAATTGCATTGCTCTTTTAACCCATACATCCACTGGGAAGGCAGAATATTTTTGCATAGAAAATAACATAATACAATCGGAAACTTTTGGACCAATTCCATTAAGTTTTTTTAATTCTTCATGACATATATCATCTTCCTCGGATTTAATAGATTCCAAATTCACTTCACCAGTATATACCCTATGTACCGTGTCTTTTACATATTTAGACCTAAATCCTAGACCACAGCTCTGAATATCCTCTAAAGAAGCTCCTTCTAAATCAGAAACCGTTGGAAATGTATAGTAGGTCTCACCTTTATATTCTATTTCTTTTCCCCATTTTTTACTCAAATTGTTTATGGCTCTTTTTATCATGGGAATCCTATTATTTGAAGAAATTATAAATGACATAGTAAGCTCAAAAGGCTCCTGTTGAAGCAGCCTAATGCCATAACCAAAATCCACAGATTTTTTAAGAAGAGGGTCCTTCATAAACTCTTCTTTAATGGCAGAATAATCTCTTCTAAGGTCAAAATAATCACACCAAAGCAGATTAAATTCTTCCTCATTTATATTAAATATCTTCACTTCTTTATCATCTTTTTCTACTTCTATTACCTTACCATATGCAACACCGATATAATTTCCATTAGATTCTTTGTTCCATCTAAAACATTGACCACATTCAAATATATGGTCTAATTCAAAGTTCTCTACACCCTTTATAATGATACCCTCATCGAATGATTCAATACTTTTATAATCCATAATTTTTCCTTTCGTTAGTCCAATTATTAACTTTTAATTCTCTTATCACAATTTCATCTAATATTTGCGCAGCAGTTTCAATCATAACCCTACATCCAATATCTGGTTTTTTATATTTTTCTTTAAGCTTCGCACAATTATTTGTACCTAACTTTGCTTCAAATTTTTGAAAAAATTCTTGACATAGCTTTTTAACTCTGTCACCTTCATGTGCTTTTTCTTTAGTGAATAATATACCTATAACTGAAAGGGAACCAGTTATTGCACCACATACACTCTCAATACCCATTCCTCCACTAAAAGATGCCATAGCTTTAAACGTTTCACTTTTTAAATTCATATTATATTCCTCATTAGAAGCATAAATCATTACTTCAGAACAACTTAAATCATATTTCGCAGTATAATATTTATTTATTTTATCCATTAACATTTATATCTCCCCCACTGTTTATCTTTATTATATCAAATTATTAGGCCTTAGATGTGAACTTTTTATATTTTTTGATTTTTCAAAGGAATCATTAATTACTTTTGATATTTTTATGGTCTAAATGTCAATTAGTTATTAACTATCCCCACTGTTTTGTCGCCGTTTTGTCACTCTTTAAATATAAATAGCTCCTTAAACTTTTATTTAAGGAGCTGTTTATATTTTACATTTTTTATTCTCATAGTCTTAAAATTTATAATTTTAAGTGTAAAACCGCTATCTCTTTAGGGTAGTTGGCAGTTGACTATCTATTTTGTTAACATTTCATTTATAGCATACGCTGCTTTCTTTCCCGCTTCCATAGCCAATATAACAGTAGCAGCTCCTGAAACAGCATCTCCACCAGCATATACATTTTCTTTAGAAGTTAAGCCAGTTTCATCTTCAGCAACTATACACTTCCATTTATTAATTTCTAATCCCTCTGTGGTTGAAGCAATTAATGGATTTGGTGATGTTCCAAGTGACATTATAACTGTATCTAAATCCATTGTAAATTCTGAACCTTTAATAGCTATCGGTCTTCTTCTACCTGAAGCATCAGGTGCGCCTAGTTCCATCCTTATACACTTCATGCCAATAACATTTCCTTTTTCGTCCCCCAAAATTTCAACTGGATTCACAAGTAAATCCATTATAACTCCTTCTTCTTTTGCATGATGCACTTCTTCAGCTCTTGCAGGAAGCTCTGATTCTGATCTTCTGTATACTATGTGGCCTTCTGCTCCTAGTCTTACTGCTGTACGTACAGAGTCCATAGCAACGTTACCTCCACCTACAACAGCAACCTTATTTCCTGTTCTAATAGGGGTGTGATAGCCATCTTTATATGCTTTCATTAAATTATTTCTAGTTAAATATTCATTAGCAGAGAACACTCCATTTAAATTTTCTCCTGGTATTCCCATAAACATTGGAAGTCCTGCACCGGATCCAATAAATACAGCAACAAAATCTTCTTCTTCCATTAACTGATTTATTGTTACAGTTCTTCCCACGATAACATTTGTTTCTATTTTAACTCCTAATTTCTTTACATTTTCAACTTCATGTTTAACAACTGTATCCTTTGGTAATCTGAATTCTGGAATTCCATATACCAAAACTCCACCAGCTTCATGAAGTGCTTCGAAAATAGTTACATCATATCCTTCTTTAGCTAGTTCTCCTGCGCAAGTAAGTCCAGCTGGGCCACTTCCTATAACAGCAATCTTCTTCCCATTTTTAGGTTTTGTCTCTGAGATATCAACATTATGTACTCTTGAATAATCGCCTACAAATCTTTCAAGTTTACCAATAGCTATGGCATCTCCCTTTATTCCTAATATACATTTACTTTCACATTGAGTTTCTTGTGGACAGACTCTTCCACAAACAGCTGGCAGCGCACTATATTTTGCTATTACTTTAACTGCCTCTTCAAATTCTCTATTTTTAACATGTTGAATAAACCCAGGAATATCTATTGCTACAGGACATTTAGGAACACACTGTGGATTTTTACAGTTTAAGCATCTTGTAGCTTCTTGAACTGCCTCATCCTCTGTGTAACCTAAACATACCTCTTCAAAATTAGTTGCTCTTACTTTTGGATCTTGCTCTGTTATTGGTATTCTCTTCATTCTATCCATTATTTAGTACCTCCTAATAAACCACATCCTGGTTTAACACCTTCATCTTTTGTACTTTCTTGTGATTTGTACATCGTTTGTCTTCTCATTGCTTCTTCGAAATTAACCTTATGACCATCAAATTCTGGACCATCTACGCAAGCAAACTTAGTTTCACCATCTACTGTAAGTCTGCAAGCTCCACACATTCCTGTACCATCTACCATAATAGGATTCATACTTACAATAGTTGTTATTCCAAGCTCTTCAGTTAATTTACAAACAAATTTCATCATAATCATTGGTCCAATGGCAATAACTAGATCATACTTCTTTCCTTCATTTTGAACTAATTCTTTTAATTTATTTGTAACAAGTCCCTTATATCCATAAGATCCATCATCAGTGCATGGATAAACTGTTCCTGCTACACTCTTCATCTCTTCTTCCATAATCACATATTCTTTAGCCTTTGCACCTATTATTACATCAGCCTTTACACCTTGCTGACTTAGCCATTTAACTTGAGGATAAACTGGAGCTGTTCCAAGTCCACCTGCTATAAACATTATTTTCTTTTTCTTTAAATCTTCAATGCTTTCGCTCATAAGTTCTGATGCTTGTCCAAGTGGTCCTACGAAGTCTAAAAATGAATCTCCAGCTTCATAGTTTTCCATTTCTTTTGTCGAGCAACCTATTGTTTGAACTACTATAGTAACCGTACCTCTCTCTGCATCATAATCAGAGATTGTTAAAGGTATCCTTTCACCTTTTTCATCCATTTTTACAATTATAAATTGACCTGGTTTTGCTGATTTAGCTACTCTTGGTGCCTCAATATCCATTAAAAATATTTGAGGTGCTAATGCTCTTTTCGCAATAATTTTATACATTTTTCTTCCTCCATGTTCATCTGTGATTTTGTCCGTTTATTTTAAGTACATTAAAAACAACTATTATAATATATATAATGCTCATTATAACTTCATTTTACTACAAAGAGTTAAAATCTATGATTTACCATCAATTTTTATAACATCTTTATTAGTATAACGATTGCATGACCTCTTTGCTAGATACCTAAATTAAATAGACAGGTAGTAAAGAGCATAGAAATACTAATGCTATTCACTACCTGTCCTTTTATCTGAAAGTTTCCTCAAATCTAACAAACTTTGAGTTTCTTCTTCGATGCCCATATTACATGAATCTCTCCAGGAACATGTCCAATTATTGTATTCAACCTGAAAGCTTCTGAGTATTTCCTAGCAAAATTTACTCATTTCTTCTTCGGTTACCCCAAAATGCACGGGATATCTCCAATAATTTTCATCCATTTATATTAAAATACACTTATATTTTAAATCTTTTTACAAGTATAGTCAATATAAACTAACATAACTCTTTTTTTATTTAAAAGTTAACTTTTTCACCGTTAAATGAGCATGTTAATATTTTTTTCATCTCATCTAAATTTATTGCTCTTGGGTTAGATCCTGTACATGCATCTTTTAAAGCATTTTCAGCTATAAAATCTAAATTAGCATCAAACTCTTCTTTAGTCATGCCATTCTCAGAAAAAGATACTGGTATATTTAAAGTCTTATTTAAGTCTTTAATCATATCAGTTAATGAATTTATTAATTCATCCTCTGTATTACCAGCTAGTTTTAATGTTCTAGCAATTGTTGCATATCTATCTCCACAAGATTTTTTATTAAAATCTATAACATGTGGAAGAAGTATTGCATTTGCAAGTCCATGAGCAACGTGGAATACACCACCTATTTTATGCGCCATACTATGAGATATTCCTAATAATGCATTTGAAAATGCCATTCCAGCAAGGCATTGAGCCATATGCATCTCATTTCTTGCCTCAACATCTCCATTAAATGATTTTACTAAATTCTCTTTAATCATAGTAATAGCTTGCATTGCAAGGGGATCTGAGAAATATGAATGAAGTCCCGCAACATAAGCCTCAAGTGCATGAGTTAATGCATCCATGCCTGTATGTGCTACTAATTTTGGTGGCATTGTTTGAGCAAGTGATGGATCAATTATAGCTATATCTGGTGTTAAGTTAAAATCTGCTAGTGGGTATTTTATTTTTGCTTTATAGTCAGTAATTACTGAAAATGCTGTAACCTCTGTTGCCGTTCCACTAGTTGATGGTATAGCTATAAATTTAGCCTTTTGTCTTAAATCTGGAATACCAAAAGGTATAACTGCCTTCTCAAAAGTAAATTCTGGATATTCATAGAAAATCCACATAGCCTTTGCAGCGTCAATTGGAGAACCACCACCGATAGATACAATCCAGTCTGGCTTAAATTCTCTCATTACTTTTGCACCCTTCATAACTGTTTCTACTGATGGATCTGGTTCTACCCCAGTAATATGTTTAACTTCAATTCCTGCTTCTTTTAAATAAGCTTCAACCTTATCTAAAAATCCAAATTTTTTCATAGAACTTCCACCAGTAACTATTACTGCTTTTTTACCTTTTATGGTTTTTAACACCTCTAGTGAGTTTTCTCCAAAATAAATATCTCTTGGTAATGTAAATCTATTCATTATATTTTCCCCTCTCATATTAAACTAGTAGTATCTGTTTCTACATTTATATGCTTAACAAAATTTATAGTATTTTAGTTGTCTTCTCGTTATATTGTTAATGATATAACGTTAACAATCAAAACTAAATTCATACTATACTTCAATCACTTATATTATTATTTATAAATAAAGTTTAGAGAGTATTACAACTCTCAATAAGTTATAATACTCTCTAACTTTATTATACAAAATAACATCTTATCTTGTATAAACAAAGAATCCTTTTTTAGTTTTTCTTCCTAATAATCCACCTCTAACATATTTTCTTAAAAGGCTATGAGCTCTGTATTTAGAGTCTCCAGTTTCTGTATATAAAACATCCATTATAGCAAGACATACGTCTAGTCCTATAAGGTCGCCTAATGCTAGTGGTCCCATTGGATGATTAGCTCCAAGCATCATTGCTTTATCTATATCTTCTGCAGATGCAATACCTTCAGCAAGTATTCCTACTGCTTCATTTACCATTGGTATTAATATTCTATTTACAACAAATCCTGGTGCTTCTGCAACTTCTACAGGATCTTTTCCAATAGATATTGCTACTTCTTTAACCGCATCAAAAGTTTCAGTAGATGTAGCCATTCCTTTAATGATTTCTACAAGTTTCATCATTGGAGCTGGATTAAAGAAATGCATTCCTATAACTTTATCAGGTCTATTTGTAGCTGCTGCTACTTCTGTTATAGAAAGTGAAGATGTATTTGATGATAAAATAGTTTCTGGTTTACAAATTGTATCGAGTTCTGCAAAAATTTCTTTCTTTATTTTCATAATTTCTACAGCTGCTTCCACTACTAAATCACAGTCTGCTGCGAGTTTCATATCAGTAGTTCCCGTAACTCTTGAAAGTATTTCTTCCATTTGTGCTTCTGTCATTTTTTCTTTTTTTACTGATCTTTCTAAATTTTTCTTAATTGTAGCAAGTCCTCTATCCACAAATTCATCTTTAATATCTCTCATTATTACTTCGTATCCCTTAGCTGCAAATGTTTGAACAATTCCAGCTCCCATAGTTCCAGCTCCAAGTACAAAAATCTTTTCCATAATAACACACTCCTCGAATTTTATTTTATTTGAAAATAAATTAATTACTTTTTTTAAAACTTACTCTAATACTAAATTTTAGCATAAGAGCAAGTTCACTTTATTTTAAACTATTTAAGAATTATTTATCCTCATTTAATGCATTTATTTGAGCTACCATTTCTGGTATAACCTTCATTAAATCGCCAGCTATTGCTATATCTGCAACTTTCATGATAGGTGCTGTTGCATCTTTGTTTATAGCTATTATAAAATCAGAATCTTGCATTCCAGCTAAATGCTGAATTGCTCCTGAAATACCGCAAGCTATGT
>NZ_JBOITM010000035.1:0-17866 GCF_050717535.1 Clostridium sp.
CTCAATCTGGTGATTATGGCATGAAGGTAACACCCCTTCCCATACCGAACAGGTAGGTTAAGCTTCAATGCGCTAATGGTACTGCAGGGGCAACCTTGTGGGAGAGTAAGTCGTCGCCAGGTAAACAAAAAAACACTAAGTCTAACTTAGTGTTTTTTATTTTGCGTAAATATATATGAAGTTATGAATTAATGTAAGAAATTTGAAGTAAAATTTGTCTGCTTCATATAATGCTCATACTATGGTGCCCTTTAGCTGTTTCCTCATTACAAATTTTTGCTTTGTTTCTGCATGAATAGTAAAGCCCAAGTTTTTATACATATTAACAAACCCCATAAAATGTTTAAGTTCATCTGTAGTTTCTTTTTCGGGATATACTTCAACATAATCATAACCATCATTCGTCGCGTCTTGACAAGCATATTGCAATAATTGTTTTGCTATTCCTTTTCTTTTCATATCAGGTGCAACAAGAAAACAATATATAGACTTTACTTTATCATTTGCGTCAATCTCCAATTCATTTACTTGTGGCATAAAACGATACCAGCCGATACAGTTCAAACATTCTGTCTTTGTATTTGCGTTACACCAACCAACGATACAACCGTTAAAATATGCTAAATATCCTTGCATTTTTCCGCTCCTAACATATTCAATAGCCATTTCTTTTCTTTCTTCACGCGATGGAATACCTGTTCCGAAACGGTGGTCGGCACTACACCAACACTCACAATAACAGGTATGCTCAGGGATATTGTCATCATGTGGCGTCGTCTCGAAAAAGTTTATATATTCTTCTACGTGAGCAGGTGTTAATTTTTTAATTTCAACATTCATTCCATTACCTCCACTAATATAAATAATCTGCCAAATTCCTATTTATCTGTCAGTTTGAAAAACGACTAAGTTGAATGATAATACAATTATGCCTTGATTATAGGATAATTATAACATATATGACATAAATTATCATCATGTTTTAGCAAAATTACATTTGAGAGGAATTTCTACTCACCGCAATATTCAGTTTTCAAAGAACATTTTAATTAATCTATTTAATTCGCATTTTTCTCATATGCTGTCTCAACAAAACCTATATCAATTTAAAAGTTAGTTATTAACTTAGCTTTGATAATGATACTATCGAAAATGGAGTAGTTGCTTTTGCAATTGAGCTTCTAATATAAAACACTGAATAAGTAAAATAAATACATAAACAAAATTGACTAAATTGTTACTATATGATATTCTAACGAAGAATATATATATATTTGGAGTTTTTATAAATATAGAAACATAAAAGGAGTTACAATGAAATACGAATATAAAACACTTGCTGATATTAGACACAAAGTTTTTACGGCCGTAAGTAAGATGGCTTTCGAAGACAATTTAAAAGAAATAGAGAATATCCCATATGAAATAATTCCTGGAGATGTGGGTAAGTATAGAGAAAGTACATTTCTTGAAAGAGCAATAGTTAGTGAGCGAATCCGTTTGGCAATGGGACTAAATTTAAGACCGAGTGATAAACCAAGAGCAATTACGGAGGGGTTAGAGGGGGCAACAAAACCCTCAAAATATTATGAACCGCCGCTTGTAAATATTATAAAATTTGCTTGTAATTCTTGTCCAACAGATAGCTATGAAGTTACAAATATGTGCCGTGGCTGCTTAGCACACCCTTGTGTAGAAGTATGTCCTAAAGACGCAGTTAGTATAGCTAATGGGAAAAGTGTTATTGATCAGGAAAAATGTATAAAGTGTGGTTTATGTGCTAAAGTGTGTCCGTATTCAGCAATAATAAAACATGGGCGGCCATGTGCCATGGCATGTGGAGTGGATGCAATATATACGGATGAATATGGCAGAGCATCAATAGATTATAATAAATGTGTTAGCTGTGGAATGTGTATGGTAAATTGTCCTTTTGGAGCAATATCTGATAAAAGCCAAATATTTCAACTAATTCAGGCAATTAATCAAAAGAAAGAAGTAATTGCAATTGTAGCTCCATCATATGTGGGGCAGTTTGGTAAAAATGTTGGATTTAATGATTTTAAAAGAGCAATGCTTATAATTGGATTTAAAGATGTTGTTGAAGTTGCAATTGGTGCAGATATTTGTACAATTGAAGAGGCAAAAGATTTTATAGAAAATGTACCTGAAAAACTTTCATTTATGGCTACTTCATGCTGCCCTTCATGGTCTGTTATGGCTAAAAAATTATATCCGCAGTATGCTGAAAATATTTCCATGACTTTGACTCCAATGGTTTTTGCTGCTCGACTTGTGAGAGAAAAACATAAAGATGCAAAGATTGTTTTTGTTGGGCCATGTAGCGCGAAAAAATTAGAAGCTTCCAGAAAAAGCGTAAAAAGTGAAGTGGATTTTGTAATTACATATGAGGAATTATCTGGGATATTGGAAGCCAAAGAAGTAGAAATAATTGGTACAGATAAGAGCCTGAGTAATGAAGCAACTGGTTCGGGAAGAGGCTTTGCGGTTTCAGGTGGAGTTGCTAAAGCTGTAGCTGATTTGATAAAAAAAGAACATCCAGGGCAAGAAGTGAAGATTAAAGCTGCGGATGGACTGAGAGAATGTAGAGAGATGTGTAATGATGCCATAAGAGGAAAGTATAATGGATATCTCCTTGAGGGAATGGCGTGTCCGGGTGGATGCGTGGCTGGAGCTGGGTGTATTGTTAAACCTAACATAGCTGGTGCTCAGGTTAAACAAGCAGCTAAAAATTCTGAGCTGAAGATTTCAGATGAGTCTAAATATGCTGATAAACTTTACTTATTAGATGAAAAAAATTTAGAGGAAGAATTGAAAATTGAACTTGAACTTGAAAGAGAACAAAATCTTATTGAAATCGAAAAAAATTAAATGATGATATGGATTAGAATAATCTTTAAATAAAATTATCACGCACTGAGTGAAAATTTCATTTGAAATAGTATGTATGAATGATTTTGATACAATGGAAAACCCTTGAATTCAGGGGTTTTCATTATTTTTTGGATTAAATTTAAGCTTGAATTAAAGACTAAAATAACAAAAACTTGGATTGAATTAAAATAAATATCAATAAAGGGTCACAGAAGAAAAATGATACACTGTATTACCTCCTAAGGCTATCTACAATTACTTTGGCGCAATCTCTAGCTCCGTTTTCGGTAGCTATATTTTTTGCGAGGATATTTGAATTCTCAACAATTGTATCTTTAAGAGCATAGTTAATTGCGGCCGCAAGATTGTCAGAGGTAAGTCTCTTTATTGGAATAGATTTGGAACCAACACCTAAATCATTAGCTCTCTGTGCCCAGGCATGTTGGTCGTTGGCAAAAGGGATTATAATGCTGGGAACGCCTGCTTTAAATCCGGCAGCGGTTGTTCCAGCTCCCCCATGATGACAAACAGCAGAAACTCTTTCAAAAAGCCATGAATGTGGTATACCGTCAATAGTAATTATATTCTTAGGTAAATTATCAAACTTGCCCATTCCGCAGATGATACCACGTTTATCACTCTTAAAAAGGGCATCTATTATTAATTTAGAGAGAGCCTCTTTTTGATCGGTATGAAAAACACTTCCGAACCCTATATAAATAGGCTTATCACCAGAATTTAAAAAGTCTGCTAATTCCTTAGAAGGAGTATAATCCTCCTGTTCTTCAACAAACCAATAACCACATTGGTGAATATTTACATTCCAGTCACTTGGTTTTTTGAACACAAAATTACTACAGGAAATAACAGCTGGTTGTTTCTTGTTCCTGTGGCGTTCATAAGGTCGTCCAAATTTTTTAGGGAGACCACTAAATTCTTTCTTCCAAAGACTTTTCACTGAATCCTTTGATGCCAACCACAGCATCCCCTGAAGCATATGATAGCTAATAATATTTTTTAATGGGCTAGGCTTAATCCTTCCATACTGAATAACAGAAGTCTGTTCCTTTGTCTTATGAATAGGGAATGGAGAAGCTAAAATAGAAGGTATTCCTAGTTTCTCAGCTGCAAAATAACCCAGCGTAACACCTGGGTGATAAATGATTAGTTCGCTTCCCTTACATGCAGCATAATATTCATTGGCTATGCTAACACCGTATTTTTTCATTTTATTAAAAGCTAGCAGCATTTTAAAAGGATTATCCGCTGTTTGGGCCTCCTTAAGCATTTTTTCATCAACATTGAGGGTTTTAAAATCAGCCTGAATAGAATAAAAATCTATGCCATAACTTCTTATGAATTCCTCCATGTCTCTCAAGCCTGTAATACGAACATCTTTACCTAGCTTCTTAAGCTCCTGGGCAAGGGCTATATATGGTTGAAAGTCTCCTCTAGATCCGGCACAAAGTATTGTAATCATATTTTTTATTCTCCTCTTTTATAATCCAACAACCTGTTGTATGATTTACAGTATACCTATGTTTTTACTAATCATCAACCGACAATATAATAGTGAGTGTCGGATTTTAAGGAGAAGATAAAATGAATAAGCAACCGGAGGTAACCGCACAGACTAAGCAAAACCTAATTGATGCGTTTTGGTGCCTGTACTGCGAAAAAAGAATAGAGAAAATAACTGTAAAAGAAATCACGCAAAAGGCAGGCTATAACAGAGGAACCTTCTACGAATATTTTACAGATATTTATGATGTCCTTAAGCAAATAGAAGAATCCTTAATACCTACATTGCATGAATTACCGCCAATTACTATTGCTAATGAAAATATGGGTATGCCAATAGATATGTTTATGAAGCTGTATGAAGAGAACAATAAATATTACTCTGTTTTACTTGGGGATAATGGTGACCCTGCTTTTGTAAGCAAACTTAAAAATTCCACAAAGCCTATACTAAAACAGGCATTCTCTGAAAAGCATGGTCTAGACCCTATAGAACTTGATTTTATTTTGGAGTATGTTCTTTCAGCCATGATTGGTATTATGAGTTATTGGTTTAGGCAGGATAAAGTGTTGACTGCAGAGGACCTGATTGCTTTAATGCATGATCTTATGGAGAATGGTGTTATGAAACATTTATCAAAATGACTGAAGGGGTACTTTATCATTACTCCCATTTGAAAGAATCCACACCCCTCTTCTAATAGGAAATGCACCCGAGGGTACTTATTTATTAGTTACTCAAGCTATTGTTTTAAGCTACTTCAATAAGAAGGGAATTAAGTATTATGAGTTAAGGATTGTGTTATTGAGTTTATAAAAATAATAAATCTCCACTTAAAGACTGACATACTGATGTCATTCATTATTTGATATAATTTATAGTAAGTAATGGAAAATTAATATATGGAAAATATGATAATGAATTAGAAATGATTTAACAAAGGATTTAGTGGAGTAGAATTTTCATCGGTCAGACGGATTTTTTTGGCGAATAAAATTCTATAGAGGGGGTTTATTAATGAGTATTAATAAAAAAAATTATCTAAGTATAGAAGAGATCATATCATTACCAACCGTATCAGATACAAATATAAGTGATGATGGCAAAAACGTAGCATTTGTCAAGAGGACAACTAACTGGAAAGACAATAAATATAGTAACCATATATGGATATATGAAAAAGAAAAGGGGCAATGTTACTCATTAACAACTGGAGATATAGATTGTACACACCCATTATGGTCTCCGGATTCGAGACACATTGCATACCTTAGTTCAGTTGGTGACGGGGATAATACTAAAAATCAGATCTTTGTTAAGTCAATAGATGATTATAGTAGGGTTCAGATTACTGATGAGAAAGAAGGAGTAAGTAAATTCAAATGGGAGCCTACTGGCAAGGGTTTTTATTATATTGCTCAGTCAAAAGAATCTGAGTCGATAAAGAAACGCAAGGAAATATATGGAGATTTCCATCATATAGGCAAGGAATACCAGAATAATTGTTTATATTACATTGAATTAGCAAAAGGGATACAAAAATCTAATGCTAAACATGAGTGTTCAGAAGAATCTGGTAGTGCTGGTGAGAATAAACTCGAAAAGGAAAATAGCGATGCATATCAATTAACTGATGGTAAGGATCTTCATATACATGAATTTGATATTTCAAATGATGGAAAAAAAGTTGTATTTATGGCTACACCAAGCCCAAATGGGGAAGATTGTCTGAATGGAGACTTATACATACTAGATATTAAATCTGGAGAGTTACATAAGATGAATGGAAATAGGTTATTGGGAGGGAGCGTTTGCTTTTCTCCTCATGGCACCCAAATATGTTATACAGCAAGCATAAGGGAGAAGGATTACTATAAAAACCATATAAGAGACAGTATACTAGAGATATACGATATTAATAGTGGAGAGCTAATTCAACCTTTAACAGATTTTGATAGTACGGTTATTCCAATACGATGGACAGCTAAAGGGATTTTAATTAGATGGCAGAATAAAACTAATTATCTTATTGGGTTACTATCGAAGGATGGTAAGGTGGACATGTTAAGCGAAAAAATAGATTGCTTTATAATGGAAGCTTCTATAACAAGGGATGGAAATCATATATCCTATAATAAGTCTATAACAAATGAAACCTTTGAAGTCTATTTAGATGATAAAAAAATAACAAATGAAAATAGCTTTTTTAAAGGAAAACTTAAAAGTAACAGGGAAATAATCTCATGGAAAAGTAGTGATGATCTTGAAATAGAAGGGGTTTTATCAACTCCAATAGAGTTTGATTCAAATACAAAATATCCCTTATTAGTGGTAATCCATGGTGGTCCGGGTTGGGCATCATTTCCAATATTTTCAGACTGTTTTAATGAGAAATATCCTATTGAGCAGTTTATTGAAAAGGGCTTTATAGTTTTAGAACCAAACTATAGAGGAAGTTCAGGTTATGGAAATGAATTCTTAAAATCAAATTACAAAAAACTGGGAATTGCTAACTACGATGATGTTATATCTGGAGTTGATAAACTAGTTGACAAGGGGATTGCAGATAAAGATAGAGTAGGGGTTATGGGGTGGAGCAACGGGGGATATATATCAGCTTTTTGTTCTACATTTAGTAATAGATTTAAAGCTATTTCAGTTGGAGGCGGAATTAGTAATTGGAGTACCCAATATGTAAATACAGATATGCCTTACTTTGATAGGATGTATTTAGGAAATAACCCATGGAATGATCCAGAGATATATGCTCAAACTTCGCCAATAACATATATTAAATCAGCCTGCACTCCCACCTTAATCCAACATGGCGAAATGGATGCAGGAGTTCCAGCTCCAAATGCATATGAGCTATATCAAGGACTAAGGCATATGGAAGTTGATACAGAATTGGTAATATTTAAAGGAATGGGATATAGTTCTGACCAGCCAGGAATTAATATGGCTATTATGAAGCAGAACTTGATGTGGTTTTCACACTATATTCTTGGAGAAAGTATGAAAGATTTTAGGGTTTTATGATTAAGACAGGGTAATTGCACCCTCGACGATACAGGAATGTATTGTTGGGGGTTTTCTTATGCTTTAATTAGTTGGATTAGAATAATATGAGCAGAACCGTACCATAAGTAAATGAGGTTTTTACTAAAATTGGATTTTGAAATGTAATGATAAAAGTTTGGATAACGCCTACAGGGTTGGCTATAGTAGAGGCCTTCCTTGTGGTGTTTTTTTTTATAATTAAACAAGAATATATAAATAAAAAAGCAGTAGATAAACATTTGACAAATATATCATTTATTGATATATTATATTTAATGATATATCAATAAATGATATATATAATAGGAAGGAGGATTTTATGCCAAGAAAAGATTCTATTGATATGGGGGAACTAACAGATTCTGCTTTTTATATTTTATCTAGTGTTATTGAGGAAAAGCACGGATACCTAATTATGAAAACTATTGAGAACATTACTAATAATGAAGTTACTATTGGTCCTGCATCACTTTATACAACACTGAAAAAGCTTTTAGCAGCAAATTTGGTGGAGTTAAATTCTGACACAGATGAAAATAAAAAAGTATATAAAATAACAAATAAAGGACGAGAGATGCTTATAAAAGAGATTGAGCGTAAAAAACAGATGGTTAAATTTGCTCAAAATTTTTTAAAATAGAAAAGGGGGATATTTATGAAAAGTAAATATGTAATGATTAGTGGACTTGCCTTTAGTGAAGAAGGTGATATGGAAAAACTAAAAAATTATGCAAGTCAAGGTTGGATATTAGAAGACATAGTAGGGGGCTTTTTCTATAAACTAAGAAAAGATAAGCCTCAAAACATAGTATATAACCTAGATTACCAAACAGATACAAATGAAGAATACTTCACTATATTTAAAGAAGCAGGATGGAAACTTGTTGTTTCTATAGAAAATTATATGCACATTTTTTCAGCACAAGCTGGAACTAAACCTATTTATAGTGATTGTGAATCAGAAATAGATAAATATACAAGTATAAGAAATCGAACAAGAAAAGGAACTCTATATTCTTTAATAATAGCTATAGTACTAATGGGGTTGCTAGTTGTTTCCTTAATTGTTATTAAACCTATATTTCTGATTATCCTTGGATTATTAATAATTGATATATTTATATTTGTCTTTAATTTTATGCCTTATTTAGCATATAATTCAAGAATTAAGCAAATAAAAAAATATGGTAAGTGTAATAGTAAAGCAATAGATAATAAAAGTTCATGGAAATTATATGCAATTGCAGCCGTTCTATGGTTAGCTATAGGAATATGGCATTTAATTGGGAAACTATATTTTTCTGCAGTATTTTTTATAATTTTTGGTGTTTTTTTTATTTTTTCAAGTTCAGCCTACTTTAAGAAATATAAAAAGTCTTTATAAATTATATACAAATTAAAGAATATGAAGATAGTGGTGATAGATTTAATTTATATAAAGTGAAATGTGAGGATGGAGAGATTTAAAACTTAAAACATTTAATGAACAAAGTGTTCCAATAGTATTAAATGATGCAATTTCCAACCTTCTAAATATTTTGCTGGTGTCTCAGTATTTTTGAATTAGCAGTGGTAACTTAGTTGGCAAGAAAGATGCTAAGATAGTTACTACTGATACTAGTATTGTTGAAGTAGCCTAGACAAATAGTGCCTGTGAGGGCACTATTTTTGTGCTTAAACATCTAAATAAGGAAGAAGGGTTAGATTATGTTTTGATTATGGACATGGTGGAGAAGACAGTGGGGCCTTATACAATGGAAGGAAAGAATCTAATGATCATAAATAAGTAATAAAAATAGCTTTAACTATTGACATTATATGGTTAAGGCTATTTTTATAAGTGTAAATACCATATCATAAGTAAGTTATTAGTTTGTTATAAATTTAATAGGATGTAGTGTATTTATTATTTAATTTAAAATTGAATTTTTAGTCTTGACTCTCCTCTTACAGGAGAAAGTATTCTTTAAATACAGGAAATATTTTCAAAACAAAGAGGAGGAAAAACTATGAGAAATATAATTTTGGTAGAAAATCTTAAAAAGAGTTACAAGTCTAAATTAGTAGTAGATGACCTCTGTTTTAGTGTTAAAAGAGGAGAGTTTTTTGGATTGTTAGGTCACAATGGAGCAGGAAAATCAACAACTATAGATTGTATTTTAGGCTTAAAAAACTTTGAAAGTGGAACAGTAAGAATCCTAGATATGAATCCAAAGAAATCAAGAAAGGAATTATTTGAAAGGGTAGGAGTTCAACTTCAATCATCATCATATCAAGATAAAATAAAGATTTATGAGCTCTGCGAAGAAATATCTGCTTTATATAAGGTCGCAGATGATTATAAAAGGTTACTGAAGGAATTTTCATTAGAAAAAATGAAGAATAATTATGTAGCAACATTATCAGGAGGAGAAAAACAGAAACTAGCAATATTACTAGCTTTAATCCCAAAGCCAGAAGTAGTTTTTTTAGATGAATTAACTACAGGTTTAGATACAGAAGCAAGAAGAGAAGTTTGGAAACAACTGAAGAAGTTAAAAAAAGAAGGTGTAACTATTTTACTAACATCACATTATATGGATGAAATTGAAGAGTTATGTGATAAAATATGCATTATAAACAATGGTAAAGAAGTAATTAGTGGAACTGTAGAAGAAGTTATTTCCGCAAGCCCATATACAAAATTAGAAGATGCTTATTTATGGTATATGGAAAAGGAGGAAGTGTAAAATGAAAAGGTTTTTAACATTATTAAAGGTTGAGGGGAAATTAGCTTTAAGGGGAATTGATATAGTATTTTTTGGTGTAATTATGCCCGTTGGAATTGCTATGTTAATAGGACTGATTAGTGGTAACAAGCCAGCTTTTGAAGGAGCAACCCATACGTATATTCAAGAAAATATACCAGCTATAATTACAGTAGGAATATGTGCAACAGCATTTATGGGAATACCTCTTGGTATCTCAGATTATAGAGATAAAAAAATATTAAAGCATTACTTTGTTACACCAGTTAGCCCTTCTATAATATTGTTTGTTCAAGTAGTTATAAATATGATAACATCCATTATATCAAGCGTAGCAGTTATTATTACCATGAAAATATTTTTCGGATATGAAATGACAGGATCAATAGTTAAATTTATATTGGCTTATCTTCTAGTAATGGCATCAATGTATGGATTTGGAATGTTAATAGCCAGCTTGTGTAGAAGTGTAAAAGTGGCTAATTTAGTTTGTACAATAGTTTATTTTCCAATGCTATTCTTATCAGGAGCTACAATTCCATTTTCGATATTACCAGATGGATTACAAAAAATATCCAATATATTACCTCTAACCCAAGGAATAAAATTGTTAAAAGGGTATGCATTAGGATTAGAAGTAAATTTAACAATGACAATATTAGTAATGGTAATTTCAATAGTAATACCAGTAATACTTTCAACAAAGTTATTTAAATGGGAATAAAGGAGGATATTAATATTATGGATAATCAATATAGGTGTGATATAAAGGAGAAAACAACACTGTATAAAATAGGATTGTTTTCTCAAATGAATAAAGTGACTATTAAAGCTCTTAGGTATTATGATGAAATAGGAATATTAAAACCAGCTCTTATAGAAGAATTTACAGGATACAGATATTACTCTTCGGAGCAGTTACCAATATTGCATGAAATTTTAGCTTTAAGACAAATGGGATTTTCTTTAAATGAAATAGAAAAAGTACAAAATAGAGTATCAGTAGAAACAATATTAAGCAATAAGAAAACAGAACTATTAAGAAAAATTGCAGAATATACAATGAAGCTTTCACAAGTAGAACATTATCTAAGTAATAAAAATGAAAGCTTAAAGTATAATGTTATACTTAAGGATTTACCAGAAGTAATAGTTGCATCAATGAGAGTAACTATGCCAGATTATAATTATTTATTTGATATTGTTCCACCTATGGGGAGAGAAATGGAAAGACTAGATTGTATTTGTGCAATACCAGAGTATTGTTTTAATATTTATCATGATGGTGAATACAAAGAAAAGGATATAGATGTAGAAGTTTGCGAAGCTGTAACAGAAATGAAAGAAGACTCTGATATGATTAAGTTTAAGAAAATTGCAAAAGTAGAAGCAGCTGCATGTGTACTTCATAAAGGTAGCTATAGTGATTTACCTAAAGCATATGCTGCCTTACTTAAGTGGATTGAAGAAAATGGGTTTGAGTTAATTGACAATCCAAGGGAATCATATATTGATGGTATATGGAATAAAGATTCGATTGATGATTGGTTAACAGAAATACAATTCCCAGTGAAAAATATTGTTGATTTCATAGTTCAGCCCGGTGTCTTGTAGGTAGCAGAAATATACATAAATTTAATTGTCATTATTATATAGTATTTGGAAAAGAAAATCTATGCTAAAAAACTTAGGAAAATTAAAAAGTCTACGTTTTCGGAACTACGAGATTTTTTTTCTATGAAATTGATTGACAATTATTTCAAGGTAGATTACAATTTTCCTATTAATAAATATATCTATTAATAAATTTATCTAAAAGGGGGATGCTATAATGAGCAGCTATAACGCAGTATTAGCAAGAAATACGGAAAATGCTCCAAAAAATATCGGTCCATATTCACAAACTGTAGCTTTCTCTCATTACAATAATCTTTCAGCTCAATTACCTATTGATTCAAAATCTGGTAAATTAGTAACTGGTGGCGTAAAAGAGCAGGCGAAGCAGTGCTTTAAAAATATCAAGGCAATTGTAGACAGCATTGACCATGTTATGAGCGATGTTGTTAAAATCACTGTATTCGTTAAGAATATTAAAGATATTGACGCTGTAGACGAAGTTTATAAAACATTCTTCCCAACCTATGTTCCTACACAGACGATAGTTGCAGTTGCAGCTTTGCCTATGGATGCTTTGGTGCAAATTGAAGCGCTTGTTTCAAACGGTGAAGGTACAATTCCAAACGCACCACAAGCAGGCGACCTCATAAAGCTTACAAATAACACGGCAAATGCGCCAACAAGTCTTTTATCTACGCAAGCTGTAGCTTTTTCTCATTACAATAATCTTTCAGCTCAATTACCTATTAATCCAAAATCTGGTAGAGTGGTAGCTGGTGGTGTAAAAGAGCAGGCTGGACAGTGCTTGAAGAATATTAAGGCAATTTTAGAAAGTATCGACGTTCCTTTTGACGATATTGTTAAAATTAATATATTCCTTAAAAACCTCTCGGATATTGAAGCCGTAGACGAAGTTTATACAACATTTTTCCCAGACTCGGCTATCGCAAGGGCCGTAGCCTATGTACCTGCACGGACAACAGTTGTAGCTTCAGCGCTGCCTATGGATGCTTTGGTACAAATTGAAGCAGTGGTGTCACACGGAGATGGTACACCTCCACAACTTGTTGAAGACAGGCATGGACTCATCATAGAAGCAAACAATACGGAAAATGCACCAAAAAATTCTCTATATACACAAACTGTAGCTTTTTCTCATTACAATCATATTTCAGCTCAATTACCTTTAGATCCAAAAACTGGTGAAATGGTAGCTGGTGGTGTAAAAGAACAGGCTGGACAGTGCTTAAAAAATATCAAGGCAATTTTAGAAAGTGTTGACCACGTTATGGACGATGTGGTTAAAGTAAATATATTCCTTAAAAATATCGCAGATATTGATGCTGTAGACGAAGTTTACAAAGCTTTCTTCCCAAGCGGTGTTCCTGCAAGAAGAACAGTTGGCGTATCAGATTTATCTAAAGATGCATTAGTCCAAATCGATGTAGTTGTAGCAAACGCTGAAGGAACAGCTCCAAAAGCATAACAGGCATTTGTTTGTAAATACAGGAACTATTAAAGTTACTTGTTAATGCCGACGGTGAATGCGAAATCGCATATCCTGATTAAAAAAGGAAGCTGTCTCAAATGAAAATTGAGACAGCTTCCTTTTTTTAACACCGCAGATGAAAAAGCATCGAGATTTTAGCCGATTATGGCAGAAATCTTGATGCTTTTTTAGTTTCCCTCTTGTTAAAAATCTTCGAAATCCGTAATCTTCCTTATTTCTTTGTAACCAGCATATTTTCTCTGTTTTTTTAAGTATTCCTCTGCCTTTTCGTAGTGTCGTTGGAAAGGTGGTTTTCTTTTGCCCGTTCCGCTCACAAAGACAATATCCTGAGATTCCTTTTAGGTTTTTAAAGACTCAAATATATCGAGCAATCTTTCATATAAACCTCCTCAAATTCCTGCTTGATAACAACAGGAGTGAAGTATATATATCATAAAAATATTTTAACAGAAAAGTCACCTATTAATCAATTTTTATTTAACCTTGGGTTTTTATTATAATTCTCAGTAACTGTGTTAAAGCATATTGAGCAATTTATAAAAGAATCTACTCAAAAAGATTACAAAAGAATAGAACTGATATTACCATTTTGAGATCAAGAAGTACTAGAAAATACAGGTAAGATATCCCATGAAATGGCTGTAGCAAAAGCTTGTGAGGAGGTATAAGCAGCTATAATATATATGAACATTTAATAACATTTATATACATATAAATACTATTAATGGTTAAACTAATAGTAGAGGTGATCATATATGCATGAATATGTGAGTATAACAAAAGCTGCTCAAGTTTTAGGAGTAACTCCAAAAACTATGAGAGTATGGGATAAAGAAGGGATACTTAAAAGCTATAAAACTCCAAAAGGTCATAGAAGGTATTTACTAGATGAAATAGAAACTTTAGCGCTGGGCAGAACTACGAATACCACTGTAAATATAGATAATAAAGTTTATATATATTCAAGAGTTTCTACAAAAAAACAATTTGAAAACGGTGATTTGGACAGACAAACTCAAAGATTAAAAGAATATTGTTTAAATAAAAATTATGAAGTTATTGGGACATATAGCGAAATAGCCTCAGGATTAAATGACAAAAGAGCAAAGTTAATTAAAATGTTATCTAACTTAAATGGGATAAGTAAAATAATTGTAGAATATCCAGATAGATTAACTAAATTTGGTTTAAATTATTTAATAATAATGCTGAAAAACCTAGGAATCGTTGTAGAATTCGTTGAAAGTAATGAAAATAACTCTGTAAACGAAGATATGACTAAAGATATTACAAGTATAATAACCTGTTTTTCTGCTAAATTATATGGTGCTAGTGGTGGGAGAAAAGTTAAAAAGACTTTAAAGGAATTGGCTCTAAATAAAGCTGAGTAGAATAGGTGGTAAATAATTATGAAGATAACTTCAAGGTGCTTACTTTATAATCCAAGTATTGAACATTTTCAAATAATTGTTAATATGATGGAACATTTTTGCCCAGCAAAACATTATGCATATAAACGTCTTGAAGAAAATAGGTTTAATGCAGAATTTAAGATTCATAATTTAGATAACATTATATCTAAAAAATATAAATTAAATTCAAGACAATCTAAAGATGCTATAGAACAAGCTAGGCAAACTCTGATTTCACAAGAAAAATTATTAGAATTGAACATCACAGAATATGAAGGTAAGGTAGAAGCTATTCTCAAAAAATTTGATAAAGGCGTTAAAGCAGATAAAAGACAAGGGCTCATCTCTAAACTAGATAAACGACTAAGAAAGCTTTGTACTTACTTGAATTATAAAAGAAATAACACATTACCAAAAGTTATATTTGGAAGCAAGGATAATTTTTATAGCCGTTGCAAAGGTAAAATATCTAAAGAAGAATATCAGCTTAGACGAAATAATCACTTTGTTTCTCGTGGGGACAAAACAAAAAAAGGTAATCCTAATCTTAGAATTGTTATTAAAAATGGAGAATCTTTTCTTGAAATAACAACGCTAGAATGTACTGTTAAAGAACCTAGATTAAAAACTGATGGAACGTATACAAAGTTAAAACCAATTTATAAAAAGATTTTAACTCCCATATATATACCACAAAAATTATCTGTGAAAACTGGTAAAATAAATGGATTTGATTATAAGTCTGCACTATTAACTCAAGTAGCTAAGGAAGAACCTTATCAAGTTGAATTGCTACTTAAAGAAGGTAAAATATACGCACATGTTACTTTTAATTTAGCTAAAACCGATTTAATTTGTACTGGGCATAGCTTTACTATAGGAATTGATACTAATCCAGATGGGTTGGCGTTAACTATGATAGATAATAAGGGCAATTATAAATGGCATCATTATTTGAAAAACTCAGAACTTTTGACAGCAAGTGGTAATAGAAGAACTAATTTATGTGGTGAGTTAGTTAAAGAGGCAATTTTAACAGCACAAACATATTGCTGCGCAATAGCTGTAGAGGATTTAAAATTTATTAAAGATAGAGATGTTCATTCTAAAATAGCTAGAAAAACAGCACAATTTTGTTACAGAGTTTTGCTCAGCACATTAGAATCTGTTTGTTACAAAAATGGAGTTGAATTTATTAAAGTTAAACCACAGTATACAAGTAAGATAGGGTTGTATAAGTATTGTCATCAATTTGGTATGGATGTTCACAATGGTGCTGCTATGGTTATAGCAAGAAGAAGTTACGGATTTAAAGAAAAAGTACCTAGATTATATAGAAACCTATTTAAACCGATACCAATTATAAAAAAAGAAGAGCTGATTTACGAAAATATTAATTATTCTAATGAATGGAGTAACTGGTCTAATGTTTCAAAAGGAATGAAAATGATTTTGCAAAAGGATTGTTATCCAAGATTCTTTATAGAGAATCGTAAGAATATAAAAGATATGATTCTAGCTTGATACAAGTTTATGTTTAAACTAGATCCTTGCACAAGTACACGTAGAGAAAGGCTTGTGTTAGTTACTAAGCAGGGCTTACTGCCCCAATTCTTCTGAACTTTAATTTTTATCAAAATTAAAGGCACGCTGGGATTGCTGAAGTTTCTTCTGAAATTTAGGAGCTGAGCAAAAACCTGTAAAAAGCTCGCATCTATCTTCAAAAATTAAATTTATTTTAATGAAAGGAGAAGGTGTCTAAATATAAAATATTCTGACTTGTTCAGATTTGTTTAGATTTAGGAAACCAGGTAAACAATATGAATCTTAACCCTAATCAAAACTACTCTAAAAAAGGTAACTATGAAGGCAAAGAAGAAAATGATGCAACATCAACAGCTAAATGTGGATGTGGATCACAAACAATAATATTACTATTATTGTTTGATGGATCAAAAGAAAAGACCATCTAAAGTATAATGTACCCTATAGGGTAGACGATTTTAAAAAAGTCTAACCTATAGGGTATTTTTATGTGTAATGGGGGTTACGTACACTATTCTTTATTGACAAGCATGCTTGTGATGAGAGATTTATCGCCATGGCAAAAGCAATTGGAATCAAAGAAGCTGATAAGCCGGAGGAGTTCACGATGGTGTTCTCATTGCCGCTGGTGCAGTTGTGACCAAGGATGTACCTGCAAATGTTATTGTATGTGGTGTTCCTGCGAAAATTATCAAGAAAATCGAAACCAGTCAGGAGTAATCTATTATTTATCGAATACGATACCTACAGCTTCCGAGCAACCGGGAAAAATTCAAGCCGGTGATATCATGCTTTATGGCGATGGCTGTCTAGTCGTGTTCTGTGAAACCTTCTCAAGTTCCTACAATTATACACGTCTAGGATATATTGAGGATGCGGTCAGTTTTAAGAAATATATAGGAAGTAATTTAAATCTTGGATTATCTTTCTCTTACTGATTAGCTTTAGCTAATTTAAAGTGGAGGTTTGCGAGTTTTTTTTAATATATGAAGTACAAATAGGGGGAGAATTACTTAACCAGGAGTATCATGATGCGAAATATTGAATTATTTGCACTTATATGTAGGAATGTGAAGATAGTTTAGATAGGTGACCTATTGGCTAAAATTGTACTTATATATATATGATAGAATACTCCTTGTCGTCACATGATGGCAAGCAAGTTGGTCTTTGAAAATTAAACAGAGAAATAGGTAAAATAGCGAAATAATATTTCGCTTGACCAGTTAATTACTTTAGATAAAAAAGTAATTTTAGTCGTAAGACTAAAAAGTATGTAATGAGCTTGCGTAACAACTTAACAGTTGTCGCAGATTATTCATTTCAAATAAAAAGTGTAAACTTTTAAATTGAGAGTTTGATCCTGGCTCAGGACGAACGCTGGCGGCGTGCCTAACACATGCAAGTCGAGCGATGAAACCCTTCGGGGTGAATTAGCGGCGGACGGGTGAGTAACACGTGGGTAACCTGCCTCAAAGAGGGGAATAGCCTCCCGAAAGGGAGATTAATACCGCATAATATGTTTTGATCGCATGATTGAAACATCAAAGGATTTTCT
>NZ_JBOITM010000036.1:0-17757 GCF_050717535.1 Clostridium sp.
TGTGAGGTTAGATACTCAATTATAACACGTGATTAGGGGGTCATTGTTTTTTGCATCTAAAAAACTCTGTAAACCTTGATATATATAAGGAAAAACAAAAATGTAGTGTGAAAAAATTTACACTACCTAATATTTAAGGGAGGATAAAAAAATGGAACAGTTAGTTACTGGAATTACAAGCTTTATAACTTGGTTACAAATACCAGCGGTAGTATGTTATGCATTAGCACTTTTATTTGGAGGATACGAAATGCTATTTATAGGTGGTCAACAAGGAAGTGCAAATGCAAAAAAAGTATTTATAAGTTCTACAATGGCTTTTATTATAATTAAAGGTGCAAATGATTAGCAACTTCATTAGGTAGTAAAATAAACTTTTAAGAATAAGGAAGTGATTTATTTGAAGTTAACATTTGAGGAAGAACAGTTTTTAAAAGGAATCAAGAACTTGCAAAAGGATGAAGTAATTAAGATAGTTGAAAATATTAATACTGACAGTGGAGCTCTTAAAGAAGTAAAAGAAGATTTATTAAGTAAATTGAACAAATCTTCTCAAGTAGAAATAGAAAAATTAATAATGGCAATAGATTAATTCTTTTTATGATCTTCAGGCATATGATCTTCTACAGTATTATATTGGCCTTCTCTACCGTGTAATTTAGGGCGTGAACATATACGGTTATTATTATAAAAGATCTCTATTACATTGCGTGTAATACGTACATCTACTTTATGTTTAATGTAAGTAAGTGAAAAAAACTTTTGATGTCTTAGTGCTGCAATAATCCAAGTAGAGATAATACCTACAGTACCTTCGGCACTAGGTTTATCTTTTGGTTTTCTAATCCGTGCTGGAATCACAGCTGTTCCGTAGTGTTCAGACATTTCATGGTAAGTTTTATTTATGACAGGTGTATATCAAGACACTCTATTTACTCCAGTTTTTAAATTATCAGGAATAAGAATTCTTGTAACTCCACCGAAAAAATTATATGTATTAATATGTGCAGTAATCCAACATTCTTGATTTTGAGATAAAAAAGTTTCCACATAGGTATATTTGCTAGATGATAAGGCGGCTACAAAAATATAAGCATTAATTACCTCACAGGTGCTTCTATCAATAATAGGAGATGTTTGACCAGCCCAATCAACTTCTAATTGTTCACCTGGCTTGCGGTCAATGTGCATGGTGGCATGTAGCATAATTACGATAATACTTACAAAATTGAGTATACATGAATGGGATTTCATTGCTCAATCTACACTTTTCACAATATTCATTCCAAAGTAAGCTAAGTGTTACACCACTTTTAGCCATCTCTTTGTGGATAAGGTCACAATCTGGAAGCTTTCGAGAAGAATAGAGGATACGTTCTGGAAAGAGGTGTTTGATTAATTCATCATCTGCCATACCTTTCGGTAACGGCCATTCAATTTCACATGCTTCCGCACGTTTTAAGTACTTGAAACTGTGTTGCGAGAACATTCGCAACTCAAAGCAATACTACGTTGGTTAATACCTTGGCTGTGCAGCCTGAGTATTTCACGATATTTGGTCATAATAATATGACCTCCCTATGAATTTATTTACACTTTAAATAGTGTATAAATTCATTATTGACAAAAAATGCATATATAGATCATCTTGCGTGAATGTGGCTCAAATTTTTGCGTTACGGTGGCTCAATTCAAACATATCGAAGGCTCTAATCGAGCATATTATTCAGTAATAAGTTTTGATAATGAATTTCTTGAGAAACATGGTATTTATGATAGTAAAAACGAAGTATTAGATAATAGAAAATTAAAAGAAGTGGTAAGAGCTTCGGCTAATGAAATGCTTAAAAAAGAAAAAAGATATTATTGAAGGGAAAAGATAAAGAGTTTGATGGTGAAATATTAAAAATTTTAAATGGAATATGCAATAAAAGTGTACCTAAATTATTAATAAAAAATATAGAGATTAGGCTTGAATCAGAAAATGAGGTAAATGAAGATGTTGAAGAATTACATATATAAAATCAAAAAAGAACTATCTTCAACTCATATAATGGTGTGTTGTAGTCAAAATGTAGGGCATCTTACACAATAAACCCAGGATCCTCGACATAAGTACAACTTTGAAGTTGTACTTAAAAAATAGGCGGACACAATAATCGTGGTAATTAAGTAATATTTATATGATAAGATACTAATTATATAATTTAAAAGTAAGCCTACCAAGGTTTATTTTTTTACTTTACAATAGAACATATGTTCTATATAATAATATTAGAGGTGGTAATTATGGACGAATATATGCTAAAGAATTCATTACTAAATCATAAAATTGTAACTATAATGTACCAAAGAGGAAAAGAGATAACACAGAGGGATATAAGAATAATGAAGTTAATGGATAAAGACGTTGAAGCATACTGCTATTTAAGGCATCATGTTAGGCACTTCAAAAAAGATAATATATTAGCCATTACTTATAAACCGTAGGGGGTTGTATCATGAAAGTTGTAGCAAGACCTATCGAAATGGTTTCTTGGACTGATACAAAGGGGAATATAAATCCCGTAAGGTTCAAAATTACTAATGAAGATGAAACTAATTCTGTTGTTAGAATAGATAGAGTTATTTGCGTAGATAAAGAAAAGCTAGCAGGTAACAATATGTTAGTGTATAAATGCCAGAGTGTAATTAGTGGAGTGGAGAGGCTATATGAGCTCAAATATGAGTTAGGTACTTGCAGGTGGATATTATTTAAGATCTAATGTACTATAACTACCTGATATATGACAGAACGGGTATAAAGATAACCCTATACGAATAGTATGGGGTTACTTTACAATACAATCCTTTGGCGATTTATCTGCCCTTAAACCTTTAAATATGGGTTGACGCAAGGAACCGTTTGCTGTTTTCATCATGTATTTTACAATACATACAAGGCTAGGTTCTATCCACACCACATTATTGTTTCCTGAGGGTAAATCATTAAAAGAGTGTGTGTTTATTTCGGGCGTGGATTTTATTAATTGAAAGTCTCCTGTCGATATTCCCAGCGTTACATGACCTTTGTACAGCAATTCTTTGTTTGAATATTGACCAAGGACAATGCTTATGATACCGACACCCTTAAGAATATATCCACATACTACAAAGTCATCGTCCTGTAGGTTTTTAATTTTAATCCAGTCCTTCGTGCGTTTGTCTAAGTAATATTTACTATCTTTTCTCTTGGCTACTATGCCTTCTAATTCGTTTTGCTTTGCAAGTTCATAAAATTCAATTCCTCGTTCTTCTATATATCTGGAGATAGCAATGCGTTCGTTCTCTTTAATATTTTTTTCAAGCAACTTTCTACGCTGCACCCACGGTAAATCTTTAACTTCGCGATCATCATAGTATAAAATGTAAAATGCTGTAAAGCTAGCTGGCAATTTAGATGATGAAAGTTGAATTTTAAAAGAGTTGGACAATACAGATCGCCTCTGAATTCCAGAAAAGTCTGGCTTGCCATCTTTGATAACAATTAACTCACCATCTAAAATGCAACGATGTTTTATTTGTTTGTTTATATTTAAGAGTTCTGGAAATTTTGCAAGCATTTTAACATCTCTCTTATTTCGTAAATCTGTGGAGTTCTTATCCAGATAAGCTATGCACCTATGACCATCGAGCTTTAATTCGTAGATATAATCGTGGCTATCAAACACTTCATTCATTTCACCTATTAACATAGGTTTAATATTTTTATTTTCAAATAAATCCATTATGCACCTTTTGGAGTTCTTTTGCGTTTAGGCTTTGCAGTATCTTTAGTTTTATTTTGCTCAATGCTCGCCTTTAATGCATCCATAAGATTAATGATATTACTTGTAGCTTCAGACTTAGAGGCGACTATGTCCTTACCAGCTATTTTTGTTTCAAGCAAGTCTCGTAATTTTACCTGATATTCATCCTTATATTTAGCAGGCTCAAAAGGAGTGATCATTGAATTAATTAATGCCTTTGCCATCGTAAGTTCAGCATCTATTATTTCAGGTTTATTATAAGATTTCGCAAGGTCTTTAATTTCAGCTTCATAGTACATAGTAGAGATCAATATTCCGTCATCTCTTGGAATTATAGCAAGTAACGTTTCTTTTGTTCCCATTACTGTCTTGCCTATTGCAATCTTTTGCTCGGACATAAGCGCTGCACGTAAAAGTTCAAAAGCTTTATCTCCACCAGCTAGAGGAGTAGCTTGATATGTTTTATCATAATAAATTGGGGATATTTGATTTAGTTGTGCAAAGTGCATTATTTGTATGGATTTTTCTTTTTCAGTTTTAATTTTTTCTAGGTCATCATCTGTTACAACAACATAATGGTCTTTGTCGTATTCATATCCTTTGATAAGGTCCTTTGTTATAATTTCTTTGCCACAGTGAGCACAAGTTTTTTTATATTTTATTCTAGAATTATCTTCTTTGTGTAGTTGGTTAAAATGTATGTCATTGTCTTGGGTAGCAGTATACATTGATATTGGAATAGCAACAAGTCCGAAGGAAATAACTGTTTTATAGGCTATAGCCATTTATAACACCTCCTATTTATATCTAGTATAACCAGAACGTAATATTTTTATAAATTTAAGATTATATCTTATACATAAAAATAACAATGCAGCACTTAGGGGGACCACAGTGCAGCATTGTTTTCTTTAGTTATTATAAAAAAAGGATCGGTATTAAAAGTATAGACAAATTTGAAAAATGTATTCACTGTATTCAACCAAAATGTAGCAGTTAAATCTATTGATTATAAAGCATATAAAATTTAGCCGTTTTGGTTCCGTTGTTACATATACCCCTATTTTTTTTGAAGTATTTGTTTTTGAATTTTATTACTTAAGCCCTTCCCTAAAGAATGTTGGGGAACTGTGATAGATTCACCTTCAAAATTACAATATATCTTATGTGAACCCTTTTGCCTTACTGTTTTAAAGCCACTAGTTTTTATAATCCTATCAATTTCTTTATAATCAAGTATTTTTTTATTACGTGTCTTGATGGCGACGTCTAAAGGCTCTTTTATGATAAAACTATCATATAAAGCAACTTTTTCAGCTACTATTACTCTTATTGGTGAAATTAAATTTTCAGCTTCTTCTTCATATGTAGAGGTCGTTCCATCAATAGCATCATTTATAATATATTTTATTCTATCAAATAATAGTTTAATTTTAAAATTAAGAATATTTGTAGTTTTACTTAAACCTAATTCTTTTGACACATCGATAATAGAAAGTAAGTAAACCATTTTGTCTTTTGTTAAATCGGCTGCAATTGTCGCAACTTCGCCATTAAAACCTCCGGATATATTGAAATATTTATCTTGTTCTACTATTTTGGCATTCAAAGTAATTAGTTTTGTATCGTAGTCTATCATGTTAATGTTAAAGCTTTCAAATGTGGTCATTTTAGATATTGTTGTTTTTAAGGTATCACATAGCTCTTTGATCAAATTATAGTGTTCTTGACCTTTCTTATCTGCAAATTCCGCTACTATATCGTACACATTTCCAATTAAAAGTTCATCAATTTCAATTTGTGTAGTTTTAAAATCCTTTACCAATTTATTTCCAAACACTTCAGTTTTTATAATATCACCCTCTTATGCAAATATATCTCTAATTATAACAGAAAAGGGGTAAAATGTTTCCTATATATAATAAAAATAAGTATAAAACTATTTGTACATAAGTCATATATAATGCCAAATTAAAGTTTTGCGTGTAACGGTGATACCTTCGTTTACTTAAGAATTACGATGTCTATTTATGTAAATAATAACGTTTGTTTTTGACTACACTTTAAATTTTAAGTGATGATTGATTAGAGTTTATAGCTATAAGAGGTATAGGATGCTTTTCAGAATAGTATTCTATAATTAGAAAAGATGAAAAATATATGAAAATCTATTCATTAGAATGATTATATTGATGCTATACAAAGGTTACTTTAATTAGTAGGAACTATTCTGGTATTAGGCTAATAAAGCATGTAAAGAATTAATTTGATTTGACTTATAGATAGATTTGAATTATATTATTTATATGAAAATACCAATGCGAGAGTTAGCATGAACCTTAGCCATTCCATAAATCCTAGGATATCATTCTGGCGAAAATCAATAGTTTCTATATCTTTTAACTTTTTTTCTTTAGATTCCTGTATGTATGTTAGATAAAGGTTAATGGCATACCGATAAGAATCTACTGTATTAATACTTTTTTGCCGTATTTTAGGTAGATATACAGTAAGGAATTCCTTTATTAATCGAAAAAGTTCAGGATCTTTAATCTTCATTCGCTGGCACCTTCCCATAAATGCCATCAAACTGATGCCAGTCAATCCCAGCCGATTTTAAAAGTCTGTCGGGAATAAGGTGTATATAATAAAAAGTGCTATCTAGTTCAGAATGCCCCATATATGTACTGAGATATGGCATAAGAGCCATGACATCCTTGCCTTCCCTCATTTTGAAAATTTAATATATCATGTAATGTTTTTTTGAAAAAATTCACGGATTTCTTATTAAATCTTTTACTTAATGCTTGAGGAGATATTGATATTTTCTCATTAGCTTCTAATTTGGCACACAAATCAGATAAGGAAGAGGAGCATAGGTCTTCACCTAGAAAGGTGCATAGGTTTAGAAAAGATTTAGCAGAAATTTTACCTTTCCTAATATTAACCTATGTTTTTTAGCTAACTTTTCAATCCTATTAAGGTTGTACACCTTTTCTAAATTGAAAATCATTTGTTTTATTTTTTTTCTGTTCATCGTAAATAACATCCTTTCAGTCTGTTTTATATATAATTGAATAAAAGTTATATATACACTAATTATATATTATTTAGCAATAATTCAAAAAACAAAAGGTGCATTTTATACCATAATTAAGTTAAAATACACTCTTTAATGAAAATAAATATTCTGTTTTTTTATGTTCTATTTATATACAGGTATATAGTTAAAAACTTATACTATTTACATTTAATGGGCCTGTTAGGTTGATGGCCATGCTATGGGGTCAGGTCCAAAGTAAAAAAATGTAAATTTAATAAGCATTTCGAGAAATTTTTATTGTTACTTTTAAAGCAGGAAAATATTCTTTCAGAAGATATCAAAAGGTAATTTGGTCTTCCCTTTTTTTAATATAGCAAGATTTACATTTTTTAGGCGGAGAGCTTGGTCCCATTGTAAAAACTGGAACGTAGTGACTAGTTTTTACTTGCTAACTCTTGTTGATGGCAATATATGAAGAATGTGAATTAGGATAATTAATATTCTGTATGTATTATGTGATTTGGGCTATTAGGTAAGCATAATAGTTTTTCTTTTAAAAAACTTGGTTTTACATTTAAATTATTCAGTTCATCAAAATCAAACCATTTGTATATAAGCATTTCACCTTCTAATCCATTAAAAGAAGTTTCTTGATTTATTATCCATGAATCCTTTTGAAGGTTAATAAAATAAATTGTTGAAATTTCATGATAATTTTTATCTTCAAATTTAAAAAAATTCTCTACTATCCAAAGTAACCTATTAATTTCAATGTTCTCTCCTAATTCTTCTTTAAATTCTCGGTTTATAGCGCATTCTGATGACTCTAGCATTTGTACTCTACCACCAACAAGTGCCCAGAAATCATCATTTTTCCTCCTATGTAATAATATTCTTTTACCATCAGTAATAACTCCACAAGTCCTATAATTAAAAACAGTTTTATCATTGTTATAAAAAGTAATATCCATATGTTATTCCTCCTAAAAATTATTTAATTCGCAGTAAAATACTAGAGCTATTCATCAAATTACAAATAATAAAATTGAAATATATTATTTGTAATAGTTGCACAATAATTTATATTGCTTGATTATCTGTAATATTCAATGATTTCGCCATTAAAGATATTTTTTTGGCTTTTTATTGTGTTTATTACCATTTCATGACATACTACAATTACTTTGTTGTAATTCAAATACTTTTCTAATACAATATCCATTCTTTTTTTCATATTTTCATGAGTCTCCCATACCTTCATCTCACCTTTGGGATAAATTCCATTATGTAAATCAAAGTCTCTATTTAAAGAAAAACAATCTTCGGAAGTTTTATGTTGGAAGTTTATTATATCAGGGATCCATTCATGTAAATCAAGTTCAACTTCTATATTTATTCCTAACTCTTTAGATAAAATAGCTGAACTCTGAAGTGCTCTAGTATATGGTGAGGAAATAATAATATTACTCTCCATAAGTCTCATGTCTTTTGCCGTTTCTTTTATTTGCTTAATGCCCTTTTGGGTTAAGGGTGCTAAATCTCTCCCTTGCCCAATAAATTTCCTTTCGTCTATTGGTTTATAAGTTGCTTCTCCATGTCTTATCAAATAAAATGTCGTCACTAATTCTCCCCCTTAAATTTGCACTATAACGCTCATTAATATAGTATTTACTTTCAAATTAATACTTGATAAGCTTTTGCATTTCCCAATAATGTAATCTCGCTGCCATCAACAATTATTGCGATTTGAAGTTCTGTAGTATAGGCCATTTTCCCCTTTTCGCGTATATATTTTTCAATGTTTTTATTCTGTTCGTCGATATTTTTATAATGAATTACATTACGTAATCCTTTAAATCAATAATAACATATTTTTATAGCGTGTCAACATTATTTGCCTTTTTATATGTTTTTTTACATATTACAATCAATCTAAAGCACATGTAGTTAACAAAACGCGTTACGTTGTGGATGAAAAAAAACAAAGATTATTACAGACTATACTATAGCATTGGGTGTTATAAAATGTTTATTGTTGCACCAAGATTTTATACTTACTTACCTGGATGAGGCAGCCTCATTATTATATGGGGCTTTATCCTTATACTTACAGTGCAGGACTTACCTGCCTAAATAGGTATTCTTGTTTTTTATTTCCAATCATTTGATGATTTACTAGTAGTGTTTGATATATTTAAGCTGGCGCTAAAGATATGAAAATGGTTATACCTAAAAAAGCATGGGTTGGTAAAGGATTTGGAGTTTTAACTGTAGCATTAACTAGAATTACAGGAGCAGTTACAGACAACAATGGTATATATTGATATTACCATAGAGCAGGAATTAAAAGCCCTTGTAACACTTGAAGATGAGAACGACAAAAAGGTATCAAAGAAATGGAAAAATATAAAAGCTAGACTGGCAGAATTCTGTGGTGTCATATTTAAAAAAGGTTTGGATTTATTTCGCCATCGCTTTGCTGATGAGTTAATACGTTTTATTCCAATGATATCTAAATCAAAACCATGTTCTTTAAATATTAATCTTGTAAACTTACCTTTTTCATTTTTCAATATAAAAATACCCCATAGAGTAGGCTTTTTTAAGTTTTTGAAGAAATTTAGTACACCCTCTTGACAACCTAAAACAAATATGACATTATATTACTAGACAGACAGACAGTCAGTCAGTACACTATAAGGAGAAATAAAAATGAGGATAGTAAAAGAAGCTGAAGAACGCAGAAACGAAATACTTGACGCAGCCGATAATCTTTTCGGTCAGAAGGGCTTCGACGGCACAAGTACAAACAATATTCTCGAAAAAGTCGGAATTGCGCGGGGAACGCTGTATTATCACTTCAAGTCTAAGGAGAATATTTTGGATGCGCTGATTGAGCGGTATAACGTTCGTGTTTTAGGCGCGGCGCATGATATTGCTGCAGACAAGAGTATACCTGTAAATGAGCGCATTATCCGCGTTGTAATGGCACTGAACATAAGTGCTGGAAACGGCAAGGAAATTAAAGATCAAATTCACAAACCACAGAACGCGCTTATGCATGTGAAAATACAAAAGGTCATAATCAAAGGAGTTACGCCGATACTGACGGGAATAATACGCGAGGGAATTGAGCAGGGACTGTTCAGCACACCGTACCCCTATGAATGTATGGAAATGATTATGGTATATACGAATACTGTTTTTGATGATGATATGGTTAAAATGACCAGGGGGGAGAATGCTTCACGCATGCAGGCGTTTGTTTTCAACGCAGAAAGGCTACTTGGTGCCGAAAGCGGAAGTTTTATGAACGTTATGCAGATGTTTGACAGCGGAAATAAAGGCAGCAATGAATAATTCTTGAAAATCCTAGGGGGGGAGAATCTAATAATGAATGAAATAAAAAAAGAAGAGGGATTCAAAAAATTCCTAATTATCTGGCTGGGAGAACTGATATCTAATATCGGTTCTGGAATGACAGCATTTGGTCTTGGAGTGTATGTTTGGCAGCTAACACATTCAGCAGTAGATGTCGCAATGGTGGAAATGGCAGCACTTCTGCCACAGATTTTATTATGTCCGGCTGCGGGGGTTCTTGCAGACCGATTTGATAGAAGACTACTCATGTTACTGGGAGATATTGTATCATCATTTGGTCTTATTGTTATGCTGGTGCTTATGAACAAAGGACATATTCAGGTATGGCAAATTTGTCTTTGTGTTGGATTTAGTTCCGCATTTGTAGCGTTGTTAGATCCAGCATATAAAGCAACAATTACAGATTTACTGACAGAGGATGACTATGCAAAAGCAAGTGGAATGATGTCGATTGCATCCTCTTCCAAGTTTTTGATTTCACCTATTATTGGTGGTTTGATTTTGGCAGTTTCCGGCATAAAAATGATACTTACCATTGATATTCTGACTTTTGTTGTAACTGTTTTAGCAATCTTTTCCGTAAGTAGATCGCTTGCGGTAAAGTCTCGAGTTAAGAAAAAAATGAACTTTTTCAAGGACTTAAAAGAAGGATGGCAAATTATTTGTAAGGCCAAAGGAGTCATGCTGTTAGTTATACTTGTTTCCGTTTTAATGTTTTATATGGGATTTATTCAGGTACTGTCAAAACCGATGATCTTATCCTTTGCTAGTGAGAAAACAACAGGGATTCTGCAGACAATAGTTGCCTGCGGTATGATGGTGTCTAGTATAATGATTGGAAATGGAATATTAAAGAGAAATTATGTAAATGTAATGGTGGCAAGCTTTATTATGTCTGGTATCGCTATGATAGGATTTGGTGCAACGACAAGCATTCCTGTTATTATTATTTCTGGATTTTTATTCTTTGCGAGCCTACCATATGCAACTACATGTATTGATGTTCTCATAAGAAAATCAATAGATAATGATAAACAAGGTAGAGTATGGGGACTTATTTCTTTGATTTCACAGCTGGGATTTGTAATTGCTTATGCTTTGGCAGGTGTTCTTTCAGATTATGTATTTAATCCGGCACTGATTGACGGCGGTGTACTGGCGAATACTGTTGGAAAGATTATAGGAACTGGTGAAACAAGAGGAATTGGATTCTTAATAATTCTTGCCGGACTAGGTCTCGTAATTACTGCACTAATTGTATCTAAATCAAAGAGTATTCGTGAAATGGATTCGCAGAAGGGAGCAAAAGTTAGTTTAGAGACAGAACAATTATTTGAATGATGAGAGCTTTCGAAGTAAAGGCATGAAGTAGGAAGGAGAAAAGATAATGTTTTTTAAAATTGTAAAGAATGATTTCAAAAGGAAGAAAGTCATAACTGTAGCAGTGTCTGTATTTATAACCATGGCAGTTATCTTGGGAGCTAGTGCAACAAATATCATTGCAAATCTGATTCAGTCGATGTCACAGCTACAGGAACGTGCAGTTCCAGCTGACATTGCTCAGATGCATTCCGGAAAATATGTACAGGCAGAAATTGATAATTTCACAGAGCAGCAAAGTGCCAATATAGCGATGCAAGAAACGATGTTTCTTCAGAATTTTGATGGAATGAATATCCATTTTGGCGAAGATGAAACCATGGCTGGAACGGTACAGGATATTTCATTTGTTGTGCAGAATAATAAATTTGATTTTATATTGGATCTGGACAATGAAAAGCTAGACGTGAAGGATGGTAAAGTTGCGGTTCCCATCTATTTCATGGAAGAGTATAAATTAAAAATAGGTGATACCATTACGGTGAAAAGTGAAGGGTATCAAAAAGTGTTTGTCATTTCAGATTATGCAAGAGATTTTGAGATGAACTCTCCCCTTACTTCTTCTAAACGGATTGTTATTAGTCAGTTGGACTATGATGAAATGCTTGAAAAGCAAGCAGGGGAATTGGAATATCTTATCGAATTTAAAATAAATGAAAATGGGGATTCACAGGCTGTACAGACTGCATACATAGAAGCAGGTCTTCCGAAAAACGGTCCTACGGTCACAGGAAAGCTATTTATGATTTTTAATGCCATGTCAGATGCGATAGTAGCCATGGTAATTATACTTATCAGTATTCTGCTGATTATTATAGCGGCATTAAGTATCAGACTTACGTTTCTGGCAACGATTGATGAAGATTTAAGAGAAATCGGTGTTATGAAAGCAATGGGAATATCCAAAAAGAATATAAATAAGGTGTATCTTAACAAATACAGATTTATGTCAGTGATAGCCGGTATATTAGGCTATGCGCTTTCCTTTGTAGTGGTAAATCTGTTTAACTCTAATATGAGACTTTATATATCTTCAGATTTATCAGGAAATCTAAAATATGTGTTATCTCTTATAGCTCCATTATTTGTATACCTCATGATTATGATGTATTGCAAGAAAGTACTGAAAAAAATTGATAAGATTTCTGCGGTGGAGGCTTTGCGAACCGATATCATGGAGCATGGGAGAAATCGGAAATATAGTTTTTCACTGCTTAAGAACAAGTTTTTAAGCACCAATATTTACATGGGAACTCGGGATGTATGGAAGCATTTTAAATTATACAGGTTACTGATTATTATTTTTGTAGTATGTACGTTTATTATAATTGTTCCATTAAACATATATAACACCATGAATTCATCAGAATTTTCCACATACATGGGAATGGGAAAATCCGACATGAGAATCGATCTTCGAAAGACAGATACGATTACAGCAGATTTTAAAAGGCTGCAAGAAGAGCTGAAGAATGATTCAGATATTGAAAAGTATGCGGCCTACATCACATGTGCATACCAGATTAAAAATACAGAAGGTTCATGGGACTATATTTATATTGAAACCGGGAAATTCGACTTATTTCCATTAAGTTATCTAAATGGAAGAGCACCAAAGGGTGAAGGGGAAATCTCACTTTCCTATGCAAATGCTTCAGGAGATTTAAATAAGAAAGTTGGAGATGAAGTAATAGTAATGGCTTCCGGGATAGAAAAGACTTTGAAAGTATGTGGTATTTATCAAGATATTACAAATGGTGGTAAAACCGCAAAGGCGGATACCAGCCTTGGTTTGAATGAAGACGCCGTTCTTTGGTATATTGCGAGCATGGATGTGGCGACCGGTGTTGATATACGTCGCAAAATGGATCACTATCAGAATACATATGATTCTGCGCAGGTAAATGATATCAAAGATTATACTAAGCAGACTCTTGGAAATATGATTGATCAGATGAGTACCATTGTTATAGGCGCAATCGCAATTTCACTAATAATTGTTGTACTTATAACTGCATTATTCCTTAAGATGTTATTGTCAAAGGATATGTCCCAGATTGCAATCATGCGAAGTGTGGGATTAACTTCTAAAAATATTAAACATCAGTATATGGCAGGAACTTTTATGGTACTGATACTCGGAATCATACTTGGGGTGCTGGCTTCTAATTATTTAGGGGAGTTTCTTGTAAGTATGGCAATGTCCTCTTTAGGAGCTGCAAAAATTCAATTTGTTGTTATTGCATGGCAGACATTTCTGCTATGTCCGTTAGCGCTAATTACAGTAGTTGGATTTACTATATCTGTGTGTTGCACAGTAACTGTAAAAGATGATATATCTGTAGTTTTAAGAAGTTAGAACTACTGAAAAAGGGACGGTCAGCGGGGCGTATCTGAGGATATAGACTTTTATTTAAATATTGGGAATTGGAGGAGTATATATGAGCAATATATTAGAGGCAATAAATATTAACAAAAAAGTAGAATTAGGAAAAAATAATGAGCTTCATATTTTAAAGGATGTAAATCTTACGATAGAAAAAGGTGAATTCGTATCGGTTATGGGGCCATCAGGAAGCGGAAAATCAACACTGCTATATAATGTAAGCAGTATGGATAGAATTACTTCTGGTAGTGTAAAATTTAAAGGCACTGAAATGGTTGGACTAAAGGAAGAAGAACTGGCGAAGATTAGGCTTGATAATATGGGATTTATCTTTCAGGATATTAATCTTTTAAAGAATCTGTCGTTGATTGACAATGTTATGTTTCCGGCCTTTGTATCAAAAGATGCGGATAAAAATGCTGTATATCAAAAAGCAAAAAAGCTACTTAAAATGACAGGAATTGAAAAGCTTGCAGATAATAATATCACACAAGCATCTGGTGGACAGCTACAGAGAGCCGGTATCTGTAGATCACTTATAAATGATCCAGATATCATATTTGGAGACGAACCAACCGGAGCATTAGATTCCAAATCGGCAACAGAAATTATGTCAATTCTTGCAGAGATAAATAAAAAAGGTACAACCATAATGCTAGTTACTCACGATGTAAAGGTGGCAGCAAAATCGGAAAGAATATTGTATATGGTAGATGGAAATATTGTTGCACAGAAGAAAATGCGTAAATACGATGCGCAGCATGACAATATTAAGGAAAGAGAAGAAAGCATTATGAAGTGGTTAGTGGAAAATGGATTCTAATTTTTCATTGGAATTAAAATATCGTTTAACTAATAATTATTATAAAAGGAGTCTTGATATGGACAACAACTTACTAGAAAAATATGCTCGTCTTATTGTAAAGTCCGGAGTAAATATTCAAAAAAATCAAACACTTGTAATAACTTCACCTATAGAATGTGCGTCATTTACAAGAAGTATCACAAAAATTGCATATGAAGAAGGGGCTAAGGATGTAGTCGTTGAATGGTCGGATCAATTGCTTTCTAAAATCAAGTTTTTATATGCACCAGAAGAGGCATTTGAAAAATTTCCAGAATGGCGGAAAAAATTTTATTTATCCTATGCACGAGAAGGTGCGGCCTTTTTAGCTATTGATACTACAGACCCAGAACTTATGAAGGATATTAATCCTGAACGAATATCAAAAGCAAGTAAAGTAATAGGTTCTGCGCTGAGTGAATTTACAAGTAGAAAAATGTCTGGTAAAAACTCTTGGTGTATTGCATCATTTCCTACAAAGGTTTGAGCTAAAAAAGTGTTTCCAAACATTTCAGAAGATGAAGCTATAGAAAAACTCTGGCAGGCTGTATTTAAAGTTACGAATATAGATGAAGAAAGTGACCCTGTCGTTTCTTGGAATAAACACATAAAGAGTTTAAAAATAAATTCAGACTTTTTAAATTCCAATGAGTTTAAATATATGCACTATAAAAATTCATTGGGTACAGATTTGAAAATAGAGCTTCCTGAAAATCATATATGGATTTCAGGTTCTGCAAATACTCCAGAAGGTATAAAATTTAGTGTATAAATAAGAGTTTTAAAGACATTATGTACATGGACATACTTATTTTATTAACTGTGTTTATAGCTTTTACATATGGATTTATAAAAGAAAAAAATAAATACAGTAATATTTTAAAGTGCAATGAGGAATTAGATAATAAAATAAATGATTTTCATTTGAATGTATTTTCAAATATTTTAAAAAAACAGAGTATAAAACATCTAAAAGAGGAAGAAATTCTAAAAAACAGTATAAATGATTTTGAGGAATATATTACAAAATGGGTACATGATATTAAAATTAATATTGGTGTTACTTACCTATTGTTAGAAGACTTGGAAGAGGATGAGTCGCAAAAGATAATATTTAAAATCAAACAAATGGAGTTTAGTGTAAATCAAGTGCTATATGTTACAAGGGCAAATAATTATAATTTAGATGTAAAAAGTGAACAAGTAGCAGTAGGGGATGAAATTAGAAAGGCAATAAAAGAAAATGCAGGATTTTTCATGAACAAAAACATTGAAATAATATTAGAGGTGGAAGGGTTTAGCATAGTAAGTGATAGAAAATGGATTCACTATATTCTTTCTCAAATAATTAATAATAGTAGTAAATACACTAATAAAAATGGACAGCTACATATTTCCAATAAAGAGGATAGCAAGGCTTATTATTTAAATATTAAAGATAATGGAATTGGTATTCCCAAAGAAGATATAAAAAGAGTATTTAATAAAGGATTCACTGGAAAAAATGGAAGGACAAGAACTAAATCAACTGGTATTGGTTTATATTATGCAAAAAAGATGTGTAATAATTTAAATATAGATTTGAAGGTAGAAAGTGAAGAAGGGGAGTACACTGAATTTATTCTAAGTTTTTACAAGTTAGCAGATTACTATAATGTTACACCAATGTCACATTAAAACCTAATTTGTAACCTTGATAGGTGGAGGAGTAATCAGGTATAAATTATACTATAGAAGAAGGTGATAATATGAATAAAATTGTAGCGGTATCAAAATTAGTTAAAGAATATGGAAGCTTAACTAATAAGCATAAAGTATTAAGGGAGGTAGATTTAGAATTTAATGAAGGTGAATTTATTAGCATAATGGGACCTTCAGGTTCAGGGAAAACTACCTTGCTAAATGTCATGTCGACAATAGACAAAGCAACTTCAGGAGAGATTTTAATTGATGGTAAGGATGTGAACAGTCTAAAAGAAAATGAATTAGCTAGGTTTAGGAGAGACGTAATAGGTTTTGTTTTTCAAGATTTTAATTTGTTAGACAATATGACAATAAGAGATAATATTGCATTGCCTTTAACACTAAACAATGAAAAGGTAGAGATAATATTAGAAAAGATTAATAAACTAACAAAGCTCTTAGGTATAGAAAAACATCTAGATAAATATCCTTATCAATTATCAGGGGGCCAAAAGCAAAGAGCAGCAATTTGTAGAGCATTAATTACAGCTCCAAAGGTGATTTTTGCTGATGAACCAACGGGTGCTTTAGATTCTAAATCAGCTATAGAACTTCTTGAATGCTTTGTAAATATAAATAAAAGTTGTAATACTACAATTATAATGGTAACTCATGATGCTAGGGCTTCAAGCTATTCAGATAGAGTGATGTTTTTGAAGGATGGGAGTATAAGTGGTGAGTTAGATAGCAATGGAGATAAAAGTGAGATGTTTAAAAAAATTCTTAATATGATAGCGATGATGGGAGGAGATAGTGATGAACTCATTTAAACTGTCATTGAAGCTTTTTAAGGATAATATAAAGGTATATGAACTTTATTTGCTTATTACAATTGTATCTGTTGCAACACTATATAACTTTTTAGCCATAGAAAACAATGATGCATTTACTGCAATTAGTGAAAGATTTCAGGCAGCGAGTGTAGCAAGTCTTTCATGTGGATTTATTTTAGTATGTACAGTAATATATTTTATATTTAATGCAGATAAGTTTTTTTTATTAAACAGGCAAAAGGAGACTGCCTTGTATATGTTAATGGGAATAACCCAATCAAAAATTTGACAAGTATTGTGCGCCCGGCATGGGCGCAATCTAATGGGTGAAAGTCCCTAGCACGGGTTAATAGTGCCAAGTGCATAGCTTAAGACAAGGGTGTCCATCGCGAGACGGAATCTGAAGGAAGTCGGCGGCC
>NZ_JBOITM010000037.1:0-17311 GCF_050717535.1 Clostridium sp.
TCCATAATTAAAGTATATCTCAAAACGTGTATGTTAACAATGCTTATATATCCTATAAACAAAATTAGTTTCTTATGCTATCCATCCCACACCTGAAGGAGTGGGCTTTACGCACAAATATTGTAATAGTGAAAAAAAACAAATAGATTTAAATAATACAAATTCTATAAAGTGTACTAAAATAAGTCCAGATGAACAAGTAGTAAAAGATAAAAATAATGTCTCTCAAAAAATAACTAAAGTAAGTAGTAAAGTTAAATTGTATGACGGCACTTATTTTGATGATAACTGTTTTGGAGATAATATCTTAAAGAATTATTGCGAAGTTGTAATTTCTAATATAACTAATACTTCTTTTGATTTTACTGTTTATAAAATAAATGTGGTAGATGGAAAAAAAGAAAATAAAAAGGCTATTATCCTTACAAATACAGCAGTTTTTACAGGAGATGGAAATACAGCTAGTTTTTATGGAAATAGTTATACTCTTAACTTTACATTTCCAAATAATCATGGTGCATATCCTGCTGTAACAGACATGCAGATATCTGGATTCAGACCGTTAGAAGGCAAGACTTATGTTAATAATGGGATACCTGGACATGAATTCGGGTAAAATAAGACTCTTAAAACTAAGTTTCGTTACAATCTTCTCAAAATCAAGTAGGTAGAAGTGGGAAATTAATTGCCGATTTCTTTCCTCTTACAGAACTTATTCCTACTTTATCATTATCCCGACTTTTCTTATTTTTTACGTGGATTAGTCAACCACCAAGGGTTTTTAATACGTTTCTTAAAAAAAGGTCGGAATAATAATTTTTGCGTTTTCAATTTTTGATTACGTCCATAATAATAAAGATGGCATATTGCCAAATATTTTATGGACGTTATGACAATGAACAAAATCATGATTCAAGAACTAATTAACTGTGCACTGAATGCCCTCCATACTGTTACCAGTTTTCATTGGCTATAAGGTAATAACTACTATGGATTCATCTGCCACCTGCACTACATCGTATCTCCCTTATGTTCCCATTTGTTTGAACTTACCTTTTTAAAATAGGATAATACAGGTTTCTCCAGATAGGTTTGCCTGCCTAAATGCGAACGCATCCGTCTTAACTTATAAAATTATCCAACTTTGGGGCTTTCCCATATTTTACAGGGTTACCCACTTTATAAGCCATCTTCGGTTTACTTTCGTTATGTTCCACATTTCCCATGCTGCTTCCTTCAGACTCTATCGTTGCCAGTAGCGCCCTTGCTCTCAGGTTGTCTTCCCGTTGGTTAGGTGACATAGGCTTCTTTCAGCCTATCGGCTCAGCGAACATGCTGGACGTACAAAAAACGATTATGTTTTCACATAGTCGTTTTTTGCATATATTTAAATTAATCCTTCAAGTGTTGTATTCTTCAAAAGCTTGCGCACAATCGTCTCAGCTGGGAGAGGACGTCCACTATATAATGCTTTTGCAGCCGCTGCAAGTACACGTATATCATATTTAGTAGGATATACTTCTGGCACTTTTTTATCAATGTTAAGTAATGTATAAACTGCCATCATAGCTGAACGAATGGAATATTCAACTGTGAATACACAGTCATCCTTAACTTCTGCAAATTGTCCTAAGAAGGCAAGATTGGTACTACCTTTTGGAATAACATCAGGACGATCGCCTTTAACACGCGGCATAAATTGACTAGTTGTATAAGGCATCATACAAGGAATAACATTAACGTTTTTAAGAATTTCTGGTATCTCTTCTTTCTTACCCATATGATATAAAAGCTCCGTCATCATTTCTTCACCAGTACAATCGCTCATTCTCTTTTTAACAAAATCACCAATGTTGTCAGCGAAAAGACCATAAGCCCATACTACTAAAACATTCTTAGGTTGATCACTAAAATGAGGTTGTCTATTGCAAGTTAAGCTCAAAAGCCAGCTTGAATCCTTCATAGTTATAATACCACCTGTAACAGTTTTACCAGAGTATGGATCTCTTCCGGTAAGTTCCTTAAGTAGATCAGCCATTTTAGGACTTGTACTAGTTATAGTGAAAGATTCCCATTTGCTTTTGTCGATGTCACTACAAAAGACTTCTGGTTTTCCAAAGGAATCATCTTTCTTGGCAATATTTTTCCAAAGACTCCAACAGCCTCCTGCACCACGATTAATTACTGCTGGTTTATGCATACTTCCAGTAGTAGAGTTTTCTGTCATCGATCCATTAGTAACAAATACAAGATCATTCACTGTTGTATGAATTGTTTCATCTTTATCATTGTGCAACATATGAATAGCAGTAACAGTTTTCTTATCTGCCTCTATATCAATATCTAAATCTGTAACCTGAGAGTTTAAATCAATGACTACATTTTTAGATAGTAACCATTTTTCTAGAGGAAGAATCATAGACTCATACTGATTGTACTTTGGAAACATAATGTTTTTCATATGGCTCATGCCAGGAAGAAGATGCATAAAACGTTGCATATAGCGTTTCATTTCCACAACGCTATGCCAATTTTCAAATGCAAACATAGAGCGCCAGAAACACCACATATTAGTTTCTAAAAATGATGGATCAAAATACTGTTCAACCGTTGTAGCCCCTAAATCTTCTTCCGTTGCAAGAAAAAGCATAGTAAGTTGCTTAATGTGAGAATCCTTAAGTCCTAGAGAAGAAAAATCCGCCTTTTCGCCACAATTCTCAAGTAAACGGCAAGTTGATTCGTTAGGGTCTGAATTATTAAGTTCTCTAAATTCATCCAAAACAGTTTGATCAGGAGTAATTATAGATGGGATCTTGCTAAATAAATCCCAACAACACTCATAGTGTTCTTCCATTTCTCTGCCACCTCGGACAATGTAGCCATCCTTTGCATTTCCAGAGCCATCCATGCTACCACCGATAATATGTGATTGTTCTAAAATAGTGATGTTTTTACCATCCATATGACCATCTCGTATTAAATATGCGGCAGCCGCAAGAGATGCTATACCACCTCCAACTAAATACGCTTTTTTATTTTCAATTCCTTCTGGTTTTAAAGTATTAATGTTTTGATAATTTCCCATAAATATTTACCCTCCTAAATGTTGATTAGTATATCTGTCTACTTTAGGATAGTACAATTATGGTAAAAATGAAACCATCAATCCTCATCAAATGTGCAACTTTACAATAAATATTAGAATTTTTTAGATACATGTATAATATTACCATTCTTATATTTATAATCATTTATGTCATGTTCAATCCAAATTATATGCAGTTTATTAGCACTCATACAAATAGCATTGTGCAAGCAATTACACAAATTGTTATCAAATTAAAGTTGTATGAGTTTTTAACTTTAATAAATGTATATAATTCTTCTAAATTTATTTCTTCACACTTTACCTTGGTATATTCTCCCGTCAACTTATTATAATGTATGTCAAGTTACCTTTTACATAAACCTCTTATAAATATAAAATATTTTTTTATAAACCGCATATCTTGCTTATTACTTTCCTTAAAATCTAAATTTTTAGCGAGAACTACTAATGTAATAAAAGAACCTAAGAATAAATAGATATCTTTTAAATCTATAATGTACCCTAAAAATATTATATAATCCAAACTTCCTCCCCAAAAAATTTTATCAATGGCAGATGATACACCTCCTGCTATAAACAATATTAGACTTATATAAATAGCCTCTGACTTTATTTTAATATGTTTAAAATATTTAAATAAACTTATTAAAAATAAACAAATAAGTATATTAAGTATTATTAATACATTTATACTTATTCTTAAATTCATAAAATTGTTATTAAAGACTGATAAGTGATTTGAATTTAATAGTACTTTAAATCCAAAAAAATTATTAAATATGTTAAATTTTATATTAGATAAAAATGTATATACAATTAGCTTTGCAACCTGGTCTAAAAAAACTAAAAACCCTATAAGCATATATTTAACACCCCTTTGATACAATAATTTTAACTACACTCAATTTATATCATAGCACATATTAACTTTGATTCAAATATTTACATATAACTAGAAAAAAGAGCTATCTCGCTTTAGAAATCACTTTCTATTTTGATATAGCTCATTTAGAATTATTTGAAATGGTATTTTATACCCACCACTCAAAGTTATGCTCTTCAGACTTTGAGTAGGTAAATATAATCAGAAGTGTTTTTTAAATATTGGGGTTATCTAATACTTTTTCAATAAATACCCTTACCAATTCACTATCAAATTGAGTACCCGCATTTTTTTGTAATTCTTCTATGGCAACTTCATTGGATAGTGCACTTCTATAACTTCTCTCACTAGTCATAGCATCATAAGCGTCTGCTATAGTTATAATCCTTGATACAAATGGTATCTCATCACCCTTCAAGCCTTTTGGATATCCTTTTCCATCCCATCTTTCGTGGTGATGCAATAAGTACTTTGCCATGTCAGACATATCATCTACTGTATTAAGTATTCTATAACCTATTTCTGGATGACGCTTGATTTCATTCCATTCTACACCTGTGAGTTTACCTGCTTTATTTAGTATATTTTCATCTATGGCTATTTTCCCTATATCATGAAGCAATCCTATGTTTTTAAGTTCCTTAATCTCATATTCTGGAAGTCTAAGAGCTTCTCCCATACTCTCGCATAATGCTGAGACTCTATGAGAATGCTGTTCTTCCCTCTTGTTTTTTTCATGAAGTGTTCTAATGATAGCAGCGATTGCTTTTCCTCTCATACTTGGACTTTCAAAAAGTTTTTTCTTATACATATGATCTTCTGCTTTTTTGAATATTTCTTCGGTTTTTTCTTTCTCAGTATTCTTGGTCTCATAACCAAAGGAGATGGAAATATCTATGGATTCTATTTTTTCTTTTGATGATAAATTATTAATACGCTTAATGATCTGATCTGCTTCAAAACCATCGGTTTTAGGTAATATAATAACAAATTCATCCCCTCCAAGTCTTGCAATAATATCATCTTCTCTACATCCAAGCTTTATTACCCCTGCAACTTTCTTAAGAAGCTCGTCACCCTTAACATGGCCAAAGGAATCATTAACAATCTTCAAACCATTTACATCTCCCATAACAATGGTGAGAGGCAGATTTCTCGTTGTATCAAGTCTCATTAACTCTTCTTCATAAAATCTACGATTATATAAACCAGTAAGCTGATCATAATAACTTAAGTGCTCTATTTCCTCTTGCTTATGTTTAATCTCGGTAACGTCATTAATAGCAGTAAAGCAATATTTCTTATCTTGAACATAAATATCCTCTGATGATAACAGCACATGTTTAATGTCTCCGTTCTTCGCATTTAAATCCACTTCCACAGCCGTTGCATTTCCATTACAGTCTATATTTAGTAATATCTTATTTCTTGTTTGCGTAGTCATTATATCTAATTCTAATACTGTTTTGCCAATAACTTCATTTTTATCAAATCCTAATAAATCATAAAATGCTTTATTTACTTCAGTGTATATTTTATCTTCAAAATCACTTAAAGCACAAGCGGAAGGATTGACATAGAATAATTTTGAAAATTTCTCTTCACTTTCCTTCAAGCGCCCTTCTGCCAATTTACCTTCGGTAATGTCTATAAGTAAGTAACTTACAAATCCTCTTTTGATATCAAATTCACTTTTTTTAACATCAAACCACTTAATTCCACTGTTAGTTTTGAAAAAAACTTGCTTTCTGTTTATCTCGCTATCATCTAAATTCTCAATTATATAGTCAATGCTTTTACCTTGATTATATAATAAATTTTTTGCAATAATATTTGAGCAAACTACATTTTCTAATTTATCAATCAAAAATGCTGGTTCACTACTATTCTCATAGGTATCCTTCCATATTTTTATTTGCACTTCAAACATATTATTTTTAATTTCATTAATAGCAAACAAACCCGCTAATATCATTATAGTTACTTCAACTGGTTCAATATATGTATCAAACTTTAATGAAACAATTATTATTGCAACCCATGGAATGTAAAATGATCTTATTAAAAAGAGAAGACTCTTTTTTTTATTAGGTTCCTGTACTATTTTATATGTCTTTGTCAATGCTATAGTTGAAAATATTATTAACACTATATAGTATGTCAACATGGAATAAAAAGCAGATCCCCTCCGTGCATCAACTATGCCTAATCCCCCAACAACTCGTAGATTAATGCTTTTGTAAATCAAATGATGAAATGGATCTGATATAAAAAGCAGCCATAAGAATGTGGAAACTATAAATAAAATACTCTTTACTTTTTTCGATATCTTAATTTCTGTTAAATCTGCAATAAATAGAATCCCCAAAGTTGGGATAAATGTAGACCCTAAAAACTCAAAATTACGTACAAGTAGAAAAGTCTTTAGCTCTTCACAATTAAGTTCCAAAAAATATCCAAAAGAATAGAGTGCAAAAGCAAACATAAGAAAGGAAAAATAATTTTCCTTTCTTTTTGCGATTTGCCTAAATAATCTAATTCCCACTACAATATAAACAATAGATAATATGGGTATAATATTTACCAGTAAATTAACTATAATATTTTGAACATTCATCTTGATCCCTCATTTTTAATATATTAAATTTATAATTCTACAATTAATTGCAAAACCCCTTTTTTTCAAACAATTTCCTAATCCTTTTAACCTATTTAACTCTTTAGAACGAAAATAATATGCATTGCTCAAGAATTTCTATATTCTCTACCAACGCATTAAATATATCACTCTACTCTATTTTATTATCGTACAATCTCTCCAAGTTCTTAACTATAAATGTATTTTTTCCTTAATACAAGTATATATAATAAAAAAATAAAGAAGTAGAATCCCTGCCATCTGAGGATTCTACTTCTTTATTTTTCACAAAGGATTTCTGTATCTTTTATTAAAATAAATCTATATTTTTCTATGTCTTTATTTTTTCTACCAATATTACATCTGCTTTAATGTTCGCTGTAAAAATTCCCGGGTACGTTCCTCAGTTGGATTATTGAAAATTTGCTCTGGACTTCCTTCTTCTGCTATGACACCTTTGTCCATAAATACCACACGACCCGCTACTTCTTTTGCAAATCCCATTTCATGAGTTACTATTAACATAGTAAGACCAGACTGCGCAAGTTTTTTCATAACTTTGAGAACTTCTCCTACCATCTCAGGATCAAGGGCTGATGTTGGTTCATCAAAAAGCATTACGTCTGGTTCCATAGAAAGTGCTCTTGCAATAGCTACACGTTGTTTTTGGCCACCTGACAATTGCTTTGGTTTTGCGTTAACATATTCTTCCATTCCAACCACCATCAAATATTTCATAGCTACTTTTTCTGCCTCTTCTTTGGAACGTTTTAATACCTTCATTTGTCCCACAACACAGTTGCTTAGGACATTATGATTATTAAATAAATTGAATTGTTGAAATACCATGCCAAGCTTTGTACGGTATGCGTAGACATCATGTTTATCATCTAAAATATTTTCTCCTTTATAGATGATTTCACCACCACTTGGTTTTTCTAAAAGGTTAACACACCGAAGAAGAGTTGATTTGCCAGATCCAGAGGAACCTATTATGCAGACTACTTCTCCACTATTTACTGAAAAATCAATGTCTTTTAAAACTTCATGAGTTCCAAAGGATTTGCTTAGATGCTGTATATTAATTACTTCTTCCATATTTTCTACTCCTTCGCCTGATATTTATTTCTGTCACTATTTTCGCTTTACGACGCATATCTTAAGGAGTTTATACCTGCATTTGATTAGCATTCATAATGTAATCGTCTGGACCATCTATCTTCTTTTCAATATAACGCAAAATTCTTGTTACTGTGAATGTCATTATAAAATATAAAACGCATGCAACGAAAAATGTATCAAAATAATTGAAATTATTTCCTGCAATTGATTTTGTTTGGAAATATAACTCTGTTACGGAAATTACATTAAGTACTGATGTATCTTTTATATTGATTACAAATTCATTACCTGTTGCTGGCAGAATATTACGGATCACTTGTGGTATTACTACATTAATCATAGTTTGAATATGATTCATACCTATAGCATGCGCTGCCTCAAATTGTCCTTTATCGATAGAAACAATACCACCACGGATAATTTCTGACATGTAAGCCCCGGTATTAATTGAGACTATAAAAATTGCCGCATATAACCTGTTCATGTTTATACCAAATGCCAATGCAGATCCGTAATAAATTACCATTGCTTGTACAATCATAGGTGTTCCACGGAATATCTCTATATAAACAAAAAGAATAGCATTAACCGTTTTAAGCATGACTTTTTTTATTCCTCGGTCTGGCACTGGAATAGTACGTACAATTCCTATTAATAAACCAATTATGGAACCTATAACCGTACCAACCATGGAAATTAAGAGTGTCACACCTGCTCCACGTATAAACATTGGCCAGTTATTCAAGACTATTTTTACTATTGATTCAAAACTCATTTTTCTCCTCCTCAGGGTAAAAAATAAATATTATTTAGCTGATGGTTGATTCTTTATAGCAGTATCCATAATATTTTTACGATCTGCCTGAGATATACCAGCTAATGTTTTATTTATTTTTACAGTTAAATTACTACCTTTTGCAAGACCTACAGCAATTGACGTATCTGCGTCTGTTGTAGTAAATCCACTTTTAAATTCTACCATTTTAAAGTTAGCATTTGCAGCCTGAGAACTAATACCTTCAGGACGTTCTGATACGTAACCATCAATCATTCCTGATTGGAGTGCAACTCTCATTGTTGGGAAGTTGTCCATAGCTGTTTGCTTCTTTACACCTTTAATTTGGTCTATTACCGAATAGTGGAATGTATTTAATTGAGCAGTTATTTTTGCTCCCTTAAAATCATTAATAGAAGTAGCTGCATCATATTTACCACCCTTTTTAACAACCATAACTAAATCTGATTTATAGTAGTTATCCGAAAAATCAATCGCCTCTGCACGTTTTGCTGTGGGAGACATACCTGCAATAATTGCATCCACCTTGCCTGAAGCTAATGCTGGTACAAGACCATCCCATTCAGTTTTAGTAATAACCAATTCTTTTCCTAAATCTTTAGCAATTTTTTTAGCAATTTCTACATCATATCCGCCTGCATATTCTGCACTGCCTTCAATTTTAACTCCACCATTAGAAGCATCCATTTGAGTCCAGTTAAATGGCGCATATCCAGCTTCAAGACCTACTTTAAATTTTCCACCCGCCTCTTCTGCTTTTGCCTCTTTTGAACTACTACTTGACCCACATCCTGTTAAAAGCATAACTACTGATAGAGATACTGCTATTAATAATGATAATTTCTTTTTCATGATTACCTCTCCCCTTCTTTTTTAGTGAATTTATATAACACAATTAAATAAAAATGCCACCCTTACATGAAGGTGGCGCTATTAAGCATCTTAGGAATTTTCCAAAACAAAAAAGGCCTGAGATAAACTCAGGTCTCAACATGCATAGTTGTCCCTAAACCTCTTCTTTTCCCTAATGAGATAGCACAACTCAATAAACCGGGAAGTTTATTGAGACAGTCCTGCAGCTCTTAACTACAGACCCAGCAAATATTTTTAAGATTATATTTACTTCGGCGACCTTTCCTTCTCTTTAGTATCAATGCTTCTCAAACTCCACTAAAGACTGTTAAATGTCGCGCCTCTACCCCACATATAAAAGTGAGGTCTTATTAAATTATTATTTTCAGTTTACAACAATATATTACATTTGTCAACCTAATAAACCAAAAAATCAATTAAGATAAAATATAGGCTTGCATATATTTATAGGATTGTATCTATTTCCAATATTCTCTTAATGCCTTTAATACATGATTCAGTTTTTTCAAGTTTAAGACTTAATGCTTCAATCTTATTCAATAATTCTCTTTGTCTTTTTAATAAATCTTTATTTGTCAACTTATAACACCTTCTTTAAGTTATTTTGCTTAGATTAACTATTACGACACAGTGTCCCCTAAAATCATATAATCGCAGAATGATGTTGCAGTCTTAGTAAGACTATTTTAATCTTCAGTACACATGTAATATATCTAATGATATATTAACAAAAAATATTGCTAGTACAATTATAATAATAGGTCGTGCTATTTTCATTCCATTTTTTGTAAAATAAATGGTACCAATGTAATTTCCTGCAATACTGAAAACTCCTGCAGTCAATCCCAAAGTAAAAAATATTTTTCCGTTAATTATGAAGGTAATTAATGCTGCCACATTTGAAGATAAGTTAATAGCTTTTGTCGTTCCTGCAGATATATTTAAATCTAAGTGTGCAATGCCTGTCAATAACAATAATAAAAATGTTCCTGTTCCAGGTCCATAAAAGCCATCATAAACTCCCACAATAAATGCGATTAGCATACAAATTAAATATGTCTTAGTGGGTGTTAATGTTTTAATGTCTTGATTGACCTCAAGATTAGACTTGCGCAAAACATAGTAAGCAGTAATGGGTAAAATGAGTAACATTAAAATCTTAAAGTAGAAATCATCAATTTTTAAGGAAAGCATGGCACCAAGTGGTGATCCTATCAATGCACATACCGCACTACAAGCTGCCAATTTAAATTTAATATATCCGTTTTTGGCATAGCGATATGTAGCTAAAGCTGTTCCCATACTTGAACTCAATTTATTAGTACCAATAGCAAAGTGAACCGGCATTCCAGAAAGCATAAATGCCGGAAGTGATATAAGACCTCCACCACCTGCAATTGCATCTATGAAACCGGCAAGAAAAACCAATGGACATATAATAATGTATTCAATCATATTCGATCTCCTCTTAGACTCTTTAATGATTTGATATTATCATTGATTTGTTGTATAATCAAATTTATATATTTTATTTAATGTATAAATTTAATTTATATAGGGGTGGATAAATTGTTTGAAATTATGAATTATGTTTATGAAGTCTACAAGTCCGGAAGTTTCTCAAAGGCATCAAGAAACTTGTATATGACACAACCAGCCTTAAGTATTGCAATTAGTAAATTAGAAAAGAAAATTGGTCAGCCTTTATTTGAACGAAAAACATCCCCACTTAAGTTAACGAATGCGGGGAACATGTACATAGAGAAAGCGGAAAAAATTATATCAATGGAACAAGAATGCGCTGATTACTTTCAAAATTTGAATGAAGTCAAAGTTGGAAAAGTTATAATTGGAGGTGCTATCATCTCTATGACATACTTGCTCCCTGAACTTATTGTTGGATTTTCTAATCAATATCCAGGAATTGAAATTGCTGCACAAGAAGCATCTCTTCCGGTGCTTAAAAGTATGCTATCAGATGGAAGCATTGACTTAATTTTAGATACAGATTGGTTTGAAGAAGAAATCTTTCAATCTATTCCTTTATTTTCAAACCAAATCTTATTGGGCATACCTCTGAATCTTCATGTAGATACGAATTTTTTTGCTTGTGGCATGACGTCCGAAGAAATCAGAGCAGATAAACATATTTCTCAGAGCCAACCAGCTATTGACCTATATGGTATGGATGGATTCTCTTTTCTTTTACTAAATCCAACTAATGAAATTTTTGGAAGATCAAAATCAATTTTTAAATATTATCATATTGAACCATTGGTAAAGATGTCATTTAATCAACAGATGACTTCCTTCGAATTTGCTTCAAAAGGGCTTGGAGCTGTTTTTATTTCGGATACCCTTGTCAAGTGTTCACCTAACGAAAATAATCTTCGCTTTTACAAACTGAACTGCCCTATGCCAAAACGAGGAGTCTCCATTGCTTATAAAAAAAAGAAGTATATTACCAAAGCAACTCAGTGTTTTATCGATTACACTACTGAATTTTATAAAAAGAAAGCACCTTACATAACCTAATTATTTATACTTAAATTATAATATTAAATGCCTACTCTCTGTGGGCATCCATCCTCCACTTCATAAAATATCCCCTTTCATCTTCTAAAAACGTTAAAATAAGTTAGATTTCATTTAAATATACTCATCTTCTGAATTAACCAATGCTCAATTTTTCAATAGCTTGTTTTTCAATTGTATCAAAAGAATACCCTTTATAGCCTGAGGAGAACCTACCTTTTTTAAATTTTACAGTATTAAGATTACCAATAATGTGTTCAATATTTTCTCTGTCAGTAAACTTAGATTGTTTTAATTTAAGTTTGCTAATCACCCGCAATACCCTCGGACGGTTATAACGTTGTGCCATAATTGGGTATAATTCGAAAAATATATTATGAAAAATTAACCATATTATTTCCTTTAAAAAATATGTTATACCTACATATATAGTGACTAACACCATTATAATAGCAATAACTCCATGTCCAAATTCAGAAGCCCTTGTTCTGTACTCATAATATTCTAATAAAGTCAATGATCTTCTAATGATTTATATAAAGCATAAAAATGCTGCACTTAGAGAAAATCTCTAATGCAGCATGACCCTTTCAATATGAAATGGATTTTAATATAGAACTATTTCAACAATACAATGATCAGTGGTCCCAGAACAGTCAGTAAAATATTGCCCACTGCATATCCCGGTGTGTAACTTAAGGCAAAAACACTGCTACCCGTCTCATCGGTAATTGCATTGAGAGCGGCAGTGACGGTGCCAGCCCCACATTGTCCGCCTATTATATCGATAGCATCCAGCTTAAGAACATATTTTCCAAAATAAATGGAAAGAATATGAGGCACTATGGAGAGAACTGCACCAATGATTAGCACCATGAATCCCATGGATTTCACTGCCACAACAAAGCTCGCCCCTGCAGTAATACCAACCACTGCAATAAATGCATTCAAACCCACACTCTTTAAAAACCAACGTGCAGATGATGGAATTTGGCCAATATTCGGATGTCGTGACTGATACCATCCAAAGAACAGGCCCAGGAATAAAGCACCACCTCCAGCTCCAAGTGTGATGGGAATATTGAAAGCAGTCAACGTGATCATACCCAGAAGTAAACCAGCACAGATGCCCGTAGACATATAACTCACATCAGTATCAATACCTGTGTTACGTGCATAACCAAATTCCTTAACGACTTTGTTTAAAACATTCATGGGACCCACAAGGCGGATAGTATCCCCCTTCCTCATATCGTGAATGTCCTTCAAACTATGTCCATCCCTCAACGCAGATACGATTATAATATTATTGAGACTGCAATCATCAATATGAGATTGCTCAAAGACCTTTGTTAGCACGATATCCTTCCGTTGTAAAGTAATATTGAGATATTTCTTTTCCGCCGTTTCCTCCAGGTGGACTTCTTCAAGCTCAACCATACTCTGCAAATCACCAATGAGGGTGATAACATCCGCTTTCCTGAGTTGGAATTCCTGGGATACCTCCACTTCTTGATCCTCTCGAAATATCTTTTCAAATGTCAAGCGATGATCGTGATTTTTTTCAATACTCGAAACAGATTTTCCAATATATACCGAGCCTTCTCCAATAATAAAGGCCCTCATTTTTATCGTACTAATAATTGCCTTGTCCGATTCATTATGTTTAAAATTGATGCTTTCAATCTTATTCTTGGTTGCTTCCTTCAAGTCTACACCCAAAAGCTTCGGTGCGATATTCTTAAGGAGAACAATAACACCTACTGTACCAAAAACATAGGTTAAAGCATAAGCCACGGCAACCTGTGCCTCCATGGCAGTTTTAGCTGCTTTGCTCAGACCTGAGAGGTTTAGGATGGAGGAAGACGCTGTTCCGATGATTGCCGATTGGGTAAGTGCACCCGCCACAATTCCTGCCCCCTCGCCCTGGCTCACACCAAAAATCTTAAATAATATCAGTGCAATTGCCAGTGAACAAGCTGCAAAAAAAACAGAATGGATGATGAGCTTTATACCCGACTTTTTTAAACTATCAAAAAAAGCTGGTCCAACCTCATAGCCTATGACAAAAATGAAAAGACTAAAGAAAACAGTTTTGATAACTGGCGATATATCAAATGTCCCCGCCTGCCCAAGGATGAGCCCAATAATCAGTGTTCCCACCGTTGCACCCAGCCTAAAGGACTTCACCCTGACTTTTCCAATAGAATAACCCAGAGCCAGACATATAAAAATAGAAAATGCTACATTATTGATCAAAAATTCACTCAATACCTTTAACATGATTAATCACCAGCTTCCAATGATGCCTTCATTTTATCATCATATTCTTTTATCAATATTTTAATACGTCTTCCAATTTTGAAGTAAGCTTCCTCAGGTAGGTTCGCTTGTGACACCCTCACTGTTCCAGAAATGGCAGCAAAGCCCACGCCTTCAACAAGGACCACGCCTTCTTCCTTGGCAAGATTCAGCAAAAAATCAACCTCTTCAAAATTTTTTCGGATATATGTTGCCAAATTCTTACCATACAAACTCTCCGCTAAATTATAAATATCGATGAGCGCATAGTACTTCGCATTTTCACGAGTGTTATCCTCTTTAATTCCCAATCCTTTAAAAAGATTATGATATCGTCTAGCCACAATTTTTTTAGTGGATTCAATATAATCATCACAATCATGGCAAACTAAGTGAGTCATGGAGAATAATGCTATCATTGCCTGCTGTGGTGTGGACAATCCCGATGTATGATAAAGGCCAATGGACCGGCTATCAGCGGTTAATCTCTCAATAAAAGGAAATGACCGTGGTTCAATGGTGACAATGCTATAATCCTCATCAAGAGTCTTTAATTTTTCTTCAGGCAAACGGGCAATCAAATCATCAAATACATTCTTCTTGTTCATGGCGATGCACCCAGTCCTCCAGCCCGTGGCACCATAAAGTTTAGAGTATGAATACACAAGCAAGGTATTATATGGTGCAACCGCATAAACAGATTGAAATCCCTCTACGAAAGTCCCATAAACATCATCCGTGATGATCATCAAATCAGGACGTTTTTCACAGATTTCTTTAATTCGTTTTAAAAGAGTGCTATCCAATGCACGTGATGCAGGGTTAGAAGGATTAACCAAAAAGAATGCTTTAATGCTCTTGTCCTCCAAAATGTCCAGAGCATCTAGTGGAATCTCCCAATTATTATCTTCACGTGCTTCCAGATTCACCTCAACCATTTCATATTTCGTCAACTTAGGAATCTGTAAATAAGGTGTGAAGATGGGCATGTTAATAGCAATTCGGTCTCCTTCATTGATTAATCCATTCTTCTTAAGAGAATTAAAGATATAACAGATGGCCGCCGTACCACCTTCTGTGGGGAAAACCTGGGTGGATTCCGCTAAAGAAACACCATTATAAAGGGTGTCTTGCAGATAAGCATTAATGATCTTTTCTATGTTGACAAGGCAACGGGATGGTACAGGATAATTGTTCCCGATGATGGCATCTGTAAACTCCTTCACCAAGGCGTCTCTATCAATTTCCAGTACATCAACGGCATAATCTATGAACAGCTTAATGAAAGCATCTTCCTTCTGGCTGATATCCAAAAAATCATCCAATCTACCCCCAATTCCATCCAATGTAGTGTATCCGCCCAAATTGCCTTCAAGCATGGTAAGTTCTGACTCCTTGACACCAAAAGCCATAAATCGTGTAAATGCCAACCGTGCCTGGGTATTAATCCAATTCGGATTGCCACGTCCTGCGTTCAAAAAACTATTATTATTTTCATTGTTTTTTGCCAACTTCAACATCTTTGATGCAATTTCAAAGGCGCCAACTCGTTCCAACTCTTTTTCATATTCATTTTTGTCCATAATATCAATCTCCTCTATTTTGAAATTATATATCTTAACGTGGTAAATTTATGCTTTTAGGTTACTACCCCTATTTTATTATTCGCCAAGAAACCCATCATAATCACTGGGTTAATACAGATTATACTTTAACTTCCGATTTAGATATATATACTTTAGAATATATATATATATTATGATATATATATATATATTATGACATCTATATATATATTATACCATATATATATATAAATATCTATTTTTAACCATTTTTTTTAGTTAAAATTTTATATAATAAGTATAAAAAGTCTAATGACCAAGCAATAATCAAAAGCTGTACTAGTTAATTATTAAAGGTGAAAATTCTTTGTAAGTGATATGACAAAAAAAAAACTGTCGCCAGTTTTTATATGAGGTCAAACTATCCTACTTTGTTTACTCCTTAAAGCTTGCTCTAAATATTGTATATTTCCAACTGTGCTTGTGTGCTTCCATTCACATTTTCACTTTTTAACTTCATTTTATCCCACTGCAGCTTCCATAAATTTAATTACCAATTTCTATATGTAAACTTAGATTGTTTTAATTTAAGTTTTTTAATCACCTGACATACCCGTGGACGGTTATAACGTTGTGTCATAATTGGGTATAAGTTAAAAAATATATTAAGAAAAATCAACCATTTTGCTCCCTTAAAAGAATATGTTATACCCACATATATAGTGACTAACACAATTATAATAACGATAATTCCATGTCCAAATTCAGAAGCCCTTGTTCTATACTCATAATATTCTAATACAGTCAACGATCTTCTAATAGGAGTCTCCTTTTTTCTGCTTTTCTCCCAACCGCTAAGCACTAGTAATTTTCTAAAATAATGTACTCCGAGGTACTTGTATATTTTTCCTTCTTTTTCAATAGGATGAATATTAAAATAAGGTGATTTAAGTGATGGTATCAATAATGTTTCCACTATAGACATCCAAATCATCAGTAAAAAATTTAGTACAATACTATATGATAAAGATGTCATATTCATAAATGGAAATAGAATGAATACCCCTACTCCACATGTGGCGATGAATACGATAATCCACTTGAAATATGTATTTTTATTTATTTTAATCAAGTTATTTGCGCCCCTTTATTATATGCATGATTATATTATAATTAATCTGGTTCTAGTTCCAATCTTGTCCAATTTTATTATACTACAACTTTTTTAATTTCATCTGGAATTTGTCTGTAATAACATAAAAATATTAAGCACTGGTCCATTTATCGGAATGGATTCTGACCCCATGTACAAAACTGAAAGCAGTTTTGTATTGCTAACTATTATAAAAATATAATCATATTACTCAAACTTCGCACAAGTAAAACTCGCATAAAACCTTGATATATAAACGTTTAAAAGCATTAATAAGTATAAAAATCCTCTTAAAAATGATATAATGTAAGTAACAACAAATACATAAACATCACG
>NZ_JBOITM010000038.1:0-16353 GCF_050717535.1 Clostridium sp.
CATATGTTCTCTCATCTTTTCAGGATACTTTTCTTTATTTAATTTCCAAAACTCTGGATAATTATCTTCAAATATTTGTTTTATAGTAATCTTATTATTTTTCATGGTTATATCATCTCATATTTTCCTTATTTTTTCTATCTATTTTTTAGCTAGAATGTTATCCACAGTGGTTTCCGCAAGCTGTTTCCTATATAATCATTCATAGGCAGATGCCCACAACCAACAATGAAAATAATGAAGTATGACACTTTTATTTTTTGTCCAGACTAATTATAACAGGAATAGAGTTTGGTATTTATTTGATGATTCGATCTCGTGATATAATCTAATCTGATTGCTTTTGAGCACAGCCAATTGTGGCCATAGTCGTATACGATTATGGAAGTAGCACGCTGACTAATTTTACTAACATTCTCAAGCAATCAATCCTGTAATATTTTATTTGGAGTGATTAAACTATGCAAGATATTTTAGAAATTTGTTGTGGACTTGATGTACACAAAGATACCGTAGTAGCTTGTTTATTAAAAGGAAGCACTACTGAGACACCCTCAAAAGAAATTCGTACTTTTTCTACTCTCTTACCAAACCTTAACATTCTTAGAACATGGCTTGAAGAAGAGCATTGTGCTCATATTGCCATGGAAAGCACAGGGGTGTATTGGCAACCAATATATACCGTTCTTGAAGATTTATTTAACAGTACCGTTACATTAGTTGTTACAAATGCTAGGCATATGAAGAATGTTCCTGGAAAAAAGACTGATATAAAAGATTCTGAATGGATTGCAACATTGCTTCGTGCCGGACTTTTAAAAAGTAGCTTTATTCCCACTGAGGAAATACGAGAATTAAGAGATTTTACTAGATACAGAAAAAATATCGTATCAGATATAACTTCTCAAAAAAACCGTATTGAAAAACATCTTCAAAGCTGTGGTTTTAAATTATCTACATTTTTGTCGGATATCTTTGGAGCTTCGGGAAGAGCTATAATAGATCATCTCTCCGAACGAGGAGTAATAAGTCCAGGCAAGATTCAAGAATATGTTAAAGGCAGAGCTAAAGCCAAAACTGAAGATATTAAAATAGCTGTTAACGGAAAGATGACTGAACATCAAAAAGACTTTCTAAAAATATTGCTCAATAGGCTCGATGAAGATCGCAACCACCTTGCTACTCTTGATTTTAAAATTGAGAGTGCTTTAGAAAATTTTAAAGCACCAACTCAACTTATTGATGAAATACCTGGAATTAATATTACAGCTGCCGCCACCATTATTGCCGAAATTGGAATTGATATGAGTAAATTTAAAACAGCTCAGCATATATCTTCTTGGGCTGGTTTAAGTCCTGGAAATAATGAAAGTGCAGGTAAAAGAAAAAGTACTCGCATAACCAAAGGAAATACTTATTTAAAAACAGTATTGTGTGAAGTCGCCTGGAGCATAACCCGTGTAAAAAGTTCCTATCTTTCTTCTTGGTTTTGGAAACTAAAGCAACGTCGGGGTGCTAAAAAAGCTGTCATTGCCTTGGCAAGAAAAATCCTTGTTATAATTTATACTATGCTTAAAGAAAACACATCCTTCGATGAAGATAGGTTTGATATGCTTTCAAAAATACAACAAGAAAAACGTAAAAACAGGATACTTCTTGAAGCCAAAAAATTAGGTCTAAACATAAGTGATTCTTCAAGGTTAGCATAACTTTTACCAGTAGAATAAAGTATTTTCATGACTAACTATGTCGAAAAAGTTAGCCTTTCTTTCTTATTGTCTTTTTACAGTAATCTTTTGCGGATGTATCTTAAATTTTAGTTACCTCCAAAGGAGTATTTACTGACTAATAAAAAAGGTTTAGGCAAATTTAAATATGAGCCTCCAATCAAAGTAGATGACGATGGTATACCAATTTGTATGGGCGAACTTCCTATGATTTACGATTACTATGATAAGGTTCGTCACAGAATTAAGTGGCGATGCCCTTATGTTAAAGGTAAAATTCAGTCTTGTTTTTGCAAAGATCAATGTTCACCAAGTGCCTACGGCAGAACTATTTATACAAAACCAAAATGGGATACCCGTCTCTTTACTGTTATTCCTCGCGGAAGCGAGCAATGGCAGAAAGAGATGAATAAACGAACGGCTTCTGAACGTATTAACAAAAGAATTCTTAATGATTATAATATGGAGGAAGCTCATTCTCGTGGTAAAAAACGTTGGTCTTGGTGGACTACTGTCCATTCTACTAATGTGCACTTGGATGCAAGAATTAAAGTTTCAAAGTTTAACTTTATATCTATTTTAGAAAAATCAATTCTAAAAACAGCCTAGTTTAAATATTTACCGTTTTAATCCCATAAATTTACATTTTAGGGATTAGCTTTGCTATGCCCTTTTTTATTCTTTTACATTTTAACTAGCAAGAAATGAGCAATTCTAATGAACCTACGGTTTAAAATACTTTTTCTTTGATTTTTGTTATATTAGCGATTAGTTTCCGAATTCACTCTATACCCAAATAGATCTCATGTCATAAAATACTGACAACTACTAATAGACTCTTTTGGGCATCATTTCAATTATATTATATTCTTTCATTAACAAATAGTCTACAACTGAGTTGTAGAACGCACTAATTACGTGCTTAAATTACATATATAAACAATTTTTTATACATTTCTTGTATCTAATTATTTATATTGGTAAAATAGTAAGTACCTTCTAATATATAGGAAGAATATTCAGGGAAATTCACACTATTATAAGAGATTTTCCACGAAAAAAAATATAATAATTTTTTAAATAAATAGAGATTGAGCTAAATAATCTAGCTCAATCTCTATTTTATTATTTTTCATATTTACCCTTGGGGTCTTTAATGATTTTATAAAGACTGCATCATCCACGGGGAAGATCTCTCTTTATCTCTTTATAACTTCCCTAATCACATCATACTTTTTATCATTACTAGCAACAAAGCCTTCTACAGGTGAATTTATATCAGATGTTTTAACGTACTCTGTAAATGCATTTTTGAGATTTTCGCAAAACTCTTTGGACATATGTGGACTAGTTGCAATAGCATCCTTTGGTATATCTGCAGTTTTTGCAATTATTCTAAATTCATCTGTATTAATTCCATTCACACGGGCATTTTCAAAAGCTTCATTATAAGTTGCTCCAGCATCTAATTCCTTTGACAACACAGCTTTTATTACATTATCATGGCTTCCTAAAAAGGATGTTCTGCTAAATATTTTATCAGGATTCATACCCTTGGTTTTAATTATATGTCTTGCATAAAGATATCCTGATGCACTTCCCTCGTCAACATAACCAAAACTTTTTCCTTTTAAATCAGCTAAGTCGTTTATACCGCTATCCTTTCTAGTTATTATATAGCCATTATAAGATACCTTGCCATTGACCTTAGGTGAGACAAGCGGTTCTATTCCAATTTTTTCATGTGCATTAACATATGCAAAAGGGGAAAACCAAGCAACATCAATAATACCTTCTTGTATCCCTGAGCTTAAGGCTTCATAATCCTTTACAATCATAGTTCTGACTTTGAATCCCACTTTATTAAATACACTAATTAATATTGGTATATACATATTTTTTATATTTTCAGGTGATGTAAATGGGTTTATTCCAAATATAATTTCATCTTTACTTTTATTCCTTGCAGTTAACTTCTGAACTCCACTTGCCATATCTGAAAGCTTATCGCAATAATTTAAAAGTTCTACATTTTTATCTTTTTGAGTTGATATTGTATTAATGGTATCATATGTTAGTTGATGAGTACTCTCCACAGCACATGCTACCTTTGAAATAGCCCCCTCAATCTCACGAGAAGTGGCAACTTGCGAAGTTGATATTTCCTTTATTACGTTTATTGAATTATTTAAACTAATTAGTACATTTTGAATCTTTTCAATTACGTCTCCAGATTTTTTAGCTGAATTATCAATATCATTAGTTCTAATAACACATTTGTCAATTGCATTATTAGAGCTTCCAACCTCACTTAATATATTACCAACAATTTGTTCAATCTTCATTACGAATTCAGCAGTGTTCTCAGAGAGTCTTCCAATTTCATTAGCAACTACAGAAAACCCTCTTCCTGCTTCTCCTGCTCTTGCAGCCTCAATACTAGCATTCAATGCTAGTAACTTTGTTTGTCTTGAAATTCCCTTTATATAGTCAACAAACTCACTAATTTTTTTAGAAGAAATATTCAATTCTGCATTTATGTTAGATGCCTGTTTAATACCATCTGTTAAATCTAAAAGAAGATCTGATATGCTCTCAATAGTACTTCTATTTTCATTTAGCATTTCAATTGATTTATTAGAATTTTCTTCAATTATAATAATATTGCTTTTAAGTTTATCTGCTACTTGCGTAAACTCATTTATTCCTGCATTTATTTCTTCAGTGCTTGCCGCATTTTCCTCACTAAGTTCTGCCACCTTATCTGATTTCTGAACTATTTTGCTGAAGACCTTTACATTCTCTTCAGAGTGCCATTTTAATCTCTTAATATCAAAGTCCATAGTCTCAAGCAATGTAAATAATTCACCATTTACATTGTCATCCGTTTCTTCATTTCCTACATGTAGTGTTTCTTTGCTTGTACTTATTTTATCTGCTTTTGTAAACCTAAGCGCAATATAAAAAATAATTATGTATATAAAACAAGGTATTATAAGTGTCATAACTCCATCTAATTTAGTAAAATACAAAATTGTATTTAATAAGATAAAAATAATAGTAGAAAGTAAAAATATATTGTTTTTAATTTTGCCCATTTTTATACCTCTTTTCTTATTATTGACATCTATAGTAATCATATATTTATATTATTCCACCTTTATTGTGTATTTCCTCTAATTTATACATAATATCACTAAATTCTTATATTTATATTTATAGCTATCAACCTTTATAATTCTAACACTCCACATTTACCTTAACCCCAAGCCTCCCATTCATATATTTCATTGTTATCACCGTTAATATAATCATAGCAATTCCCATCACCATATGAGTTGTAAATATATTTTCATGCTCCTTTAATACTCCCATTATTGGAAAGGCTATGGCTACTGACAAATTACAAGCTAAACTTTGAAAAGAAAGCACTTTTGCCCTTTTATCAGAGGGTATATGTTTATTCAAGTATTTAGTAGTAACCGGCCTATATATTCCCCTTGCAACCTGTTGAAATAATATTGCAAAAACACCAAACCATACCTTCGTTAACCCCATAAGTACAAAGGATATTATCATTAACACAGCCATCAATAATTCTGCAAAGGTTGAATAAAAATAATAAGTTTTAATATTTTTTGAATAATCCATTTACTTCAATACATCATTAGCATGTTTAGTTACATCTTTTCCACCATTTTTATACCATTCAACTACAAATTTATCAAAATCACTAATAGGACGTTTCCCTGTTATTATATCCGCCGAATATTCTTTATATAGGTTGTTTATAGAATCCCATTTAATGGAAAGTTCTTCTGGCATTATGAAATTAATATCTTCAGTATAAAGCTTATTCACATCTTCTAATGACTTAGTTCCAGCAGCTCCGAGTAGTGGTTTTGCCAGTTCTTTTCCTAATGCAATTTTTGAAGGCTCCCAGAATTTTGCATACCATTCTTGTGATTTTTCAGTTAACTGTATTTTATCATCTTTAATTACATAATGCTCCCCTTCAAAACCTAAACGATCTATCATTTGACCTTTTTCACTAGCCATAAAATCTAAAATTTTAAAGGAAACATATTTATTTTTAGATGTAGAAGAAATAGCTATACCTCTACTCTCTTTAGAAACATCTATAGGTAAATATCCTTGCGATTTTCCTTTAGCTGGAGGTATTACTGTAAGTCCTACTCCTGCATTTGCCTTTTTGATTTTACCTTCATATATATCTATAACCTTGCCTGCTGTTCCAACTATTACCCCCGACTGATTTTCATAAAAAGCCTTTTCCTTTGTGTCCCATTGTTTAGTTAAGTACTCTGAGTCTAACATTCCTTCCTTATATAGTTTATTATAAAAAGTCAATTTTTCTTTTTCATTCTTAGTTACTTTATTATAAATATACTTACCATTTTCATCTTTTACCCAAGTAGATTTATTTCCAAAAGCTTGGTCAAATATTTCATCAAGCTCTAAAGTATTACCAGCAGCTGTTAATGCATAGGCTGGCAATTTTTTTCCACCTAAATTAGAAGCTTTTAGTTCTTTTAAGAATGCATAGTAATTATCTATAGTGGGATCTTCCATAAGTTTTTTAGATGTAGTTAATTTATCAAACCAATCACTTCTCATTACTGGCACTTTTGATGCAAGAGGTTTAATCCATAGTAAATAAGGATAATTTTCTAATCTCTTTTCATTTTGTGGTTCTAAGTTAGATTTTATATGCTTAGATTTTTCTATATATGGTGTTAAGTCCTCCAGTAATCCTTGCTGAGATATCTGGAGATCTCCACCTTGGAAATATATAATATCTGGGATATCTTTACCAAGTAACATCAAGTTTAACTTTTCAGCATAATTACCCGATGGCATTTCCACAAGTTCAATTTTAACTTTTGTTCCTTCCTTGGCCATAGCTTTTTCTATAAGTCCTATATATTTTTGGGATATAGGGTCTTTGGGACTTACATCTTTCATCACCATTCTTACCGTTGCTAGCTCAGTTGAACTATTTTGCTGCACAGTGTTACTTGTTTTTGATTTACATGATACTAAACCCAGTACGCTTATAATTGCAAGAATTGAAGCTAATGCTTTTTTCATAATATCACCTCTAAATTTATTTTTTAAAACTCTAATTATTAAAACTATTAATCATAAAAACTGCTACTCTTTAATTCCTCCCTCCATTGTTCCCTTAGTGTAATTTTTAAGTATAAATGGATATATTAAAAGTATAGGAACCATTGCAATCATTATAGTTCCTGCTTGTAATGCCTGATAACTTAGCTGAGATGCACTATCAAAAGATAGTAGACTATCAACTCCCAGCATTGATGTGGTATCATTTAACACCACAAACTGTCTAAGCACTAGTTGTAATGGCCATTTAGCCGAATCATTTAAGTATATAGATGCTCTAAAGTATTCATTCCAATGAAAAACCCCATAAAATAATCCTATAGTTGCAATGGACGACTTTGAAAGTGGAATTAATATTCTAAATAAAATAGTTAAATGCCCTGCACCATCTATCCTTGCTGCGTCAATAAGTGCCTCTGGCAACTCTTCAAAAAATCTCATAAGTATAATTAAATAATACACATTTAATGCCTTGTATAAAATTACCGAAGAATAAGTGTCTATTAGCCCTATTCTTTTAATTAGTAGATATTCTGGAATTAATCCCGGTTCAAATACCATAACGATTATTAAAATTACCATAAAGAACCTTTTACCCACAAGACCTGGTCTGGTAAGGGCATACGCTGCCATTATTGTTAAGCCTAAATTTAATATTGTGCCTATTACCGTTACAAATACAGAGTTAAAAAGACTTTTCATAATCTGTGGATTAGAAAATAAGACTCTATAATTATCAAGTGAAAATCCCTTAGGCAAAATAGTAAGTCCTGTTACTTCTTTTGCGCGACCAAGGTCACTAAGTGACAGTGCAAGTAAGTTTAAAATTGGTACAAGCATTGATAGTGTAACAATAAACAATAATACATATAAAATTATGTGAATTAAACTTTCTTTATTTTTCATCTTTTCCACCCTACCATAAGCCTTTCCCCGATATTTTTTTTGCTAAAAAGTGTGTGGTAAAGATCAATATAATTCCAATTATGCCCTTAAATAAACTTGCAGCAGTAGCAAAAGCATACTGCCCATTTATTAAGCCTATCCTGTAAACATAGGTGTCAAGGATATCGATTACACTTATAACCGAGTCATTCATAAAGTTAAATACTTGATCAAAGCCTGCATTCATAAAAAATCCTAAATTCAAAATAAATACTGTAATTATAGTGGTTGTAAGTTCTGGTATTGTAATATGTATCATTTCATCAAACCTTGATGCACCATCCATTTTTGCTGATTCATACAACGCCGGACTTATTCTCATTATGGCTGCTAAATATATTATTGAATCCCATCCAGCACTTCTCCACATTTCCGAAAAAACCAATACCCATCTTATATACCCTTTGCTTGTCATAAAATCAATAGAGGATATATTAAATATATTTAATATATTATTTACTCCGCCACTAGTGGGCGATAATAATTTAATCCATATACCTGTAATTACAATCCAGGATAGAAAATGTGGTAAATAAACCACAGATTGTATATATTTCTTAAACCCTTTTCCTCTTATCTCACTTATGACCAAAGACAAGATTATTGGTATTGGAAAGAAAAATACTATCTTCATAGTGCTTATTATTATAGTATTTTTGAGAACATTAAAAAAACTAGGAGAACCAAACAGCATTTTAAAATGCTTTAGTCCTACAAAAACATTATCGCCTATAATTCTATAATCTTGAAAGGCAAGTGACATGCCAGCTAAAGGTATTAGATGAAATATTATAAAATATATAAGTGGTAGCAATAGCATTAGATAAAGTACTTTATCCTCTTTTATTTTTTTCCACTTTACTTTAAATTCATTTCTATACTTTTCTTTCTTTTGTGAATTTATTTTTGTAGTCTCCAATTCACTTCCCCCTATTGTTTCATCCTTATGAATAATTTAACATATATGACCATATTTTATCATTCACTTCACTATATTACCAACCTTTTTTATAAATATTGCATATATTAATAAAAAAACCTGTAGAACATTTTATAGTCCCACAGGTAAGATTATTTGCACCACTAACCTAGCAATTTATTTAAAGTATTAGAACCAACAACGCCATCAACTAAAAGTTTATTTTTCACTTGAAAATTTTTAACTGCTACAAGTGTAGAATCTCCAAAAATACCATCTGCTCCAGAACTACCACATGGAAATCCTAAAGTAATAAGTCTAGTTTGCAACCATTTAACTAAATTGCTCCTTGCATCTTTTTTAAGAATAACTTTAGCTATGGCACTGTTAGTTAAATCACCTCTAACCCCATCCACCACTATCTTATTTCCGTTCTTATCTGTAACACCCGATAAATTGCAAGCCGCTTGAAAGGTGGATATTATTGAGTTACCAGATATTGTAATACCAACTACTGCTTTAATTATTGCATTTGCTATTGAATCTGCATTGTACCTGCTCATGTCATTTTTACTATCTATAAATGCACATTCTACAAGAATGCAAGGCATTCTAGTATTTTTTACAATAAATAAATATGCTCCATCTTTCACGCCTCTATTTTTATATCCAATTGAAGCTATTTCATTGCAAATTTTTGTAGCATAATTTTTAGCAATTGGAGATATAGCATAACATTCTACACCCTCACCACCACCTGCATTAAAATGAATACATAAATGCAAATCTGAATTTGATGCGTTTGCTTTGTTAGATCTGTATTGTAACGATTGTCCTACATTTGAAAATACTTGTCCATAAGGTGTGCAATCTACTATTTTAATAGTTGTATTTTTTAGTTTCTGAATTATTTTTCCTACAACTTCTTTATTTAAAGTATCCTCCCTTCTTATTCCAATAGCTCCACTATCCGGTGTGCAATTATGCCCTGCATCTATTGAAATTTTCATATATAAAAGTCCCCCTCTTAAAATTATTTTTATAACTTTTGTGAATTTTAAAGATTTAATAAATTTTTTATTTATTAAATCTTTAAAATGATATCTCCATTTAAATTACTCCTGAGCTTGATATCATATTTTAACTCTTGATGTTTCGCCACAGTAGCTATGCTTAACTGCTACTCTTGTAAATTTAGCAAATACACAGGATTAAACCCACATACTTATTTATTTGAGTATTATCTATCTCATTATCTACCTATTTTTCCCCATTAATACAACTCCTTAAATTTATCGTGTTTATACACAATGTTATTCTATATATTATATTAAATTTATTATAGTGTTGTTCCACCTTTTTATTTAACAAAAATGGCAATACAAAATGAAACAGCTACAGAATGACTTAAAAACTATTCACTCTTATTTTCTATAACTTTATATTATTTTCTTTAATACCAATAAATCCACCTTCAGTAAGCATTTCCTTAGCTTCACCGTATCCTAATACACAATCACTAGAGGAATATTCCTTTTGATTTAATGTATTCAAATTTAATTTTTTATAATATTCTTTTAAGCCCTGTATTTTTATTTGAGATAGAATTACAAAATAGTTATTATCATAAATGTATGCATTTTCAGCTTCATACTTAGATATTAATACTTCATTAACCTTTTCACCTGGTCTTTTACCTATTACTTTAACACTGCAGTGTTCATCTCCAAATTCCTCTTGTATAATCCTTGCAATATCCACTATTCTATAACCTGGCATTTTCATTACAAATGTTTCTCCACCTATGCTACTTTTAATTGCTTTGAATATTAACTGTATTGCCTGTTTTAGTGTTAAAAAATACCTTGTCATAGCGGGGTCTGTGATTGTAATCTCATTACATCTCTTTACTTGATCTATAAAATATGGCACAACACTTCCATTAGTACCTAGCACATTGCCCGCCCTAATACAAACAAATTTTGTTTTACTAGTTATTGTATTCGCATGAATTATTAATTTTTCACCAATAGCCTTTGTCATTCCATAAACATTTATTGGCTCAACAGCCTTATCTGTAGAAACATCAATAACTTTGACAACGTTATTTTCAATTGCTGCACTAATAAGGTTTTTAACCCCTGTAATATTAGTTTTGATTGCCTCCTCTGGTTGTTGCTCACAAATTGGTACATGCTTTAAGGCTGCTAAATGAAAAATATACTCTACATCTTTTGTAGCTTGCTTTATTGACTCATAATCTCTTATATCACCGATAATAAATTTCAACTTAGGATTGTTAAATTTACGTTCCATATTTACTTGGTTTAATTCACTTCTTGAATAAATAATTATTTGCTTAGGATTCATCTGGAGCAACTGAGTTGTGAGCTCATTTCCCCAGGAACCTGTACCCCCTGTTATTAAAATAGTTTTCCCCTCAAACATATGCAGTCCCCCAATTACATAAAATATTGCGAATATAGATGCTTATTTTTTAGCATCCAACATTTTAATTCGCTTATCATTTCTGTATAAGCAGGCAATTCTACAGAAAAATCTTTTCTGATACTAATAAGAGCTTTGTTATTTTCGATTTTCCCAAAACTCTCAATTAAAATATTTTTTTCAAATACAGAATTAATAATTTCTAATAACTCATATTTACTAATTGAAGCTTTCGAAGTCAGGTTATATAATCCACTCAAGTTTTTTTCTATCATAATGTCCATACACTTAGCAAGTTGTAGTGTAGTAACCCCTGACCATATAACCTTGGAATAACCACTAGCTTTTCCATTTTGTTTCATAAACCAATGGAATAGTCCTGTGCCACCTTCTTTTAGTTCTGGTCCTATTATTGAAGTCCTCACCGTTAGGTCTTTATTGTTATTTATTTCACCCAGTATTTTGGTTTTTGCATACAGATCTTTTCCATCTGTGATTGAATTTTCATTATAATTACCTACATCACCTGAAAAAACACAATCTGTACTTAGATGAATAAGCTTAATATTAGTATTTTTAAATTGTTGTTCTAAATATCTTGGTAAATAAGAATTAATGAAAATAGTATTAGAGGGGTCCTCTTCAGCCTTTTTATTAAGAATTCCCATTGAATTAATTATGATATCCGGATTAAGTCCCACAATAATTGCATTTAATAAATTTAAATCATGTATATCTAAAATAATAGAACTTTCATCCAATTTAATAGTATGACATATATCATACACTACATATTTTTCTGGTAATATTTTGAAATAGCTACTAATCATATGCCCAGCCATACCTGCCCCACCTAGGACTAAAATTTTTTTCAAATACCATCACCCCTAATTTGATAATATAAAATTTACAACTTTACTTGAAACATTGTTGTCAATATAGCCATCTGGATAGCTCCAGTATTTATCTACCTTTGCCATAAGCCTTGAGCACATAATAATTTTCTCGTAGTTAACACCTGAAACCACATTACTTCCACATTCAACTGTTTCTGGTCTTTCAGTAGTGTCTCTTATTGTAACTGTAGGTATTTGAAATATGCAGCACTCTTCTTGGACCGTGCCACTATCTGTTAGCGCAAAAGCTCCATTCTTTTCAAGCTTTATAAAATCAAAAAAACCAAATGGTTCACTATAAATTATATTTTTATTTACATTTAGTAAGCCAAATTCATCTATTTTGCTTTTAGTTCTTGGATGAACGCTAAAAATTATTTTACACTTAAATTCCTTTTGTACTGAATCAATAGCATTTAATATAATTTCTAACCGTTCTTTCACATCCACGTTTTCTGCTCTATGAATGGTTGCTAATATATATCTACCTTTTTCTAAATTTAAATCCCCTAAAATATTGCTTTTTTCAATATTTTCATCGTAATATCTGAGCACTTCAAATATAGGGTTACCTGATACGAATATTTTATTTTTTGATATTCCATCTCTTAAAAGATTTTCTCTACTTCCCGCAGTATAAGGCATAGCATAAGTTGAAACTGCATCTATTATCCTTCGATTTTTCTCCTCTGGTACCTTTAAATCAAAACACCTGTTACCTGCTTCCATATGAAATACGGGTATGCCAAGTCTCTCGGCTATAATTGCAGATAAGCCACTATTTGTATCCCCAAGTATTAAAATTTTATCTGGTTTTTCACTTAATATGACTTCTTCTATAAGTTTCAGTAAGCTTCCCAATTGTATGCCAAAACTATCCGTAGGTATTTGTAAATAGTAATCAGGTTTTCTAATATCTAACTCCCGAAAGAATATATCATTTAACAGCGAAGAATAGTTCTGACCTGTATGAACTAAAATGTGATTGCAGTTCTTGTCTAATTTTTTTATAATTAATGATAGTCTTATTATTTCTGGTCTAGTACCTAAAATAGTCATTACTTTCATAACTAAATCACTCCTAGGTCTTTAACTTGTTCCAAATACTTATCATATTTTTCTTTAACTATACTAATTTCATTTAAAAAAGCTGTTCCTTGTTTTAAGCCTTCATCAATATACTTCATTCCCTCTTTTGCAAACACATAACAATATTTAATTAATTCCTCCTTGGTAATATTTCCTTTTACATATTCAGGTATTGCATTCATATTTACATGATTTTCAATTTGATTATAATAAAACAGTGCTAATACATAATTTTTAAATTGATCACTATTTTCAAATCTATCCCATTCAATATTTGAAGCATATACTTCTTCCTTAAAATTTTTAATTATATAATCAAAAATTGAAACTGCTGAATCTATTCTTTTTTGCAGATTATGTGATAGATTATTAGAATGAATTCTATAATTTATAAGTGTCCCATGAATTTTGCCATAATTCCAATTATATTTTATAAACTGTAGTGAATTTAATGTATCTGATGAAAAATCGTTATCTTTGTATACAATCCAATCTATTTTGTTATCTTTAAAAAAACTTAATTTATAGAGACAATTCATAGGTATTACACCGGAGGCAGACTTAAAAATATTCTCAACAACTTGACTTTGCGAGTAAACCACATAATTCCACTGGTTAACTTTTATATTATCTTCGTTTACTATATTAAAGTTACTATATACATAATCTTTGTTTGGATTTTTCTCTAAATAGTCTACAAATTTATAAATAGCATCGCTTTCAGGAAAATCGTCACAAGCTAGCCACTGAAAATACTTTCCTTTTGCATTATTAATAATTTCTTGAATTCCTTTTGATGCTCCTCCCGAGTTCACACTATGATATATTGCAATTATATTTTTATAATTCTCTTCATAATTTTTGATTATTTTATCTGAACCATCAGTTGAACAGTCATCAATAAGTAAAATTTCTATATTTTTATAGGTTTGATTTATAAACGAATCTACACATTTTGATAGATATTCTTTGCCATTATAATTTGTTATTCCTATAGTAACTAATGGTCCATCTATTTTTATCACATTTTTTATTTCTTCCAAATTTATAAGCAGTGATTTTATTTTCTCCACTTGATCCACAAACTCAAATCTGTTTCCAACAAAATCAAAATATTCTTTAGAGTTGTATTTATCGGCTGATATTATGTGAGTAGCCTCTGAAATAGTATTCCAAATTGACTCTTTAGGATACATATTCCTTGCTCCAACAAAATTATGAATTATAGGTTTTATTCCTTTAGCCATGGCTTGCATAACGCTCATATTTTGTGATTCTAAAACACTAGTACATAAAATATAATTCTTATTTTCTAGCCAAGTATCTAAATCATTTTGCCAACCTTCAAAAATAAGATTATTTTCTATACCAAACTCTTTAATCATTTGATTAAAATAAAGAACATCCCTTTCATCTTGAAATTGTCCCGCAATAAATAGTTTATACCGGTTATCCATATCATAAATAGCTTTAAAAGTATGGAGTAATAGCATAGGACCTTTCTTATAATTTATATAACCCACATAGGCAATATTAAACCCTTGTTTCCTCTCAGAAAATGTCCATTTTTTAAAATCAATACCATTAGGGATCACTATTACTTTCTCCACAGCTAAATTAAACTTATCAATAGCAAAATTCATAATATGTTCCCCAACAAATATGATTTTATCAACATTTTCAAAATTAACCTTAGAGGGATAATCAGTAAAAGCCTCATAGCTGTGAAGCCTGCAGATGATTTTCTTATTTTTGGCATTATTTAAACTTCCATAGGCTACAAGTTCATCACACCACTCAAACCAACATATATCAGCCCATTCCATGCCCTCATCAATTTGTGAGTAATCCGTTACAATTATTTTTTTTGTTTCATATTCCATGGATAATTCATTAATAATATCGCCTAAAAAACTATCTAACCCTTGTTTAACAAAAAAAACAATTCTCTTTCTATGACTTTTATTTAATCTATTGTTGGCTATAGACTCTTTTATATTATTTTCAAGAAGTTCACTGATATTATCCATAAAACCCCTCCCCCTCCTTGTTCAATATGTTTTTATGAATAAATTAAGTTGATATTTACCCACTCCCGCTTATTATTTTATGCTTTATCTATGTAATCAGTGATTATCTTAATGCTATTAATCTAACTGAACTCACTGCTACCATAAATTTATTTCAAAACAAAATTACTCAATGAATTACTTATTATAATTTGTGTTGAGATATTTAATTAAGAACTGTTAAATAAATTCTACATAATATATAAGGTAAGTAAAATATAGTTAATTATTTGAAAGTGGAGGATATTGTTATGAAGAATGAAGTAAGTTTGTGTATGATTGTTAAAAACGAAGAAAAATACTTACCTAGATGCCTAAACAGTATAAAGGATATCGTTGATGAAATTATTATAGTTGACACAGGTTCTACAGATAAAACTGTTGATATAGCTAAAAGCTTTGGTGCTAAGGTTTACTATTTTAAGTGGAACAATAACTTTAGTGAGGCTAGAAATGAATCATTAAAATATGCAACTAAAGATTGGATATTAATATTGGATGCAGATGATGAAGTGTACCCTGAGGACCAAAAAAAATTTATGGAACTCTTAAATAGTCAGTTAGATGAAAATGCAATTTATAATTTTGAAACACTTAACTATTATGGAGATACCATTGATGATAATTCAATAACTATAAATTTAAATCCAAGACTTTACAAAAATAACCATGGAACTCACTATGAGGGTGAAGTTCATAATCAATTAATAACTTCAGAAAGTAGTTATAATGCAATTTACAACCTTATAAAAATTCATCATTATGGATATATGAATGATAGTATAGCTTCTAAAAATAAGAGAAAGCGAAATATAACTATCTTAAATGAACAACTAAAAAAAGACCCAGATGACTCTTTTACTCACTTCAACCTAGGCACTGAATACGCGGCATTAAATGATTATAAAACTGCCTTAGAACATTATTATAAATCCTATGAAAAGTTTGAACCTCATAATGGATACAGTTTTCTATTAATATTCTCAAACTTCGCACAAGTAAAACTCGCATAAAACCTTGATATATAAACGTTTAAAAGCATTAATAAGTATAAAAATCCTCTTAAAAATGATATAATGTAAGTAACAACAAATACATAAACATCACGT
>NZ_JBOITM010000039.1:0-16193 GCF_050717535.1 Clostridium sp.
GAATAGCCAAAATCTACGATTAACCCTTATAACTAAAAATAATTATCAACAAGTAATACCAATTTGAGCTTAAATGTGTATTTTTATTATTTGGTAGATTATTGAATTATAAGGTTGATGGCTATGGGAGTAAGTGGGTACGATATGCAAAAAAATGACATTGGTATAGCTAAATGCCATTTTGAGTTATCTGTAAATGAACTTGGGTTAAGAGGCACGTGGCAAGAAATAAAAAATATAAATACACCAAATGGGTGGGAATACATTTGTACCTGGTCTAAATAATAATCAATTACTATGGAAAAAAATTAAAATAAAATCCAGTAGAAGGCATTTGCTGTTTACTACTGGATTTTTTATTTTTGTGTGTACTGACAATATTGTAAAAACTGGAACGTAGTGACTAATTTTTAATTGCTAATCTAAAAAACATAGCGATTAATAAATCGTAAATTCCAAAGGACATCAAACCTAAAGCGATAATGCCTATAAGCCAACGGCCATAAGGTTGATTCAAAAGAGACATAAGAGCACTGTCAAAACCCTTAGCATTATTAGAATCAGATGTATAAGCAGCTATAACTAAGAAGATACCAACTAAGGTAATGACAAAGCCTCTTGAAATGGTACCAAACATACCAAAGCCTTTAACCCATTTTAATTGATATATATTCAGTTTGATGAGGTCGAGTTGAGATCCGAATAGCGGCATAAATGCTTTGGATATTTGGAAAATGCCTACTGAAATTACGATTATTGCTACTATAAGAATCATCCATTGTCCAAAAGGCATATCAAGAATTTTTGATACATAATTTTGGGTTTTAGCAGCTTGTTTACCAACATGAACGGGTTTGGATCCACCAGTGAGAAGAGCATATGTGGGTATGGCCAAAAAAGAGTAGGAAACTGCACCAAATAAATATCCTAACCTGGCAGAAATACCCTTTGTGTCGTTCTCTTTATTAAAAGGATTTATAATAACTTGTATTAATGCCCATGAGGAATAACAAATAAGTCCTATCAAAATAAGCCATAATAATACCTTTCCTTCTGGTTGTTTTCCTATCATCGCTATGGCTCCTTGCTGATCTGTTGTCTTTCCGCCGCGTCCAAATGCAAGAAGAAGTGCCAATATTCCCATGACGAAAAATATTAAACCACGTGTAGCAAAGCCCACTCGTGCCATGAATTCAGCTGTTGAATTAAAAGTATCGTTATGGGCTACATTTTCGCTAATTTTATTCATTTTTTTAAATGCCTTTTTTTTATTTGACATTAAAACACATCCCCGTTTATTATTTCCTAGTATTTGTACTAATAAGTTAAAAGACGTTAAAACATTCCAAATAATTATATCTCTAATATATATAATATAATGTAATATTTTCATTAGCAAGAGAACTTTATATTTCTCCAGTTGAATACAAAAATGAAAAAAGCAACCACTGAGATTAATTCTAAAGTTAGTGGAAAATCTTCATTACATTATAAATAGAAACGATAGTTAAAATCAAATAATAGTCTTTAAAATTTATAAGGGTAAAGCAATTTACAGTAAATATGTCGAAAAATGTTGAATAAGTAAGAAATGTATGGTATGATATAGACAAACATTTTAAAATATGGAATAATTTTATAATTTTAAGTGTAAAATGTGTTTGATATCGATATTAGATAAAATGGAGGTGTATATGCCTAATTTAAATAATAAAGTTGAAAATGTAAAAGATAAGGTTGTAGGAAAGATCAAGGAGATTGATAAAAATAAAAAATAAATAATTTTGAACAAAATATCAAAATGTAATATTAAATATTGACGATAGATTATAAAATAACAAGGAGTGTGAATTGTATGTTAGCATTAATTGGTGCAATTGTTGTAATAATAATAATACTTAAATTTTTCGGTATTTTTTAGTTAAGAGATTTATTTTTATAATAGTAAATTAATATAAGAAAGGTTGTGTTCTAGATGGGAATTCTAAGTTTTATAGGTGCAGTTGTAGTATTATTTTGGGTTTTAGGATTAATATTTAGTATTGGCGGCGGTTTGATACATATTTTACTAGTAATTGGTGTAATTATATTTATAGTGGATATAATTTCAAAAAAGAGAATTAGATAGGAAAATTTTTTATAGATAAATAAGAGCCTTTGGGCTCTTATTTTGTTTTTGGTGCGCCCGGCATCTGCGCAGTCTAACGTTATCTTAGTATTAGTTTTTCTAATTATAAAGGCAATCATTATTGAGTTTTCTGATAGTGATTGCCTTTTATTTTTTGAAAATATACAATTAAAATATAATTTAATGTAATCAAAGTTATATTTTATTAAAAGAACTTAGTTTTTGCCAATGATCATTAACATTGTTTTACCAAATGAACTAAAGGAATTTGATGAAGAAGGATATAGTTATAATGAATATCTATAATCTGATACAAAATTAGTATTTACCAGATAAAAGAATTAAAAAAAAGCAGAATTGAATATCAATTCTGCTTATATATTATAATTCTTTTTAACAACAATTATGATCATTATGCTTTTTTTCACAACAAGGATCGTACCATTTATCACACCATTGATCACACCACTCATTATTAAAATGAGAATCACATTTATTTTTACGACAATTGTCGTTATGACGGTTGTTTTTACAGCAAGAATCTCTATTATTACAACGATTATTACTACAAGAACTATTGTTATCGTCAAATAGTAATAATAATATTATCCACCAACAAAACATACATATTCCCTCCTTAAAGGCAAACATTTTTTAATTTATCCTTAAGTTTATCCCATGACTACTTCATTTGTTAGTATATAATATTATTATACAATAAAAATGTTACAATGAGTTGTATACTGAATATTAGTTATATCCATGTTGACTTTTATACATAATATTTGTAAAATATAAAAAAGTGGATAATTAGAATGTATACAGCGCAGTAATCTTAATTTTAACTTTATAGGTGTATTCTGGACAATATGACAAGGCAAAAATAAACCCCAGATAAATAAATTTAAATGGGGCTTATATGTATTCTTAAAGGCTACCAGATTATTTAAAAGCGGTAACTGGAAAGGAATTTATAAATGCGAACATCACTGCTATATTATTTTAACTTAAAATAATTGTTTTTCAACTATAATACTTCTTCCCAAATTAGGAACTTCAATTTCTTCAACATATTTGTATCCTAATGCATAATAAAAGTTCTGTGATGTCAAACTAGAATGTATTTGTATTAGGTTAACTGAATTGTTCTTAGCTTTATATTCTATATAAGATATTAGTTTTCTTCCTACACCACATTTATGATAATTGATATTTACAAAAACTGTACAAATAATATTATCTTCCAAACTTGCAGTACCAATTACCCTGCCATTTAATTCAGCAACATATATATCACGCTTTTTAGCTATTTCTAGCATGTTATTAGGTACGTATAGATTACACATATTATTAATAATATGTTCTGGATAGTCTTTGCTATTTACTTCAACCAAATTTCTTTTTATAATATTGCATATTTCTAAACTATCCATACTTTTGAATTTTCTTATAATAATATTCTTAGTTCCCATTATTTATACCTCACTCTATAATCTTAATTTTATACATTTATTTTTTCAATAATAAATAATGATAGAATTAGTTGAAATATAATTTTTGAGACCTTAAATCAGCTGATGTAAGGCATAAGTCCACAAAGAATAACGATATAACAAAAGCCTTGAAAATTTAAGGCTTTTATCTTTTCTTTCTAGTAAATTTTATAATTGTGTTTGTTTAGTATCCTTATCTTTATTTAGTTTGCTGAGATAGCGATAGATACTAGGCTCTGAACAATGAAGTTTTTTTGCTACTTCGCTCACTGCTCCTTTGAGAGAGAAAATACCTTTTCGATTTAATACATCAATAACGTTAAGCCTTTCATTTTGTGTCAATCGATCAATAGGGATGTCCTTATCAAGTAATATTTTATTTAAAACAGTTTCTGTTACTTCTGAAATAGAGCCAGAAAATTTTTCTATTTCATCATCTGAAAGAGAATCAATAGATTCGTAGGTACAACGTTTCTCAATTAATTCATCGGGATGACAAAGCTTTAATATTTGATCGCTGATATTTACAAATTTTCTATCGTCGAAGTTAATACATAGCATTCCCACAAGTTCTTCATTTGTGTCCTTGATAAACATGGTTGAGCATCTTAATATGTGTTGATCTTTAGAAATTCCGTGATAGTTAATTTTGTATTTATTATTTTTGTAAAGCTTATTTAAAATTATATTCAATCCAAAATTAGTCATGGGATCTCCAATGGTCCGCCCACTAATATAACCATTAGCAATGGCAACTATGGCATTGGTATCATGCCCAATATCGTGTAAAGCGACCTCATAGTCTGGGCCTAGTGATTTTCCTAAAAATTCTACGAGAATGCTATATTGAGTTAACATAACATCATTCATGTTTTTTTTCACCTACTCTTATATATTTAGTACAACTTTGCAAGAAACTCTTTAAAAAGCCTAGTGTCAGTATTTATTATTGTTGTATGCAATGGAAAAGAGATATATTTAAATCACCATTACAATTATATGTTAATTAGCAAAGGAGGAGGCTATATAATCAAATCCATATACAGATATTTATAATCTATATTATATATTATCACGATAACAATAAAAATACTATATGTAATAAATTATTATTACACTAATAAACTATTGTTAATTAAGATGTAAAATAGAGTAAGTTTGACTGCTTATAACCTATTATATAGTCCGAATAAATGCAAATAAAATATATTTTGTAAAATATGGTAATATATGTTGACTATACTTTATTATCGTGATAATATTAAATAAAAGGGGGTTTTAATATGACAACTAAATACATACCAGAACCATTTAGAATTAAGATGGTAGAGACTATTAAGATGCTTACACGTGAGGAAAGAAAACAGAAGATTGCTGAGGCAAAATACAATATGTTTAACCTTAGGGGAGAAGATGTTTATATTGACTTATTAACAGATAGTGGAACAAATGCAATGAGTTCAGAACAGTGGGCTGGAGTCATGAGAGGTGACGAAGCCTATGCTGGTTCATCAAGTTACTTTAAACTTGTAGAAGCAGGACAAGATATTTTTGGTTATAAATATATCCAACCAGTCCATCAAGGCCGTGCAGCAGAAAAGGTTATGTTTGGATTATTGCTAGAAAAAGGTAAATATTCTATTTCAAATACTCACTTTGATACAACAAGAGCGCACGTAGAAGCAACAGGTGCAAGAGCGATTGATTGTGTTGTTGAAGTGGCTAAAATTCCATCAGAAAGAGCTCCTTTTAAAGGGAATATGAATGTTGAAAAATTAGAATCTTTAATTAAGGAGTATGGTGCTGATAAGGTTGGTGTTGTTGTTATGACAATAACAAACAATTCAGCAGGTGGTCAGCCAGTTTCTATGGAAAATGTAAGAGAAACATCAAAGGTTTGTAAAAAATATGGTATCAAGTTCTGTATTGATGCTGCACGTTATGCAGAAAATGCTTATTTTGTAAAATTAAGAGAAGAAGCTTACGCAAATAAATCTATTAAAGAAATTGTAAAAGAAATGTTTAGTTATGCAGATATGTTTACAATGAGTGCTAAGAAAGACACAATTGTCAATATGGGTGGATTAATTGGTATTAAAGATGATGAAGAATTAGTAATGCTTTGTAAAGCACGTACAATTTTATTTGAAGGCTTTATTTCTTATGGTGGTCTTTCAGGCCGTGATCTTGAGTGTTTAGCAATTGGACTTTATGAAGGTCTTGATGAAGAATACTTAAAATATCGTAATGGACAAATGGAATATCTTGCAGCAAGACTTGATGAAGCAGGAGTTTCATACCAGTCACCAGTAGGAGGACACGGTGTGTTTGTAGATGCAAAAGCATTGCTACCTCAAATTCCATACTATGAATTCCCTGGACAAGCCCTTGCAATTGAACTTTATATAGAAGCTGGAATTCGTGCATGTGATATTGGATCTTATATGATGGGAAATGATCCAGATACAGGAAAACAAATAGAATCAGAATTTGAATTTACACGATTCGCAATTCCGCGTCGTGTTTATACTCAATCACATGTTGATATTATGGCCGATGCTTTGATCGCAATTAAAGCAAGAGCAAGTGAAATAAAAGGCTATAGAATTACATGGGAGCCATCTGTTCTTAGACACTTCCAAGCAAGCCTTGAACCAGTAGAAAAATAAAAAATGACAAACAGGAACTTAGTTTCTGTTATAACCTCAGAGGTTATGACAATAACCTCTGAGGTTATTGTTAACTCCGAAACTGTTAAGAATTAATCCTCAGCTAATGGTGAAATATTATTATTATTATATTTTGAAGGAGGAAACTGTCGATGAGAGAAAATTGGAAAAGTAGAAAAGGTTTTATTATGGCGGCAGCAGGTGCTGCAATAGGACTTGGTAATTTATGGAGATTTCCATTCCAGGCTTATAAAAATGGTGGAGGAGCATTTCTTTTACCTTATTTTGTAGCATTAATCACCTGCGCTATACCCTTAATGATTATGGAGTATGCTTTTGGTAGAAAAGTTCGTGGTGGATCGGTAAAGGCATTTTCAACATTAAAAAAGAAATTAGAAATTGTTGGATGGATACAAGTAATGGTACCTATTGTTGTTATGACTTATTACTCTGCAATTATTGCTGTATCTCTTGTCTTCATGTTTTTTTCATTAGGGCATGCATTTGGTTTTATGAACTGGCTCTCAGATCCAGGACCTATTATGGGCATGGTAACAGGTAGTGCGAAAAGTGCATTAGATTTAGGAGCTGGTATGAGTATTTATATCTTAATTGCAGTTATTGTAGTTTGGATTTGTAACTGGCTTATTGTTAAAAAGGGTATTTCTGGTGGAATAGAAAAAATGTCAACTGTTTTTACACCCATGTTAATGGTATTAATGATTGTATTCATGATTAATGCAGTTCGTTTAAAAGGTGCATCAATAGGGCTGGAAGCACTATTTAAACCGGATTTTTCAAAAATTCTAAATCCAAGTATTTGGGTTTCAGCTTACGCACAAGTGTTTTTCTCAACAACTTTAGCTGTAGGTGTTATGATTGCATATGGTTCATACTTAGATGATAAAGCAGACGTTGTGAACAGTGCGATTATTACAGTCTTGGCAAATTCAAGTTTTGACCTTATTGCGGGAGTATTAGTATTTTCAACACTAGGTTACTTAGTAAGTAGTACTGGTATAGAATTTACATCATTTGGCACAGGCGCAGGTGTTGCATTTCTCGCATTCCCAATTGCTATTTCAACAATGTCAACAAATGTATTTATACAAGGTATATTAGGTTTTGTATTCTTCTTTTGCCTATTTATTGCAGGTATATCATCTAGTATTTCAATGTTAGAATCGTTTGCAACCGCAGCATTAGATAAATTTGATATCTCTAGAGAAAAGCTTGTTTCAATTATTTCCATTGTTGGCTTCTGCGGTAGTGCATGCTTTGCAAGTTATGCAGGATTTAACTATATTTTAGATATAGTAGATGCTTATGTAGGAAATATCGTAATTGCTGGACTCGGCCTTGTAGAAGTAATTTTAATTAGCTATATTTATGGAACTAGTAAGCTTCGAGAAGAAGCAAATGCATATTCAGATTTTAAGGTTGGAAAATGGTGGGATTATCTATTGAAATACTTTACACCTTTATTATTAGGAGCAGTTGTTGTAACAAATGTAGTCAACTTAATTACTGATTTGTTTAGTAAAGATATGGTGGGAATAGCATCTAACATCATATTTGGCTGGGGAATTGTAGTTATAATGATTGGTGCATCCGTTGTGTTCTATAAGAAAAAATGGACTATAAGCGCTCAAAAGGTAGATTCAACATTAATTAATAACATGGTAGATTAACACACCAAAGTAAACGGTTAAATGGAGGGATTCATATGTCAACAAGTGCTGTATTAATGATGATGATCGGATGTGGAACAGTTTGGATAGGATTAGTCATTTCAATCGTTATTGCATTAGCTGTAGAAAAGAAAAAAAATTTAAAAGAGAAATTAGGCTAGCAGAGTAAGATAAAAAAGATGGTTGTGAACCAATCCCAATTAAGTGGATGTTTCTTTAAAATGGAGTTATTAGAGGGGGCTGTCTCAAAATCAAATGATTTAAAAATCATTTGAAGAGATAGCCTCTTTTTCTTTTTTTTTAATGAGAATAAAAAAAATTTTTTTTGTTATTTTTTAGTTAATGAAATCAGGCCCGGCTAATTATTCTGTTTTGTCAATAATATTTCTTAATATTAGAATTCCCTTCATCATTTTAGGAAAGCCTGAGGTTGGTGCTACTAGAAGCATTGCATGCTCAATTTCTTCTTTTGTACATCCACTTTCTAGGGCTTTTAAAATATGGGTTCTTAAGGCATATTCATATTGGCTATCTGTGGATAGAGCTACTTTGATAAGCCAACGAGTTTTCGCATCTAAGGGACCACCTTTTTCATGAACTAACCTACCATAATTGGAATAGGCATCATAAATTTCACTATGATTTTCAGTGAAATACTCTAAGTTCTTTTCTATAACATCAATGTTTTTAATGATATCATTCATTTTACACCCACCTTATTTTTAATATATCTATAAATATTATTCCCTCAAAATTGTATTTTAATCCAATTCAAATCATCTTGTATGATACTTTATCAGTAATTTTTTTGAAATATCGTTTGCTTAATTTCTTTATGTAGATATTATTTTATAATAATGAAAACTACAAGAATTAAATTAGTTTGCAAAAAATAAAGAAAACTGCTACGAGGAAGGAACTGACAGAATAAATTGAGCAATTTGTTTTGTTATGAAGTTATCACGGTTTTTCATATGGCATCGCTTTGATTATTATAAATAATAGTGTAGAATATAAGGAGATATCAAGAATCTTTTAATGAGGTGATAGTGTGAGAGAAGTTGGAGGGATAATTGCTGCTGCCAACAGAAGCATAGCTTATCCAATGAAAAAGGTTGGTTCAATTTCTTTAATTCAAAGAATAGTACTTACATATAAAAAGGCTGGTATATGGCCTATTGTGGTAATTACAGGCTTTGAAGAACCAGAAATAAAGTCAGATCTTGCACGGGAAGATGCTATTTTTATTATAAACAAGGATTATGAGAATCCTCCACTTATTGATTCTTACAAGATTGGACTTAAATATCTTCAAGGTAAATGTAATAGAGTTTTATTAACACCTGTAAATGTGCCTATGTTTAATTATAAGACAGTGCTAGAAATGATTGAAACAAAGGGTGAAATCATTATTCCATCATATAATATGCATGGCGGACATCCATTGCTTATTGATAGCTTACATATTCCTAGTATTCTTTCCTATGATGGTGAGAAGGGACTTAGGGGAGCAGTTGATTCCTTGGGTGCTTCTATAACTTGGCTTAATGTTAACGATAGAGGAGTTACATGTTCAATTAATGATAAGGATGAACTTCAAGGACTCCTACCGTCGCACAATGATAGTTTGTTTCAACCAGCTTTAACTATAAATATAAGGAAAGAAAAGGTTTTTCTTGATTCTAGATTAAGACTTCTGCTTGAGCTTATAGACGACAATAATTCTGTTAATGGAGCTTGTAAAAGGATGTCTTTATCCTTAAGTAAAGCTTGGGATATGATTAATGAACTTGAAAAAAATCTTGGGTATGAAATAGTACTGCGAAGACGTGGAGGCGCAAGAGAAGGAAGAACACGCCTTAGCCATGGGGGCCGCGAGTTTATGGAGAATTATGATCAGTTCTATAGTGCGGTAACAAAGTATACTTGGGAGCAATTCAAAAAGTACTTTGAAGACAAAACATCCAATGATATATAGTACAATGCATAAAATGTAAATTTTATGCATTGTATTTTTTTGTTAATTATGTAACTGCGATGGTTATGGATAGCTGCATTGGTAATTACCAGCTTTATAGAAAATAAATTAATGATATTTCATAAGGAAATTATCCTACATATATAGGTACTCTTTCAAATACTTCTTAAGAAGTATTTGAAATTTACAAAATGATACCATATAATCGAACTAAGTAGAAGATGAAAACGATATTATATAATCGAATTAAGATGAACAAGATAAGGACGTTATCTGATTTCGTTATTTAGAGAATTAAGAAATACCATTTTACAATTTCTGGGGAAAAAAAGAAATTTAACAAATAAAGTTATGCAAATATATTTAAAAACTTATCAAAATAAGGAGGGCATTATGGATAATATAGGGAATTCAGTTCGTAAAAAAGATCATTCAAAAAAGATATTAGGTGTGGCCGAGTATGTAGCAGATGCTTCTACAGATGGCATTCTTCACGGTAAGTTTTTGAGATCAATAGTGGCTCATGCTAAAATAAAAAGCATTACTTTGCCAGAATTGCCAGATGGATACCTGATAGTTAGCAAGGATGATGTTCCTGGTGAAAATAAGGTTCATATAGTACTGGAGGATATGCCAGTATTCGCTATAGATACTGTGAAATACATTGGAGACCCAATTCTCATGGTGGTAGGACCAGATGAAAAAACTACAGAGAAAATTGTAACAAAAATAGTTGTGGATTATGAGCAGCTTCCTGCTATTTTAGATATGACTAAATCAGGAGTTGCTTTTTTTGAGTACAATCATGGAAAAGGTGATGTGGATGGGTGCTTTGAAAATGCTGACAAAGTGTATGATGAAATTTTAAATACAGGTTATGGTGAACAATTGTATCTTGAAACTAATGGAATGATTGCAGATTATCATGATGGTAAAATTACTGTTAGGGGATCCATGCAATGTCCATATTATGTTCATGGGGCAGTGAGACTTGCAACGGGACTTGAAAGGGACAAGGTTCAGATTAAGGGAGATGTTACTGGTGGAGCTTTCGGTGGAAAGGAAGATTATCCATCAATACTTGCTTGTCAGGTGGCAGTAGCAAGTATGAAAGCTAAAAAACCAGTAAGAGTTATATTTGATAGAAGAGAAGATATTACATCAACTAGCAAGAGACATCCGTCAACTGCAAGGTATAGGGCAGCTATTAAAGATGGAAAAATCACTGCAGTTGATATTGATATAATATATGACGCAGGTGCATATTCAACACTTTCAGCGGTAGTACTTCAGCGTGGAACAATATGTGCTACTGGAGTTTACAATATAGAAAATCTAAGGGTTCATGGCAGGGCTAATAAAACAAACACAGTTCCTAAAGGAGCTTACAGGGGATTTGGAGCACCACAGGTGTTCTTTGATATGGATCTCTTTATGAGTCATGTAGCAAAAGGCGAAGGAAGAAATAGTTTAGAATTTAAACAAGAGCATATTGCAAAGCAAGGAGATAATACATCAACTAACGGAAAGTATCATTTCCACGTACCACTGAATGAGATGATTAAAGAGGTGGATACTCTTTGTGATTACAAGAAGAAAAAAGAACTTTATGACAAACCACAAACTGGAAGATTACGACGTGGAATAGGAATGCAACTTGCATTTCATGGAGCAGGTTTCACAGGTTCTGGAGAAAGAGACTTAATAAAAGCAGTACTAAAGGTTAAAAAATATAAAGACGGTACTGTGGAAATTCTCACTTCAAATACTGATATGGGGCAAGGACTACACACAACTTTTGCAAAAATAGCAGGCAAAGAGCTGGGAATTCCATATGAGCAAATAATAGTACGTGACCCAGATACTGATAAAGTTCCGGACTCTGGCCCAACTGTTGCATCAAGATCACTTATGATAGTTGGAGAACTTATTCGCCGTGCCACAGTTCGCCTTAAAAATGAATGGAAGGACGGACAGGAGCAAATCATTGAGGAGCGCTACAAGCAACCAGAGTATATTATACCCTTCTCACTTGATAATTTCCATGGAGATGCTTATCCAACCTATGCTTGGTCAGTTCAGGCGGTAGAGCTTGAAATTGATATGTTAACAGGACAGCACAATGTTATAGGAGCATATGGATCTTTTGATGTAGGAACTCCTATCGACATGAATATAGTAGTAGGACAAATGGAGGGTGGAATGCTTCAAGGCATTGGTTATTCGTCAATGGAATTTATGGATCATGATAATAAAGGCCTTATTAGAAATAACAGCCTTAGCGATTATATCATACCAACTGCTATGGATGTTCCAGTTATTAAAGTTCAGATGCATGTTAACGAATATCCATATGGACCTTATGGAGCTAAGTGTGCAGGAGAACTTCCAAATGTAGGAACTGCTGCAGCATATATAGAGGCTGTGGAACAGATTTTAGGTAAGAAGGTTAATCATATTCCATTTACAGTAGAAGATACACTAAGAGCAATATCCTCAAAAGAGGACTAGGTATATGTAATTACATGTGGGAAATCATATTAAAATAGAGAGGAAGGTATGCTCATGAAATATATTGAGTTCAAACTTAATGGAAAAAATGTTCAATATGAGGGCAGTGCAAAAGGCAGGCTCTTAGATATACTTAGAGAAACCTATAAACTTACAGGAGTAAAGTGTGGTTGCAAGGAAGGTGAATGTGGAGCTTGCTCTGTTATCATCGATGGAAGACTTGCTAATTCATGTATGATAGCAATGGGAAGTATTCATGGAAGTGATGTTGTAACCATAGAGGGCTTTAGTAATACTGAGAGGTTTAAGGTTATTGATAAAGCTTATGGCGATGTTTCAGCGGTACAATGTGGATTTTGTATACCAGGTATGGTACTTGCAACAGAGTGTATACTTGCAGTGACTCCACATCCAACGGAAGAAGAAATAAGGCGTGGAATATCCGGAAATTTATGCCGTTGCACAGGATATAACTCCATAGTTAAAGCTATAGGAATAGCAGCAAAAGAAGGTGAAGGATTATGGTAAAATTAAATAATGGATTCTTGCCAGAAACATTAGATGAGGCCCTGGAAGTAATGAGGGATGAAAAGGTTAAGCCTTACAGTGGAGGAACTGACCTTATGCTTGAAGGTGGCGAGGGTGAAAGCTATCTATTTTTGAATAAGATAGATGAGCTTAAGATAATAAAATCAGATTCTGACTATATCAGAATTGGCTCACAGTGTACTTTCACTGAAATAGAGGAATCGGATATTGCACCTCAAATTTTAAAGGATGCAATGTCACAGCTTGCTGGTCCTGCTGTAAGAAATTTCGGAACTATAGGCGGAAATATAGGAAATGGATCTGCAAAGGCTGATTCAGCTTTGGTATTATACGTTACGGACTCACTAATTAGGCTAAAGAGTGCTGATGCTGAGAGAACAATTAATATTAAAGATTTTTATAAGCAAAGAAAACAGCTTGACCTAAGAGAAGGGGAACTCATTGTTGAATTTTTAATACCTAAAAAATATCTTGAAAATTACTATTACAAGAAGATAGGTGCTAGAAAGGCACTAGCAATTACTAGAGTGGGATTTGCAGCACTTTTCAATGAAGAAAATGGAGTAATTACTCATGTAGCAACTGCTTTTGGAGCAATAGAACCTACTATAGTTAGACATTCTGAACTTGATGAGATGCTTATAGGAAAAACTATTGGTGAAGCTAAGGGATTAAAGGACAATTACCTAAATTTATATGAAAATGCAATGAACCCAAGCGCTGGGAGAGTTTCAAAAGAATATAGGAAAACTGTATGCATGAATTTATTAAAAGATTTTTTAAATGATAATGGTATCTAATTAATGTGTAAAGATGTAAAATAAAGATAACAATTAAATATTATCTTGTATATATTAGAAATATGGTCTAATAGTCTCTACCAGGTTGCTATAAATTACCTGACTACAAGAATAAATTGAAGCTATGCTTAATCTAGCTATAATTATTCTATAGTCATTTAACTTAGCAACCTGTTTTTTTATGCATTTTATATCAAGCATGAAATTAAAAATTAGTAATAGCTTAAGCTATATTAAGAAAATTTTAAAATACAAGGGAGGATAATTATGAAAGCACTTAAAGGCAATATAATTTTTACTGCTACCAGTGAAAAATTTGAAGTCTATGAAAACAGCTATCTTGTAGAGTCTGATGGAATAGTTATAGGAATATTCAAAGAACTTCCAAGCAACTTAAAGGGGATCGAAGTTGATAACTTTGGTAATTCACTAATAATTCCTGGATTCGTAGATATGCACCTTCATGCTCCACAGTTTCAGAACATAGGTATTGGCCTAGATGAAGAACTACTGCAATGGCTTGACAAGTATACGTTTCCAGAAGAAACAAAATATAGCAATGAAGAATATGCCAAGAGGCTTTACACAAATCTTGCAAAGGAATTGTGGAGAAATGGAACCACCCGTGCTGTACTTTTCTCTACAATTCACAGAAATGGTACTGAAATTTTAATGGATGTCTTAAATAGGGCAGGTATTGGGGCTTATGTTGGAAAGGTTAATATGGATAGAAATTCGCCTGATTATTATGTAGAGGCAACTGAGGAATCACTAGCATCTACTGAAGAATGGATATTGGCTACAAAGGACAAATATAATCTTGTAGCGCCTATAATAACTCCAAGGTTCGTTCCATCATGTTCAGTAAAACTCATGAAGGGTCTTGCCAAACTTTCTGAAAAATACAATATTAAAGTGCAAAGTCATCTTTCTGAGAATGAGGATGAGATCCAATGGGTGAAAGAACTCCATCCAGAATATGGTTCATATGCTGGCGTATATGAAGGAATGAATCTTCTGACTGAAAATACGATTATGGCTCATGCGGTATACAGTACCCCAGAAGAAATAGAGCTACTAGCTAAAAGAAACAGCTTTATAGCACATTGCCCGAATGCTAATTACAATTTGTCATCAGGCATAATGCCAGCAAGGAGATTCATTGATGCGGGAATAAGGGTTGGACTTGGAACAGATATAGGTGCAGGTCATCAGATAGGTATATATAAGGTAATGAACTGTGCTGTTCAAACTTCGAAGATAAATTGGGTTAATAGTGGAAGGGTTGAACGGTGTCTTACAATGCCTGAAGCTTTCTATATGGGAACAAAAGGTGGCGGAGAATTCTTTGGTAAGGTGGGGTCTTTTGAGGATGGATACTCACTAGATGCGCTTGTAATAGATGATGAGAACCTTGGTGATAGGGATTTTAGAAGTATTGAGGAGCGCCTCCAAAGATTCATATACTGTGGAGATGATAGAAATATAACAAAACGTTACGTTGCAGGGAAACTACTTTCTGAGCCTATGTTTTAACTAGTATGTAACCTGGTATCTGGTGGTATCTGGTGGTTTATAGCGGTTTATGTCGAATTGAAATATTAAAACTTCTGTATATGTTATATTAAATAGGGTAAAACTAGATGGTTCATACTAATTATAAATATAATGAAACGTCATTAATTAAGGAGACGCATAAATGGATATAAAGAAAGTGTCAGTGATTTATTTTTCACCTAATGGTGCTACTAAAAAGATAGTAAACAAAATAGCAAGGAATATAGGAAGCTATGATGTAGAGGAAATTGATTTAACCTTAGTGGAATCAAGGAATAAGAAAATGAAATTTAGTAAGGATGAATTAGTTGTAATAGGGTTTCCAGTATATGCTGATAGATTACCAGTGGTTTGTAACGAAATATTTAAAAGTATTGAAGGGAATAATACCCCAACTATTGCAATAGTAAGCTATGGAAATAGAGATTACGGGGATGCGTTATTAGAATTAACAGCAGGTTTAAAGAAATTAAATATGAAGGTTATTTCTGGAGCTGCAATTATTGGAGAACATTGTCAAAATAAGAATATTGCGACTAATAGGCCTGATGAAGAAGATAATGTAAAGATATTAGAATATGTGAATAAAATAAAAGATAAAATAAATAGCATTGTACAAATAGAAGAAACAGAAGATATTTCTGTAAAAGGTAGCTATCCTTATAAACCTTTAAAATCTCATATGGCACCCTCGGCAGGCTGTGCGAGAATTAGATTTTAGATATAATCCGCAGCTGAATTAGAAATTTAAAATTTTATTGTAACTATTTTTCTTGATATAAAGCAAAAAAAGCACCTATATTAGGCTGCTTTCATA
>NZ_JBOITM010000040.1:0-16118 GCF_050717535.1 Clostridium sp.
GCAATAAAAAGTATGAAGTAAAGGGAAAAAAAAGTTGTGAGAATAAGCATATAGATGATAAGGTTTTATACCAAGCCTTTATAAACACGTTTAATGCTATGATTGAAAATAAGGATTATTTTATGGAGAAGTGGAAGGCACAGGCGCAGAGTGAGAATTTGCTTCAAAGATATAAGGTAAAGCAGTTTATAAAAATGATAGCTGATGCAGAATTATTAAAAGAGTTTGATATAGATATACATTTCAAACTAATCGAGAAAATGATAGTATATGAAGGGAATAAGATTATTGTAACTTTGCTTGATGGAACTGAAATAGAAGTTCTAATTGAATAGAGGATTTTGATGGAGCCAGTTGAAGTGATTTAGATTCACTTTGACTGGCTATTTAGGTTATAACTAACTTCATTTTTACAATATCTAAAACTTTTGAAGGGTTAAAACAAGCATTACTAGATTAATTTGCCATCAATTGACGTGTTAAAATGGTTAGAATATCTGTGTTAATAATTCAATAAAAAAAAGATGCAAAATCTAAGATATATAAAAGTGGAATAATAGAGGATTTTTGGAAATTATGTAGAATATACAAATAAATAGTGAAAGTAGTAAAGATATTAAAAATACAAGGGGGTTTACTAATGAAAATAAGAAAAAATAAGAGGGTATTATCAATTTTTTTTACGGCTATATTTATAATGCTAAATATTCTAAATGTAACTAAAGTTAAGGCTCAAGATACATATAAATACATAAATGAATGGAAAAACAAGTATGATTTTCCGCTTTCAATGTCAGTAGATGCTTCAGGGAATTTTTATTTTGTTGATGCACATGCTCAATGTATTGAAAAATTTAATTCAGATGGAAAGAGTATAATTAAATTTGGAGGTTATACAATTTGTGCAGCAGTAGATCATTTAGGAAATGTTTATTCAATTGCAGGTGTTGGTGACGATGGTTGGGGGAATATAGGGGTAATAAAATACGATTCAAATGGTAAATATATAACCAAATGGAGTGTTGAGGGATTACAATTTAATAAAGGGGTAGAAATAAATGGAATTGCGGTTGATACTTTAGGAAATGTTTATATATGCTCTGGAAATTCTGGTGGTAGAAAACCAAGTCGTATACAAAAATTTAATTCGAATGGGAAATATATCACTCAATGGGAAGTAAAATCCAATGGAAGTTTAGCAACAGATATTTTAGGTAATGTTTATGTTGCTTATTCTGGAGGAACCAACATGCTTACGGATGATACAATTATATACCTTAGTAGCTATATAGAAAAATTTGATCCAAATGGAAAATCTCTAGCTAAATGGGAAACTGATTGTTCAGTAAAGGGTGAATATAAATTTACAGGAATTACCGTTGATAACTCAGGAAATATATATGTAACCGACTTTAAGAATAAGTGTATACAAAAATTTGATTCGAATGGAAATTACTTAACTCAATGGGTACCTAATCAATCAAATGGTCAAGAACACTATTTACAAGCACCAATAGCGGCGGATGGTTCAGGAAATATTTATATATGGACTAGAAGTATTTCTGGTAGCTGCATACAAAAATTTAGCCTTGCACAAACAATAAAGCAAACAATCTTGGTGAACAATGGAAGTGATTTAAACTTAACAAAGTATTTAAGTTTAAACGGAACTAACCTAACCTGGCAAAGTAGTAATACAGCTGTCGCAACTGTAAATAATGGAGTAGTATCAGCTATAGGGACAGGAATAACAACAGTAACTGCTGTGGAAAAAGATGGAACACAGTATGGAGTATTTACTATAAATGTAGAACTTAAGAAGGAAAATTTAGTTATTCGTAACGGTCAAAACACTAATTTAACAAATTATTTAAATTTGAGTTCCAATATTTCAAATAATATAACATGGAAAAGTAGCGAGAATAGTATTGCCACAGTAAGTAAAGGAATTGTTACAGGTTTAAAAAATGGAACAGTAACGATAACAGCATCAGGTAGTGACGGCACTCAATATAGTGTATTTACTATAGATATAGTGAATAATGATATTACAAGTAGTACATTAGGTACCATAAGACTTGGTGGGGCTGATAGGTATGATACATCAACAGTTATTTCCCAAGCAGGATGGAAAAAAAGCTCAACTTATGCGGTTATTGCAACTGGTAGTGATTATCCTGATGCGTTAAGTGCAGCTCCGCTTGCTAAAAAATACAATGCACCAATTCTGTTAACTAAGCGTGAGTTAATTCCTCAAAGTGTATTAACTGAGATTAAAAGATTAAATATTAATCATATTTTTATAGCTGGTGGTATTGGAGTTGTATCCGAAACAGTTGAAAAACAATTCAATTCAATAGGTATAACTACAGAAAGACTTGGAGGTAAAGATAGATATGAAACTTCAGTTAAAATAGCTCAAAAATTAGGAGCCTTATCAGGAGAGATAATGATAACGAATGGAAATCAATGGTCAGACGCATTATCAGCTTCTTCAATTGCTGCAAAAAAAGGAATTCCTATACTTTTAACTAATAAAGATACTTTACCGGACTCTACAAATACTTTTATAAATGCGAGAAATTTCAGTAAAACTTATATTTTGGGTGATACAGATTTAGTAAGTGATAATGTAGAAAGTAAGCTTCCAAACCCCGAAAGAATACTCGGTAGAAACCAATATGAAAGAAATATTAATATTATAAAAAGATTTCAAAACGATATAGATTTTAGCAACATATGTATTGCTACAGGAAAAAAGTTCGCTGATGCACTTTCTGGTTCATCACTCGCAACAATGCTTTCTTCGGCTATAGTTCTTGTAGATAATAGTGATTTACAAGATATAACAACTCAATACGCAAGTCAAAATCTTATTCAGGTAAATAATGTATATGTATTTGGGCAACAAGGTGCTGTGAGTGATAATATAATTAAAAAACTGTTTAACAAATAAAAAAATATACAAATATAGAGTTTTAGATTTTAATCTTAACTTATTTATCATAATATCTTATAGATATAAATGGATTTAATGGATGCATAAGTTAATAGTTGAACTTAAAACTCTATATTTGTTTATTTAATATAAAACAATAAAGGGGTATGGGGAGTGAAAAAGAATTTAAAAATAGTAATTATATCTATAATATTAGTTGTAATTGGTACTGGGTCATTTATTGGTGTTAAGAGTTACAATACTAATCAAAACTATAAAAAATATTTGAGTCAGGCAAATACTTATGTTAGTAAAGAACAATATGATAAAGCTGTACAATCATATCAAGAAGCTTTTAAATGTAAAAATGATGCTAATATTAATAAACAAATAGAACTTGCTAAAGTGCTAAAAGCATCAAAATTAACATATGATAAAGCTGTGAAACAAATGAGTGATAAACAATATTTAGACGCAGCAGATACATTTAAAAAAGTAGACAAGCTAGATGTTAAAAAGTATGTTGATTCTCAAAATAAAATAATTGGATGTAAGAAATTATATATCACGGATAAATTTAATATTGCTAACGATGATTTAAAAAACAATAAACTTGATGATGCCAATAAGGTTTTAGCGGATATATTTAAGGTTGATGCTGCTAATGCTGATGGACTTAAATTAAAGGATGATATTGCAAAGGTACTTCAAAAGCAAAAAGATATTGAAGCTTATAAGAAAAAAGAACAAGACTTAAAGAAAAATGGAATTGCATCACTTGGTGAGTTACGAAGAAAATTTGGATTTAACAAATACGTAATTTTAAATGTGAATGATAAATCAATGCCTGATTTATTAAACCATTCAGCACCATTATCAGATGAATTTCTGGAGAAATATGGTGGTTATGTTTTCGTATCGATAGGAACAGGAAAATGGGAAGACTCTGATTGGAAAATTGCTGAACCCGATATAACTATAAACGGCAAATTAGCTTATTCAGTTTATTCTATAGATCTAGGAACTTATTACGGTGGTGGAAATGGATATGATTGGGATATAAGGGATGTAGACGGTAAAGTATTTGATGGTAACGAAGTAAAAGACTCTATCAAAAATAATAAGGCTTTTTATAAAGATGGTAGTATACTACAATTAAATGGACATTTTATGTAGTGTGGTAAATTTAAGTGTAATAATCCAGGGGTAGAAAATTCTAAGTTAAAAACAAGTGCTAAATAAAACAGTAAAGTAAATCAAAATAAGGGAAGTCTTTTTATATGTAATGATAGACAGATAGCTTAACCAGGTTTAGATGTCTTTAATTGCAATTTATTATTTTATAAGTTAGTTATTACTTATATGTGTAGGAAAAAAGCAGTAAGTAGGTAAGAGGAGTATAAAAACATTCATGTAGAGTACTCACGGAACTAATAAATAAAACTTGAATTTGTATGGAGTCGTCTAGAACTATAAATTTTATGTTGAGAGAGCAAGTAGCGATAAAAATAGGTATAGCAAACAAGCCTGCACGATGCAGGAATTTCAATAAAAAATATTTAATTGCTAAATAGCTACACTAGTATATTTAAAATACTAAAACCTGAAACTTTAAGTCTTGCATCTAGATGAATATTAATTCCAGCAATCATAGTCATAAATGAATAACGTTTTTTACCGTATATTCGTAAAGAATGAATTCTATAATCATTCAGAATACGATTATTTATACGTTCTGAACAAGTTCTAATTTTATAAATAGTTTTCCATTGTTTTGAGCCGCGAGGCACAGTAGTAAATAACCGCAAGTCCCATGATGGTTTAGTATAGATTACTCGCCCATAAGGTGAAGGTGAGCACTGTTCACAACAAGAGCAACTATCAACCTTTTTTAAAACTAAAGGGCAGTGCCATTTAAGGCGTGAACGACTTTTTTCATAACCGTTATAGATCATTTCATGGCCACCTATACAGATAGGAAATCCTTTTTATTAATATCTAGAACAGCTGGGTATTTTGGATTTTCCTTGTTTTTGGAGTTCAGATCAATAAAGGGATTAATGTTCCATTTAGAACATAATTCATATGTAGCATAGTTATCATTAGCTGAGTCAAGAACATAATTTGATATATTGAACTGCGGCAACAGTTCTCTAAATTCAGCTAATGCGACTATTCCAGTGACACTGTCGTGTCTGCTTGCCTCTACAAATCGTAGATAAATAGGTAGATCGATCTTGTATTTCTTGTTATAGGCAGATAAAGCATAGAGCGTATAACCGTAAAACCAACGACTTTCATGACTGTCCCAACCCCAAGTAGCGTTTACGTCAGAAAGTCTACGAGGGCATTTGCAATCGTAAATTCCGTTTTCACGGCAGTCACAAACTTTAGAACCATAGTAAGAAGATTTACAGTGAACGCAAGTACCATCACCCGCAACTGTAAGTTTAGCTTTTTCTATTAGGTTAAGATTAAAAGATGGTTCTACAGCAACTAATGAGAATATTTTTTGAAGCAGCCTTTCGGCTCTTAATGAAATGAGCGACCAGCTTCAAAATAATTTGAAATTCTTTTAACAACACCTGATCTTTTATTAGGAAGCTTTTTATTTTTCCCGGGTTCTTTGGTTTTAGCGGGTTTCTTCTTATACGGATGTGTTTTTTTTAGTTTGAGTCTGTCGGTAGACAGACTTGAGAGCCATAATCTAGAGATAAAATCATAATGAGCACCAAGTGATGGGACATTATTTTCATTGCAGCCAATACAGGTTGCAAGTAACTCACAGGCATGAAGCTTTTTAACCCAGTTGGTAATACTTGTTTCCTTTTGAAAAAGCATTAAAGAAAATGAACGAAATATTTCAGGTTGAAGGGTCGCAGGTCTACCAGTATTAGAATAATAAGGTTTTAATATCTCTCTAAGAATATCTAAGTCTAAACAATACAACTTAGAGATAGAATTTTCAAGTTCTATAATTTTTTTAGGAAAAACTTTGTAGAAACATGAGAGAGTTGAAATAATAAATTGGTGATAATCATCATGAGTGCCCCAGTTTTTAAGCATAAAATAAATAATCCTCCTTTTAAAACATGTCTTTAGGAGGAGATTTTCAAAATTTTACAGACTTGCCAAGCGTTTTATTCAAAAAAAATGGGGGGATTAATAAAATTTAATGATACTAAAAATGAGCAATCACGGGCTCTAAAGAGTTTCTGTGAGAGCTCATGTAAAGGGAGGGGGACTATATGAGTAAAAGGATTATTACTATTTTTATCTTAGTAATATGCATATTTGTTATTAGCTTGTTATTTTTTTTGAATGGTGATAAAAGGAAATTGAATGATGCTAATAAATTTTCAAAGAATGGGCAAACATCAGAAGCTATTACTATATTTAAAAGATTAGTAAATAATAATAAATTAGGTACTGAAGCTAAATATGGTTTAGCTAAAACATACATAAAAATGAATAATTATAAAGATGCAGAAAAAGAACTTGTTAGTTTAATAAATAATAAACCCGATTACTTTGAAGCTAATATAGAACTATGTAATCTTTATAAGAAACAAAATAGAATAGAGGACTCATATAAAGTATTAAAAAAATATTATGCTTTAAATAAAGATAGAAAAGCTGAGAAGTTCATTGATGAAGCTGAAAAAGAAATTAGAAATAGCCTAGTGGCCCATGTTAAACCAAATAGTGGAGACGTTTATTTAGGTGATTTCATAACAATTAATGTTCCCCAAAATTGTAGTACATACTACACAATTGATGGAACAAAGCCAAATAAAAACTCACAAAAATACACTGAAAAAATCAGATTATCTAAGGGTGGAAATTTAACTTTAAACATAATTATTATTAACAATAACAGTGATATAAGTAATGAAATAACTTATAAATATAACGTGAAATTTAAGGATGTAATTCTTAATCAAGAATTACAAAGAAAGCTTAATGTTTTTATGAGTAATTTTGCTGAAGTTTCATTTGATATATCATTTGAGGAGGGAAAAATATCTGATAGGCAGCTAATATTATTTGGCTTTCGGCATAATTATAGAAATTATTACAGGGGAATAGTTTTACATGGAACTAAGCGTTTTGAATTTGAAGATTCACATGATAAATTAAAAAAAGAGTATATTGATGATGCAGTAAAGAGGTATTTTAATATAAAAAAAATTCAACATCAAACAATAGCACCAGATGAGAATAGTTCATATAAACTTGAATACAGAAATGGATATTACTATCAAATGCATGGTGATGGTGAAAGTCCCATAGATTATTCTGTTGTTTTTAAAATAGAGGATATTGGTGATGGGAAATACATTATTTATACAAAAAATTATCATACCAGCGAGTATAATCCTAAAGTTGATTTGCAATATGATTTTTATTCATTAAATTTTGCTAAGTCAGAACAGATATACAAAGATGATTTAAATGGTTATGAAGTGGAAATGGTTATGTCAAAGATACAAAAAATAAATGAAAATGGTAGTGAAAGATATATTTTATTAGAGTATAAACTAAATAATTAATTAAGTAGAATGGAGATGATTTTTATTAATATTAAAAAGAAAGTATTAATTTCATCAGTAAGTATTATAGCTATTTTGGCTACAGTATATTTTTATTATTATTATTTTAATAAAATCAAACCATATAATGATGCTTTGAATAAAGCGAATAAAGCTATAGTTGTAGAAGAGTATGATAAAGCTCTAGCAGCTTACACAGAGGCTTTAAGCTATAAAAAGGATGTAAATATAAGTGATAGTGTAGATTTTGCTAAACTTTTAAAAAAATCAAAAGAAAACTATGATTTGGCTGATAAACAAATGAATGATAAAAAATATTTAGATGCTATAGATATTTTTATAAAAGTAGACAAGCAAGACAATAAAAGATATTCAATTACACAAAATAAAATTATTGAATGCATGAAATCATATATAGCAGATAGTTTAAATAATGCTAATGATAGCTTGAAAATTAATAAGTTTGACGATGCTAATAAATACATAGATAATGTATTAAAAGTAGATGCTAATAATTCAGATGCTAAAAAATTAAAGGATGATATTACCAAGACTATGCAAAGACAAAATGAAGATGAATCAAATAGAAAAGCTCAACAGGAAGAAAAAGTAAAGTTAAATAGTGCTGGAACATTTATTTCAGAAGACACATTGTTAAAAATAAAAGAAGGTAGAAAAAATGATCCAAATGATTTGAGTAGTTCAATTGTTGAGTTATCCAATATCAAAAAGGATAAAGCGGAAATTAGATTTGTGTTTATGAGTACAGGTGGTAGTGTAAGGGGAGGTTCTGGGGTAGCAGATTATAAGGGAAATGGGAAATGGGTGTTTGAGTATGATTCAACTTATAGTGGTGAGGAACATCTAATTGGTACAATGATAGTTAAGGGCGAAAATGCAGAATTGAGTGAAAGAATAGATAGTGAACCATATAAGTTTGTAAGACATGATTATTAATTAAAATCCATGAATTTAATAGGGTATTTAATTTCTATAATTTAAGAAACAAAAAATATACTAGTTTTGCAAGGTGATTTGTGCAAAGACAGAAATTAGAAAAATTACTTGAAATCTCTGTTTCTAAAAATAGAGAAAACTAAAAATCAAATATGAAAAGTAAAATAGTAGATCACATTGATATCGCGTAAAAGTATAAATCTAAAGAATTCCACGACCCCCTTAATTTTAGGGGGTACATCTTTACGAAAAACATATTTTAATGCGTATTATTATCACTTAACCACCAAAACACACGTTGAGTGTGTTGTAAGGATAGAGAGGAAATAGCCTGGTGCCACCCACGTGGCAAGTGGCAAAGTGGACAAGGTGTAGTGGCATATATATGTCATGTGTAAGATTATAAGTGAATATTGAAGTGTATTTTATGTTCCCTCAGACTGATAGGTTGGGGGAATTTTTGGGTTAGGGGGTCTAACAAATACGCAAAACTAAAGGTATTTGCGTATTTGTTTAGGTTTTGCGAAATTGTGTGGGAGAAATGTGAAAAATGACCCCCTCAAAATTTGGAAATAAACTATTTTCATTTGTAGGAAAATATAATAATAAAGTGTATAATTGTAATTGTGCTGGTTTTGGCTGGTGCAATTATTTTAATTAAGTTAATTTGCAATTTGATTATACTAGGAGGATTATAAATGTTTGAACAAACCTTTAAAAATATTGACGACATACTACACAAAGACGCTGGTTGCGGTAGTGAACTTGACTATGTAGAGCAGACTTCATGGGTTCTTTTTCTAAAATATCTGGATGACCTTGAAATAGATAAAAAAATGGCAGCAGAGCTTTCAGGTAAAACGTACAATGCTATTATAAGCGATGAATATAAGTGGGAAACATGGGCAGTACCCAAAGGTGAAGATGGAAAATTAGATCATCATAAAGCACTTACGGGTGATGATCTGAAAGACTTTGTAGATATAAAACTTTTTCCATATCTTAAAAAATTCAAAACTGATGCAGAAAGTGCCGATACCATTGAGTATAAAATCGGTGAGATATTTAGTGAGTTAAAAAATAGAATGCAGAGTGGCTACAACATGAGAGAAGTTATTAATAAAGTGGATGATTTAAAATTCCGTTCACATGATGAAAAACATGAGATGTCTCACCTCTATGAAGATAAAATTAAGAACATGGGGAATGCAGGACGAAACGGTGGAGAATATTACACCCCACGCCCACTCATTAAGACCATTGTAAAAGTTGTGGCTCCTATTATTGGTAACAAGGTATACGATGGTGCTGTAGGGTCTGCAGGATTTTTGGTGGAAGCCTTTGAATACTTAAAAAATAGCAAAAATCTATCTACAAGTGATGTGGAAACCCTTCAAAAGCACTCTTTTTATGGAAAAGAGAAAAAGTCACTTGCTTATATAATCGGTACTATGAATATGATTTTACATGGAATAGAAGCACCTAATATTGTACATATGAACACACTCTCAGAGAATATTGATGATATTCAGGAAAAAGAACGCTATGATATTATCCTTGCCAATCCACCATTTGGAGGTAAAGAGCGTGCAGAGGTTCAACAAAACTTTCCAATCAAAACAGGCGAAACTGCATTTTTATTTCTTCAACATTTTATAACGATACTTAAAGATGGTGGAAGTGCTGGTGTTGTAATTAAGAATACCTTTCTTTCTAATACCGATAATGCATCTGTAAGCCTACGTAAGCAGCTTTTAGAAAGCTGTAATTTACATACGGTACTAGATTTACCAGGAGGTACATTCACTGGGGCTGGAGTGAAAACAGTGGTACTATTTTTCAAGAAAGGCGAGCCAACACAAAAGGTATGGTTTTATCAGCTGAATTTGGATAGAAATCTTGGTAAGACCAATCCATTGAATGAAAATGATTTGGCTGAATTTGTGGAATTGCAGAAAGCCAAAGGGGATTCCGAAAATTCATGGTTAGTAAATATGGAGGATGTGGATACCACTAACTATGATCTTTCAGTAAAAAATCCTCATAAAAAGGATAAAAAGGTACTTCGTGAACCACAGGAAATATTGGATGAGATAAAATTATTTGATGAAGAAAGCGCTGAAATTCTCAGCTTGATCAGGGGATTGATATGAAAATTAATTGGAAAGAAAAGAAACTGTGGGAGATTTGCCAAATAGAGTTAGGGAAAACACCTTCACGAAGCAATAAGAAATTTTGGGATATTGCCAGAGATACAGGTAATGTTTGGCTTTCGATTGCTGATTTATTAAACACAAATGGAAATGTTATTTCGGATAGTAAAGAATATATTTCTGAAGAAGGTGCAAAATTATCTAAGATTGTAAAAAAAGGGACTCTACTTGTTAGTTTTAAGTTGACACTAGGAAGGCTTGCTTTCGCAGGGATAGATTTATATACAAATGAAGCTATTGCTGCTTTAAGTATTAAAAATGATGAGGAATTATCGAAAGGTTTTTTATATTACTTTCTTTCTTATTTTGATTGGGATGCTGCCACCGAAGGCGATGTGAAAATAAAAGGGAGAACATTAAATAAAGAAAAACTTAAAGCGATTGATATTCAACTCCCCCCACTCAATGAACAAAATCATATAGTTGATATTCTGGATATGGCTTTTGATGCCATTGCAAGGGCAAAAAAAAATGCTGAAAATAATCTACAAAACGCACGAGAGATTTTTGAGACGTATTTGCAGAGCGTCTTTGTAAATTGTGGGAATGAGTGGCAATATAAAACTTTAAGCCAAGTATCAAATGTATTTGGACGAGGAAAATCAAGACATCGTCCAAGAAATGACAAAAAACTTTATAACGGAAAGTATCCATTTATTCAAACTGGTAACATCAGAAATTGCAATCATTACATTACTGAATACTTTCAAACATATAATGATGAGGGGCTTGCTCAAAGCAAGTTATGGCCAAAAGGAACTATTTGCATAACTATTGCTGCAAACATTGCAGAGACAGGAATTTTAAGCTTTGATGCTTGCTTTCCTGATAGTATCATTGGTATTGTGTTAGACCCAAAACTTGCTGAAATTAACTTTGTAGAATATTTATTACAGTCATTTAAAGCAAAGATTCAGGCAAAGGGAAAAGGAAGCGCACAAGCCAATATCAATTTGGGAACATTTGAAAATGAATTATTTCCGTTTCCACCATTAAATGAACAAAAATGCATTGTCACTAAAATCAAAGATATATCTATACAAACCCAAAAACTCGAAGCTATCTACCAACAAAAACTAGACAACCTTGAAGAACTGAAAAAATCAATCTTACAAAAAGCCTTTAATGGTGAACTATAGGGGGGTAAATCATGAATGAAGCTGATACTAGAGCTGAAATTATTGATCCGAAATTAAGAGAGAGAGGCTGGGGAGTTACTCCAGGCTCGAAAATTCTTCGTGAATATCATATAACCTTGGGTAAAATCCAAACAGGTGGAACTCGTGCTAAGGCAGTTGTTGCAGATTATGTACTTGTATATAATGGTTGTAAATTAGCGGTAATAGAAGCTAAAAGCGATGAACTTGAAGTAGGCGAGGGCGTGGCACAAGCTAAGGATTATGCGGAAAAGATGAAACTTAATTACACTTATTCAAGTAATGGTACTGAGATTTATCAGATATGTATGAAAATCGGTGAGGAGGGTTTAATTGCTCAGTTTCCTACACCAGATGAACTCTGGAATAAAATATTTTCTGATCAGAACGAGTGGAGAGATAAATTTAACAGTATCCCTTTTGAAGATTTAGGAGGTACCAAAAGCGTCCGTTATTATCAAGAAATTGCTGTGAATGCTACTCTAACTGCTATTGCTGAAGAAAAGAATCGTTTGTTATTGACCCTAGCAACAGGTACTGGAAAGACATTTATTGCTTTCCAGATTGCTTGGAAACTTTTTCAAACACGGTGGAACCTGAGACGAGATGGTTCACGGAGACCTCGAATTTTATTTTTGACTGATAGAAATAATCTAGCTACCCAGGCATTCAATGATTTTTCTGCATTTAAAGAAGATGTATTGGTACGTATAGACCCTAAAGAAATTAGAAAAAATGGGTACGTGCCAACCAATGGAAGTATTTTCTTTACTATATTTCAGACTTTTATGAGTGGTAAGGATGATAAGCCCTATTTTGGTGAATATCCTAAAGATTATTTTGATCTTATCATTATCGATGAATGTCATCGTGGCGGTGCCAATGATGAAGGCAACTGGCGAGGTATACTAAAATACTTTTCGCCAGCAGTTCAACTAGGACTCACCGCAACACCTAAACGTAAAGAAAATGCAGATACTTATAAATATTTTGGAGAACCATTATATAAGTATTCACTAAAAGAAGGTATAAATGATGGTTTCTTAACTCCTTTCAAGGTGAAACGTATCCAAACAACCCTTGATGAATATATCTATGTAAGTGATGATGACATTATCGAGGGTGACGTGGAGCAGGGCAAAATATATACAGAAGATGATTTTAATAAAATTATTGAAATCAAAGAAAGAGAAGTTAAACGAGTGCAGGTACTTCTTTCAGAAATCAATCAAAATGAAAAAACTATTGTTTTTTGTGCTACACAACTTCATGCGGCTGCAGTACGTGAATTGATTAATCAATATAATAACAGTAATAATCCCCATTATTGTGTCAGGGTAACCGCAAAAGATGGTGCTCTTGGAGACCAGTATTTAAAAACATTTAGGAATAATGAAAAACCTATTCCAACAATTCTCACTACTTCTCAAAAGCTATCTACTGGAGTAGATGCTCGAAATATTAGAAATATCGTTTTGATGCGTCCGGTTAAGGATATAATTGAGTTTAAACAAATAGTTGGTAGAGGGACAAGGCTTTTTGAGGGCAAAGAATTTTTTACAATATATGATTATGTAGACGCATATCATCATTTTAATGACCCAGAATGGGATGGTGAGCCAATAGAACCTGAACCAAAACCAGAACCTAAAGATCCAAAGGATCCTAAAAAACCAAAAGAACCTGATGATGATTCAACTACAGACGAGCCTTCACCAGATGAAAAAGAGAAAAAGAAAAAACTAAAGATTAAACTTCGTGATGGTAAAGATCGTCAGATTCAACACATGATCTCTACATCATTTTGGAGTGCTGATGGTAAACCTATTTCCGCAGAAGAGTTTTTGCAAAACTTATTTGGAACATTGCCAGATTTCTTTAAAAATGAAGAAGAGCTGCGTATAATCTGGTCAAACCCAATAACACGAGAAACCTTTCTTGAAAAGTTAGATGATGCAGGTTATGGCAAGGATGAGCTTATTATTTTACAACGGCTTATAGATGCTGAAAATAGTGATCTATTCGATGTACTAGAATATGTTTCATTTGCGGTAAAACCAATAACCAGAGAAGCCAGAGTAGCTGAGGCAAGGGCTGATATTTTTAATGGATTGGATGATAAACACAGGGATTTCCTTGAATTTGTACTTTCTAAGTATATTGAAAGCGGAGTTGAGGAGCTTGAACAGCAAAAATTACCGAGTCTTTTGGAGCTGAAATATCATTCCATTCCTGATGCAGTAAAAGAACTTGGGGATGCTACTAAGATAAGAACTACATTTATTGCTTTTCAGAAATATTTGTATGAAATAAAAGTTGCATAAAATTAAAATGAATACTTTTTGATTGTATTTTTATACTTTAATATTACAATTTAATATAACATATAAAATTAGGCGTTTTTCATATAAAATCTGAAATTAAAGAAACAACAGGAGTTCTTTCAGAATCAGCTAAGGGATGGAAAAAGGAATTAATGCTGATTAATTAGTAAGGAAAGGTGGAGATTATTTGTTTTCAAGAGCAACGATAATGGATATTATGTATTTATTACGAGACATGAATACCCATGCGACTTTAGATACATATGTGTTTAGATATGGATTAGATGAAATAGCTACAGGTAGTAGCAAAGATCAAAGGGTGCTAGCCGTTGGTCGATATTTAATTAATAATCCTCAACTGCATGGAATTTTAAGTGATAATTTGATGTATGAAATTGTAGAAGATATCCTTAATAAGGCTATATCCAATGATTACCATTTTGACTTTAATACTAGTGAGTTCATCAATTACCCGCAATTAAGAAGACTTCTATTAAAAGATGGGTTTGTAATTGATGATGGTAAATTACTTAGAACATTTGACACTGACATAGATTTTAATAAAAATGAAACTTTACTTGAAAATTTGCTAAACAAACATAATTTCGATATTGCAAAGGGTCATTACAATCAGGCCAGTAATGCATTTAATCGAGGTGATTGGGCAGCGTGCAATAGTCAATTAAGAAGTTATGTCGAAGAGTTATTAAATAAATTGGCGAAAAAAATAACGGGAAATACACCTGCAAGTAGTCAAGAGGCTAAAATTACTTTATCTAAATGTGAACCACCAATATTTTACAAGCAGTTAAATGAATGGCTAGATAATGGTCAAGGTTTTTTTGAAACTTTCTGGAAACGGCTTCATCCTGAAGGGTCACATCCTGGACTTTCAGATGAAAATGATTCGATATTCAGACTAAATCTTGTTCAAATTGCTACACTCGAAGTTTTAAGAAGATATGATCAAAATTATTCTAGATACTAGGTTGTACAGTCAAACATGATATTCTAGAAATTGACAGGGATGATTGGTGGGTTGAGAAGGAGTATAAAGATTAGGATTAAAGAATCCTATAAAATAGAACAGTATACTTATAATTCTAAGTTATGCACTATTATTAAAATTATTTACAGGCTCTTTATAGATATAAAAACTGATATAAAAAAATGCCTACCCAGCCAATAGTGATAGCTGAGTAGGCTTATTTACTTTATAATAAATACTTATTCTGCATTTTCTTGAGTAATTTCCATAATATCTGAGATATCACAATTAAGTGCTTTGCAAATTCGAAGTAGTATATCTGTAGTGATATTATCACCTTTACCTAACTTTGCAATTGATGCAGAACTTATTCCACTTGCATTTTTTAAATCCTGTTTATTCATATTTTTATCTATCAGCATTTTCCATAGTTTGTTATAACTAATACGCATTATTGATACCTCCTTATCTAGCCGAGAATTGCATATAATTAAGCATTTTCTTTGCCAACAACCCCAATAAGAAAACCGTATCGACTTTCTTTATACTTGCTTACATAATTATCATGAGTAAACTCAATGACTTTAGCTCCCACTGATTCATAATCAATATCAGGAAGATCTTTTGAATTTTCTACAATAATGGTTTGACCTTCTGATTGATGCTTAATGAAATATTGGAGCAATCCTTTTTTCATGCTTTCTGGGTTTTGATCATCTACTCCTTGATCTAAGCCAAGAAGTGGAGTATCTACCATGAATAATCCAGGGTTATATATAGCATTATTAATATAATAGTGTCTGAATACCAAACCAAGGACGGTATTTATGAAAGCACGGTATCCTTTACCATGGCTTTCTGATTGTGCGCCCGGCATGGGCGCAATCTAATGGGTGAAAGTCCCTAGCACGGGTTAATAGTGCCAAGTGCATAGCTTAAGACAAGGGTGTCCATCGCGAGACGGAATCTGAAGGAAGTCGGCGGCCAA
>NZ_JBOITM010000041.1:0-196526 GCF_050717535.1 Clostridium sp.
CGAGAATATAAATAAAATGATACGACGATTTATCCCCAAAGGTGTGGATATTTCAGCATTTTCTAAAAAACAAATTATGCAAATACAGCATTGGATCAACAATTATCCAAGAAGGATTTTTGGCGGTATTTCTGCCAATATGATGGAACAGAAAACATTTACATCTTAACATTATATTTTTTTAAAATTTTGGACATTTTATATTGCAATCTACAAAAATTTAGGTAAATATAAAAAGAAATTGACAATAAAAATTCATTATTATATAATTAAAGGAAGTTAAAATTAATTTATTAATTTATGACTAAAAAAAGCATTGATTAGGAAAAGTACTTAAGCAAGTAACTTAAAGAGAGTGGGGGATGGTGTGAACCCATAGTGAAGGTTTAAAGAAAATCACCTAGGAGCTGAGAGCTGAAAATTTAGTAAGCTTATCCGTATTTCTGCGTTAAAGGATAAAGTATGATTGTACTTTAATTTATATTTATTGTATAGGTGGCATAACGAATTTAACTTCGTCCTATTTAGGGTGGAGTTTTTTTATATTTTAAAATATTGCAGTGCTGAAGGTTATAAACAGTTGCTAAAATAATAAATAACTGCAAGGATGATGATTTAATTAACCGTTCCATAAATTCAATTAGATTTAAATATCTATTATTAAATGCAACAGGGAAAGGAGTTTTATTATGTACAAGAAAAATGATCCTTCAAAAAACTTTATGGATATAGAGAAAGATATACTGAAGCTTTGGAAGGAAAAACACATTATTCAAAAGAATTTTGATTTAAATCAGGGGAAAGAGTCCTTTACTTTTTATGATGGTCCACCAACAGCAAATGGTAAACCACATATAGGACACGTTTTAACAAGAGTTATGAAAGACATAATTCCAAGATATAAGGTAATGAAGGGATATAATGTTCCTAGAAAAGCAGGTTGGGATACTCATGGACTTCCAGTAGAGCTTGAAGTAGAAAAAAAGCTTGGCATTAATGGTAAACCGGGTATAGAAGCTTATGGAGTAGAAAAATTTGTAACAGAATGTAAGGACAGTGTATTTAGCTATGTAAATATGTGGGAAGAAATGTCGGAGAGAGTTGGTTACTGGATAGATATGGAAAATCCATATGTAACTTATCATAACGATTATATTGAATCGGTGTGGTGGGCATTAAAGCAAATGTGGGATAAAGACCTAGTGTACAAAGGTCATAAAATAATGCCTTATTGTCCAAGATGTGGGACTTCATTATCGTCTCACGAAGTAGCTCAAGGATATAAGGATGTAAAAGAAACTTCAGTTTATGTAAAATTCAAGGTAAAGGGTGAAGAAAAATCTATACTTGTTTGGACTACAACTCCTTGGACACTTCCAAGTAATGTAGCACTTGCAGTTAATAAAAAATATGATTATGTTGAAGTGGTTCAAGAGGGTGAGAATTTAATACTCTCAAAGGAACTACTAGGAAAATTAGAGGGAGACTATGAAGTAATACGCGAATTTAAAGGCGAAGCGCTACTCGGCCTTGAATATGAGCAAATGTTTAAATTCGAAACACCTAAAGAGAAAGCCTTTTATATAGTTCATGGAGACTTTGTAACTCTAACAGATGGTACAGGTATAGTTCATATTGCACCTGCTTATGGTGAGGATGATAATATGCTTGGCAAACAAAATAATTTACCACTTATTAACTTAGTTGATGTAGAGGGTAAGTTTATAGATTGTGTTACTCCATGGAAGGGCATATTTGTTAAAGATGCTGATGCTAAGATAATAGAATATCTAGAAGAAAATAATATCTTATATAAAGCAGAAAAATTCACACATTCTTATCCACACTGTTGGAGATGTGATACACCACTTTTATATTACCCAAGAGAAAGTTGGTTTGTAAGAATGTCTTCAGTTAGAGATAAACTTATAGAAAATAATAATAAGGTTAATTGGATGCCAGATAACGTAAGAACGGGAAGAATGGGTAAATTTCTTGAAGGAGTTATAGATTGGAGTATAAGTAGAACAAGGTATTGGGGAACTCCACTTCCAATTTGGGAATGCAGTTGTGGCCATCGTGAAATGATAGGAAGCATAGCAGAACTTAATGAAAAAGGAATTGATGTACCAGAAGGGATAGAACTTCATAAACCATATATAGATAATGTACATTTAAAATGCCCAAAATGTGGTAAATCTATGACGAGAGTAGAAGAAGTTCTAGATTGTTGGTTTGACTCTGGATCAATGCCATTTGCACAACATCATTATCCTTTTGAAAATAAAGAATTATTTGAGGCAAACTTTCCAGCTCAATTTATATCAGAAGCAGTGGATCAAACAAGAGGATGGTTCTATACATTACTTGCAATATCAACTACAGTATTTGATACAAATCCATTTGAGAACTGCATAGTTCTAGGCCATGTCTTAGATAAAAACGGACTTAAAATGTCTAAGCATACAGGAAATGTGCTAAGTCCATTTACAGTGCTAGATAATCAAGGAGCAGATGCTCTAAGATGGTATTTTTATACTGCTAGTGCTCCATGGCTACCATCAAGATTTTATGAAGATGCAGTTATCGAGGCACAAAGAAAGTTCATAGGAACACTTTGGAATGTGTATTCATTCTACATTTTATATGCAGATATAGACAATTTTGATCCAACTAAGTATGAGAATTTTGTGTCCACAAATATTATGGATAAATGGATGATGTCCAAATTAAATTCATTAGTTAAGAATACAGATGAACATTTAACAAACTATAGAATAACTCAAGGAGCTCTTGAACTTGAAGCTTTTGTTGATGAACTTTCTAATTGGTATGTAAGACGTAATAGATCAAGATACTGGGTACAAGATCTTACAGATGATAAAATAGGCGCTTATATGACACTATACAGAGTTATAATAACTTTTGCTAAAATAGCGGCTCCTTTTATACCATTTGTAACAGAAGAGTTATATCAAAACCTTGTGGTACCTTTTGACAAGAATGCACCAGAAAGTATTCACTTATGTTCTTGGCCTGAATATAGAGAAGACCTTGTAGATACTCTTTTAGAAGAAGAAATGGATAAGGCTTATAAGACTGTTAAACTAGGAAGAAGTGCTAGAAACGCTGCTAATATAAAAAATAGACAGCCACTAGCTAAAATGAGAGTTAGCCTTAGGTCTCTTCCAGAATATTATGGGGACATAGTAAAAGAAGAGCTAAACATTAAGGAAGTAGAGCTAGGAGCTGATCTTTCTAAATATGTTAAATTTGAAATAAAACCTAATTTACCAGTGCTTGGTAAGCCATATGGTAAATTAATACCTGGTATTAAAAAAGCTATAGGTGCTATGAACCAAATGGAGCTTGCTCAAAATATAAATAAGGGAAGCTCTGTTACCATAAATGTAAATGGAACAGAAATAGAATTAAATAGTGAAAACTTGCTTGTTACCATGCAAGGACTTGAAGGCCATGCATTTGCTGGAGAAGGTGAAATGGGAGTAGTTTTAGATACTGATATCACAGAAGAACTTAAAGAAGAAGGAAACCTGCGAGAAATCTTAAGTAAGATTCAAAACATGAGAAAAGAAAGCGGTTTTGAAGTTTCTGATAAGATTAGGCTCTACGTTTCTGGAAATGAAATGCTTCAAAATGTAATTGCAAAATTTGAGGAGCAAATCAAACGAGATACACTTTCTGTAGAAGTTGTGTACAATGATAAAAAAGAATATAATACAGTTAAAATAAATGGCGAAGATTTAGAATTGACTGTAGAAAAAGTATAATTAATAATATTTGGAAAGTATGTGATATTAGTCGCATACTTTCTTTTTTTAAAATAATGTTTGGATACTATAAAATTAATTTAATAGGGAATACCATAATTGTATGAAAAGGTTACAAATAGGTTTAAATAGGTTAAAATAGGTTGAAATTCATATTATAGCTTGAAATAAGCAGTTTTTATAAGTATAATGATATAATAGATACTTTTTTATAATAAAAAAATAATCGGATAAAAAAATAGGAGTTGAGAGATATGGCTGCTTCAATAAAAGATGTTGCAAGAGAAGCGGGAGTTTCCATTGCTACAGTATCAAGAGTTTTGAATGATATAGATGTGGTAAATGAAGACACTAAGAAAAAGGTAAAAGATGCAATAAAAAAATTATCATATAGACCCAATATAGTTGCTAGAAGCTTAAAAACACAAAAATCTAGTACAATAGGAATAATTATTCCGGATATATCAAATCAATTCTATCCTGAAATCGTAAGAGGATGTGAGGATGTAGCTAATATTTACAATTATAATATTATGCTTTGTAATGCGGATTTGGACGTAGATAAAGAAATGGAATCATTAAGAATACTTAAAGAAAAAATGATAGATGGAGTTATATACATGAGTAATTCCATAGAGAATAATGTTATAAGTTTAATAAAAGAACTTGAAATGCCAATTGTGCTTGTAGAAACTACAGATGCTGATGGTATATTCCCTAGTGTTTCCATTGATAATGTAATGGCAGCTGCAGATGCAGTAAAATATTTGATAAATAAGGGAAATAAAAATATTGCGTATGTAGGTACTACCACAGATAAAGTTAATGCATTAACTAAAAGATACACAGGATATAAAAAGGGCCTGACGGAAATGGGAATAGAGCTTGTTGAAGACCTAACATATTTTGGTGGAGTTAAGGCTAGAGATGGATATAGAGGAATTAACACTATATTAGACACCGGAAATAAGGTGGATGCTATATTCTGCGTTAGTGATGAAATTGCTATGGGTGTAATAAATGCATTAAGAGATAGAGATATTAAAGTTCCTGGTGATGTAGATGTTATGGGATTTGATGATATTTATTCAGCTTCAGTATTCTATCCTAAACTTACAACAGTAGCTCAGCCAATGTATGACATGGGATCTGTAAGTATGAGAATGCTTATAAAATCCATAAATAATTTAGTTGTTGATGAAAAGCATTTTGTATTGCCTTATAAAATAGTGGAGAGAGATTCCTGTAAATAATTATAAGTCTTGTTAAAACGGATTGAGTTTTAATAAGACTTTTTACATTATTTATACTTAGGCACATTGGAGTAAATATACATAATAATCAGGTAATATTATAAATGTGAATTAAGAAGTTGGAGGTAGCAGAGTTTTGAATATTAATGATAAAGTGGAGAAAATTTTTTCGTACTTATTAAGTATTAAAAATATGAATCAAAAGACTATAAGAAATATTAATGAGTATGAAAGTGTATATTGGCAAAAGGAAATCCAAAATATTACAGGATGTACTTTTAATATTGATGAAAATAAGGATTACTGGTTAACTATAGATGAAAGAGCAGAAGAGTTATATAGTAAGTTTCAAAGAACATATTTACAATTAGAAAAAAACAGTGAGGATTTAGAGATTATTTGGTCAAATGGACTTTTAACTTGGCAAAAGGATGACAAAGAAATAGTCCATCCTATTTTTACAACTAAGATGGAAATAAAATTTGACATAGCCAAAAAAACATTTGCTTTAAAGCCATATAACAATCAGACTAACGTAGAACTTGAGTTTTTAAATGAATACTTAGAAGTAAACTTAGATAGTTTAATAAATATTCGAAATAGTGCAAAGGACATGGCTCTCGATGTGAGAAACATAGAAATGGCTTCGAAAATTTTTGAAGAGATAGTTGTGCTTTTAAACACTCATAAAGATGGCTTTTATACTGAAGAGTTAAGTGGGGATAAGGATATATCGATTCAAACTAATATTCAATTTTACAATGCACCTTGCATAATATTCCGCACGGTGGATACAAGACTTTGGAATATGGAATTAAATGATGTGCTTTCACAAATAAGAGCGGGATTCCCTATTCCTAAAACTATAGAAGCACTTGTTTCAGAGGAAGAAGTGCTGCAAGATATAGAGACTCTCAATGAGTGGAAGGAAGTAGGGGAGGATGTATTATTTCCACTTCCAGCTAATCAGGAGCAAATGGAAATAACTAAAAGACTGGCTGAAAATTATGGCATAGTTGTACAAGGACCACCAGGCACTGGGAAAAGCCATACTATAGCAAACTTAATATGTCATCTTTTAGCTCATGGAAAAAGGGTGTTAGTGACAAGTCAAACAGATAGAGCATTAAGAGTTTTGTCTAATAAAATACCACAGGATGTTAGGTCCTTGTGCATTAGTATACTAGGGAATGACACAAAATCATTAGAAGAATTGGACGAGTCTGTCAGAAAAATAACAGAGAATTTATCATTGGACACTAAAGAATTACGTAAAGAAATAAAACTTTTAAAATATAAACAAGGTAAGTGTGGGGAAACTCAAAAGAAGTTATATGCGGAGTTAAAATGCATTGAAGACAGAGAGAATGAGAAAATAGAATATGAAGGGCAGAAGTACACCTTAATGCACATGGCTAAGTGGGTTAAAGACAATGAAGAGGAGAATTCTTGGATATTAGATAAGCTTGAGTTTAATAAACAAGAGCCGCTTAGCTCCGATGAATTCAAAAGATTAGTTATCTTGCTGCGCACAATTAAAAAAGAGCAAATTCATGAAGCAAATGATATAAATAATTACATAACAGGTATGCCTAAAGAAATCGATCTATGTGATAAAATTTTAGAATTATCTAAATTAGAAGGACAGCAACATATTTATTATGAGAATATCAAAAGTTGGAACGATGTCAGTTCTATAGATTATGGCAATAGAAGATTACTAAGGCTGGTAGATGATGCCATAGAAAAGCTTGAAGGGTTTGAGGATAGTTGGATAAATAATGTTATGAAATATTACTATTCTAATAATAATTCAAGGGGTATATGGCAACAATTAGTAGAAAAATGCAGTGAATATATAAGTGACATAAATAAAATAAAGCAGGAATTAAATAATCATAATTTAGAGCTACCAAAGGGTATTGATATAACAAAATTTAAAAACGATTTTGACGTTGTAGCAAAAACAATTAGAGAAAAAGGGAAATTAGGGCGATTGTTCAATATTATCCATGGTAATCTTAAATATATAACCCAAAGATGCAAGGTGGATTATCAGTATATAAATAACAGTGACCAAGTAATTGTAGTTGATTTACATATAAAACTACAGCTATTAGAAAGGGAACTTAAAAATCTTTGGAATAATTCCATAAAAGAATATAATGGAAATCTTATAGATTATGCAGATGCCAACTATTTAATTCCTATATCTAAGGATATTTCCAGTATCCAGTCTATTATTGATTGGGATAAAGATTTTACAAATAACATAATTAATTTTATACCGGATAAGAATTTGGTTAAAAGTCTAACCTGGTATGAAAAAGAGACATATATTCATCTTAAAAGTGGATTTGAGAGCTTAAAGCAAATAAATAAATATAACAAGTTGTGTCGAGAAATGGAAGAGATAAAGAAAAAATTTCCTGGGAAAGGTTGCTTAGAAAAGCTACACAATGCTATAAATTTAAGAAGTATTGATGGGGTACGAGCTGTTTATATGGAGATGGACACTTTAATGAAAATAGCTCCTCAGATTTTAGAATTAAAAAAGTTAAGTAGTAAATTAGAAGAATGTTGTCCGTTATTATTTAAAAACATGGTAAATAATGAAGATAAAATTATGGAAAATTTGAATTGCACAGATTGGGAAAAGGCATGGAAGTGGAAAAAATGGAATGATTTTTTATGTGAATTAGAAGAAGAAGATGTAGAGGAAATAGAAAAAAATATAGCACTGGAAAAAATGAAAGAAAAACATATTATAGGAGAACTCGTTTCTAAAAGAAGTTGGTTTAATCAAATAGAACGAACTACGGAAGTTCAAAAAAGAAGCTTATTTACTTGGATGGAAGCTATAAAAAGGATAGGAAAAGGGACGGGCACACAGGCAGTAAAGTATAGAAAAATTGCACAAAAGGAAATGGAAAATTGTAAGGATGTAATTCCTGTGTGGATAATGCCAATAAACAGAGTTATGGAAAATTTAAAACTTACAGATAATTTATTTGATGTGGTAATTGTGGATGAAAGCAGTCAAAGCGACATATCTGCTATAACGGTTTTAATGAGGGCTAAAAAGGCCATTATTGTAGGAGACGAAAAGCAAATAAGCCCTGAAGCCATTGGAAAGGATCATGCTATTGTAGAAACTTTAATAGATACATATTTGGAAGGTATTCCACATTCGGAATGGTTTGATTTAAAAACTAGTTTATACAATACAGCCTTAAGAGTATTTCCAAGTAGGTTATTATTAAAGGAACACTTTAGATGTGTGCCAGAGATAATTGGATTTAGTAATGAATTTTGCTATTCTAATGAAATAATACCATTGAGAATATTAGATGCTAAGGAAAAAGTCGGTGCACCTATAATAACCTCTAAAGTTGTAGGCGGATGCAAGGATGAGACTAAGGCGTTGAATACACTGGAGGCGGAAAGCATCGTAGAGACCATATTACAGTGTTGTAGTAGTAAGAAGTATAATGACATGACTATGGGAGTTATATCTCTTCTGGGGGATGCTCAAGCCGAATTAATACAAGGTATGTTAGTAGAGAGGCTTGGCATGGAGGAAATGTTACAAAGAAGACTCATATGTGGAGATGCTTATTCTTTCCAAGGGGATGAGAGAGATATAATGTTCCTATCTATGGTTATTGCAAATAATGCTAAATTTACAGCGCTAACTAAGGGATCTGATATAAGAAGGTTTAATGTAGCTGCTAGTCGCGCAAGAAATCAAATGTGGCTATTTTACTCAGTAGACATAGAAAGCCTTAATACTAAATGTGTTAGATATTCACTATTAAAATATTGCCTTCAGCAGAATGAACCTAAAGAAGAAATTGAATCCTGTAAATATTTAATTTTAAATGATTTTGAGGAGCAGGTAGCTAAGGGTATAAAGGGTATTGGATATAAGCTTACTCCAAAAGTTAAGGTAGGAAGATATACTATAGATTTTGTTGTAGAAACAGATTTATCCTTGAAAATTCAAGAAAACAATTATAAAAAAATAGCAGTAAAATGTATTGGCATGGAAGAGGATGAAGACTATAATTGGCAAAAGCACTATGAAATGCAGATGTGTCTTGAAAGAATGGGATGGGAGTTTTATAAAATACGTGCTAGTGAATTCTACAGAAATCCTGACGTAGTTTTGGAAAGATTGACACAAAGATTAAGCAGTTTTAAAAAATAAGTGTAACATTAATGCTATACTTATAATAATAACAATATAATGACAGTACAAATCTTTTTAATAAGAGGTGAGAGGGATGACTAGCGAAGTGAAAGATATTATTTGGATTACATGGAAAAATAGCGAAGGAGAATCCTTTAAAGTAGGTGAATTGGCTAGAAGGGATGAAAAATATTATTTTAAATATGATACTTCGGGTGTGGAAAAGGCTGAAGTATATGGATTCTCTACACTACCCAATTTTCCTAGAATAGATGTAGAGTATTTCAGAGAAGAATTATTCAGTTCATTTTCAAAGCGTCTTCCTTGGCATGATAAAAGGGATGTAAGTTCTGTGTTAAAGGAATATGGACTTGAAGAATATGATGCCTTCGAATTACTAAAAAAAACCGGGGGTAAGTGTCCAGGGGACAGTTTTGAATTTACTACTCCTTTTGATGAAGAAAGTATTGTTTTGGAAGAAAAATAAATATCATTAAATATAAAGTGTGTAAAATGAAAACTATTTTTCATTTTACACACTTTATATTTTTGCAAAAAACACTAATATCTGGACAATATTCTAAATTATCTTCACAATATAGCCTTATGGTTCATAAAATGGAATGAGTAATAAGTTGGGGTGGTATTTTTTGCTATATGTACTAATCTTGGCAGGTGGAAAAGGAACAAGGCTTTATCCTCTATCTCGTGCACAAAACCCTAAGCAGTTTTTGAATATTATTAATAATAAGAGCTTTTTAAGAAGCACTGTGGATAGAATAAAATGTTTAGTTAGTAATGAAAATATTTATGTAGTTACCAATGAAGATTATTTTGAAAAGATTTGCAAGGAAATCCCAGAAATATGTAAATCCAATATATTTGTAGAGCCTAGTAATAAAGAGACTGCTACTTGTATAGGTCTATCTGCTGCTAAACTATTAAAACAGGACAAAGAAGCAACTATGATAGTTTTACCTTCTGATCATTATATAGAGAACGAAAAAGAATTTAAGGAAACTGTGCTGCAAGCAGTTGAAATTGCAAATAAAAAAAGAGGGCTAATCACCATAGGCGTTTTGCCCACAAGACCAGAAACTGGATATGGATATATAGAAATGGGAGATAGAACCAATGGCGATATACCTACGTTCAAAGTAGAACGTTTTTTAGAAAAACCTAACACCGAAGTGGCAAAGGATTTGCTACTAAAAGGAAACTTCCTTTGGAACAGTGGTATGTTTGTATGGAGAGCAGATGTGTTCTTGCGAGAGATGGAGAAATACTTACCTAAGATGCATAAAAGATTAATGACGATATACCAAGCTATAGACACTGATGAAGAATGTGAAGTAATAAAAGAGCAGTACAATGATATAGATGGAATATCAGTGGATTTTGGCATAATGCAGAAAACTAGAAAGGCATTTGTAATAAAATGTGAGTTTGTTTGGGATGATATAGGAACTTTTGCATCGCTTTCAAGGTTCTTAAGCAATTTACGAGGTAACAATGTGCTTGGAAATACATTTATGGAGGAGAGTCAAAACTGCTCAGTATTTGGTAAAGATAGACTGATAATTGGGTTTGGCATAAAAGATCTTATAATTGTAGATGCAGGGGATGTAATACTCGTAATGGACAAAAATAAGGATCAAGAGATTAAGCATTTAGTTAATGAACTTAAAGAATATGAAGAAACGGAAAAATATATATAATTCTATCATAAAAATAATTCCATCATCTAATGTGGTGGAATTATTTTTTATGATTGTAACTATTAAGGTAATAATTGTAATGCTTTATTCTGAATTGTGATATACTCCTCTAGTTCTTCAAAAGATCTTGTAATAAACTCATATATAACATATTCTGGCTTAATGAAGTCGATAAGTTTTTTCGCATCTATATTACTAAAGGGCTTATGCATGTCTATTTTCATAATATGAAAAAGTACATCTTTTTTCATATTATTAAATGGTAATTTGCATTTATGATTTGCTTCTATTTGTTCTTTTACATATTTCCCTGATAAGGAACAGTTAAGATGTATACCCTTTATGAATTTCTTTAATTCACCAAGATTATTAATTGTATCTAAAATGTACTGTATTCCATCTTTCTCATTGGTGAGGGCAAGATTTGTATTCATTAAATGAGCAGTATCTAGCATAAATCCTTTATTAAAGTACTCAACTTTTTCTAATAGTCTTAATAACATGTCTTTATTAAGCATGGTTAAACCAGGAAACCATAGATTTTCAAATAGTAGTTTTATTTTTGTATTTAAACCTTTGAAAATTTCATTTATTAGTTCTGATGTTGCATCTATAATTTCCTCATCGCTATATGTAAAATCATAGGTGTATGCATGCTCTACTTGCACATGAGCCACATGGAAGACCACATATTCAGCTCCGATTTTATCAGCCTGCTGTATTTCATTTCTGTAATAATCTATTATACATTCTCTAGTTGTTCCACCAAAATAATTTTTTACTTCTTCCATGCTTCCAAACTGTCTTAATAATTCACTTTCGTTATTATTCCAAAAATCCAGCCATGTAGGATAGTATTTTAGATGAACACCCCTTATTATATTTTTGGGGACAATATTTTTATTCCACTTTAAAGGATTTAAAAGCTCTACACCATCCATATTATGTTTTTTTAATAAACTTGTTATTTCCAAACTGTTGCAATGAAACCGGTCCATATCACATTTGTAGGTTGAAAGATTTATAAGTTTTAGCAATTAGAAAACCACCTTTTTAAATTAAAATGATTATAACATAATCAAGTATACTCTTAATACCATCAGTTTAACTATTTTCTCGAAATTTACACAAAATACATGGAATACATGAAATAAACATAAAGTTGATACGATACTGACATGATAACCCAGGCAAAGGCTGATGCTCTAAAAACTATTAGGAGCTGATGTATAAATAGAAGAAGCATGCTAACTTTACACTAGCATGCTCCTTCTATTATTAATTACATACTTGCATATAGCCTAGGAATCACATTCTGTGTAATTTAACGACATTTTAACAAATATATAGTATACTTAAGATAGATTTTAAGTATGTTAAAAATACAACAAGTTAGAGAGTGTGATAGAATGAAATTTTTAAAGAATATAGAAAGTGAAGCTATAAGCATTAAAGAAATGAGTATAATAAAAGCATTTTTTGTAATGCTTTTATCGATTTTATTGGAATCCTTAGGACAAATACCTATAGTGATTTTCAATTTGTTTTCTGAACAATTTACCAATTTAGGCCCATATATAAGCTTTATCTTAGGTGTAGTAGTTAAATATTTTGTTATTATTATTTTATTAAATTTGTATAGTAAAAGGTCCTATGAACAAGCACGTAGAAAAAGTATAAATAAAAAGGATTTTATTTATGTGGCTTTAATCATTGTTGGTTTCAGATTAGCCTATGATAATAGCTTAATTTACTGGGTTAATTTAATACCTATGCCTGATTTTATAAATCAAGCCTTTGAGGAAATAGCTATTTCACCTATTGTTTTGATGCTTAGTGTTGCGGTTATAGCACCTATATATGAGGAAGTCATATTTAGAGGAATTCTACTAAAAGGTATGGCTAGCAAAATAAATCCTAAATTAGCACTTATAATATCAGCTCTATTTTTTGCCTTAGTTCATATGAATATTCCACAAGGCATAAACGCATTTTTGCTTGGACTGCTTATTGGCTCTGTATACTTAAATAGAGCTTCGATTTATTTATGTATATTTGCACACTTTGTAAATAATTCTATTGCAATCTCCATTTCAGACGATTTCCAATTGATAGATGGGAAATATGCCATATTAATTCATGGCATAGTTTTTATTGTGGGAATTATAATTTTAATTATTGCATATAGAAAGAATAAATATAACAAACTGGAAGATTTGCCAGATATATATAAAGAATTCATAGAAATATGATATTTAAAATATGATATTAACATAAAAATAAAGTTCATCACTGTAAAGATAATTTTCTTTATAGTAATGAACTTTGTTCATTTTACAATTGCTTTTTTATGGACTATTTACTCAAATGCCAAGGATATATTGTTATTGATGGATAAGTTCATTATAAGCTTAATTCTTATGACTAGTATTGCTTAAAATGAATAATAAACATATAAAAATTGCAGAATATCTTTACAAAACCACTTTTGGACTATATAATAAACATTAAATTGAAATTATAATATATTATAAAATCATAATTCATACAATTAAAAAATAACTAAAGATGAAAATAACCAAAATAAGGAGGCAAATAAATGCAAAAGGCGCAAATTACAAACTATAAAGACACTCATATGATGGGAATACTCAATTTACAAGTAAATCATGAGCAGCAGCCAGAATTATTCAAAAATATATTTCCATACTCAGAAATTCCAAAGATGTTTTTTGGAAGTGAACAAATTCCAATGTGTATACCTGAAGACATTTGGATTACGGATACTACATTTAGAGATGGACAGCAGGCTATGGACACCTACACTGAGGAGCAAATTATTAAAATATTTGATTATCTACACAAACTTGACAATAATTCTGGAGTAATTAGACAAACAGAATTTTTTTTATATACGGAAAAGGATAGAATTGCTGCTCAAAAATGTTTAGAGAGAGGGTATGAATTTCCAGAGGTAACTTCTTGGATTAGAGCTAATAAAGAAGACTTTAAGTTGGTTAAAGATATGAAATTAAAAGAGACAGGAATGCTTATGTCCTGTTCTGATTATCATATATTCAAAAAATTAAATAAAACAAGACAGCAGGCAATGGATTTATATATTTCACTTGTGGAAGAAGCATTAGAAAATGGTATAGCTCCGAGATGTCATCTTGAAGATATAACCAGAGCTGATTTTTTTGGATTTGTAATCCCTTTGGTACAAAAACTTATGGAACTTTCTAAGAAATCCGGCATTAAGGTGAAAATTAGGGCTTGTGATACATTAGGACTGGGGTTACCTTACTCGGGAACGGAGCTACCAAGAAGTGTACAACATATTATAAATGGATTAAGAGTTTACGGAGGGGTACCTTCTGAATATCTTGAATGGCATGGACATAACGATTTTTATAATGTAGTGCCAAATGCTACTACAGCATGGCTTCATGGATGCGCTGCTATAAACACATCTCTTTTTGGTATTGGTGAGAGAACGGGGAATTGCCCTTTGGAAGCTATGATTATAGAATACGGTCAATTAAAAGGAAATATAAAAAATATGGATTTAAGACTTATAAGTGAAATTGGTGAGTATTTTGAAGGTGAGTTTAAATATAGTATTCCACCTAGAACACCATTTGTAGGTAGTGAGTTTAATGTTACAAGGGCAGGTATACATGCGGATGGAATATTAAAAGATGAAGAAATATACAATATTTTTGATACTGAAAAAATATTAGGTAGGCCTATTGTTGTGGCAGTTAATGAACATTCGGGGCATGCAGGTATAACAGCTTGGATTAATACTTATTTTAGATTAAAAGAAACAGATAAGATAGATAAAAAAGACCCACGAATTCAGATTATAAAAGAATGGGTAGATGAGCAGTACATGGAAGGCAGAAACACTGTTATGAAAAGTGACGAGCTGGAATTAATTTCAAGGCAAGTTATGCCAGAGTTAAGTTTAAAATCGCAAGACACTAAAGCCTGTTAATATAGTTATATAACATAAAAGATGGAGGGATACAATGGCATATAATGCTGCGCAGAAGATAATTAAGGCTCATTTAGTAAAAGGCGAAATGATTACGGGTAGTGAAATCGCAATAAAGATAGATCAAACACTAACTCAGGATTCTACAGGTACAATGGCTTATCTTCAATTTGAAGCTATGGGGATTGATAAGGTTAAAACCAAAAGATCCGTGGCATATATAGATCATAATATTCTGCAAACGGGGCCTGAAAACGCAGATGATCATTTATATATACAGACTGTTGCGAAAAAACATGGCATATATTTTTCTAAACCTGGTAATGGAATTTGCCATCAAGTCCATTTGGAAAGATTTGGAGTTCCAGGAGAAACCTTACTTGGTTCGGATAGCCATACACCTACAGGTGGAGGAATAGGAATGATTGCTATAGGGGCAGGAGGGTTAGATGTAGCCGTTGCTATGGGTGGTGGAGAATATTATATTATAATGCCTAAAATTGTAAAGGTAGAGCTCATAGGAAAACTTAGACCTTGGGTTTCAGCTAAAGATATTATATTAGAATTATTAAGAAGATTAACAGTAAAGGGTGGAGTTAATAAAATATTTGAATATGGTGGAGACGGTCTGAAAACTTTAAGTGTACCAGAAAGAGCAACAATTACAAACATGGGTGCAGAGCTTGGAGCCACTACTTCAATCTTCCCTAGTGATGAGATAACCTACGAGTTTCTAAAGGCGCAGGCGAGAGAATGTGATTATGTAGAGCTTAAAGCGGATGATGGAGCAGTATATGATGATATAATCAAAATAGATTTGTGTTTGATTGAGCCTTTTGTGGCTTGTCCTCATAGTCCTGATAAGGTAGTTCTGGTATCATCACTAAAAGATATAAAAGTAGACCAAGTGCTAATAGGAAGCTGTACCAATTCATCTTATGTTGACATGATGAAAGTTTCAAAGATACTTAAGGGGAAAACTATACCTGAAGAAATGTCACTTTCTATTGCACCAGGTTCCAAACAGGTTTTGAGTATGATTTCTAAAAATGGTGGACTTTCTGATATGATTGATGCTGGAGCAAGAATTTTAGAAAGTGCTTGTGGGCCATGCATAGGAATGGGTCAAGCACCTTCAACGGGAGCAGTATCGCTGAGAACATTTAATAGAAACTTTAAAGGTAGATCTGGAACGGTGTCTGCTAATGTTTATATTGTAAGCCCTGAAGTAGCGGTGGCATCGGCACTTACAGGATATATAACTGATCCGAGAGAACTGGGAGAAGCTATTAAAGTGGATATGCCTGAAAAATTTACAATTAACGATAATTTAATAATAAATCCAGCAGAGGATGGTAAAGATATAGAAGTAAAAAGAGGACCGAATATAAAGCCATTTCCTAAAGCAGAGAAGTTAAAAGAAAATGTGCTTGGAAAAGTTTTAACTAAGTTAGAAGATAATATTACAACGGACGATATAATGCCATCTAATGCTAAATTGCTTCCTTTTAGGTCTAATATTCCGTATTTAGCAGAATTTTGTTTAACTCCCTGTGATGAGAAATTACCAGCTAAGGCTAAGGAATACGGTGGTGGAATTATAATTGCAGGAGCAAATTATGGGCAAGGGTCTAGCAGAGAACATGCGGCACTGGCACCTCTTTATTTAGGAATTAAAGCTGTTATAGCAAAATCTTTCGCGAGAATTCATAAGGCTAATTTAATTAATAATGCTATAATTCCATTAGTATTTGAGAATAATAATGACTATGATGATATAGATGTTATGGATGAATTAAAAATTGAAAATGTTGGGAAACAGATTAAAAGTGGACTTGTTATTGTAAAAAATATAACAAGTGGATCTGAGTATAAAACTTTACCCCAAGTAACAGAAAGAGAGCAAGACATGCTTATACATGGTGGATTAATTAATCTTATGAAGAACAATAAAAAGGATGGTGAGTAGGAGTATGGTGCATAATATTACACTTATACCTGGTGATGGAATTGGCCCAGAAGTAACTTCTGCTACTGTTAAAGTAATAGAAAATAGTGGAGCTTGCATTAATTGGGAAATAGTACGCATGGGTGCAGAGGTTATAGAAGAATTTAATACTCCTATACCTTCCTACGTTTTAGAAAGTATTAAAAAAAACAAAGTTGCACTTAAGGGACCTGTAACTACACCAGTGGGAATGGGTTTTAAAAGTGTTAATGTTACATTGAGACAGGAATTAAATCTTTATGCTAACATAAGGCCTATAAAAACATTTCAAGGAGTGCCCTCAAGATATGAAGATGTGGACTTAATAATAGTAAGAGAAAATAGTGAAGATTTGTACGCAGGAATAGAGCATATGGTTACAGAGGATATTGCGGAGAGTATAAAGATAATAAGCAAGAAAGCTAGTGATAGAATAGTTGAATATGCTTTTAAAATAGCAAAAGAGCAAAATAGAAAACAAGTTATAGCTGTTCACAAAGCAAATATTATGAAGCTATCTGATGGTTTATTCTTAAGATGTGCAAGAAAGATAGCAGAAAAACACAGTGAAATAGACTTTGGAGATGTTATAGTTGATGCTATGAGCATGAAACTTGTAATGAATCCAGAAAAATATGATGTGCTTGTAATGCCAAACTTGTATGGAGATATTTTATCAGATATGGCAGCAGGACTAATTGGAGGGCTTGGACTAGTTCCTGGTGCAAATATTGGAGAAGAAGGGGCAGTTTTCGAGCCGGCTCATGGATCTGCTCCAGATATAGCAGGTACCAATATAGCAAATCCTACTGCCTGCATTTTATCTGGTGTTATGATGCTAAGATACCTAGGTGAAATGGAAGCTGCGGATAAAATAGAGAAAGCAGTGGAGGCTGTTTTAAAAGAAGGTAAATACTTAACTTGTGATTTAGGTGGGAATACGGGAACAAGGGAGTTTGCTGAGGTTGTTATTAATGAAATGAAAAATAGATAATCAAAAGTTGTTAATTAGAGAACTGCAGGAGATTAACAGTCACCAAAAAATAATTTATGGGCAGCATGTTTATAAGTTATTTTTTTTATATCTAAGTTTAAAGTGGTTATGTATTTGGTATAATGAAGGTATTATATTGAAACAAGGGAAAGGATAAAGATATAGAAATGAGAATAAATAAACTTCTTAGTAATCATGGCATTTGTTCCAGAACTGATGCCAATAGACTTATTGCTGAGAATAGAATAATTGTAAATGGACTCCTCTGCACACCTGGGCAGTGGGTGGAAGAGGTGGATATTATTCTTGTTGACAATGAGCCTATTCCAGTTAAAGATAAAATATATATTGCACTAAATAAGCCTGTTGGAATTACCTGCACTGCAGAAAAGACAGTGAAAAGCAATATAATAGATTTTATAAATTATCCGGAATATATTTTCCCGGTTGGTAGACTGGACAAAGCCTCACAAGGACTAATATTGTTGACAAACGATGGAGACCTTGCAAATAAAATTTTAGAATCAGAAAACCTGCATGAGAAAGAATATATAGTAACTGTAAATAAAGATTTTGATGACCTTTTTATTAAAGGAATGTCTGAAGGCGTGGAAATTTGTAGTGTTATCACAAGATATTGCAAGGTTAGTAGAGTAAGTGACAATACGTTTACTATTATTATCACCCAGGGACTTAATAAGCAGATCCGAAGAATGTGCAGCACTTTTGGATACAAAGTTATAAGACTTGAGAGAATTCGAATTATTAATGTGAAGATTCAGGGTATAGATATTGGCAAGTGGCGAAACCTCACAGAGAAAGAACTAATAGAACTGAGAAATGGATAAAAGTATTTTAAAATATTTTTTAGAATTAAGTGCTTTTACAGTGAAAAATGTGGTATAATAAAAATAATGCAGTAAAAATAGACATGCGTATTTTAGACAAAAATTAATTATTAATAAAAATTAGGGAAATATTAAAGTTATACGCAATTTTAAATCCCTTATAGGAATCTGAAAGAAATAACATGTCAATGATGTAATTGACTAGTTATTTTTTTGAAGATTCCTAAATAGAAGAAAGAGGTGTCCTATTATAAATAAGGAAAATAAAACAGAAGCAACTAAAGTAGAGATTAAATCAAACAAACACCAAACACTAGAAGAAGTTACAATTTTAAAATTAGTTAAAAAAGATGGTACAACAGTTGATGGTAAAATAGATACGCAGGATTTACAAAAAGTATTAGAAAAAGGCCTTTGGTTTGCAGAGTGGAATAAAGCTCTTAATAATTACTTAGCACAAAATTTAAGTAGTTATTACATAGAAGAAAAGAAATATAGAAGAAAGCAAAGCCTTCAATCTTTTATCTTAGATGTTCATCCTAAAGCACCAGTTAGACATATTAATGGTGATTCTCTAGATAATAGAAAAGCTAACTTAGAAGTATATAATCAAAATGCAGTTAATGATTATGAAGAATTAGACGGAGAAACTGTTGCTATAATATTAAGAGACAGATATGGCATTGAAAAATCAAGGACTTTCATTGATAAAGAAGATTTAAATAGAGTAGTTAATAATGGCTATACTTGGGTTTTATTTAAAAAAGAAACAGAACCTTATGCTATAGCAAATACTCCTGAAGGGAAAATTTATTTGAATAGATTTATAATGAGTACAACTGAAGATATGGTTACTCATCCTATAAATCTTAATACATTAGATAATAGAAAAGCTAATTTAGAAAATAAAACAGCTGAGCTAGAATTTGTTAAACCAGTAGAAGAAATAGAAGAATAATAAGTAGTTTTATTTATTAATTCTAAGAAAAACACTAAGAAATTAATCAATTAATGATTAGTTTCTTAGTGTTTTTTTTTATTATATAGGAAACAGCTTGCAGAAAATAATGTGGATAACATTTCAATAGTTGACAATTGACAGAGGACAGTTAAGGTTGATTTTTTTATACTCTTTTTTTATTTTTGTATAAACTAATTTATAAACCGTGTAATTACAAAAGCATACTCCTCTGAGTTATAAAATAAGAGTTATAAAATAATAAAAGATTATGTAGCAATAGAAATAACTATTTAAAATACCATATAACAATATGTAATGCTGCATAACGTTTGCCTATTATAAAAACATCTATTATGTATTAAAATCATGATATAATTGATATAAAATTAACAAGAAAAAATTAATAAATATTATGGTTAAAAGTAATTATAATTTCCGCTTAGGACTCATAATACTTTTTATTATGTTAGAGCTTAAGAGAAAGGCGGTATAATAGTGGGGAAAAAAAATACATTTGAAAAAATATTGACTACTGGAACAGTACTTGTTATTTTAGCTCTGTGGTTTATAGTAACAATGCTAGGGTGGGTTGATCCTAAACTGATACCGTCTCCACAATTGGTGTGGACTGCTTTGGTTGATATTTTGAAAAATGGTTACAAAAATTATACATTGATGCAACATTTAGGCGCAAGTATGGAAAGGCTTATTATTGCTTTCTTCGCAGCTACTGTCATTGCAGTTCCACTAGGACTTGCAAGCGGTTATAATTCTAAGATTAGAGCAATTTTAGAACCTATTATAGAATTTTATCGTCCACTTCCACCACTTGCTTATTACACACTTTTAGTTTTATGGCTGGGAATAGAAAATGGTTCTAAGATTGTACTTTTATTATTGGCTTGTTTTGCACCAATTTATATTTCTTGTGTATCAGCAGTTATGAAAATAAAGGAAGACTATATAAACAGCGCATACACTGTGGGGGCTAGTAAATTTCAAATATTTATTTATGTGATATTTCCGGCATGTTTACCTGATATATTTATAGGTCTTAGAACAGCTTTAGGTGTTGGTTATACTACTCTGGTATCGGCTGAAATGGTTGCGGCGAGCTCTGGCATAGGTTGGATGGTATTAGATGCAAGTCGGTATATGAGAAGTGATATTATTTTTTTAGGAATTATTATTATGGGTATAACAGGTATATTGTTAGATAAAAGCATACAATTAATTGAACATAAGGTTGTTCCATGGAAAGGTAAAGAATAACAAAATATAATTAGGAGTGATAAATATGAAATTAAAAAAAATATTGGTAACTGTTATAATGACAACTGTAATATCAACATTATTTGTAGGATGTGGAACATCAAAAGATACGGCTTCAAAGAGTGCGACTTCATTGGATGCACCCAAGGTTGTAAATATAGGTACTCAACAGATGCCTAATGATGAAAAAATTGCTATAGAAAAAGGGTTTTTTGAAGAAGAACTAGGAGTGAAAGTTAATATTATTGAATTCAATGCAGGAGATATAAGAAATGCTCTTGTTTCAAAAGACATTGATTTTGCCTTGCTTGGCTCTTCTTCAGCAACACTTGGGATTGCAAGCGGTATTGATATAGAAATGATTTGGATACATGAGATTCTTGGTGATTCAGAAAGATTGGTAGCTAAAAATGGCTCGAATATTAATTCTATAAAAGATATTGTAGGTAAGAAAGTTGCTACACCATTTGCTACAACAACGCATTACAGCTTATTGAAGGCTTTAGAGTTAAATGGTATATCTGAAAAAGATATAACACTGCTTGATATGCAAATGCCTGATGTATATGCTGCTTGGCAAAGAGGCGATATTGACGCAGCTTATGCATGGGAGCCAACACTATCTAACCTTTTAAAGGATGGTAAAACTATAATTTCAAGCAAGGATATGGCGCAAAAGGGTGTTGTTACTTCTAATGTAGAGGTTGTTAGAGGAGATTTTGCTAAAAAGTATCCTAATATTGTAACTAAATATATAAAGGCTGTAAATAAATCTGTTAAACTCTACAATGAAAATCGAGTTGACGCAGTTAAAACAATTTCGGATGCTTTGCAAATTACGCAGGAAGAAGCATCAAAACAGATGAAGGGTTCTATTTGGCTTACTGCGCAGCAGCAATTAGATCCTGCTTATTTTGGAACGAGCAATAAAAAAGGTGATTTAGTGAATTCATTAAAAGATACAGCAGATTTTTTATACAAACAAAAGAGCATTATTTCTGAACCTAAATTGTCTACTTTTGAAAAAGCTGTAAATCCAGCATATATAGAAAATGCTTTAAAATGATTTGCAGAGTTAAATAGAAATGGGGGATTTTCATGGATGAAATATCAAAGCATAAAGCAGCTTACGTTGTAACATTAAAAGATATAAAATTAAAGTATTCTGGTGAAAAAGGTGAGGTTGTTGCTCTTGAAGATATAAATTTAGATATTGTGGAAGGAGAATTTATATGTGTACTTGGTCCATCAGGCTGTGGTAAAAGTACATTATTAAAAATCATTGCTGGCTTTCTTAAGCCATCATATGGAGAAGCCAAAATGGATAATGAACTTATTGATGGTCCAGATTGGCATAAAGGGGTTGTTTTTCAAAGCCCTATTTTATATCCCTGGTTAAACGTTCAGGATAATGTTGCTTTTGGTCTTAAAATGAGAAAATTGCCCAAAAGTGAGATTATGGAATTAACCACTAAATATATAGAACTTGTAGGCCTTAAGGGTGCTCAAAAGCATAAATCCTATGAACTTTCTGGTGGTATGAAACAAAGAGTTTCACTTGCAAGGGTTTTGGTAAATAAGCCCAGAATGATTTTAATGGATGAACCATTTGGAGCATTAGATGCACTAACAAGAAGGAACATGCAAACTCTAATAAGAAATATTTGGACTAAAACTGAAAATACAGTTTTTCTTATTACCCATGATGTTGATGAGGCATTGGCACTTGCTACAAGGATTATTGTAATGTCGAGTAGCCCTGGCAAAATCCTTAAGGAATATAATATAGATTTCACTAATCATAGTTTAAATGAAAATCATGAAAACGTAATATATACATCTAAATATATTGAGATAAGGGAAGAAATCTTAAACCTTATAAGTAGTCAAAATGAAGAGTTGAAGTTTTTATAATTTCCATGTATCACAATTTGTTATGCTACATAATATATTGCTATTACAGAAACCCAAAAGATTGTATTATAATTAACACATAGTTTGGTATTAACTTAATAAAAATATAGTAATAATAATATTCTATGGAGGGTTTTATATGAGTAAAAAATATTTAATAGTAGGTGGAGTTGCAGGGGGTGCATCAACAGCAGCGAGACTCAGAAGACTTAGCGAAGAGGATCAAATAATAATGTTCGAAAGAGATTCAGATGTATCTTTCTCAAACTGTTGTCTACCATATCACTTAAGTGGGATAGTAGAAGAAGCGGATAGTCTAGTGCTTATGCATCCAGATAAATTTTTAGCTCAATACAATATAGAAGCTAGAATACATAGTGAAGTTATAGATATAGACAGAGAGAAAAAGCAGGTAAGAGTCAAAAACACATTAACGGCAGCAGAGTATACAGAAAACTATGACAAGCTAATTTTATCTCCTGGTGCAAAGCCTATACTTCCTCCTATTAAAGGGATTGAAGATGTAAAAGTATTTACAGTAAGGAATGTTGTGGATATAGATAAGCTTAATAAATATGTGAAAAAAATGGGTATGACAAATATATCAGTAATAGGTGGCGGTTTCATAGGAGTTGAAGTTGCTGAAAATCTAAAAGAAGCAGGAAATAATGTAACATTAGTTGAAGCGATGGCACATATTATGAAACCGTTTGACTACGATATGGCTCAAATACTTCATAAAGAAATGCGTGATAAGGGTGTAAACCTAATTGTAGGAGATAAAGTAAGTTCTTTTGAAAAGGATACTGTTGTTTTAGAATCGGGTAAAAAGATAGAAACTGAGGCAGTGGTTATGGCTATTGGTGTACTTCCAGAAACTTCACTTGCAGTTAAGGCTGGTATTGAACTTGGACAAACAGGAGCTATTAAAGTAGATCAAAACTACATGACAAATGATAAGGATATATATGCAGTTGGGGATGCCATTGAAGTGTACCATGCCTTAGCTGGAAAAACTATTAAGTTATCACTAGCAGGTCCTGCTCAAAAAGAGGCAAGACAAGTTGCTGACCATATACATGGTAAAGTTGTAAGAAATACAGGATATATCGGATCATCAGTAGTTAAATGTTTTGATTATAATGCGGCATCAGTGGGCTTAAATGAAGAAATGATAGAAGCACTTAAATTAGACATTAATTATGAAATAGCTAAAGTAATTCCAGGAGATAAAGTTGGTATAATGCCAAACTGTGAGCCACTACACTTTAAGCTTCTTTTCGAAATTCCAACAGGAAAAGTATTAGGAGCTCAAGCAATTGGAAGAGGTAATGTGGATAAGAGAATGGATGTTATTGCTACAGCAATTAAATTTGGTGCAACTGTGGATGATTTAAGAGATTTAGAATTATGTTATGCACCACCATTTGGAACTGCTAAAGACGTAGTTAACTTTGCGGGTTATGTTGCTACTAACTTATTACATGGTGATTTTAGGCAAGTATTTGAAAAAGATGTAAGAGGTTTAGTTGAAAGTAAAGCCTGCATAATAGATGTAAGAGAAAAAGATGAGTATGAATTAAGCCACGTAATTGGAGCTGTGAATATACCTCTTAGTGAAATAAGACAAAGAACAAATGAAATACCAAAAGATGAACCAGTGTATCTACATTGCAGAAGTGCACAAAGAAGCTACAATGCAGTAATGGCACTTCAAAATTTAGGATACACAAACATTTATAATATTGCTGGTGGATTTATGGGAATATCCTTCTATGAATCATTTGATGATGAAACAACTGGAAGAGAAAAAATAGTTACTGACTACAACTTCCTATAATATATATTTTTATGTGAATCTGGCTGTTTGAAGCTCCTAAGGAGATGATTTTATACAGCTTGGTTCACATAAAAATCAAATCAGAATAAATATAGAAAGGAAATGAGATATGAAGAATTCAGGGGGAGCTACAGGTTTAAATACCAATGCTAAAGTAGTAAATGGAAAAACAATTATAAATAAAACACAGTTCATTGTTGGATTTGCAATTATAATAGCTATGATTATATTTACTATATCGATATCAGCAAATAATCCTAAGTTAGGACTATTTTTAATTACTGGACTTGCAATCGGATATGTAATGCAAAGATCAAGATTCGGATTTGCAGGCGGTATAAAAAGAATATATGTAACAGGAGATTCATCTTTAACAAAAGCATTAATGTTTATGCTTGCTATATCAATAATAATAACAGCAGCAATACATTACGGAGCTTTTGAGGGTGGAGCTGAAGTTGCATTTAGAGCGGTAGGAGGGGCCAGGATAATTCCAGGAACTCAATTTGTTAAACCAATTAACGTTTTAACTGTGCTTGGTGGTATACTATTTGGTATTGGTATGATGCTAGGTGGTGGATGTGCTTCTGGAACACTTACAGATGCTGGTGAAGGTGAAGGAAGAGCACTAGTAACACTATTCTTTTTCATAACAGGAGCCCTATGGGGAGAATATGCTATGGGCTTTCTTAAAAATACTGTACTTTTCACTTGGGGTGAAAAAATTTATTTGCCAGACTCTTTTGGTTATATGGGTGCTATCATAATTTCGTTATTAGCATGTTTAGCAGTCTATGTTTTTGCTAAATGGTATGAAAATAAGAGAAAAAGAGCAAATACTTTTATTTTGCCAGAATATGCGCAGTGGGAAAAAGCATTGCCAGAAATCGCGGAATACAAGTTTTTTAGTAAAGAAACTTATCATAAATTTTTTGTGAAAAGATGGTCTTTCTATACAGGAGGAGTATTATTAGCGGCTATGTTTGAAGCAATAATACTTACAACAGGTAGTAGTTGGGGAGTAACTACAGCTTTTGTAAATTGGGGAGCTTGGATATATCAATCCATAGGTCTAATAGATGTTTCAAAGTGGAAATCTTTCGCTTCGCAAATGGATACCATTAATGGAGGGTTCATGAATGACCCGGATTCCATGAGAAATTTAGGAATAATATTAGGGGCTTTAATATCTCCATTACTTGCAGGACATTTCTCATTTAAGAAGAAATTTAAATTAAAAGATGCTGCTTTCTACGCAATTGGTGGATTATTAATGGGATATGGTGCAAGAATTGCAATGGGATGTAACATTGGAGCATTCTATTCAGCAGTAGCTAATTTTTCATTATCTGGATGGGTGTTTATGCTAGCTTTAATTTTAGGTGGGATAATAGGAGTTAATTTAATTAAGAAATTTAATATTACAATTTAGCTTCGAGTAAATTTTGTATAAAAAAAAGAAAATGCTATGGAGCTTTAATGCCCATAGCATTTTTCACATCTTTTTTTACATAAAGAATTTTACAAGTATTTTGCTCCCAGCTATTGCACCTATAAATAAAAATATGCCAAATATCCAACCGGAAAGTGATAGAGACGAAATACCGCTGTAAAAAGCTCCTATATTGCAACCTAGACCTATTCTTGCACCATATCCCATAAGTAAACCACCTAAAGATGCGGCAACTAATTGTTTTTTAGATTTAATTTTCTTTATCTTAAATTGTGATGCAAGTAAAGTTGAGAGTAAAGCACCAAATATAATTCCTAAATTTCTAATTGAACCAGGATCATTAAAAAATCCAGCATTTAGAGTTTCCTTAGAAGCACTACTACTAAAATAGTACCATTTATCAACACTTCCACCAACTGCGCCATATAACCAAGCACCCCAATTTACAAAAGCGGTAGTTAGGCCCCAAGGTTCACCAGTGGTAGCTAGAGTAACTATTTGGAATAAGGATAAAAGCACTGCACCTACAACATACGTCCAAGCATTTTTGAACCATTTTTTATAGAATTCATTATTTTTTATATCCAAAGTTATACCCCCAAGTGCTTATTTCTATTCTTTTATAGTATTAAATAATAAATTAATATTCTTCATTTTGCTTTTTTGTTTCCCATTTTTTAGCAAGTATATATAATATGGCAATTACTAAAAGTTGAACAAATATTGCTCCAAACCAACCTAGTATATCTGGAAGGAATATAGCTTTTCCTTTTGAAATAAGATTATCGTTCCACCAACCAAAATCATGTGCACCCCATAGTGAACCAATAATGAAAAAGAATAAGGCAAGCATTTGCATTGTGAAACCTTCTCCAACTCTCATTAGTGTACCAGAAGCGCATCCGCCTGCAATTACCATACCTATACCAAATATGAATGCACCTACTGCAGTTGCTATACTTATAGGAACTACATAACTTTGACCTGAAATTGGAAGTCCACACGCAAAATCACCATACTTAATTGCTGTAAAGCCAATTGAAGTTATAGCTAGTGCAATAAGAACAGCTCTTGTTAGCATTGTGTCACCAGTTAAATAGGGGTCTCTCATGGAGGAAGTAAAACAAAATCTGGATTTTTGTAGTATAAAGCCAAAGCTAATGCCAGTTAACCAATATAAACTCAATTTATCTGATACTGTAGATAGAAAAATACCAAAAAATACTAAAACAATGAATAATCCTATACCGAAAGGGATTTGGCTTTTGCTTAGTTTTCTTTTGAAAGTTGTAGATGAAGAACTGCTTCTTATGGAAGAATCACTTGTATTTATATCACCCATTGAATCACCCTCCTTATTTAGATATAAATTTAACAATATAACAACTTTAAATTAAGTACTATTTGGAATAGTATGTATTTAAGTAATTATAGCATATAAGAATAAGTTATGGCACAATATATTGTTAAGGTAGAAATTATGCTATAATTAACTAAAATAAAATTTTGGGGAAATAAAATAAACAATAGATATCAAGGGGTGGTATTATGCATATAGAATGTTTTCAATATTTTAATGAAGTAGCAGCATTTAAAAGCATTTCAAAGGTAGCAAATAGTTCTCATATTTCACAATCAGCATTAAGCCAACAAATACAAAAGTTAGAGGATAGCTTAGGATATAAACTTTTAGAAAGAAGTAATCGAGGGGTTGAGCTTACAGAGGAAGGTAAGATTGTTCAAAAATATGGTGGAAATATGATAAGAACCTATAATAAGATGGTAGAAGATTTAAAGGATTTATATAAGTCCAATGGTACTATAAGAATAGATTCATGTTATACAATAGCAACTTATGCTTTGCCTTGTTCAATGTACAGTATTAAAGAAAAATTCCCACATCATAATTATAAACTATCCACTAATTTCTCTAATGATGTAGAACAAAATATTTTAAATAATATTTGTGATTTGGGGTTCATTTATGGTAAACCAAAGGACAGTTCTCTGGAATATTTTAAAGTGGGTATAGATAGGTTGATGCTAGTTTCATGTCCAAAGCTTAATAATCCTGCAGAAATTCAAAGTGAAGAATTAACAAAACATTCTATTATTATGTTAGCAGACAAATTGGAAATAGAAGAAAAGTTGGATAAATATCTAAAAACTATAGGTCATAGTTTTAAAGATTTAAATGTAGTGTTCAATCTTGATTCCATAGAATCTGTTAAATCATTAGTTCTTAATGGTAATTCAATGTCGTTTTTGCCTTATGTATCTATTAAAAAGGAGCTATATACAAAACAGCTTGTGGAAACTGTGGTTAACGGACTAGACATGAGATATGAAGTATACCTTGTAAATAAAAAAAGTGCTTATGATGATAATAGTGTAAAAGAATTCATAGAATATTTTAAAAAAGTAGGAAAAAATAGTTTTTGCTAAAGTTTTGTTATGATAATTTCCCATACTCCATTCATTACCTCATCACTTTCAAAGGAATGATTTTTATTGGAGTAATGGTTTTTTATGGATTCAGCAACACAACTATGGTCGGTTATAACTTTTATTGATATACCTGGTTTCGTTTTTTTTAGTTCCTTTTTTATTTTAAGAATTGGAATTGGGCACATATCACCTAAACAATCGATTGTATTCATATAATCAACCTCACTTTGCTAAAATAATTACTTGTATCTATATAATAACCTAGTAGCTACACAAATATCAATATAAACTAGTATAATAACTTTTTAAAATTTATAAACTAAGTGGTGATAAATTATGAAGATACCTTTTAACAAGATATATTACGAAGGAAGAGAATTAACATACATTAAAGATGCTATGGAAAGAGAATCTATAAGTGGAGATGGATATTATACGGAGCTTGTTACAAAATTTTTAAAGAAACACTTTTCTATAAACAATCTTTTAATGACCACATCAGCAACACATGCCTTAGAGATGGCAGCAATATTAATAGGCATAAAACCTGGGGATGAAGTTATAATGCCATCATTTACTTTTCCATCAACTGCTAATGCAATAATGTTACATGGTGGAATCCCTGTATTTGCTGAAATACAGGAGAGTACTTTAAATATAGATCCTATAGATATAAAAAATAAAATTACAAATAAAACTAAAGCCATATTACCGGTTCACTATGGCGGTGTAAGCTGTGATATGGACAAAATTATGAACATAGCAACAGAAAATAATTTATTTGTTATTGAAGATGCAGCACAAGCCGTAAACTCAAAATATAAAAATAAGTTTCTTGGAACGGTAGGACATATTGGCTGTTATAGCTTTCATGGAACTAAAAGTTATGTTAGTGGGGAAGGTGGAGCTATAGCAATAAATTGTAACAATACCGATTTAGTAAAGCGGGCAGAGATTATAAGACAAAAGGGAACTAACAGAAATGAATTTTTGCGTGGAGAGGTGGATAAATATAGTTGGGTTGATATAGGATCAAGCTATACACCAGCAGATGTTTTAATGGCTATGTTGTATGCGCAAATTCAAAATTTGGATGAAATTAAAGAAAAAAGAAAAGTAATTAGTAATTATTATAATAAAAGTATTGCTAAGTATATTAAAAGAGGAATAATTGAAAAAAGTACGTTTATACCAAGTGAATGTGAATCTAATTATCATTTGTTTTATTTGATATTTGCAAACGAAAAAATTAGAGATGGAGTTATTTGTAAGCTAAGAGAAAGTGAAATTTATGCATTAACACATTTTATGCCACTCCACTGCTCTAAAAAAGGAATTGAGCTCGGATATAATATGGGAGATTTACCGATAACTGAAAAAGTAAGTAAATGTTTGCTTAGATTACCTATGTACACGGAAATGAGCAACGATGAAATGCATTATGTTATAGTTAAATTAATACAAATTCTAGAGGAGATATAAATATGCAGGAAAGCATATCCGTAGTAGTACCTGTTTATAATAGTGAGCATTCATTAGAGCACTTTTATAATGTTCTTTCAAAGGAACTAAAGAAAATTTGTGGTGATTATGAAATAATTATGATTGATGATGGAAGCATTGATAATAGTTACGAGAAAATGGAAAAGCTACATAGTATAGATTCTAGAGTTAAGATAATTCAGTTAGATGGAAATTTTGGCCAACAAAATGCATTGATGTGTGGGTTTCATTATTCAAGTGGAGAATATGTTGTTACAATGGATGATGATTTGCAACATCCACCTGAAGAAATTTATAAATTAAAGGAAAAAATAGATGAGGGATATGATGTAGTTTATGGTATTCCTATAATAAAAAAACATTCTATTTATAGAAAATTGGGTTCTAAAATGACTGATTATATGTTTAATAATATATGTTCAAAACCTAGAAACATCAAAGTGAGTAGCTTTAGAATAATAAGAAAAAACATTATAAATGAGATATTAAAGGATAACACATCCTTTGTGTATATTTCAGCAATAACTTTTAAAAATACCAGAAGCATTTCTAATGTAGAGGTTAAACATAATATACGAAAATATGGAAAATCCAACTATGATTTTTGTAAACTTTTAAAATTATATATTAAATTATATTTGTATTATTCAAACCATAAAATTTTTAAAGTTATTACATCCTCTAAGGAACAATTCAAAATAAAATATAAAAAATTATAAAGGAGAAATATAAATGAAATTACTAATACTGGGTGGAGGTAATTGCCAATTAAATGCTATTTTAAGGGCAAAACAAAAGGGACATACTGTTATAGTTTCAGATTATTATGAGGATGCTCCTGGAAAAAAACATTGTGATTATTGTGAACTCGCTAGTACATTTAACATAGATGATAATGTAACCATTTCTAAAAAATACAACATAGATGGGATTTTAACACTGGGAACTGATCAACCGGTTTACACTGTAGCAAGTGTTGCAAAAGAGGCGAAACTTCCTAGTTTTCTTGATTTAGATACAGCAAAAGCAGTTACTAATAAGAAGATTATGAAAAATATATTTAAACGTAACTCGGTGCCTACAGCTAAGTTTGCGTTTCTAAAAAGTGATTTTAGAGATTGTGAATTAGAACATATAACTTTTCCAGTGGTAATTAAACCTTTAGATAGTCAGGGACAAAGAGGAGTATATAAATTAAATTCAATTAAGCAGATTAGAGAATGTTTTGATGATGTGCTTAGTTATTCCAGAGAAGAGGAAGCACTAGTTGAAGAATATTATGAAAATGATGAAATCACAGTTAGTGGTTGGGTAGAAAACGATAATACTCATGTGCTTACAATAACTGACAGGGTTACCTATGATAATTATCCAAGTATTGGGGTGTGCACTGCTCATGATTTTCCATCAAAGCATTTTGAAAGTTATGCAAAAGAGATTATAGAAATAACAAAAAATATAGTGAAGTGCTTTAAAATACATAATGGACCTATATATTTTCAAATGCTTATTGGGAAAGAGGGAATAAAAGTTAATGAGATTGCCTGTAGAATAGGTGGCGCTTATGAAGATGAATTTATACCTCGTTTAACGGGAATAGATATATTAGATATGGTTATTGATTATTCACTTGGGGAAAATATTGATTATACCAGGCTTAGAGAATATGATGTATTAAATAACAATAAAAAACTTTCAGTTCAATTACTATTTGCAAAACCAGGTATCATAAAGGCTATAGGAGATTTGTGTAAAGTTAAAGATTTGCCTGGAATAATTAATGCTAAACTTAATTTTAAAACAGGTGATGAGATAAAAGAAATTACGGATGCTACCCAGAGAGTGGGATATATGATAATTGAAGGTAATAGTTACAAAGATTTAAAGGACAATATAGACAGAGCATTTGATAACATAGCAATATATGATGAAAATAATAGTAATATGATTATTGTGTTTTAAATTATTATAATGACAGGGAGAATGTACGTATTATGAAAAAAAAATTTCTTATAAGAAACATATTTATAATAGGTTTAATTATAGGTATATTATCTTTAATGGGATGCTCAGCTATAAATGAAAAAAAAGATGCTAAAAATAATATTAGTATTGCAGAACAATTTGGGTTAGCATATGCGCCTATACAAATAATGAAAGAAAATAAAATATTAGAAAAAAATTACCCGGGGGTTAAAATTGACTGGAAGCAGCTAGGAAATACTGCAGCCATTCGTGAAGCAATGTTATCAAACCAAGTAGATGTGGGATTTATGGCTATTCCACCTTTTTTAATAGGCCTCGATAAGGGGATGGAGTGGAAGATAGCTTCTGGATTATCTGAAAGTCCAGTAGTTCTAGTAACAAATAAAGAAAACATAAAATCAATAAAAGATTTTTCCAGCAGTGATAGGATAGCACTTCCCCAACCTGGAAGTGTGCAACATATGCTACTTTCTATGCAATGTGAAAAAGATTTTGGAGATGCTAAAAAGCTAGACAATTTACTTGTGACATTAGCTCATCCGGATGCAATGAATGCGCTACTTTCAGCTAAAGATATTACAGCACATTTTAGTACACCACCTTATTTGTTTAAAGAGTTAGAACAAAACAATATTCATCAAATATTAAATGGAAAGGATGCTATAGGTGTAGATTTTACATTTGTTGTGGGGGTAACAACAAATAAATTTCATGACACAAAGCCAGAACTATATATAGCCTTAATAAGTTCCATAAAAGAGTCTATTCAATTTATTCAAAATAATCCTGATAAGTCTTCTGAGATATTGGCTGCAATATATAAGCTTTCTAAAGTGGAAGTTCTTAAATATATAACTAATAAAGATATGATATATACGGACGAGGTTAAAGGTGTAGATGAGTTTGCAAAATTTATGAAAGTGAATAATTATATTTCAAATGAGTTTAGTGATAGAAATAGCATGATGTGGAAAGAAGTTAATTATGAAAAGTAGACTAACAAACAGTAAAATATTTTACAAATTATTTTGGAGTATTATCTTAATTATTATATGGCAAATCATATATGCATCGAGGAGATTTTCTCCACTGATTTTTCCTTCTGTTTTCGCAATAGTAAACTCCCTATGTAAATCTATAGCTAGTGGCGAAATTATATATGGAACCATATATTCATTAGAGTTAATATTAAAGGGACTTAGCATAGGGCTGGTTTTGGCTGTTATTTTATCATCGCTTGCAATACTATTTAAACCATTTAGTGGGCTTGTAGAAACATTAGTAAGTATTGCTCACCCACTTCCAGGAATTGCATTATTGCCTTTAATTATATTATGGTTTGGAGCAGGAGAGATATCTATTATTTTTATTATTGTTCACTCGGTAGTATGGCCCTTAGTCTTAAATTTACTAACTGGATTTAAATCAATTCCAAGTATATATAAGCAAGTTGGAAATAACTATGGTCTTAACTCTTTTGAAATTATAAGACACATAATGCTTCCTGCATCCTTACCATATTTTTTAACTGGGATGAGGATATCCTGGGCAAGAGCCTGGAGAGCACTTATAAGTGCAGAAATGATTTTTGGGGCAGCTGGAGGGAAAGGAGGCCTGGGCTGGTTTATTTTTAAGAATAGGGTATTTATGGATACGACCGGCATATTTGCAGGGTTGATTGTTATAGTGTTAATTGGAATGATAGTTGAAGATTTAATTTTTGATAAATTAGAAAAAGTAACTATAAAAAAATGGGGAATGACTATATGATTCTTGAGATAAAAAATATTGCAAAGCACTTCGTTCAAAATGGGAATAAATTAGAGGTACATAGTGGCTTGAGCTTTAGTGTAAATGAAGGTGAGTTTCTATGTGTACTTGGGCCCTCTGGTTGTGGTAAATCTACACTGCTAAAAGAAATAGCAGGTTTTGAAAAAGTAGATTCGGGCTCTATTACTATGGATGGAAATGAAATCTCAGGACCTGGAATAAACAGAATTATGGTATTTCAAGATTCTGATCAACTATTCCCATGGAAAACAGTCTTACAGAATGTTATTTTTCCACTGAAGGTAAATAAAATTGGTGATTCTAATAGAGAAAGAGAAAACATCGCAAGAAAATACATAGAAATGGTTAAGTTAAATGATTTTTGTGATTACTATCCTCATCAACTCTCGGGGGGGATGAAGCAAAGAGTAGCTCTTATTCGTGCACTTGTTATAAACCCTAAAATATTACTAATGGATGAGCCTTTTGGTAGCGTAGATGCGGTGACTAGGGATGAACTTCAACAAATGCTTTTGTCCTTGAGAGAAAATATTAATGTAACTATCATTTTTGTAACTCATGATATACATGAAGCTATTTTACTTTCGAATCGTATTATAGTAATGGGCACGGGTCCTCATAATATCAAAAGAATAATTGAAAATAATATATCTTTTCCAAGGAAAGATAATCATAAAGAAATTTTTTATATGCATGAAGAATTAAACGAATTAATAAAAAGTTAAAGTAATAACATTTATGGTGGAATAAAGTCCATTATATGTTATTACTTTAATTTTTAATATTGTACCTTGTATATTTTTATAGTCCAATCTTTTTCATTTATGTATCTAGCTATTCTAGTGCCATAAGTTTTATCGACAAATTCATTAATTAAAGTACAATTATTTTCTAAGAAGTTTTTCATATCTTTATAATAGTAAAGATTACCATAAAAAGCATCCCATTTGGGGCTTTCGTTATTAATAGTGTCCATTTCTTCTGGGTAAATAATAAACTTAATTTTATATTTGTAAATATAGTCTTTAAAGGCCATATTATTTTCTTTTAAAAATGCTAGATTTCTATAGTCATGAAGTTTACCATTATTGAAATAGTATTCAGAATTTAAATTAGCTAAAACCACATCATCCTTTTGGACTGATTTTGATATGTTATTTAGATAATTATTGTAATCTTCACTACTAAAAGGATATATATTAATTATTGTATTCATTGTAATGAGTAAACATAATCCAGCGGTAACAATATATTTATAAGGTGTTAATAAATTTCCTAGTAAATAAGTAATTAAAATATAAAATAGAGGGAACTGAAAAATAATGCTAGTTTGATTGTATCTACCAATCAATATAATACCTAAATTTAAAGATATGATTGCTAAAAGTATACTAACTATTTGTTGGACTTTTATTTTATCCTTTGTAAAAAATAATTTTAATAATGTTAATAAGAAAGAAGATATGAAAATAAAAAATTGAAATTTAATATTAGGGGTATAGTAGGTACCACTTATTCCATAATAAAGTTTGTAATAAAAATACTTAAATTCACTTAGCTTTTGAAAAAGTGAATAGTGTACATTGAGTTGTTTTCCATAGTTAAAATAATCACTAAAAAAATTAGGGTCAAAAGATAAACTTAATAGTACAAATATACAACAAAAGACTAAGAGTGTAAGGCAATACACAAGAAGATTAGTGAGTTTTAATTTTTTAGTAAATAGTACATTGTAAAGATAAATAGATACAAAGGGTAGAGCTATTATGAAGCTGTTGGGATGCACACCTATACCTATACCAATAATACAACCTAGGATTAAATCCTGTTTAAAACTATGATTATTAATATTTTTAATAGTGAAATATAATCCATAAATTAGAAGAAATAAAATAACAATTTCTTGTCTTGCAAAATGAGACGCATATATAAATTGAATATCTATTGCTAAAAATATTGAAGCAATAATTGACCTGGTGGAAGAGCAAAAAATTTCATTGCATAGTTTGTAAAAAAAATACAAAGTTAGAGAACTAAAAATCAAGGAAATTAATCTAACACTAAATATATTATAACCTAGTATTTTAATAAAGATAATTTGAAGACTATGGAAGATAATTTTAATTGCGTGAGGATTTCGTGGATATAAGTCAAAAAATGTTTCTGTTGAAGAAAAATCTTTAGTTTCAAGAATATTTCTTGATAAGCCACTAAGCCAAGATTCATCAGAATGAATAGTGGGGAAATGGGTTAGAAAACTTAAATTCACAAAATAATAAACAAATAATAATATAAATAACTTCCTATTTTGGCTAAGAGTTTTTTTTAGAAATTTCAATATTTTTTCACCTCAAAGTAAGAAAAGATTTTAACAGCGATATGGATACAAATTGTGTTAATAAATTATAACATATGTTGAAGTAGGAATATAAATGAAATGCATATCTAAAAATGAAATGCAATATTAAAAACTGTTATATCCGAATCTAAAACATATAAAGTATAATGAATGTATTATGTATAATATTTAACAAACTTATTAAAATTTTATTTGGTTTAGATTTATTTATATACTAGAATTTATTTATATACAAAAAGAATGGGGGAAATGAAATGAAATATATGTCAAGACTATTTGCGGTAGCAATGATTTTATCATTAGCAATCTTAACAGTGGGATGTGGAACTAGTAATTCTGGAAACGAGATTATTGGTGCAAAACAGGCTTTAGAATTAGTTAAGAAAGATAACGTACTTTTAGTGGGTGTTCAAAACCCTGAAACAAATTTATATGCTGATAAACATGTGAAGGGTGCTGTAAAGATAGATCTTAGTGAGGTTGTTACTAACGATCCAGTTGTTAATATGTTAGCATCAAAAGAGCAAATAGAAAAATTAATGAGTGAAAGAGGAATTTCAAATAACACAACAGTAGTAATCTATGATACTAACAATAATATGGATTCTGCAAGAGTGTGGTGGACTTTAAAGGTTTATGGGCATGAAAACGTTAAAGTAGTTAGTGGCGGTATGGCGGCGCTTAAAAATGCCGGTGCAGAAATTACATCTGAAGTGCCAGAGATTAAGCCTTCAAAGTATGTAGCTAAAGTTAAAAATAATGACATGATTGCTACAATAGATGAGGTGAAAGCTCAAGTTACAAGCCCAAACAAAAACACTATATTGCTTGATACTAGATCGCAAGATGAATATGCGGCAGGAACAATTCCAGGATCAGTGCTTTTAAATTATATTAATAATGATTATAGTGATGGAACTTATAAACCAGTTCAGGTAATAAAAATACAATATATAGAAAGTAAGATAAAATCTAATAATAATGTGATAATGTATTGTAAAACATCAGTTAGAGGAGCTCAAACATATTTGGCATTATATAATGCTGGATATAGAAATCTTAAACTATATGATGGTGCTTGGGTAGAATGGTCATCAAAGGGTGCATTGCCTATTCAAAAACAAGATGCAGGTGAAAAACCATCAGCACCTAAAGCTGCGCCAGCAGGGGCACAAGATGCATCATAAAACTAATGAATAATTGTAAAATTCTAAAAAAAGTTATATGCATATAACTTTTCTTAATGCAGTATAATTAATTCAATATTCCAAGCATGTATTTTATTGATATAATAAAATTGTTAATAAAATAACATGTCTAATAAAAAAATATCAATTAAATAGGGGGAGTAAATATGAAAAAAAATAAAATTTTATCAAGTTTATTAGTTTTATCAGTTGTATTATCATTAGTGGGTTGTGCAACTAAACCTGATACCACAAAGGTTACAACTACAGAGCCTACTAAAACAGAAACTTCTACTAATGCTGTAGTGAAAAATGTGGTAGCTGATGCAGCTAATGGTTACTTTGCAAATATGCCTGAGGATAATTATAAAATTTCTGAAAAAACTTTTGTTGCAGATGTAAAAGCAGGTAAGGATATGTATATTTTAGATATAAGGCAAGCTGTTGATTATGCTAAAGGGCATATTAAAGGAGCTATAAATGATCCATGGGGAACGGCAATAAGTGATAATCTAGATAAATTACCAAAAGGAAAAACAATAATGCTATACTGCTATACAGGGCAAACAGCAGGACAAACAGTTGCACTATTAAATATGGCAGGATTTGATGTAAAGTCAGTAAACTTAGGATACAATTTAGGAATATCTAAAGTTGCTGGAGTAAAAGACATTACAGAAACTAAAGTAAATGAATTTCCTAAAGTAGATTCATTAGAAATAAAACCTGAAATTAAAACTGCTATAGAAAATTATTATAAGGGCTTAGCTGCTGTTGAAAATACACAGTTTAAACATTATAAAATTAGTGAAGATGATGCTAAAAAATTATTAGATGCAAAAGATAGTAGTGTAGTATTCCTTTCTGTAAGAAAGGCTGAAGACTTTGCAAAAGGCCATATTGCAGGAGCAACAAATATTGCTTGGGGAAAAGGAATGCAAGAAAAGTTTACTGCATTACCAAAAGACAAGAAGATTATAGTTTACTGTTATACTGGACAAACAGCAGGGCAAACAGTTGCTGGACTAAAAATGCTAGGATATGATGCAGTATCACTAAATGGTGGTATGGGCACAGCAGCAAATGCTCCAAATGGATGGGCTAATAAAGGATTTCCTGTAGTAAAATAATATTAATATTTACCTCTAATATATTTTATATGTTAGAGGCTTTTTCTATATATAAGTAGGTTATTTATCTGGGATTTCAGAGGATTTAATTTGAAATTGGTTTGTTTTACCCATAATATAAGCTAATTTAATTATAGATTCTTCTTCCTTTGTCATTTGTCTTTCAAACATCTTTTCAAATTGTTTCATTAAATTATAAAAATCAATTTTGTAATTTTCATTACTGGATCTGTTTAAACTTGTGTTTTTATAAGGATTATATATTTTAATTTTTATTTCACTGTTATAAATCTTTTTGAAAACTTCAGCAGTATAATATGCATCATTAAAAGCATTATGTAATTGATTTTCAATGGGTATATCTAGTAGTTTAGCTGCATTACTTAGCCCGATATTAATTCCTTTTTTGCAATGAAGAGCCTTAGAAGCATAGGATTGAATATTTATGTAGTCCGTGGGAATGGAGGTTTCATCTAATTCATGATATTCTATATTACGAAATAATTCTTTTATATCTGCCGCACCCCAAACACAAAGCACACAGTGGTCATGACTTATAAACTGTATAAACTCACTATACATTTCTTTGAAGGATTTGCCTTCATTCAATTCATCCATTGTTAGTCCGGTAAGTTTTTTTACAAAAGGATTAAGAGTAGTATATATTTCCGGTTTTATTAATATATCAAGAGTTGAAATCTGCTGGAAATTCTCATCTAACTTTATTGCACCTATCTGAATTATTTCGAAAGGACATTTAGGGTTTATTACATTTTCAGTCTCTACTCCGAAATTGTAACCTTGATTAAATTCTAAATCAAATACTATATAATTCATTAATTTACCTCTAAATTCATTTTGAATTTTTTGAATGTACTCTAAATATTATATCATTTATGCGAATAAAAAGCACTTTAACGATATTATAACGTCATGGAGTGGGATTTTATTGTGCTTGAGAATAGAACTTAATTGAACATAGGGTATAAACTACTTTATGTGTATGAAATAGTTTATAATATGTAGTGTAGATATTATATGTTGGTTATAATAAGTGATATTTAAATATATACAAGGAAATGTTGTAGTAACTTATAATTTAAGAAGAACTTTGGAGGAATAATTATGTTAGATGTAAATATAAAAGGTATTGATTTGAAATTTAATACATCAAACGAGGTGTTTTCACCTCAGAATGTTGATAAAGGTACTTCAGCAATGTTATCAACTGTTGAATTTAAGACTAATGATAAAGTATTAGATTTAGGTTGTGGTTATGGTATAGTTGGAATATTAGCTGCAAAAATAGTAGGTGCGTCAAATGTAGTTATGACTGATGTAGATGTTTCAGCAGTAAAACTTGCAAGTGAAAACATTACATTAAATGATATTGAAGGAATTGGGCTATACCAAAGTGATGGATTTAAAAATATCCATGACAAAGAATTTAATTTAATTCTATCTAATCCTCCATACCATGTGGATTTTTCTGTTCCAAAGGAATTTATTGAAAAAGGATTTAATAGATTAGTGGTTGGTGGAAAAATGTTTATGGTTACTAAAAGAAAAGATTGGTATAAAAATAAGTTAATTTCAATTTTTGGTGGTGTGAAAATAAGCGAAATAGATGGTTATTATGTTTTCATGGCAGAAAAGAAAACTACTACATATTCTAATAAGAAAAAATAGAGAGGAAGTTTTACATATGGGAAAAACATTAGTTTTGGCAGAAAAACCTTCTGTTGGAAAAGAACTAGCAAAAAGCTTACATTGTACTCAAGGTGGGAATGGATATTTAATGGGACAAAAGTATATTGTAACTTGGGCACTAGGACATCTTGTTACATTAGCTGGACCAGAGGATTATGACCAAAAATATAAAAGTTGGAGAATGGAAGATCTGCCTATGCTACCAAAGGATTTAAAATTGGTAGTTATTAAGGAAACTTCAAAGCAATATAAGGTTGTGCACGAACTTCTTAAAAGAGCTGATGTAGATGAACTCGTTATAGCCACTGATGCGGGGCGAGAAGGAGAACTTGTTGCACGTTGGATTATCCAAAAGGCGGGGTTTAAAAAGCCTATAAAGAGGCTATGGATTTCCTCCCAAACTGAAAAAGCAATAAAAGATGGGTTTGCGAATCTTAAACCTGGAAGAGATTATGAAAACCTATTTTGGGCAGCACAATCAAGAGCAGAAGCAGATTGGCTAATAGGACTCAACGTAACTAGGGCACTAACTTGTAAATATAATGCTCAATTATCAGCGGGAAGGGTACAAACACCGACCTTAGCACTTATTGTTGATAGAGAAAATGAAATAAAGAAGTTTGTTGGAGTGGACTTCTGGACTGTAAATGGTAAGGTAAATAACTTTACAGTGCATTGGTCAAGTAAGAATGGAGAATCGCGCACCTTTGACAAGAAAAAGGCAGAAGAGGTAGTAATCAAGGTAAATAATCAGATGGGTACCGTAGTAGAAGTAAACAAAACCTCTAAAAAAGAACTTCCACCACTTGCATATGATTTAACAGAGCTTCAAAGGGATGCAAATAGAAAATTTGGGTATTCAGCAAAGCAAACCCTTAATTTAATGCAGAGATTATATGAAAACCATAAAATATTATCATATCCAAGGACAGACTCAAGACATATTACTACAGATATCGTACCAACGTTAATTGATAGATTAAAGAGTATAGCTATAGGACCATATGAAAAAGCCGCTAGAAATATAATAAAAAATAGAATTCATACTACAAATAGACTTGTGGACAATAGTAAGGTATCAGATCATCATGCCATAATTCCTACAGAGCAGCATGTGGATTTATCTAGCTTAAACAGAGAAGAAAAAACTATTTATGACTTAGTTGTAAAAAGATTTTTAGAAGTCTTAAGTCCAGCTTTCGAGTATGAACAAACTACTGTAAAAATAGATGTAAAAGGTGAAAGTTTTTCTGCAAAAGGAAAAATAGTTAAATCAAAAGGCTGGAGAGAAATAAGCAGTTCTGGCGATGGAGAAGATAAAGATCAATCTCTTCCACCTATAAATAAAGGTGAAGCTGTTAAACTTACTTTGGTCAGGTCTGTAAATGAAAAGACGAAGCCACCAGCAAGATATAATGAAGCAACGCTGCTTACCGCTATGGAGCATCCAGGCAAAGATATACAAGATGAGAGTTTAAGGGAAGCCTTGGATAATACCTCAGGGCTTGGAACTTCCGCCACTCGTGCAGATATAATTGAAAAACTATTTAGCATCTTTTATATGGAGAGACGCGGTAAAGATATTTTCCCAACTTCAAAAGGAATACAATTAATAGGCTTAGTTCCAGTGGAATTAAAATCGCCAGAGCTTACTGCTAAGTGGGAGAAACAGCTTCAACTTATAAGTAAGGGAAAAGCAAATTCTATGAATTTCGTAAAGGATATGAGAGAATATGCGGTGAAACTTGTGAAAAATGTTGCAGCTTCAAGCGAAATATACAAGCACGATAATGTTACAAGGGTTAAATGCCCAGAGTGTAGTAAGTATCTTCTTGAGGTTAACGGTAAAAGGGGTAAAATGCTTATATGTCCAGATAGAGAATGTGGATATCGTAAGGGTGTATCACAAGTTTCAAATGCTCGTTGCCCTACTTGTCATAAGAAAATGGAGATTAGAGGCGATGGAGACAATAAAATTTTCGCTTGTAGTTGTGGTTATAGAGAAAAACTTTCAGCATTCACTAAGCGCCGAGATAAAGAAAAAGGTGCTTTAGATAAAAAAGATGTTAGTAGATTTTTAAATCAGCAGAATAAGAAAGAGGAACCTGTAAATTCTGGTAATTCGGCTATGGCTGAGGCTTTTGCTAAGTTAAATTTGAAATAGTAAAAAAATAACATGATGTCTAAGTGAGTGGTTGCTTATACATCATGTTATTTTTTTGTAAATCCATACCTATGGGAGCACAGTTTTACACCTTTAGATAATTTAGGAGAAGGTAATATTTTCAATTGCCAACAAATATTAATTTATTATAAACACAGTGTGAGAGAAATATTTTTGCGTCTTAATTGTAAAAGCTAGTTATAATCACAATAATACACTGGAATTTATATTTGTTGAAGTTTTATTAAATTAGAGACACTGACGCATTAACTAAAAATTCATTAAATTACGACAAAATATTCCAAAATAACCACTAATAAAATATGCAAAACCTTCATTTAGATGATAGTATATGAATACAAAGAAAAAAACTTGCTTTGTACACTAAAATTATGAAGGTGAGGTACATAACATGAAGAAAACTCTAAGACCATTAATATTAACACTAGGTATTTTAGTATCAACAGGAATAAGTTCAACGGTATTTGCCGCAGATTGTAATGCATCAAACTATAAAGTGGTGAATACTTTAGATTGTAATACCATTAATTGTACAGCTGTTTCCGGAGAAAGTTTGAAGGATATTTGCGCTAAGTATGGTATTGAAATGCCAAAGGATTTAACTGCTACAGAGTGTTTAGCTGCTAAACCTCAGGTAAAAACACCTACAAAAGCACCAGCACCAGCACCAGTACCAGCACCAGCACCAACACCAGCATCAGTAAAAGCGACTCCTGCAAAGGTAACCCCTGCTAAGACAGAGCCTGCAAAAACAACAACTGCATCAAATTTAACTGAAAATAACAAATTAGAAAGTGAAGTAGTAATATTAGTTAATCAAGAAAGATCAAAATTAGGACTAGCTCCTTTAAAGGCTAATTCTGCACTTTCAAATGTAGCTAGAACTAAGTCAGAGGATATGAGAGATAATAACTATTTTTCTCATACATCACCAACTTATGGTTCACCTTTTGACATGATGAAAAAATTTGGTATAACATATACAGCAGCTGGCGAAAATATTGCAATGGGACAACCTACCGCAGCTTCAGTAATGAATGGTTGGATGAACTCGCCAGGACACAAAGCTAATATTTTAAGTGCAAATTTCACTGAAATAGGAGTAGGAGTAGCAAAAGATGCAAGTGGAACTATTTACTGGACGGAGCAGTTTATAGGAAAATAAATAATTTAATATAGATCTATGTCTTTTATATTGAATTTTACAATATAAGGGCATAGATCTTTTTTTATAAGCATTTTTAATGGATAATAATAGCAGTTGTACAACAAAGTTTAAAAGGAAAATTAATGCAAATTATATACAATTAAAATTGCCATTAAGTTCATAGATTATTCTATGAAGGGTATGTTACACTTAAAAATATGATATTAGAAAGGATATGAGGATATTATGAAAGCAATGAGAAGAATTGAGAGAAAAATGAATGACATTGAAGTTATGGACCTTTTAAAGACGGGTGAATACGGCATACTCTCTACTTGTGGAGAAAATAATCAACCTTATGGAATACCACTGTGTTATGTGATTATAGATAAAAATATATATTTTCATTGTGCAGGGGTAGGAACTAAACTAGATAATATTAGTGTAAATGATAAGGTGAGTTTTACAGTAGTTGGAAAAGCTAAAGTTTTACAAGATCAATTTAGTATGTCGTATGAAAGTGTAATAGCTTTTGGCCGTGCAACTATGCTTGTGGAAGAAGAAAAATATGAGCCATTAATGGAATTTATAAGGAAATATAGTCCCGAATTTATAGAAGAGGGACAGTTATATATAGATAAAGCAAAGGAAAAAACCACACTAGTTAAAATAGAGATATATAGTTTGAGTGGAAAGCATAGATTATAGAGAATATCAATTTATTGGGATAAATAGTAAGGGGTGGAGCACAGTTATTAAAAGAATATAATAAATTAGAAAGTGTGATAGAATGAAATTTTTAAGAAACATAGAAAATGGATCCATAAATATTAAGAAAATGGGAATCATTAAAGGGTTTCTTGTAATAAGTCTATCAATTTTGTTGGAGGGATTAGGACAAGTACCTCAAGAATTTTTAAATCTATTCTCTGGAAGACTTGAAAAAGCTGTGCCCTATGTAATTTTTATTGCAGGTGTATTTGTTAAATACTATGTTATTATCATTTTACTCAAGTGGCTTAGTAATTCGAGAAATGAGCAAAAACTTAAGTATCACCTGAACTCAATGAGCTTTGTTTTTGCAGCCATCATGATTATAGCATTCCGTCTGATGTTTGATAATAGTTTAACTTTGTGGGTTAGTAAGATATCAATGCCAGATATTATAAATGGAGCCCTCGAAGAGTTATCTGTTTCACCATTTATCGTAATACTCAGTGCTGCTGTGGTGGCGCCTATATATGAAGAAATAATTTTCAGAGGAATATTATTAAAAGGAATGGCTAAAAAAATAAATCCAACTATAGCGCTTGTAGTATCATCATTATTGTTTGCAGTAGTGCATTTTAATATTCCACAAGGTATAAATGCATTCTTACTAGGCCTAGTTATTGGATTTATATATTTAACAACGCAGTCAATATACCTAAGTATATTTGCACATTTCATAAATAACTTATTGGCTCTTTCAGTTTCGTCGCAGTTTGCGTTGATAGGTGAACGGTATGCTATGGAAATTCATGGAATGTTTTTTATTTTAGGAATTATACTTTTAGTGGTAGCTTGTATGGGCTATGAACAAAATAAGATTAAAAATGTACCAGACATATATACGCAATTCATAGAAATATAGATTGATTTAAATAAGTAACTAAGTTGAGCAGTCTCCACCTTAGGATAATTCATATTAATTTAAAATGCCTCTAATATATTTTAGAGGCATTTTAAATTCCTCAAGGATTAATTAAATCGTAAACTAAGGGTACTATAATAATATTAATAAAAAGTGTTATTATAAGTTTATTTTTATAGCTAGTTGGTAAAATTTAAGAAAATTTTAAGGTAACATTAATCAATATTTAATAATACTATAGTACAATAAACTTAGAGACAAGGTTAAATTAGATGGGAGTGACAATTATGCCTACTATAAACATGCTATCCTCTGCAGACAAAGTAAAAGGTCAAGGGGTTGGATCAGCATACTTAGAGCAAGTAAATTTAGTCCAAAACGGATTAGATAAAGAATATAAAGTTGTAATAAATAAAAGAGAAAGAACCGAAATAATGCATTATCATACTATTGATTTTAAACATTATTTAAGCATACCTTTTGCAAAAAGAAAAGGTGTAACAGTGGGTTATGTGCATTTTTTACCTGAAACTATTGAAGGGAGTATTAAATTACCAAATTTAATTAAAAAAATTTTTTATAAATATATTATAAGCTTTTATAATAGCATGGATTTTTTAGTTACAGTAAATCCTAATTTTATTACTAGGCTTGAAGCTTACAATATTGATAGGAAAAAAATAACATATATTCCTAATTTCGTTTCTGAAGAAAAATTCTACAAGCTTTCAACCGAGGATAAGTACATAGCAAAGGAAAAACTGAAAATTCTAAAGGATGCTTTCGTTGTGCTTGGAGTAGGACAAATACAAACTAGAAAAGGTGTAATTGATTTTATTGATATAGCAAAAAAAATGCCTGAAGTGCAATTTGTTTGGGCAGGTGGGTTTTCTTTCGGAAATATTACGGATGGGTATAAGGAATTAAAAAATAGAATGGAGCATGCACCTAAAAATATTTTATTTACAGGAATAGTTGAAAGAGATTTGATGAATGATATATATAATGTGTCTGATGTTCTTTTCATGCCATCCTATAATGAGCTTTTCCCTATGTCAATACTGGAGGCAATGAATACGCACACTCCAATACTGTTGAGGGATTTGGAATTATATGAAGATATACTATTTGACTATTACTTAAAAGAACATGATAATGAAGGCTTTATAAGGGCTATAGAAAAGTTGAAAAATGATTCAGCCTATTATGAATCTGCTAAAGAAAAGGCTATAAGAGGGCACAATTTTTATTCGAGAGAGAATGTGCTTGCTATGTGGAAAGACTTTTATAAAAAGGTATGTCGAATAAAAGGTAGGTAAGCTAATGAAGAATTACAAGTTTAATATTATTTTAGGTATAGCTTCTGGAGTTATATTTGTTTTGCTTATTATTTTCACAAATGGGTGGATGGACTTAATTCATCAAATGAAAAATTTGCAAATTCAGTGGATAATAATTGCGGGTCTTGCTATGCTGTTATATTGGGCTTTTGAAGCTAAAACCTTGCAAACTATTGTATTATTAATCAAAAAAGATTTTAAATTTAGACAAGCATTTAAAGTTACTATGATTGGGCAATACTTTAATTCAATAACTCCTTTTGCATCTGGGGGTCAGCCAATGCAGTTATATGCGCTTACAAAACAGAATTTAGGAGCTGGCAGTTCTGGCTCGATACTGATGATTAAATTTATCATCTATCAATCTGTATTAACTATATATTCCTTAATACTTATACTTTGGAAAGCAAGTTTTTTCAAAACTAGAATGAGTAATTTATTTTATTTAATAGGAATTGGGTTTGCAGTTAATGCTAGTGTAATTATATTCCTAATTATATTTTCAAAATATCGTAAATTAACGCATAAATTAATAATAACATTTTCTAAGATATTAAATAAACTTAAATTGGTAAAGGATATATCAAAATTAGAAATGCATATTAATGATAATTTAGAAAAGTTCCATGATAATATGGAGATAGTAAAACATAGTGGTGTATTAATGTTTAAAGCTGTTGTTTATACAACATGCCAGCTAACAATAATTTTTAGCATACCTTATTTTATCTATCTTAGTTTTGGTATGAGTGGTGCCAGTATAGAAAGTATGATAGCAGGAACTGCCTTTGTAATGATGCTAACAGCTTTTATACCATTACCAGGAGCTGTGGGAGGAGCAGAAGGTGCTTTCTTTATGTTTTTCAGCTTGTTTTTTGCAGCTAATAATATAATGGCTGCTATATTGTTATGGAGATTAATTACATTTTACTCTTGTATAGTTTTTGGGTTTTATGCGTTTATGAAAGAGTAAGTAAAACTTAGTGATGAATATTAAAATGAAAATTGTACATTAAAATAATAACCTTTAAAGGGGGATGATTATGAATATTGGAATTTTTACTGATGCTTTTTATCCACAAGTAAGTGGAGTAGTTACGTCTACTTTGATATTGAAAAATGAGTTAATTAGACTTGGACATAATGTAACTATTATTACAGTTGCTCACCCAGATGTAGATGAAGAGGAAGGTATCATGAGATTGCCTAGCATACCATTTTTCCTTCTACCTTCTCAAAGAGTTGGGATGATATATTCACGCAAAATTATGAATAAGATAAAAAAATTAGATTTAGATATTATACATACACAAACAGAGTTTAGTATAGGTATTTTTGGAAGAATAGTAGCTAAAAAGTTAGATATTCCTGTAGTTCATACATATCATACTATGTATGAAGACTATATCCACTATGTATCTCGTGGTATAATGCTTAAGCCTGCTTCGCAATTTGCTAAAAAGGTAAGTAAGCTATATTGTAGAGATTGCAGTGCTATAATAGTACCAACAACGAAGGTAAAAGATGCATTGCGTGAATATGGATTAGAAAGACATATTGATGTAATACCTACGGGAGTTGACATTGAACCTTTTAAAAGAAGCAATTACGATGAAGATCTTATTAAAGATGAAAAGAAATCTTTTGGAATAGATGAAACTGAGCCAGTTGTACTATTCATTGGGCGACTTGCAAAAGAAAAAAGTGTAGATATAATTATAAATAGTATGAAGGAACTAATTGTAAAAATACCAAATTGTAAGCTTCTGGTTGTTGGTGATGGGCCAGAGCGTGAAAATCTAGAAGCTTTAGCTGTGCAATTAGATATAGAAAAATCTGTGATATTTACTGGTGAAAAGCCTTGGGCAGAAATTGGTAGGTATTATCAAATGGGAGATGTGTTTGTAGGAGCATCACTAACTGAAACACAGGGATTAACCTTTACAGAGGCTATGGCGGCGCAGATTCCTGTAGTAGCAAAGTACGATAAAAATTTAGATGATTTAATTCAGGATAAAACTAACGGAAGGATTTTTTATAATGATGAGGATTTAGCTGAAATATTGTATGAAGTTTTAACAGATAAAGAAGAATGTACCACCATGGTGAAAAATGCTTATGATGGAATAGAACCATTATCTTCAAAGTGCTTTGGGGAAAATGTTGAAAAAATTTATATGGAAGTTGAAAGACAAAATTACATGCTTCAGAATCAAAAGGTAACTTAATTAGTTTATAACTCAAACTTTGCAGGAGTAAAACACTGCGAATTTTTCCGTAATATTCCATGATAATATTGTACATGATTTTGACCCACCACCTTTCCAATAATATCATAACATTGTAGATATAGCCCTTGATATAAACAAGGGCTATATTTTTATGCTTCAACTTTGCTTGTTATTTATCAAGGCTGTTCATATTAAATATGAATTAGTACAACCTATTGTAAGATTTATGAATTTATTATTGTATTAATTTTACTCACTTTATAGAATATAATAAAAATAAAGATATAGAGGGAGGTTTTTGTATGAATAACAATTCGATTAAATCCGAAAACTGGTTAAATATAGAGGGCAAGACAATAATAGTAACTGGAGGAAACTCTGGTATTGGATTACATATTGTAAATGAACTTAAAGAAAATGGTGCAAATGTTGTTGTTGCCGATATGAATGTGGAAACTGGGAAAAAAGATGGTATATACAATATAAAAACAAATGTTACATCAATTGATAGCATAAATGCTATGATTTTTGAAACGGTGAAGGAATATGGTAAAATTGACGTATTAGTTAACAATGCTGGAATTAATTTACCAAGACTGCTTGTTGATGTTTATAGTGATGAAAAAAAATATGAGATTAACGAAGATTCATTTAATAAGATGACGGCAGTTAACCAAAAGGGAATTATATTTGTAACACAGGGTGTTGTTAGAGAGATGCTAGCTAAAAAGGTTCAAGGAGTTATAATAAATGTTTCTTCTGAATCAGGTATGGAGGGTTCAGTAGGACAAAGTTTATATTCTGCAACAAAGGGTGCTGTAAATTCCTATACTAGATCTTGGGCCAAGGAACTTGGAAAATTCGGTATCAAAGTAGTTGCTATAGCCCCTGGAATTAATGAGAAAACTGGGCTGACAACACCTGCATATAACGAGGCGCTAGCTTATACAAGAAATATAAATGTAGATCAGCTAGATACAGGATATGAAAAGAGCATTCCACTTGGACGAGTTGGAAAATTAAATGATATAGCAAATCTAGTAACTTTTCTTGCTTCTGAAAAATCTAGCTATATTACTGGAACAGTAATCAATATTTCAGGTGGAAAGTCAAGAGGTTAAACAGGGAGGAGTTTAGTGTGATAGATAAAAAAAATAAAGTCTTGGACTGCAATGACATAATTAATAAATTTGACCAAGATAAAAACTATAGATATCTAAGTAACCCTACAACTCCTGCTGATTTCAATGATTTGAATTGTAGGATTGCGTATTTATTGGATCAACTAATAAATACGGAAAATTACCTTAATATCATGGATCTCTCAGAAGAAATGAATGTTAGCAGAGGTACTGTAAATAATGACCTAAGAAAAACAAAAAAACTCTTAAGAAAATATAATGCTGAAATTTTGGGAGTTACAAACAAGGGTATTAAGTTGAAATGCAGTGAATTTAGTAAACGATTGGTACTTATCTATGAGGTGTTTGATTACTTTCAATGTAATATCCTCATAGACAATAAAACCATCAATCTTTTGGAAGCACTAGCTGATTATTACAAGCTTGATAACCAAATGGAACTGCTTTTTTATAAGTCAACAATTGTAACTATTGATAGATTAAAAAAAGGAATGGCGCTCAAAAATCCAATTCCTATGTATAAAAATTTTGAAATTTACAGTAAAGAACTTAAGGGTTTTATTATGGAAATTGAAAATATTTATAAAATTGAGCTAAATTATGAAGATGTTGATTTTATATCATTTCCTATTAACACACGAAATTCTGCACATACTGGTAATATAGAAAATACTGTAAATCAAGAAATGTTACTGCAGATTGTTAAACAAATGCTTGATAGCATAAGGGAACGATACATGATTGATGTTAATGTGAAGGCTTTTTATAGTAAGGTAAGGTATCATCTGTTATTTTTAATTAACCGATTAATATTTAGAATTCCTGTAAACGATATTTTTCCGACCAAATCAAAATTAGATTTCCACTAGCTTTCGAATTGGCAAAAATATCAATGAGTGTCCTTGAAAAACAATATTGTCTCATGGGCACGGAGATTGACATAAGTTATCTTGCTATATATTTCGCCTTAATTTTAGATGAAAGGAAAGTTGATTCTAAAAGTAATAATAGTGATGGAAATATTGCTGTTGTGACTAATGGTGGGAGAGGTACTTTTGAACTTATAAGAAAACAGTTACAAGAGATAATAGGATTAAATTCTCACATTGATTTATTGACTGTTTCAGAACTTAAAACTAAGAATGTATCTAATTATGGATTGATTTTTAGCACAGAAGACATTATAAGCGATGTGCACTTGCCTATTATAAAAATAGGCGGAATTATTGATCAAGATTCTCTTACCCAAAAGCTCAACGAGCTTAAAAAGAAGAATATTGAACCAATTGCCAACATAATGAAACTAGAGAATCTTAAAGTATTATACTTAGATGGTAAAATAAGCTATATAGATAATGTGAAAATAATTACAGAGTACCTAATTTGTGAAGAGAATGTTTCTAGTGATATATATAGTATATTTAAGAAAAAAGACAATTTGAGTTCTATGATTTATGAAAATGGAGTTGCATTTCCTCATTTAATAGATAAAAAAATAAATAACCTTAACCTAACCATAGGGATTATAAAATCTAACCTAGAAAAATTAAAAATTATCTTATTTTTGTTAATACCTGAAAATATGAATAATCAGCAAGAAACTGCATTGTTAAAAATCTATGACGAAATATTCACCATAATAAGTGATAAAAGGCTTGTTATAAAACTTCAAAATATAGAGAGCATCTCTTGAGTTGCAATTATTTCATGAAAGGAAGTTGATAAGATGACGTTTAAATTTATGCTTATACTCGGTGTAGCCGTAATGGTATCCTTTGCCTTGCAATATTTTTTAGGATTTAAGCAAATCAAACGTTTTAATGATGAATATATAAAAATAAGAAAGGAAGGCAGAGTAGCTATAGGGCGCGTGCTGGTAAAATTCAATCTGGTACTATAATACTTTTTGCACTAGATAAAGATGATAGAATAAGATATGGGAGAAAAATACAAGGCACTACGAACTTGGCTAAATTTAAGGACTTTAATGCATTTAATGGTAAAGAAATTGGTGAAATCACATTGAAAGATGAGGAAATGAAGAAAGAGATAAAAATCACACGTAAGGCAGTAATGGATGCTGTTAATAGCTACAATATCATCAAAGGTGGTCAAATTATTCCTGAAAAGAAATCACCATTCGGAAAAGTATATGAAAAATTGGTTCATTGATATTTTAATTTACAATTAATTTTATAAATATTTTAATAGGAGGTGTATTATGAAAATTATAACAGTTATTGGAGCCGGTCAGATGGCCTCTGCTTTATCTTTTCCTGCAATTGAAAATGGTAATAAGGTGAGGTTAGTTGGTACACCACTAGATAGAGGTGTTATTGATTCTGTAAAGACTAAAGGGTTTCATCCTACATTAAAACGTCAATTGCCGAGTACTGGAATTGAGTGTTATCAAATCGAAGAAGTAAATAGTGCATTAGAGGGAGCTGATGTTGTTATATGTGGTGTTAGTAGCTTTGGTGTTGATTGGTTTGCAGAAAATATATTGCCTATAATACCTGAAAATATTCCTGTTCTTTCAATAACAAAAGGAATGATTGATTTAGAGGATGGAAGTATGATTACTTATCCACAATACTTTGAAAGCAAGCTACCAGCTAATAAAAAACTTTCTATTAATGCTATAGGCGGTCCGTGTACTAGTTATGAACTTGCTGATAAAGATCATTCTGTAGTTGCATTTTGTGGACATGACATAGAAACCCTCAGGATGCTTAAGAGTTTGTTTGAATCTCCATATTACCATATAAGTCTTTCTACAGATGTTGTAGGTGTTGAATGTGCTGTAGCGCTAAAGAATGCTTATGCATTGGGTGTATCGCTGGCTATTGGACTAGCTATTGGACCTGACGGCTTAGGACAAGAGCATTATAATTCGCAGGCAGGACTTTTCGGACAAAGTGTAAAAGAAATGAAACATCTTCTTGAAATAGTTGGTGGTGGTGACGAAAATATTATATTATCTGCTGGTGATCTTTATGTAACTGTTTTCGGTGGACGTACTCGTAAAGTTGGAACTCTGCTTGGACAAGGCCTTTCAATTGAAGAATCTATTAAACGGTTAGAGGGAGTAACACTGGAATCAATAGTCATTGCAACACGTACTGCACGGGGTGTGCGTGCTCTTGCAAAAAGAGGGGTTGTTAAACTTAGTGATTTCCCACTGCTAATACATGTTGATAATATCATAAATGCGGGTGCTACTGCAGTTGATATTCCATGGTCATCTTTCGAATCAGAAAAAATATAATGGTGAAATATTAATCACCTTATAGATAATACTTATATTAAAATATAATAAAAAAAAGGGGTGCATAAAATGGATTTAACTATTAAGATTGCAGAAGGATTTATAGGATTGTTTAAAGTAGGATCAAAAACCTTCCTAAGCTGGATGACAGGCATTGTACCATTAGTATTGTTGTTACTCGTATTTATGAATACTGTAATTAATTTGATTGGTCAAGAGAAGGTTAATAGGTTTGCACAATGGGCTTCTAAATACTCTTTAATGAGAAATATGGTACTACCTTTTGTTGCATCATTTACATTATGTAATCCAGCAGCATTTACTTTAGGAAAATTTTTACCTGAATTTTATAAACCTAGTTATTATGCAGCTGTTGCACAATATTGTCACACAAGTAGCGGTATATTTCCACATATTAACCCAGGTGAGTTATTTCTTTATCTTGGAGTTGCAGCTGGTATAACAACTCTTGGTTTAAGTGTTACTCCACTAGCAATAAGATATCTTCTTGTTGGATTTGTAATGAATGCTGTAGGTGCATACGTCACTGATTTTACAACAGCATATGTTTGTAAGAAATCTGGCATTAAATTAAGTAAAGTAGCTAAAGTATCTAAATCATAAGGGGGGTAAAATAATGAGTAAATATAATAGTATAAGAATTGAAAAAGGTAAAGGCGGATGGGGTGGACCTTTTGTAGTGACACCTACTGATCAAAAAAATAAAATTGTGTATATTGTTGGTGGAGGAGAAAAACCGGCAATTGTAGATAAAATAGTTGAGTTAACAGGAATGGAATCAGTAAATGGATTCAAAACTTCGGTTCCTGATAACGAGATAGCTTTAATAGTTATTGATTGTGGTGGCACATTAAGATGTGGAGTTTATCCACAAAAGGGCATTCATACTGTAAATATTATTCCAACAGGAAAATCAGGTCCTTTGGCGAAATATATTACTGAAGAACTTTATGTATCTAATGTTGGAATAGACCAAATTACATTAACAAATGAAACAGGAAAAGCATCCAATTCTTTTGATAGCAAGAACGAAGTACCTAAGAAGTCAGAATACTCAACTGACAAGAAGCTAACTGCACAAAATGCTGAGAAGGGAAGCATTATTGCTAAGTTCGGTATGGGCGCTGGTAAAGCAATTGCCATAATGTTACAAGCTTCAAGGGAAGCTGTTCAAACAATGATTAATACAATTATACCGTTCATGGCATTTGTTTCAATGTTAATTGGTATCATCCAAGGGAGTGGAATTGGAAATGTTTTTGCAAAGGTTATGTCACCACTCGCTGGTAATGTATGGGGATTAATGCTTATTGGATTCATATGCTCATTGCCTATCCTTTCACCATTGCTAGGACCTGGTGCTGTTATTGCACAGGTAATAGGAACTCTAATTGGTGTTGAGATAGGAAAAGGAAATATAAATCCGAACTTAGCATTACCTGCATTATTTGCTATTAACACACAAAATGCTTGTGACTTCATTCCTGTTGGATTAGGTCTAGAGGAAGCTGATCCTGAGACCGTGGAAGTAGGAGTACCATCAGTATTATACTCAAGATTCTTAAATGGAGTACCACGTGTATTTGTAGCTTGGGTAGCAAGTTTCGGTTTGTATCGATAGATTAAACAAAAGGGAGAATTAAATGATGATTTATACTACACAAGTTAAAGAAATTGGTCTTAATGCAAAAGAATTTTTAAATGAAGAAATTATAGTGTTGTTCGGATTTAATGCTCCGCCTGACCTAAAACCATATTGTTTTCTCATTGATCAAAATAATCTAGAAGAATCTATTGAAGTTAACGATAAGTTACTTATAAATGATGATAGTTATAAAATTATTGCGGTTGGTGATCAGGTCAACAAAAACTTGAAGGATTTAGGTCATATTACAATAAATTTCAAGGGCGATATAAGTAATTTGATGGCAGGTTCCTTATATGTTGAAAAGAAAGAAATAAGTAAAATTGAGGTAGGGACAAAAATTATTATTGAAAAAAACAACAATTAGAAAGGAATGATACTATGTTTTTAGATACAGCAAATATTAACGATATAAATAAGTATATGAAGACCGGTGTATTAAAAGGTGTAACAACAAATCCCACAATTCTTCTTAAAGAAAATATAAATAGGTTTAAACAGATAGAAAATATTCTTGGAACTAATACAGAACTCCTATTTGTTCAACTCGTTGGTGACACATTAGAAGAACTTTGCGACGATTATGAAAACCTCAAGAACATCGATGGCTGTAAAAGAATTGCATATAAGGTACCTATAAATCTTGTAGGGCTAAAAGTTGTAAATAGAATTAAAGCTGATAATCCAGAAACTATTGTATTAGGTACAGCTATTTACTCAGCGGATCAAGGAATACTAGCTGCTTTAGCTGGTTGTGATTATGTAGCACCTTATGTAAATAGAATGTCAAACAACAATATCAATCCCTTTAATGAAATTTCAAAAATGAAATCATTCTATGAGGATAGAGAGCTTGATTGTAAAATTTTGGCGGCAAGTTTCAAGAATACTAACCAAATACTAGATGCATTAGAAGCTGGTGCAGATACTTGTACCATTCCAGCTGATCTCTTCAAACAGATGGCTAACAAGAATTTAGCCTTAAATGCTATTGAAGTATTTAATAAAGATGGACGAAAGCTAGACGAGATGACAATATAATTATTCAATATCATTAATGATGGGCTAGAACATGGGAGGATTAACAAATATAACCAGATTGTTGATATAAAAATTTCTTAACCCTTTTAAACCATGTAGATAAACAGCAGTATGAAATATCTCTGGAGTGAATTGTAATGCAAAGCTTAAAACCGGAATTTCTAAATAAAATTTCCGGTTTTAAACTTGTTTGCAAGGTGCATAGAGGAAATTTCATGCTTTTTTTAATTATGAAAGACATTCTCTATTGTACACACTCTCATAAACTTTAAGAGTATTGAGTGCAGTATTTTGCCAAGAATATTCACTAGCTCTTTTTAATCCTTTAGAACTTAATTCTGATCTTAATTTTTCGTTACTAAGTAAGTTGCCTATGGCCGACGATATTTCTGAGATATCATAGGGATTTATTAGAATTCCACCATCTCCGACTACTTCTGGAATAGAGGTAAGGTTAGAAGCTATTACAGGCGTGCCACAATTCATTGCCTCTAGTGGAGGGAGTCCAAAGCCTTCATAAAAAGATGGGTATATAAAGGTGTCACAAGAGTTATAGAAAATAGGTAAATGTTCTTCTGGCACAAAACCAGTAAAAATAACATGAGAGTCTAGTCCGAGTTCATGTGTAAGTTTTAATAATTTTTGGCTGGAGTCTTTATACCCACCTACTATAACTAAATTATATTTTTTTTCTAAATCCTTATATACTCTAGAAAAAGCAGTTAAAACAGAACTCACATTCTTTCTTTCACTAAAACCACCTAGATAAAGTATAAATGGGTCTGTTAAATTATACATATCTTTTAGAAAATCTTTGCAAAGGGTTTTGTCTAAAGGAGCATATTTTTTATCTGCGGCCAGTGGTGTTACAAAAATCTTGCTTTCATCTATAGGAAAAAATTTAAGAATATCACGTTTTGAAAATTCGGATACAGTTATTATTCCATCACAGCCTCCTATAATTAAGGGCATTTCTTTTAAAAATTTCAGTAAATATCCTTTTCCTACTGTTTCGGGCATTACGTATGGAATTAAATCATGTATAGTGATTATTTTCTTGCAAGAAATTTCTTCAGAGAAACCTATACCATTTTGTGGCATATGATATATGTCTATTTTTTCTTTTAATATATTGGCTGGAAAATAATAATCCTCAAAAAAACGTTGATGTTTTTTGGAGGTCATTACTATTTTGCAGTTTTCTCTTTTTATAGTTTCATAATTATCACCTGACCAAAAGACATGGTAGTTATTTATAATATCTATGTTAATTAAGTTTTTAAGTACATTTTCTGTATAGGTACCTATCCCAGTGCCACTATAAAAATTGATACCCCTAGCATCAATTGCAATCCTCATAGGATTCACTCCTCAAAATTATTAGAAAAAAATTGTACATAAAATTTGAAATCCCATTGAAAAGATTATATATATTAATATACTGTTTTGTATTGAAAAGTGTGCTATTTAAGCAAACATAATTGTGCACAAATTATTCGGTGGCCTCATATACTACAATAGAACAATATTTCGGAGGCATGCATTGGAAATCCAGGAATTAAAGGATTTAGTACAAAAAAATTATTCCATTTGTATTAACACATTAGAAAAAATAAAAAATGTATACAGAATAGAAACGCAAAATGAGATGTATTGCTTGAAAATCATTAATTATGACTTTAAGCATTTTTTATTTATCGTTGGTGCAATAAAACATTTGCAGGTCAATGGTTTTCAAAAAATACCTGAAATTATTACAACTGTTGATAACAAGGATTATATAGCACTTGAGAAGAAATATGCTTATCTAACACCTTGGGTAAACGCAAGGGAGTGTAATTACGATAATCCTGTAGAAATAAAGTTATGCACTTCAAAGCTTGCGCAGCTTCATAAAAAAAGTTTGAATTTTAAGGTTACACCAGATATGAAACCCAGGATAGCATGGCTTAAATGGATAGAAACATTTAAAACCAGGGAAAGGGAAATATTAGATTTTAAAAGAAGAATACATGAAAAAACATGTATTACTGAATTTGATAATAACTATTTAGCAATAATGGATGAGGAGCTGGAACGATGTAATAGATCAATATATAATTTATGCAAAAGTGAATATGTAAGTAAGATGAAGGAGGAAATAAAACATAGGGGATTATGCCATCATGATTATGCTCATCACAACGTATTAATAGGAAAAAATGGAGAAGTGAATATTATTGATTTTGATTATTGTATCTTAGATACTCATTTACATGATTTAAGTAGCCTGTTAATAAGAAGAATGAAAAATGGAAAATGGAGTTTAGATAACGCACTTTTTATAATGGATAGCTACAATGATATAAATCTAGTATACAAAGATGATAATGAGATAATGGCAGCATTTATGGAATTTCCCCAGGAATATTGGCAAATAGGAATTCAATATTATTGGGAAAAAAAAGACTGGGGAGAAGAGTTCTTTTTAAAAAAACTTCAGAAGAATTATGAGGATAGAGAGGAGAAGCAAATTTTTATTGATAAGTTTAGCAAAATAAAATATGGGAGGTAGTATTGTGGGGAAAAATAAAGATGATTTGTACAATGAAGAAGTGGAAATTGACATGTTACTGCCAGAAGAATCTACTGTAGAGGAATATGACACAAGACTTGATAATATGAAGGAGGAAGTTAAAAAACTTAAGAAAATAAGAAAAAGACAAAAGAAACTTAGAGAATTAGAATTTGAACAAAAAGAGATATTGAAGAAGATGGACAAAAATTATAAAAAGAATAGATAGATTAAATTAGAGGTGATGCCAGTGGCAATAAGCATCTATAATGAATTTTCTGACTATATGGTGTTTAGAGGTATTAAAAATGTAGAGCCAAATGAATTTAAATATATAGATATGGATTTAGACATAACTGAACAATTAGTAATTGAACAGTTTCGTGCTATTAGTGCTTTTCATGAAAAATCTTTAGGATTTAACGGGTATCTTAGAAATAGGTTAAATAACAATACAGGAAAAGTAATAGAGGAATATAAAATTTCTATTAAAAAGCTGGCTGGAGATATAAAAAATATTAAAAAAAATGAATGTACGGATCCCTGTGAAAAATTAATTATTGAATATGGACAGGAAGTTATAAAGAGAGGGGAAGGATGTATAAGAGCAGCATATGAATCAGATTATATAGGGATTATAACAAGGAGTATGAGAAGAAACGAAATATGTTTAGGTAATACAGGTTTTCAAAACCTACGAAAAAATCATTTTGTTGAAGTAGTTAGTTTCGACAATTGTAATTATAACATGGTGGAAATAGATTGTTTCATTTTGCTTAGTAAATTAAAAAGAAAAGGACTGAATTTGGACTTTCGTAAACTTATTAATGAATTCTGTTACATTGAGGAATTAGGTGAGAGGAGTTCTAAATTTCTAATTGCTCTAATTTCTTATCCTAATGAATTCATAAAGTATTGTAATAGGTATAGAGAAGCTAAAAAATATGGGCAGGATGACAAATTTGCAAAGAAACTTAGAAAAGCTTTAATTCAAGATGGAGATTCATTACTTTGATGAGAGTTTAGAAGGAGATTATAGTACTAAGGTTATGATTGAAGAGGTGATAACATGCTAGATGCTAGATATAAAGATAAGAATTATTTAAGTAAATATGATTTAGATGTAAATTTATTTAGCGAATTTGATCTATTAGTTCATGATGTGATTCCAGTAAGGAAGGTATTCATACTTGATACTGATAAAGGGGATAAGGTTTTAAAAAAAGTGAGTTATGGTATCTCCAGACTAGAATTTATTAACTATGGTATTGAGTATATTAAAAATAATAGTTTTAATAGAATTATTCAATTTGAAAAGACAAAAAATAATCTTATATATGTTCCTTGGAAAGATGAGATATATTGTATTATGAGTTTAGTAGAAGGGAGAGAATGTGAGTATAGCAATCCAGTTGATGTTATATTAACTTCAAGAGCACTCGCAGAGCTCCATAGTGCATCAGTAGGGCTTATAAAGAATGAGGATTTTGAAGTGCTAATAGCAAAAAATCACAAGAGATATTTTTGTGGTAAAATGATTGAAAATTTTAATGAAAAATTAAGAGAACTTATATTTTTTAAAAGTATAGCAACACTATACCAAAATAAAAATGAATTTGACTATATATTTCTAGAGCATATACAATATTATGAGGAAAATATAATCCAAAGCATAAAAATTTTGCAATCATCCGAATACTACAATTTATGCACGGAAAAAGAAAAAATTGTATTTTGCCATCATGACTTAGCTCATCATAATATATTGATTAATAAGGAAGAAGTATATTTTTTAGATTTTGATTATGCAATAGTAGATTTAAGGGTACATGATATTTGTAATTTTATAAATAAGGCTATTAAAGATTTTGCTTATAGTATAGAGAAATGCTACAGTATTTTAAATGAATATACACAAGTAAACCTACTAGATCCTAGAGAATTAAAAGTGTTGTATGGTTTGCTTAGTTTTCCAGAGGATTTTTACGGTGTATCTAGAGATTATTATACAAGGAAAAAACAATGGAGCGAAGAAGTGTTTTTAAATAGATTAAAAAGAAAAGTGGAATATAGAGAGGACAGAGAAAAATTTTTAGAGGATTTTAAAAATCATTATAATTGCTAGGTCCAATATTAACCCCCATTATAGTGTAAGGAGCACTATGATGGGGGTTAAATTTTGCTACTTATTCAATAATATATTTTCATAGGCATTTAGGGTAGATGCAGCGGTATGTTCCCAAGTTAGTGTGGATGCTTTTTTTAACCCTTTAGTTATAAGGGATTGTTTTAAAGAATTATCAACAAGCACGTTATACATTTTTTCACATAAGTCGTTAACGTCATATGGATTTACAAGTAAAGCTGAATCTTCCAGTATTTCTGGAATAGAGGTAACGTTAGAAGCGATTACAGGTACTCCACAAGCCATTGCTTCAATTGGGGGTAGCCCAAAGCCTTCGTAAAAAGAAGGGTATACAAAAAGCTCGCAAGCATTATACATGAAAGGGATATGGTCCATAGAAATAAAGCCTGGGAAAATCACTTTATCCTCAATCTTCAAATCTTGTGCTCTTTTTTTATATATATCATAAGATTTACCTTTGCTACCTGCAATTACAAGTTTCATATCTTTTTTTAGTTTTGCTAGGAGTAGACTAAATGATTCTAGTAATCCAACAATATTCTTTCTAGGACTAAAGCCCCCGATATATAGAATATAGTCTCCATCAATAGCATAATTCTTTTCAATAATAATTTTGCTAAGAGTTTTGTTATAAGGTCTGTAAATATCCTCACTAGCCAAATAAGTAACATATATTTTTTCGCTTGGAAAGTTAAAAGCTTTAATAATATCTTGCTTTGAATATTCTGACACAGTAATTATTCCATCGCACAAGGGAATAATATTAGGTATTTTTTCATTGAAAATTTTCAGATATTGTTCACCAACCGTATCTGGCATTTTATAGGGGATAACATCATGTAACGTAATAACAAAGGGGCAGCCTTTGCTATCCGGAAGTCCAATACCATTTTGAGGAACATGATATATGTCTATATATTTGTCTATTAATGGGTTAGGGATGTTCACTTCATTCCAAAAGTTACTTTGATTTTCTTTCGCAATATTATTAATATGAAAATTTTCTTTAAAGGGTATGGCGAGCTTACAGTCTTCAGGTACAAAGAGTGAATAATTATTACAATTATCTATTTTATTTAAAGAGTGAATTAGTTGGTAACAATAAGTTCCTATACCAGTTCCCCTGTACCATTTTGCAGCTCTAGCGTCAATTCCAATTCTCATTTTAAGACTCCTTAAAGACTGATTTAATATGTGAATATACTTCATTATATTAAAAGAACGAATAAATGTTATTAAATAATATAAGAATATATTCTAAAAAAAAATATTGGTAATATAAATTATAAAGGGGGGGGATGAGTAACATGATGAGGGAATTTGAAATTGAAAGACAATATGGTATTAAAATAGAAAGTATACGTCCCAATAAGGGGGTATATTTCTTGAAGACAAATGATGGAAATAAGTGCCTAAAGAAAATCAATTACGGAACACAAAAACTTTTGTTTGTATATGGAGCCAAAGAACATCTTGCAAATAATGGATTTGACAAGGTGGATAGGTATTTTTTGAATACTGAAGGAAATCCTTACGCCTTAGTTAATGAAGATATTTATACATTATCGTCTTGGATAGATGGTAGGGAGTGTGATTTTCATAATGAGGATGATTTAGTGGAAGCTGCAAAAAAATTAGCCTATATGCATATTGCATCTAAGGGATATGAGCCGCCAGACAATAGTAAGCTAAAGACGGATCTTGGTAGATGGCCACATTTAATGGAAAAACGAATAAAGTCTTTTGATAAAATGAAAGACATGATTAGAAAAAAGAAAAATTTTAAAACAGATTTTGATATTAATTATATCAAGAGTTATGAGGATCAAAAGGAATTAGCAAAAAGAGCTATGGCAATACTCGATGATTCTATGTATTTTGATATATGCAGGCAAACAGAAGATGAAAAAGGTTTTTGCCACCATGATTATACGCATCATAATATAATTATTGATAAAAATAATGATGTTAATATAATTGATTTTGATTATTGCAAAAGAGAAGTAAAAGCATTTGATCTATCTAATTTTTTGATAAAAGTGCTTAAGAAGCAGGATTGGGACATAAGATATGCTGAAATAATACTCCAGGCATATAGTAGTGTAAATCCTCTGTTAGAAGAAGAGTACAGGCTCATATATGCATTTTTAGTATTTCCACAGCGATACTGGAGGCTTTGTAACAGATATTATTATAATGAAGTTACCTGGATTCAAAATACCTTTAACAAGAAGATGGAGGAGTTAATTTCTGAAAAAGAAAAGAGCATGGCATTTATTGAAGATTATAAGAAAGTCTTCAATCAAAGGTAGCAGTCAGTATGCTATAAATAATATATATCAGTTTATAAATAGTATGTACCAGATTGTTTAATAAAGTTATGTAGATATAATGTTTACATAACTTTTTTACTTTCACCTATTGTGTACATTTCCATAATATATATTATGAGTTTGAATATGGAGATGATATTATGCAAATAGGCGACATTGTAGTAAGAAAATCCTATGGTGGTGACATTACCTTTAAAATAATAGATGTTATGCATGTAGATAATACTGATGTGTATTTACTTAAGGGAATAAATTTAAGAATTGAAGCAGACTCTCTAGTTGAGGATTTAGAATTAGTATCAGAAAATAATATTGGCGAAATCGATAAGGTTTTTAATAAAAAAGTAAATACGGCAATCAAGAGGATATTAGTGAATAGGGTTAAAGGAAATAGGGGAGATAGAGCAGGTGCTATAGATATTAATGGTAAAATCAAAGAGATGCAATCGAAACAAGAAAAGTACAAGGAATACAAAGAATATAAAAATAAAGATATGGTTTTTGGAAGACCAGGCAAAATACTACATGTTGATGGAGACCCAGAATATCTAGAAGTTTGTCTGAAAACATATAAACAGCTATCTTTAGATGCAGTAGGTAAGGTAATATCTGAAAAGGATCAACCTAATGAAATAGTAAATTTAGTTAAAGAAGTTAAACCAGATATAGTAGTAATTACAGGTCATGATGGTATGGTAAAAGGAGTAACTGATTATATAAGTTTAAACAGTTACAGAAATTCAAAGTACTTTGTGGAGTCTGTTATAGCTCTTAGATCTTATAATAGTAACTATGATGATTTAGTTATATTCGCAGGAGCTTGCCAATCTTGTTATGAGGCAATTTTAGATGCTGGTGCCAATTTTGCTTCTTCTCCAAATCGCGTCTTAATTCATTGTTTGGATCCTGTTCTAGTAGCAGAGAAGATAGCTTATACAAATGTGGAAAATGTTGTAGCTATAGAAGATGTTATACAAAATACTATAACAGGCCTCAAAGGTATAGGAGGCCTTCAAACTAGAGGAAAATACAGAGAAGGATTCCCTAAATCACAGTATATATAGACAAATACCCCATATTTTGTATGGGGTATTTGTTTCTAAAACTGAATATATATATAATTAAGGGAGATACTATAAAAGGCAGTATGTAAAATGTTATATAATTAGGATATATTCTTGGTTTACAATGTTAGAGTTCATAAAAGGGAGAAAAATCAATTCTGTGCCGAATAATCTGTAAAAATGCATTTTGTTAACATAAAATTAACATTGACAAAATTGTTATATTAGTGATAAAATAATTAGCTTACTTGACAAAAATAAATAAACCGTGTATAATGTATAATGTGGAGAGAAGGTGTTTACTGTGGAACAGATTAATGTATTGACTTCAATAAAAGATGAAATTGAAAGTCATGTTGGCGAAAGAGTAACATTAAAAGCAAATGGTGGAAGACGAAAAATTCTTGTGGATAATGGAGTTATTGAAAAGACATATACAAGTATTTTTGTTATTAGATTAGAAAATGACACCCACAGGACTGTGACATATAGTTATTCAGATGTTTTGACAAAAACAGTTCAAATAGTTTTTGCAGGATAAAACGATACTGTACCATGGTATCGTTTTTTAAATTTATAAATTGATTTTATGAATATGAAATTAACAAGGCATATATTAAATAAAGTGCATGTGAACATTAAAAACAATGCATTTTACAAAATATGTGCTTTAATTTTTTGAAAATTAAAGAATATGAGGAATTTTGCAATACGAATAAAAATATCAAATATCATATTTTCTTTACTATTTCTATATATATTAATAGTTAGTATTTTAGGAGGGTGGCAGTTCATAAATGCTACCCCAATAGAAATACAAGGAGGTATAGTATGGAGATAAATTTAATAAGAGAAAATATAGAGTATGAACAACTGCTAGGAGAAAATACTGCTGATACAGTAGTAAAAGAAGAATATGTAATACCAGATACTCATCCAGATGTTAGAGAAATTCTTATGCTAGATGTTAAAGCTCTTATAAACTCTAAAGAAATAATTCAAGATAAGGTATATTTAGAGGGACAAATTCAATACAATGTACTTTATATGACAAAAGATCAAGAACGGACTGATATGGAAAATGTTATATATAGTTCCAAGTTTTCAAATACAATTGATATAATGGGTGCTAAACCTGAAATGCTTTGTGATGCTGAGTGTTTTGTAGAACATATGGAGTGTAGGATAATTAATGAGAGAAAAATATGTTTAGAAGGTATCCTAAAATTAAAATCTGAAGTATATAAAAATTTTAATTTTGAAATAGTTAAAGATATTGAAGCTGTGAAGGATGTTCAATATCTAAAGAATCCTACTAGCATAGATAAAGTTATAAGAAGCTTTAATGGTGAACTAATTGGGAAAGCTAATATTAAAATTCCTATGGAGAAACCAGAAATTGCTAAAATTATAAAATGTGATGTTAATATTCATAAGAAAGAAGTAAAGCTGTACGATGGAAAAATTTCAATTAATGCTTTTGCATGTGTTAATATGATATATAAGGGAACAGATAGCAGAGAATTAAGTTATATTGAGCAGGAAGTTATGTTAAATAAAGAGCTAGACTTTGAGGATGTAAATCCTTACATGGATAATTATACAGACTTTACTGTAGATGCTATGGATTTTGACATTAAGGAAGATGACTTAGGGGAAAAACGAATTATTGATGTAGAATTTTTAATAAAAACAAATACAAGGGCTATGCACAAAGAAGAAGTGGACATGATTGAAGATATATATTCACCAACTACAAAGCTTGAGATGGATAAAAAAGACTACGTACTTAATGTAATGCAAGGACAATTATTAACTGAGACCTTGGTTAAGGGAGATATAGAACTAGATAGTAATATGGCAAAGCCAAGCAAGGTTATTATGTGTAATGCCAGCGTCTCTGTAACAGATAAAAAAGTTATTGAAGATAAGGTTATAATTGAAGGCATAATGAATGTAACCGTACTATATAGAAGCGACGATGAAGAAAGATATCTTTCAGCTGTGTCTGAGGAGATTCCGTTTACCTGTGGTGCTGAAATATTAGGAACTAAGATAAATATGAGCAGTGTGTGTAAGGTAGCTCTTGAAAATATAAATGCAGATATTGAGGCAGGAAATATATCAGTTAGAGCTGTAGTGAAAGTATATGCAAGAGTTAACTATATGGTACAAAAGAAATTTTTAGTTGATGTTTATCCTATAGAAGGTGAAGCACCTAAGAAAACAGCTAGTATTACTATTTATGTAGTGCAATCAGGGGATACATTGTGGAAAATTGCTAAAAAGTATAATACTACTATGCAAGAAGTTGCAAGAGTCAACCAAATAGAAGATCCTAATGTTATAAAAGTTTCACAAAAACTTATAATACCAGGTAGAATAATTATATAGGTGGATGTAAAAGAATAACAAGTTGATATACTAGTATATTGACTTGTTATTTATTTACATGTACCTTATTTTAAATTATATGTAGCAATATTAAATTTGTTGTAATATACTAATTTTATTAACAATATTTCACAAGAAAAGGCTCATCTTATATAAGCCTCTGAATTCCTAAGGGTGACTAAACAATTATTGGCTAATAAGTTGTTAGTTAAGCCATTTTAGTGGGTTAAGCCGTCTTGTTGGATAAAGCCACCTTAGTGGATTCCTAATAAAAAGTTGGAGGAAAATTATGTTAGTAAAAGCTTATGGAAAAATAAATATATCTTTAGATATAGTAGGTAAAAGAGAAGATGGATATCATTTACTTAAAATGATTATGCAAAATGTAGATTTATATGATTCTATGTCCTTTCAAAAATGTAATAAGGGTATTAATATAAGTTGTAATAAACCATACATACCTACGGATGAGAAGAATTTAGTATATAAAGCTGCAAAACTTTTTATTGATACTTATGATATTCACGAGGGTATAAATATATATCTTAAGAAAAATATTCCAGTAGCTGCGGGTATGGCAGGTGGAAGTGCAGATGCCGCTGCTGTTTTTAAAGCATTGAGACAGGTATTTGAAATAGAGGTAGATGACAATGAACTTATGAATTTAGGCATAAAAATTGGTGCAGACGTTCCTTATTGCATAATGGGAGGAACGGCCTTATGCGAAGGAATAGGAGATATTATTACTCCACTAGCACCTTTTAAAAATCAAATTTTAGTATTGGTTAAACCTAATTTTGGAGTATCAACTAAAGAGGTTTATAAGAACTTAGATATTAATAAGATCTTTAAGCATCCTAATACAGAAGCATTAATAAAAGCTATGGAAGAAGAAAAATTAGAGGCTGTATGCAGCGGGATGAAAAATTTGCTCGAAAATGTTACATTAAGAAAATACCCAGTTTTAAAAAGAATAAAAGAAGATATGGTTAGGATGGGTGCAATGGGCGCAATGATGAGTGGAAGTGGCCCTACAATATTTGCTTTTTTTGATGATATGTTAAAAGCGCAAAGATGTTATGATAAATTTAAGACCCAATATAAAGAAGTATACATAACAAGAACGATTTAGTAATGATTTTGTATTTAAATATGAGAACGTGGAAAAACCTTTGTGGCTTTTTCACGTTCTTGTTTTTTGCGTTCAGAATGGGAGAAATATAAGCTACATTTAAATGAATATTTTTTATCAGTGTCGTTAAAACTAGTTTAAGAAGTAAAATGAATTTACTAAAACAAGGAGAAAAACAATGAAAATCTTAAATTTATTTGATGTGTACTTTTTATCGATGATGGTAATTCAGGGTTCAGTAGTAGTTATTATAGACGCAAAAAACTTCAAAAAATCAGGTGATGACAGTACTAGTAAAAAAGCACGCATCTTAGGTTCACTTGCAATTATTATAGCAATTATTTTATTTATGCTAAGGTCCATATTTTAACTGAATTTCATCATTTAAGGCTATGGCTTAAATGAATCTGAACAGTTATAGCTTAAACCCAATTATTTATATATAAGGATGTGAAGACTATGAAAGAGATAATTGATGATAAGATCCAGCTTAATGCAGAAAAAAACATAGAATATTTAAAAGAACTTTTGGAAGATAACTCCGATGTTATTTTTAGAGTTTTTAATGTTGGAGAACGGAAAGCAGCACTAGTTTATATTGATGGGATGGCGGATAAGCTACTATTAGATCATTATGTTTTAGAACCATTAATGTTATGTTCAAAAGGTGTGGAGGATGTTAAGCAAATAAAAGACGAAATACTAGCAGTGACAGATATGCACGAAGTAAAAGAATTAAGTGAAGGAGTTAATTCTGCCCTTGCTGGAGATACATTAATGTTTATAGATGGGTTAGACTGTGCCTATGTTGTTGCAACACGTTTTTGGCCTGCTAGAGGGGTAGGAGACCCATCTAGTGAAACTGTAATTAGGGGAGCAAGAGATGGTCTTACAGAAACTATAAGATTCAACACTGCATTGATTAGAAGGCGAATTAGAGATACAAGGTTAAGAATTAAAGCTACAACAATAGGAACTAGATCAAAAACTGATATGGTTATTATGTACATTGAAGATATAGTCAATAAGACAGTACTTGAGGAACTTGAGGATAGAATAGATAAAATAAATATTGATGTAGTCTTTGACAGTGCTTACATTGAACAATTAATAGAGGATAATAAATATTCACCCTTCCCTCAAATACAAAGTACAGAGAGGCCAGATGTAGTAGCGGCAGCTTTATACGAAGGCAGAGTAGCGGTGGTTGTAGATAATTCTCCTTTTGCAATTATTGTTCCAACTACTCTGCCTAATTTATTTCAATCACCAGATGATTATTATCAAAGATGGATGCATAGTTCTATGATTAGATTTATTAGGATGATTTCTATAATCGTTTCGCTGACGGCACCAGCGCTTTATGTAGCAATTACCTCTTTTCAACCAGATATAATACCTACTAAATTGGCTTATTCTATAGCAGCTTCTAGGGAAGGAGTGCCATTTCCTGCATTTGTAGAAGCTATTATTATGGAATTGTTTTTAGCTCTTCTTATGGAGGCTGTAGTTAGGCTGCCAAGGCCCATCGGGGCTACTATTGGCATTGTAGGTGGGCTTGTTATAGGGCAAGCTGCAGTAAGTGCAGGAATAGTTAGTCCTATTATGATAATTATTGTGGCAATTACTGCTATTACTACGTTTATATCCCCTAATTATGAAGTTACTACAGCGCTTAGACTTGTACGATTTCTTCTTATCATCGCTTCAGCCATTGTAGGCCTTTATGGGATAGTCATGGGACTTATTATACTTCTCATTCATCTAGTTAGAATGAAAAGCTTTGGAATACCTTACTTAGCACCAGCGGTGAATACTAATTTTGCGGATTTTAAAGATATGTATATTAGAGCACCTATATCTGAGCTAAAAGAAAGACCTAAATACATGAAAACGGGGGATAAAATAAGACAAAAATAATGTATCATCTTTTATGTGGAGGGAAATATTATGAGAGACAAAAAAATAATTGGAGATTTTGGGCTATTTACCACTGTTGTGGTGACCATTGTAGGTATAGGAATATTTTCATCCCCAAAGGATATCATAGATAAAGTAGGTAGTGATGCTTGGATAGTTACTTTAGCTTCGGGGATAGTAATTTTTTTATTACTGTATCTTATATATTTGGTTATGAAAAAAAATGATTTTGAGGATTTTACAAATATATTACAGAATAATTTTGGAAAATTATTTGGAGGACTATTTGCTATTATCTTTGCAATTTATAGTATATTTATAGTTTCTCTAGGGATGAGAGAGTTTGTTGAAGTAATTAGACTATTTTTATTAAGGCAGACTCCCACAGAATTTATTTTAATGACAACTATTTTAGCAGGAAACTACTTAGTTAGAGGTGAAATAGGTGATGTAGTTAAGTTTAATGAAATTTCTTTCTGGATTATGTTCATACCAGCATTTGCAGTGTTCATACTTATCGCAATAAATGCAGATTTTACAAATTTACTACCAGTGTTAAATAATAAACCCTCTAATTATTTTAGTGCTTCTAGATATGCACTTTTATGCTTTGGAGGATTTGAAATAGCATATCTTATTCTTCCCTATGTTAAAAAAAAGAAAAACGCATTCAGTGTTTTAAGAAAGAGCATTATGTTTGTAGCGATTTTTTACATTACTATAACGGTGCTTGTTTTAGCTGTGTTCTCTAAAGTTCAAGGTAGGATCTTATTGTGGCCAACTATTTCTATGATAAGGTCTTTATATATACCAGGAACATTTGTAGAACGCTGGGAAGGGATAGTAATGGCGCTTTGGATACTTTTTTATTTCACTACTTTTGTTAATACTTATTTTTTTTCCAGCGAGATTGTAAAAAATATATTTAAATTGAAGGATATTAAAATATCTTCACTTTTAATGATGCCTATTATTTATGCCACAGCATTATATCCAGAAAATATAGCAGAAGTATATAATTTGAAATTTAAAACGACCCCAGTTTTATTAACTGGTATATTTGTTTTTGTAATTTTGCCTGTATTTATCCTAATCGTGGGTAAAGCTAAAGGTAAAAGAAAAGAGAAAAGGAGATGGAAAAGTACAGATGAAATTTAAGATGGGTTTACTCATTATCTTAAGTTGTGTTTTATTTAGTGGATGTTGGGATAAGGTAGAAATAGATAGGCTTAATTTTATATCAACTATAGCTGTTGACACAGGACAAGATATTGGTAAAGAAAAGGAATTAAAAAGTATTAATCCAAAAGATTCCTTTTCTGAGGGGCAAATTAAAAAAATTAATGTAACTTATGGATTTCCAGATATGAGCATGTTAGGGGCGGGGAAAGGTGGAAGTGCGCAGGAAAAATTTATTAATACTGAAGCTTATTCTATGGAAGATGCATCCTCAGAAGCTATGGCTAAAAGTAGTAGAGACATATATATGGGCCATGTTAAGCTATTAATATTAAGTAGCAACTTATTAGAGCATAAAGATACTGTTAAAGAGATAGTTGATTATCTAGAGCGAAATCCTAAAATAAATAGGATGATGGATATTGTTGTATCGGACGGTAAAGCTGAAGACTATATAAAATTTAAACCTATGACAGAAAACAGTGCTGGATATTATATTTCTGGACTTATGGCCAATAGTAAAAGAAATTCTAGGATTATGAGCATAAATTTAAATGAATTTCTTATTCTTTTAAGTGAAAATGGGAATGTGCTGCTACCTAGAATAACTTTAGAAAAGGAAAAAAATGAATTGATTTTGACTGGTGCTGCTATAATTAAAGATTATGAATTAAAAGGATATTTCACCCCCGTAGAATTAATGGATATCCAATTGCTAAGTGACAAGTTTAACATTGGGAAAAAAGTTATATACATTGATGGACACCCTATTGATTATATAATTAACGGATATGAAAGGAAAATGAGGGTGGAGGAAAAAGGGGGTAAGTTGTTAATCAATATAGATTTAGGACTTGAAGGGCAGATAAATGGATATTATGTAGGTAAAAAAATACTGGGAAAAGAAGAGCTACAAAGTTTGCAGAATACTTTTAATACCTCAATTAGTGATGAGTGTGAAAAAATCATGCAAACCGCTAAAGGCGAATTTGAAGTAGATCCATTTGGCGTTCGCGAATATATTGAGAAGTTTAAACCTAAATTATGGAATAAAATAGAGAAGGATTGGTTAGAAAAATATAAAAATGCAATTGTTAAGGTTACTGTTAGAACTGAAATAAGAAGAATTGGATCAGTTCAGTGAATACAATTACATAATGTGGTAATAATCTTAATATAAATCATTGTATTCAGGGGGGATAACATTGAAAAAAATTATATTAACAAGTATTACTATAATTATTATAATTTCTATAGCCTTAAATGGCGGTAGTGTAGCTACAAAAGCTACTCAAAGTGATATCGCTAGTAAACTTATAAGGTTTCACGTAATAGCTAATAGTGATGATAAAATAGATCAAGAATTAAAATTAAAAGTAAGAGATTCTGTTTTAAAATATGTATCACCAAAACTTGTGAATTGCAAAAATATAGAGGAGTCAAGAGAAATTATAAATAGCGAAGATAAAAATATTAAAAAAATTGCTCAAGGCATTATAAACAAAAATGGGTTTAAATATTCAGTAATTACAACACTTTCGCAGGAGTATTTTCCGGTTAAAACTTATGGAAACATAACTTTGCCTCAAGGAAAATACGAAGCCTACAGAATAGTTATTGGAAGTGGCAGTGGCCAAAATTGGTGGTGTGTTATGTTCCCACCTTTATGTTTTGTAGATATTACAAAGGGAAATGTATCTTACCAAAAAACCGAGAGCAAAATGAAGCAAGTATTATCAGAAGATGAATATAAAATGGTGGATAACACCATAAATAACAAAAAAATAATTGTTAAATTTAAACTAGTAGAATTTTTTAATGAATTATTTAGTTGAAAAGAATATATAGAACGCTACTAGGAGGAAAATATATGAAAATGATAAAGAAAAGAATATTGTATACAAGTGCTGTAACTATAATTGTTGTGTTTTCAACAACGTTTGCTATACTAATGTTTTTGGAGAGATTAGATTATAGAAATTATCTTCAAGGTCAATACAGTAAAAATATGTATGAACTTATTAGCTCTGTACAAAATATAAGAATAAATCTTGGCAAAGCTGCTATTGTTGGGTCTAGAGAGCAGAGCATAGTAGTTTTCGAAGAGATTTTCAGATATTCTGCTACTGCAAATGATAAATTGCATTCACTGCCAATAGATCAAGAGGTTGTTGGAGATACTAGCCAGTTTTTAACTCAAGTAGGAGATTTTTGTTATACACTTTCAATAGCAGCCTCGGAAGGCAAGGATCTTAATGATAAGCAGTATGGATTAATTGACGAACTAGAGAAACAATCTTATACTCTCCAGGAGCAATTAAATGGAGTTCTTTCTGATATAAATGACGGCAAAGTTAAGTGGGGAGAGATTAGAAGGAAAAGTACGGGGGTATTTGCAAAGGTAGGGGATGACCTTGTGACTGAGAAATTTAAGGGAATACAAAAACAAGTAGTTCAATATCCTGCATTAATTTATGATGGACCTTTTTCTGATAATACAATAGAAATAAAGCCTAAAATAATGACTCAAAAGCAAGTAAGCGAAAAAGAGGCAATGCAAACAGTAAAAAATATATTTGGAGAAGATAAAATTACAAGTATCGAAAATAAAGCAGTTCCAGGGAAAACAAGAATACCTTCCTATACTTTTTATATAACATTTAAAGGGCGAGATGAAAATCAGGCAAAAACTGTAATAGAAGTAAGCAAAAATGGAGGCAAAATAGTATATTTGTTGGATAGTAGGCCTATAGGAAAGAAAACTTTAGATATTAATAAGGCTATAGAAGGCGGAAGCGTATTTATTGGAAAGTTAGGATATAAAAACATGCAGCCTACATATACTCTTAATTATGATAATACAGCGGTAGTTAGTTATGTATATAATCAAGGAGAAATAGCTATTTACCCAGATCAAGTAAAGCTCAAAATTGCACTAGATGATGGTAGTATTATAGGAATTGAATCTGAAAAGTTTCTAGTGTCTCATGTTGAAAAAAGAGAAATAGCTACACCAAAAATAACTATAGCAAAAGCCCAAGAAAAAGTTGGAAAACGTTTGAAAATAAGTAAAATCAGTTTAGTTATTATACCCACTGAGACTAATAAAGAAGTTTTGTGTTATGAATTTTTAGGCTCATATAAGGAGAAAAGTTTTATTGTATATATTAACGCCAGTACTGGGTATGAACAAAGAATTATGGAAATAATAGATACTCCTAATGGCAAATTAACTATTTAGGAAAATATTAACTAATAGGTTAAACATACGGTATTCATTGGGTTAAGAGAGGATATATTGCGTAAAGTGCATATATATCCTCTCTTCTATTGAATAAATTATAAATTACCTTTATAATTTATAGTGATGTTATTATGGAAATTGTTTAAAATTACAATTTAGATATTAGAATTAAAATACAAAGTAATAGATAAAAATGATATAATATAGTAAATTTATTTAGTTCACGTATGTTTTTATTATTCATAAAATAGTTATTATGGTTATAAGGAGAGATTATAAATGAAAAAGAAAGTTGCAGTATTATTCGGTGGACAGTCTACCGAACATGAGGTTTCTAGAGTATCAGCAACATCAGTGCTAAAAAATATAGATATAACAAAATATGATTTATATCCTATAGGAATAACAAGAGATGGGTCATGGTTTGAATACACTGGTAAAATAGATAAGATAGAGAGCGGAGAATGGGAAAAGGACCAATTTTTTAAAGTTCCACAGGGTCAAAAGATTTTATTCAATAAGGAAGTAGATGTAGTATTTCCAGTATTGCATGGACTATTTGGAGAAGATGGTACTATTCAAGGCATGTGTAAATTATTGGATGTTCCATGTGTTGGGCCTGGGGTAATGTCTTCCGCTATTTGTATGGACAAAGTCTATACAAAATATTTATTAGAAAATTTCAATATAAAACAAGCGGATTATGTAGTGGTTAATGCACATGAATATGTAAAAAATAAAGATATATTAATAGAGAATATAGAAAAAAAGCTTGGTTATGCAGTATTTATTAAGCCTTCTAATAGTGGCTCGTCTGTAGGGATAACCAAAGCTCATAATAGAGAAGAATTAATATTTGGAGTAGAACAAGCTTTAAAGTATGATAGAAAAATTCTGGTTGAGAAGGCTATAAATGCAAGAGAAATAGAAGTGGCAGTACTAGGAAATGATTACCCAGAGGCATCCGTGCCAGGGGAAGTAATACCAGCCAAAGAATTTTATGACTATGAAGCTAAATATAAAAGTGAAGCATCTAAGCTTTTAATACCTGCGTTACTTAGCGAATCTAAGCTAGAAGATATTAAACAGCAAGCTATAAAAATTTATAGAATACTAGATTGCGCTGGCATGGCAAGAGTGGATTTTCTAGTAGATAAAGAAACTGAAGATGTTTATTTAAATGAGGTTAATACTATACCAGGTTTTACTAAAATAAGTATGTATCCTAAAATGTGGCAAGCCACAGGAAAAAATTTTGGTGTGCTTATTGATGAACTTATTGAACTTGCTATAGAAAGAAATAATAAATAGTAGTTACTTATTTGATAATCCCTTATATAGGGTTAAATCTATTTTATTAGTATCGAGTAAAATACAACCAGGAGAGGATAAGGTTTTATGACAACAGCTTTAGCTATGATTTCCGGAGGCCTGGATAGTATACTGGCAGCAAAACTTGTGAAAGATCAAGGCATAGAAGTTATAGGAATATGCTTTAAATCGTATTTTTTTAATGAGAAGAATGCATTGGATATGGTTAAACAAATAGATATACCCTTAGTAGTTGTAGATTTTTCAGAGGAACATTTCAGCATGCTAAAGGATCCAAAACATGGATATGGTAAAAATATGAATCCATGTATAGATTGTCATGCTATGATGATGAGATATTGTGGAGACTTACTGGAAAAATTTCATGCGGACTTTATTATAACCGGAGAAGTTTTAAATCAAAGACCTATGTCTCAAAATAGATCAGCACTAGATATTGTGAAAAATGAATCTGGTATAGGGAAAAAAATACTAAGGCCGCTATCAGCTAAGAATCTTAATCTAACTGAAATGGAGATAGATGGGTTAATAGATAGAGAAGCTCTTATGGATATAAAAGGAAGAAATAGAAAAGTTCAAATGGAATTAGCAGAAAAATGGGGGATTATAGATTACCCATCACCTGCTGGTGGATGTAAACTTACTGAACCTAGTTATTCTGTGAGGCTTAAGGAATTGCTAGAGCATAATAAAGACACATCTAAAAGAGATCTTGAATTACTTAAAATAGGAAGGCACTTTAGAATAACTAAAGATGCTAAGATAATATCCTCCAGAACAGAGGAAGAGGGGCAGTTATTAGAACAGTTTTTAACCGAACAAGATTTAATGTTTTTACCTGTGGATTATAATGGATCTACTGTTGTTATAATAGGAAAATCCACAGATGAAGATATAGAATTTGCAGCTAAGGTTTCAGGGCGATATTGTAAAGGTAAGGACGGCAAACTTATATCTATTAAATATGGGAAATATGGTAATGCTTTAGATAAATCAATAGACGTGAAACCAGCAACCGACGAACAAATAAATAAATATATTTTAAATTAGTGAGGAGTAGGGTTATGAAGAAAAATGCAGTGATTTCAATTGTTAGCAAACAAGCTGACGGTGAAGATGATGGTGATGCAATTGAGGTGGTGACACCTGGAGAATTTTACAAAAAAGATAATTGTTACTATGCAGTATATGAAGAGACAGAAATTTCAGGAATGAAGGGAACTACCACTACATTAAAAATAGATGAAGAACATTTTACACTTATAAGAACTGGAACTACTAATACAGAAATGAAGTTTAAAAAATATGGAAGAGACTTAACTTTATATAATACACCTCATGGTGCGCTAGATTTAACTGTGGATACTAGGGAATTAAAAATGAATGTAGATAATAATGGCGGAGATGTATTTATTGATTATGATATGATAATAGGAAATCAACAGATTTTAAGTACAACTTTAAAAATTAGTATTAAGGCACAATAGTTGGAAAGGCTATGTTCTATACAGAACGTAGCCTTTATTTAAGTTATTATAGGGTTTGAAATATTAGACTTATAAATATAAACATAAAGAGTTTTGTAAAAAAACTCTCCCAAAAAAAAGAAAACCACAAAAAACACTGGTTAATGACAAAAAAGTGTGATAAGATGTTAATATTGTTTTTGAAAATAAAAATACCATTTTACTTTATTATTCTATTTATAGGGTAATTTCTATTATAGATTTAAAAACAACATCTGTCAAGCTATTTTTATAAAACGATTAGGTAAAACTTTACATAACAAGGTATTAACAATAATAACCAGGTTAAAAACAAACAATTCGCAGTAAGTATCAAAACATTAGGAGGAATAATTATGAGTACTAAGTACATATTTGTCACAGGCGGAGTAGTTTCATCTTTAGGTAAAGGAATAACAGCAGCATCACTAGGCAGGCTGTTAAAGAATAGAGGCTTAAAGGTTTCTATACAAAAATTTGATCCATATTTAAATGTAGATCCAGGAACCATGAGCCCATACCAACATGGAGAGGTTTTTGTTACAGATGATGGAGCAGAAACAGACTTAGATTTAGGACATTATGAGAGATTTATTGATGAAAATTTAAGCAAGAGCAGTAATGTAACTACGGGTAAAGTATATTGGTCAGTTATATCAAAAGAGAGAAGAGGAGACTATTTAGGCGGTACAGTACAAGTAATACCTCATATAACTAATGAGATAAAAGAAAGAGTTTATAGAGTAGCTAAAGAAAAAAATGTAGATGTTGTTATAACTGAAATTGGTGGAACTGTTGGAGATATTGAGTCATTACCGTTTTTAGAGGCTATAAGGCAGGTAAAATATGAAGTAGGAATAGAGAATGCTTGCTTTATCCATGTTACATTAGTTCCGTATTTGAGAAAAGCAGGAGAGCTTAAAACGAAACCTACTCAACATTCCGTAAAAGAGCTTAGAAGTATAGGAATTCAACCAGACATAATAGTATGCCGCTCAGAAAAGGAAATATCTGAGGATATGAAGGCTAAAATAGGTCTGTTTTGTAATTTAGAAGCAAATTCCGTAATTCAAAATTTAGATGCAGATAATTTATATGAAGTACCACTTATGCTTCACAAAGAAGGATTAGATACTCTAGTATGTAAAAAATTAAAACTAAATTGTAATGAAATAGATAATGCTGCTTGGATAGACATGGTAGATAGATTAAAGAATTTATCTGGAAATGTAAAAATAGCATTAGTTGGAAAATATGTGGAACTTCATGATGCATATATTTCGGTTGTTGAGGCATTAAGTCATGGAGGTCTTTATAATGACTCTAATGTAGAAATTAAATGGGTAGATGCTTGCGACGTAACTTCAGACAATGCAGACGAAATACTTGGAGATGTTGATGGTATATTGGTTCCAGGTGGATTTGGAGATAGAGGAATAGAAGGAAAAATTCAGGCAACAAGATATGCTAGAGAAAATAAAGTGCCATTTTTTGGAATATGTCTTGGCATGCAGTGCGCCGTTATAGAATATGCAAGAAATGTGGTGGGCCTGAAAACTGCAAATAGTTCAGAAATCGATGCGCAGACGGAGTACCCTGTAATAGACCTTATGCCGGATCAAAAGGATATAGATGAAAAAGGTGGTACTATGAGACTGGGATTATACCCTTGTAAACTGACGAAAGATTCTAATGCTTATGAAGCCTACAGTGATGAAGTTATATATGAAAGACATAGACATAGATATGAATTTAACAACCAGTATAGAAAAGTAATGACTGACGCAGGACTTATGTTTACGGGGACAAGTCCTGATGAAAGATTAGTAGAAATAGTTGAAATTAAAGATCATCCTTGGTTTGTTGGGGTTCAGTTTCACCCAGAACTTAAATCTAGACCTAATAAACCACACCAATTATTTAAGAAATTTATTAAGGCATCCATAGAACATAAAATATAGTAATAAAAAAATATCCTGTAGTGTGGACAAATGAAAAAAGTCTACACTGTAGGATATTTTTATTTGTAATAAAAACATTACCAATAATTTCAATTATAATTTAGCAGGAATTTCATGAAATATATAGAATTTAGTATTAAAGAACAAAATGAGGCAAAATGAATTTGTTACTAATAATTTTAACTATTACAAAACAAATTCAATAAAAAATATAAGATATTGAGGTGAGGCAATTGACATTCGATACTAATATTGCTATGGCTTTAAAAGATTGTGATGGTCAATATAATGTGGTAGAAATGACTATATTTGAGTTAGAGAACCTGAACACTAAATTCTCTTCCTTGAACGTAGAATTACATAGAGGTAATGAAATATTAATTGAGGTTAAGTGTTGCCTTTGTGGAGAAAATCATTCCTATCATTATAATATTAAGGAACTTTTGAAAACAAATATGGTTATAGGTGGATGCGAGCAATTAGCCTTGCCTATATTTTTCATTGGTAAGAATGAAAAAGTTATAGAAAAAGTAAATGAACATAGACAAACTATAGAGAAAATATATGCTATGATATAGAAAAAAATAAAAATACATATAAACCACTAGTGGCTTTGTGTATTTTTAATATAGTGGATTAAATTTATGAAATAGGATATAATTATAAAGTATATCATTTCAAAAAAAATTCATTGGATAGTAAACACATTTTTAAATTCCTATGATATTTATTAAATAGATATTATACATAAAATACCCTTCGGAGGTGCAGATTTTTGATAAACAAAGATTTTGAAAATATGACAGTAGTCGAACTACGGGAACATTGCAAAGAGCTTGGCATTAAAAATATTTCTAAATTTAAAAAAAGTGAGTTAATTGAGGAAATAAAGAAAATAACGCCAGTTTCATTGCAAAGGGATGGAGTTATTTTAAAAGAAAAAATAAGTCCTAAAATCATTTCTAAAGTTCAAGATAACATTGTAGAAAATTCAGAAGCGCAAATCATAAGTAGTCCAATTCAAACTGAGAAAACTCCTGATAATGAAAATATTGATACAGGCTTTAAAAACCAAAATGAAAATAAAAAAGAGAAGTTACAAGAGATGATTAATGAATCGGGTTCATCTAGAGGAGTTCTAGAAATAATTGAAAATAATAGTTATGGTTTTTTAAGAGGACATAATTATTTATCAGGTGAGGATGATATTTATGTATCACCATCTCAAATTAGAAGATTTAATTTGCAAACAGGTGATGAAGTAGAAGGTAAAGTTAGAACACCTAAAGAAGGAGAAAAATTCAAAGCACTATTGTATGTACAGGGAGTAAATGGAGAAAATCCAGATAGGGCTGTAGGTAGAAAACCCTTTGAAAAATTAACTCCTATTTACCCAACTCAAAGGTTGACACTAGAAACTACTCCTACAGATTTGTCTTCAAGAATGATGGATATTATTTCTCCCATAGGTAAAGGTCAAAGAGGAATAATTGTAGCACAGCCAAAGGCAGGAAAAACAACACTTCTTAAAAAAATCGCTAACAGTATTTCTATAAATCACCCAGAAGTAAAATTGATTGTTGTACTAATAGATGAGAGACCAGAAGAAGTTACTGATATGCAGAGATCTATTAAGGGCGAAGTTATTTATTCAACTTTTGATGAAGAACCAGATCATCATACAAAAGTTGCTTATATGGTACTAGAAAGAGCTAAAAGAATGGTAGAACAAGGTCAAGATGTAGTTATCCTGTTAGATAGTCTAACTAGACTTGCTAGGGCCTACAATTTAACTATAACACCTTCTGGAAGAACACTATCTGGAGGACTCGATCCAAGTGCGCTTTTAATGCCAAAAAAATTCTTTGGAGCAGCTAGAAACATTGAAGAGGGTGGAAGTTTGACAATCCTTGCTACTGCACTTATAGAAACAGGAAGCAGAATGGACGATATGATTTTTGAAGAATTTAAGGGTACAGGTAATATGGAAGTTCACTTAGATAGAAAACTTCAAGAAAGAAGAATATTCCCAGCAATAGATATTTATAAGTCAGGAACAAGAAGAGAAGATTTATTACTTACTAAGATTGAAATGGAAACTATATATAATTTAAGAAAGATAATGTATAGAGAAGGTAATGCCACAGGAGTAACAGAAAAGCTCTTAAACTTAATAGCTAAAACTAAGAATAATAGAGAGTTTTTAGAAATGTTAAATAAAAACTTCGAAGTATTAGCTAGATAATAGGACATAAATTAAAAAATGGAAAAGATAATTAAATCTTTTCCATTAATATATTATTCTGCGTCATCTTCTACTTCAGCTTTTAAGTTGAATTTCTTCATGAATCTGTCTACTCTTCCACCGGCATCAATATTCTTTTGCTTGCCTGTGTAGAATGGATGGCAGTTAGAACATACGTCTACTTTAAGTTCTTGTTTAGTAGATCCTGTAATAAAAGTGTTTCCACATGCACATTTAACAACTGTATCATGATGGTATTCTGGATGTATTCCTTCTTGCATATTTTTCACCTCTTTCAAAAAATAAATATATATCCGTATTGTCAACTATTCAAGTTTATCATATAATTGATTATTAAGTCAATAAGAATAAAATTAAATTTGACTTTATTATATAGTGTATATTTGATAAAATACAACTAGTGAGTTTTTTTATGAAATTGGAGGTAAGATTATGTACGGACCAAAAAATCATGGTTGGGTGGAAGTCATTATAGGACCTATGTATAGTGGAAAGTCTGAAGAGCTTATACGTAGGATAAGAAGAACAAAAATTGCAAAACAAAAATTGCAGGTTTTTAAACCGGAAATTGACAATAGATATAGCAAGGTAGATGTGGTATCCCACTGCGGAGAGAAGGAAGAGGCTGTTCCGGTTAAGGATAGCGCAGAACTGTTAAGTCTTTTAGATGAAGATACACAAGTTGTTGCTATTGATGAGGTTCAATTTTTTGATAGTGGAATAATTGATGTAATTACTACACTGGCTGATAATAATAAAAGAGTTATATGTGCGGGACTAGATATGGATTTTAGGGGGAAACCTTTCGGACCTATACCAGCGCTTCTGGCTGTAGCGGAATTTGTTGATAAAATTCAAGCTATTTGTGTAGTCTGTGGTAATCCTGCTACTAGAACTCAACGTCTTATAAATGGTAAACCAGCTAAATATGAGGATCCTATTGTCTTAATAGGAGCATTGGAATCTTATGAAGCTAGGTGTAGAAAGTGTCATATTGTTCCTAGAGAAGGGGTGTAACTATGGCTAAGAATAATGTTGGAGGTCAGGCAGTAATTGAAGGAGTTATGATGAGAGGAAGCACCGGCATTGCTACCGCCGTTAGAAATGAGCAAGGGGAAATTGTAGTGGAGAAAAAAAGCTATACTTCCTACACTAAAAAGAATAAATTTTTAGGAATTCCAATAATAAGGGGGTTTGTTTCGCTAATTGAGTCCTTAATTATAGGAGTGCAAACTTTAAATTATTCAGCTTCTTTTTTTGAAGAAGAGGGGGAACCTTCAAAAGTAGATAAATTCATAAAAAGGTTATTCAAAGAAAAAAGTGATGATGTGATTATGGGATTATCCCTTTTTATTTCTTTGGTTATATCAATAGGGCTATTTTTTATTTTACCGACACTTGTAGCTAATGTTTTTAGAAAAATTGGGACAAGTAACATGGGTATGAATATTGTAGAAGGAATTATTAGAGTTTTATTGTTTCTACTATATGTGTATCTTATAGGTAAAATGGAAGATATTAAGAGAGTGTACCAATATCATGGAGCAGAACATAAAACCATATTTTGTTATGAAAGCAATGTTGAATTAACCCCAGAGAATGCAACTAAATTTGGAAGATTACATCCAAGATGTGGTACAAATTTTTTGTTCTTAGTTATGATAGTTAGCATAATAGTGTTCTCTTTAACTGGCTGGGATTCAATTGGTGAGAGAATAATGTATAGAATTATATTGCTTCCACTAATTTCAGGGATAAGCTATGAAATTATTAAATGGATGGGGAAAAGTAGCGGCTCTTTAGCTAAAATTCTTTCTTATCCAGGACTTAAGCTTCAAAACTTAACTACAAGAGAACCTGATTTGTCTCAACTGGAGGTAGCAATAAAGGCGCTTAAGGTAGCTGAGGGAATAGAAGAATAATAAGCATGGCAATTATTGAAGGGCGAGGGAAATCAATGAATATAGGTGAAACACTAGTTCAGGCATATGAAATTTTAAAGGAAGTTAAAATTGAGAGTTATTTGTTAGATTCACAACTTTTATTAAGTGCGGTTTTAAATAAAGACAAATTGTTCATAATGATTAATAGAGATTTTAATCTTGACAAAAAACAAGAAGATGAGTTCGCAAGGTTAATTCAGCTTAGAAAAAATAAGATGCCTGTAAAATATATTCTTGGTGAATGTGAATTCATGGGTATGAATTTCATTGTAAAACCTGGAGTTTTAATACCAAGACCCGATACTGAAATTTTAGTTGAAGAGGTAATTAAACATCTAAATGAAAAATTATATACTAGAGTATGTGATGTTTGTAGTGGAAGTGGAGCTATAGGTATAGCTATTGCAGAATTTAATGTGGATACTAAGGTAATGCTATATGATATCTCACCGGATGCAATAGCAGTATCAAAATTAAATATAGAAAGATTCCATCTATCAAAAAGGGTTAATGCGGGGTGTAGTGATTTATTACATGAGGCCATTACAGAAAATAAGAAATTTCAAGTGGTGGTGTCTAACCCACCCTATATAAGAGATGCAGTTATACCTACCTTAATGGAAGATGTAAAAAATTATGAACCACACATAGCACTTAATGGTGGGAAAGATGGTTTGGATTTTTATAAGAGAATTACGAAGGAAAGTTTATTGGTTTTAGAAAGTGGTGGGCTTTTAGCCTTTGAAATAGGATATGATCAAAAGGAAGAGGTTAGCGATATTCTTATAAAATCAGGGTTTAAGAGAATAGAATGTATTAAGGATTTAGCTGGAAATGATAGGGTTATTAAGGCCGTCTTAGGAGAATAAGCATCATTAGATTATGAATATACTTTAAAGTGTAATAAGCTAATTTGGAAATCTAAGCCGTTTTAGGCTACTAAGCTACATTGTGGATTCGCCACTAAAGCAGAGTAATTCGTAGTTATATTAATTTGTATATTGCTATTAACTATGATATAATATTAGGATGCGAAAATATATATACGGAGTGATAAAAAATGTTAGATAGGCTTGAGTTTACAGAAAGCAAATATGAAGAAATTACAATGAAAATTGGTGATCCTGAGGTTATTGCTAATCAAAAAGAATGGCAAAAGCTTTGTAAAGAACATGCTAAATTGGAAATACTTGTTACAAAATATAGAATATATAAAAAAGCTAAACAAGATATAGAGACAAACAAAGAAATGCTTAAAGATGAAGAAGATAGAGAAATGAAAGAGATGATCCAAGAGGAAATTAAAGACTTAATTGAAATTAAAGAGACTACGCAAGAGGAATTAAGGATTTTACTTTTGCCTACGGATCCCAATGACGATAAAAATGTATTTGTTGAAATTAGAGCAGGTGCTGGTGGAGATGAAGCGGCACTATTTGCAGCAAATCTATTTAGAATGTATACAAGATATGCAGAACGTAATAAATGGAAAGTGGAAGTCATGAGTGCTAATGAAACCGACATTGGCGGATTTAAAGAAGTAGTATTCATGGTAAAAGGTGACTCTACTTATAGTAAATTCAAATATGAAAGTGGAGTGCATAGAGTTCAGAGAGTTCCGGACACAGAGTCTAGCGGAAGAATTCATACATCTACGGCCACTGTTGCTGTACTACCAGAGGTTGATGATGTAGATATTGAAATTAATGCTAACGATTTAAAGATAGATGTGTTTAGAGCATCTGGTAATGGAGGACAATGTGTTAATACAACAGATTCAGCAGTAAGAATGACGCATTTGCCTACAGGACTTGTAGTTTCTTGCCAGGATGAGAAATCCCAGTTAAAGAACAAAGAAAAAGCTCTTAAGATATTAAAATCTAGATTATTTGATAAAGCTGAGGCTGAAAGATCTGCAGGAATAGCTGAAGATAGAAAGAGTCAAGTAGGTACTGGAGATAGAAGTGAAAGAATAAGAACTTATAACTATCCACAAGGCAGAGTCACAGATCATAGAATAGGGTTGACATTGTATAGATTAGAATCTTTTCTTGATGGAGATATAGATGAAATGATGAATACCCTAATAACTGCTGACCAAGCAGAAAAGATGAAAGCAATGGGTAATAATGAAAATGAATAAAAAGTCTTATTTTTTATAAGTGAAAGGTGATAATATGAATATAAATAAAGCCATTAGAAAGCAAAAAAAAACTTATAAAGGGTTTATGCTATCGATGTGCTTTATTTTTATTTTATTACCAGTTATGTTAATGGTATCAAAAGTTATAAATATGTTCCTTGTAATATATTTAATTTGTAATGAAATACTTATTGTTGTTGTTATGTTTCTTAGATTCGATGAAGAGTATATTGATTTCAAATGCGAAGGATATAAAATAAGTATATGGTGTGGAATTGCAAAAATTAAATTTGTTATTATATGCAAAAAAGTTGCTTTTGTTCATACACAGGACGATGGCAGAAACTTGAAAATTATTATAATAACAAAATCTAAATTTAGAAATAAAAAAATTCAACCTATTGATTTAAACTTTTGTAAGAAATACCCTTATGCAACTGGGATGTATAATAAAATTAAAATAGAAAGTCCAGAAGAAAATTATTTTTATTTTATAATTACGCAAGGCGGACTAAAAAAATATATTTTACTGGATGATTTATATAAATCATGTGTTGAAGCATTATTTTCTGATGATGCCATAGAAATGATTAAAGAATATAGAGAAAACAGCATAAACCCCCACTGATAGAATAAAATTAGATAAAGAGAAATAAGTATAGTGAATTAACCCTCTATATTTTATTCTCATCTGGAATTGTAAGGTGAATAATTACAACTCTAATTAAGTGGGGGTATTAAATTTGAATAGTAGAATTGTTTTAATAATCATATTCTCAGGAGTAGTGGCTTTAATTGGTACCATGTTAGGCGCTCTTTTAGGTGTTGTTATGAACAAACCTTCTAAAAAATTTCTGGGGACTATTATAGGATTTGCATCAGGTCTTATGCTTTCGATTGTAGTTTTTGAACTTATTCCAGAGGCTATAGTTAAAACAGGGTTTTTAAAAACCTTATTATTTTTGGTCCTAGGCATTATTGTTGTTGTGATAATAGATAAAATAAGCAATTTAGGAAGTAATGTAAATTCTCAATATACAAAGGTAGCTTTTATGGTTGCTATAGGAATAATGCTTCATAATTTTCCAGAAGGTCTAATAATGGGATTTGGATTTGTTAATGGCGAAAACTTAGGACTTAAAATGAGCGTAATAATTGCGATACATGATGTGCCAGAGGGGCTGGCAGTGGCAGCACCTCTTATGCTTTTAGGGACAAACAGTAAACGAATATTATTTTATGCTTTTTTAACAGCACTACCCACTGCAATTGGTGCTTGGATAGGGATTTATATTGGCAGCATATCTGTAAATATATTAGGCAGTGCTTTAGCGTTTGCGTCTGGCGTTATGTTATATGTGATCTATGGAGAAATGATCCCTCAGTCAAAAAAACTCTGGTCTGGTACAATAAATACTTTAGGAATACTACTGGGAATAATAGTGGGCTTGATAATGACTAATGTGATTTAACATATTTAAAGTTAAGAGGTGTAAGGATGAATACAAAGATTGTAATTTTAGATGAAAATAATATTGAGCAGAATATAATTAATGAGGCAGGACTTGTCATAGCTCAAGGTGGACTGGTGGCTTTTCCTACAGAAACAGTTTATGGTCTTGGAGCCAATGCTTTAGATGAGATAGCTGTGGGGAAAATTTTTAAGGCTAAAGGAAGACCACAGGATAATCCACTTATTGTGCATGTAGCTAACTTTAATATTGAACCTCTGGTTAAAGAAATACCTTATATAGCAAGGCAAATTATGAAAAAATACTGGCCTGGACCAATAACATTGATTTTTAATAAGTCTGATTTAATTCCAATGATTACAAGTGCAGGCCTTGATACTGTAGGAATACGGATGCCTTCGAATATCATTGCTAGAAAACTTATTGAGGCAGCAGGAACACCTATTGCAGCTCCCTCAGCTAATATATCTGGTAGACCCAGCCCCACGGATGTGGAGAGTTGTATTGAGGATTTAAGTGGAAAGATAGAGTATATTATAGGGGGAGATAAAAGTAAGGTAGGACTTGAGTCAACAATAGTTGATTGTACTTGTACCCCAACCTGCATATTAAGACCAGGAGCTATAACCATTGAAATGCTAAGAGAAATAGATAATGATATATATATTGATAAAAATATAATGTGTAAACCAAAAAAAGATTTTAAGCCTAAAGCCCCTGGTATGAAGTATAGACATTATGCACCAAAAGCCCCAGTAAAAATTATATGCGGAGATTTAGAAAAAACTGTTGCTAAAATCAATGAAATAGTGCAGAATAGTATGGGCAAGAAAAAAATAGGCATTATGGCAACAGACGAAACTAAAGAAAAATATCCTAAGGGTATTGTTATTTCTTTAGGTAGTAGAGAGCATTTAGATAGTATAGGTAGAAATCTCTTCGAAGTTTTAAGAGGGTTTGATGCTATAGATGTAGATTTAATATTATCAGAAGCTTTTGAAGAAAGTGGTATAGGTGTTGCTATAATGAATAGGCTTAAGAAATCAGCAGGTTTTGATATAACTTTCGTATAATTAGTATCTACTTATACGGAAATTCGAGGGGTATAACGATAATAGTTTTTATCTACCCCAAAGGAATACTAGGAGGGACTATGGATATATTGTATGTTTGTAATGAAAAAATGCGAAGAAGCTATATTTTAGGAGCTCTTTTCAATAAAATATTTACTAAAAATAATATAGACTCATATGTCCAGTATATTTCGACTTATTCAAAGACTTTTGGTGGATTAAAAAACAATGTATTCTTATTATTAGATAAGTTAATGAAGATAATGGTATTTAAATATGTTATTTAAATGCTGATATCTTCTTTTTTTGTAATTTAGTATCTATTAATAGGAAAATATTTCTTGGAGGTGTTTTATAATGAAAATAGCATTAGGTAGTGATCATGGTGGCTTCGGTTTAAAAAAAGAGATAATTATGTTTCTTGAGAGTAAACACATTGAGGTATCAGACTTTGGTACTTATACTGAGGATTCTTGTGATTATCCAGATTATGCATTAAAAGTTGCAAAGGAAGTAGCGGAAGAAAATTTTGAATTAGGAATACTTATATGTGGCACAGGGATAGGCATAGGGATTGCTGCAAATAAAGTGCCTGGAATAAGAGCTGCATTATGCAGTGATACCTTTAGCGCTCACGCTTCCAGGGAACATAATAATGCTAACATTCTTACTTTAGGTGCCAGGGTTATTGGCACTGGGTTAGCACTAGATATTGTGGATACTTTTATCAATGCTAAATTTCAGGGAGACAGACATCAAAAAAGAATTAATAAAATTACTGAAATTGAGAAAAGATATTCTAAATAAACATTAAAATATAAATAATAAAAAATTGGAGGAATTATATATGAGTAAAGTAACACAAATAACACATCCACTTATACAACACAAATTGGCATACATAAGAGACAAAAACACAGGTTCAAAGGATTTTAGAAATCTAGTTGAAGAAGTTGCGATGCTTATGGCTTATGAAGTTACACGTGATATACAATTAGAAGAAGTAGAAATTGAGACTCCTATTTGTACTACTAAATGTAATGTTTTAGCTGGTAAGAAAATGGCTATAGTTCCAATACTAAGAGCAGGTCTAGGAATGGTTGATGGTATGCTAAAAATCATACCAGCAGCTAAGGTTGGCCACATAGGGATGTATAGAAATGAGGAAACATTGCAACCGGTTGAGTATTTCTGTAAATTACCTCAAGATATTAATGAGAGAGACGTAATAATTACAGATCCTATGATTGCTACAGGTGGTTCAGCAATAGATGCAATTTCAGCTCTTAAGAAAAGAGGAGCTATAAATATAAGAATTATGTGCCTTATAGCTGCTCCAGAGGGAATTAAGGCTATTCAAGATGAACATCCAGATGTTGATATATACGTAGCTTCAATTGATGAAAAATTAAATGAAAAAGGATATATTGTACCAGGTCTTGGAGATGCTGGAGACAGATTATTCGGGACTAAATAGTTTATAACTATAATTTAAAAAAGCAACTTACAGAAAATTATCTGTAAGTTGCTTTTTTTACTTAATTGGATTTTACTTAAAATATCTATTAAGTAGACCTTTGAAAGCCATTCCATGACGAGCTTCGTCTTTGCACATTTCATGCACTGTATCATGGATTGCATCATAGTTAAGTTTTTTAGCTAAAGTAGCTAAATCTTTCTTGCCTTGGCAAGCCCCGTGCTCAGCATCAACTCTCATTTCAAGATTTTTCTTAGTATCAGCAGTTACTACTTCTCCAAGCATTTCAGCGAATTTTGAAGCATGATCTGCTTCTTCAAAAGCGATTCGTTTGTAAGCTTCTGCAACTTCTGGGAAACCCTCTCTATCAGCTTGACGACTCATTGCTAAATACATACCAACTTCAGTGCATTCACCGACAAAGTTAGCTCTTAATCCTTCTAAAACTTCTGGATTAACATCTTTGGCAACTCCTACAACATGTTCATCGGCCCAAGTCATATCATTTTCATCTTTTTCTATGAATTTATCACTTTTTGCACCACAAACTGGGCAAATATCTGGTGCAGAATCGCCTTCGTGAATATAACCACATACTGTACAAACAAATTTTTTCATATTAAAATTTCCCCCTCGTATTTTCTTTTGGGTAGTTAACAACTATTAATTGTTATCTCCCTGGCAGTTTTTTCTATAGATTAAAATTATTAATTACAATCTATTTTGTATGCTTTTGCTAAATATAATTCCCATGGGTATTATAACATGCTAAATAAATAGAAAATCTTAATTGGGATTACCTATAATAATAACTATACACCAACGGATAATAATTATCAAGTAAAATCTAATATTTACAAGAAAAAAGTATTGTATTTTGTAATGGCATTAAATTAATATGGCTTTAATTCTCTCAAAATCTATTATTTCAACTAAATTTTTATTAAAATCTATTAAACCATCTTGTTTCATATTAACAAATTCTCTTGAAAGGGAGGGTCTCTGAACGCCTAGATGCTCAGCAAGAGTTTTTCTAGATACAGGAAGTATCAGCGAAGTTGTTTTTTGAATTTCATATTGAGAGAGCAAGTAATTAGATATTTTTTGTCTTAGGGTTTCAAAAGAGAGCTCTTTAATTTTTCTGTTTAATAATAAAATTTTACTTGATAGAAGCTGCATGAAATTATTCAATACCACAGGGTAGGAACTACACATAGTTATAATATCTTTTTTTGAGATATAAAGTATTATTGAACCTCTAGATGATACTATAGTAGCAGGGTATATATTTGTCTCTGAAAAAGTAATAGCTTCGCCAAAAATTTTCCCCCTATTTAACTTTGTTAGGGTAACTACTTTACCACTAGCATAATGTTTTTGAACCTGTAGTTCACCTTGAATTACAATTCCTAAAGAGTCACAGATATCACCTTCTAGTGCGACTATGCAGGTATGGCATTCAATGCAGTTCTTGCAGTTATCAGCAATAGAATAGTTTGTATTTGTAATTAAATTTTGCAATTCCTGGGTCGTTAACCCTTTAAATAAAATGCAATATTTTAATTGATTTATTAGTTTATCCATAAACCCTCCTTCAAATTTTTGATTTTGTAACATGGGTTACATATTATCATAAGTAATTCTAATATACTTAGCATATACAGTCAATTAAAAAATTATTTAGGCTTATTAAAGTAAATATAAAATATATTGAATTGTTAATTATTTTAATACGTCTCAAGGTGGATATATATATAAAATTATAGGAGGAGTTATAATGAAAAGGAATATTATCAGCATAGATGAAAGTAAATGTAATGGATGTGGGATATGTATAAGTGGCTGTCATGAAGGAGCCATTGAGTTGATTGATGGAAAGGCTAAATTAATAAGTGACGAATATTGTGATGGACTGGGAGATTGTTTGCCGCAGTGTCCTACAGATGCGATTAAAATAGTGGAAAGGGATGCTGCAGACTATGACCTACAAGCTGTGGAATTAAAAAAACAGCAAAGTAGTGTTAAGCCTAATCTACCTTGTGGATGTCCTGGCACAATGGAAAAGTCTATAAAGAGAAATGTGGATTTAAATATAAAAAAAGTAGCTACTAAACTAAATAATTCAGAGGAAACAGCTGGAGCTTCCGAATTAAACCAATGGCCGGTTCAATTGAAGCTAGTTAATACTAAGGCGGCATTTTTAAATGGTGCAGATATATTAATTGCTGCTGATTGTACTGCATATGCTTATGGGAATTTTCATAAGGAGTTTATTAGAGGAAGAGTAACTTTGATAGGATGTCCAAAACTGGATGATAATGATTATTATAGAGAGAAAATTGCAGAAATATTAAAAAATAATGATATTAAAAGTATTACAGTAGTTAGAATGGAAGTGCCTTGTTGTACAGGTATTGTTAGTTCGGTGAAGGCAGCAATGCTTCAGACGGGAATAATAGTACCATATAAAGAGGTAACTATTGGTATAAACGGAACAATACTTTAGTTGAATAAATTATAGGCAAAGATAAATTTTGCCTATAATTTTTTTTGTACAAGTAAAATCCACTTATAAGGGTACATATTTTTTAAAATTAATAGTAAATTTATATATATGACACATTAAACACTTTAAATTATTATTTTTATAGTGTAAAATAATAGAGATTGATTATTAGATTATAAACTTAGTTTTTAATTTTGCGTCTACATAATTAAAATATATTTATGAGAGGTACAATTATGCAAAGAATTGACAAACATAATTATTATTTAGATATATGTGAAACAATATCTGAGCGAGGAACTTGTATGCGGAGAAATTTTGCAGCTATAATAGTAAAAAATGATGAAATTATGTCTACTGGTTACACTGGAGCACCTAGAGGAAGAATTAATTGTTGTGATTTAGGAGCTTGTAGACGAGAAGAGTTAAACGTTCCTAGGGGCACGAGGTATGAACTTTGTAGATCAGTGCACGCAGAGCAAAATGCAATTATTTCAGCGCGAAGAAGCGATATGCTAGGAGCGACTTTGTATTTAATTGGGAAAGAGGTAAGTAGCGGTGAATTAGTAGAAAATGCTTCGCCATGCTCCCTGTGCAAGAGATTTATAATTAACTCAGGTATAGAGAAAGTAATAATTAGGGGAAATAAAATACAATATAAAACTGTATATGTAGAGGAATGGATAGAAAATGATGACTCACTACAAGGTGATGGTGGATATTAATTATGGAATTGTGTAAATTACATTTGTTTATTAATTTCATGAATTTCAGCCTATATTTATCAAATAAAAACACTGCTTTTGTGAAAGAAAGGTTTTTTTATGAGTAATTTTTATATTTTAGCAATAATTACAGCATTAATTTCCTTTATAATTACTCCTTTAGTTAAGAAATTTGCAATAAGGATTAATGCAATTGATGTTCCTAAAGATGAAAGGAGAGTTCATAGTAAGCCAGTTCCGGTTATGGGAGGGCTTGCTATATATATTTCCTTTGTTATAGGTGTAATTTTATATAATGGGCTTTTGTCCGATTCTCAACTAGGAATAATTATTGGAGCAACTGTAATAGTTATGGGTGGTATAATAGATGATATTAAGGATTTAAGTCCTAAGTATAAGCTTCTAATACAAATTATGGGCGCGGTTTGCCTTTTATTATCAGGTGTAAGGATATCAATTCTAACAAATCCTTTTAGAGAATTCTATCCTTATTTAAACATAGGGTGGATTAATATACCTGTAACTATAATATGGATTGTTGCTGTGACTAATGCATTTAATTTAATAGATGGATTAGATGGACTTGCAGCAGGAATAGCATTTATAGCCTGCGTCACATTAATGATAGTTTCTATAATTAATGGAAGATTGGAGGCGGCATTTTTAACAGCCGTTTTAAGTGGTGCAATTTTAGGATTTATACCATATAACTTTAATCCAGCTTCTATTTTCATGGGTGATACGGGATCTCAATTATTAGGGTTTCTACTAGCCGCAATTTCAATTGAGGGGGCAATTAAATCTGCAACGGCATTTGTTATTGCAGTACCGATTTTAGCTTTTGGATTACCTATTTATGATACTATTTTTGCTATGATCAGAAGAAAAGCTAATGGGAAACCTATTATGCAAGCAGATAGAGGCCATTTGCATCATCGACTTTTGGATATGGGACTTAGTCAAAAGCAAGCCGTTATCATTATGTATTTTATAAGTGCTACTTTAGGCGGGGCTGCAATTCTTGCAATGCAAATAAGCAACAAAAGGGCATATTTTTTGTTGGGATTAACATCGGTTATAACTGTCTTCACAGCATGGAAATATGGAATTTTCAAGCATAAAGAGTAATTTGAAGATGCTTTAAATTAATAATTAATTTGAGATAATTTAGGAGGTAATCTGGTGGAAAATATTAAAGTTATAGCAATATTTGGTACGAGACCCGAGGCTATTAAAATGGCACCTCTAATTGTGGAATTAGAAAAAGCTCCTCAAATGCAGTGCATAGTATGTGTCACTGGTCAGCATAGGGAAATGCTGGATCAAGTTTTGGAGATTTTCAATATAGTGCCTCAGTATGATTTAAATATAATGAAAGAAAAACAAAGCTTAACAGGAATAACCTGCTCAGTACTTAGTGGGTTAGAGGATATTTTTGAAAAAGAACAACCGGATATAGTTCTAGTACATGGAGATACTACTACAACATTTGCTGCATCTCTTGCAGCTTTTTATAGAAAAATACTTGTTGGACATGTAGAAGCGGGACTTAGGACTCATAATAAGTTTTTACCTTATCCAGAAGAAATCAATAGGAAGTTAACTGGAGTTTTAGCAGATTTACATTTTGCACCAACTACTACTTCTAAAGAAAATCTATTAAGAGAAGGAGTAGATGAGAGCAGGATCTTTGTTACAGGGAACACAGTTATAGATGCTATGAAGTATACCATTAAGGATGATTATATTTTTGACAATTATGAGTTAAATGAGGTTGATTATAAAAACAAGAAAGTAATAATGGTTACGGCTCATAGAAGAGAAAATTGGGGAATTGGTATTGAAAATATATGTAATTCACTGAAAATTGTTGTTTCCGAAAATAGTGATGTAGAAGTAGTGTATTTAGTTCATCCCAATCCGGTGGTGAAAGACATGGTGGAAAGCATTTTAAAAGGTGTAGATAGAATACATTTGATCCAATTTATAGATATCAAAGAAAGCCATAATTTAATGGAAAAATGCTATCTAGTAATGACTGATTCAGGGGGGATTCAAGAAGAAGCTCCTCATTTAGGCAAACCGGTTTTAGTGCTTAGAAATGTGACTGAGAGGGTAGAGGCAGAGAAGGCTGGTACGGTCAGGCTAGTTGGAACTGATGTAAATGAGATTGTATTTGAGGCAAATAAGCTTCTTAGAAATTTAGATGAGTATAATCAAATGAGCAAATCTATTAATCCTTATGGAGATGGAAATGCTTCTTCTAAAATAGTGAATTCACTATTAAATTATTTCAATAATAATATAAATTGAGATTTATATGGAAATGTTATTAAAATGGGTCTAGGAATTAGAAATTGATTTCTCAGATCTTTTTTTGTTTGGATTTACAATTAACATAGCCTAAAATAACAGTTTGAAATGTGGCAAAATTCATAATGAGGTGAAATAAATCAAGGGGCTTTAATGTATTGGATATCCTGATATGAGTTATTTAAAAGCCTATGACTAATAAAATGTTAAAAAAACCATGTATATTTTCAAGTGCTAAAGGTAAAAATAGCATAAACATTAAAGGAATTATAAATAAAAAAGATAAAATAAAAATAATTTCCTGCAATTGTTTATTAAAAAGAAAAAACTGATTATAAATATATTATTTTTTAATTTCTTTGTAAATGTTTAACTAAATAAAATATATATTGCAGAGTTCACAAAGGGCAATGAAATAGCTGTTATTGAAATTTACGGTATGAGTATTGTGAATATTGAGAATATTGAGCATATTTAAATAAATAGATTAATTGAATAACGGAAGTATAAATTATTTGGATAGTTGCAATATATCATAATATAGAGCAATTTAGAAGAAACATAGGATATTATAGGATAAATCGACTCACATGGGCCTATACATTGAAAAAATGAGAAATTATAGGTTTTATTTATGAAAATTAGTAGACTATAATTGATTTTATTAGTAAATAGCGAGGGGAACAAGAAAGTGAATATTAAGTCAGCGCAGATGTATAAAGAAATTAATTTTTTCAATTTTTTTATAGCACTCATTGGAACTACTGTAATCTATTTTTTTGATAAAAAATACGCAGTGTTTTTTTTATTGGGTCTAATGTTAGCAAGTATTAATTTGTTATTTAATTTAATATCTGTTAATTTTATATTAGGCAAAGCAAAGAACAAATATAGATTTATTACTTCTTTTAGCTTTATCTTTAGGATACTTATAGTAGGCATAGTAGGAATAATGGTTGCTAGTTATTATTATTTTACTATATTTGCGTTTATATTAGGGTATAGTTCACAACTTATTTCTCTAGTACTTTACGGAATTAATATTAAAGAGTGTGAAGGGAAGTGAGTAAGTGGGAGAAATTACAAAATTACCTAATGTAAATTTATTTGGATATGATTTTCAAATTACAGAGACCTTAATAACGCAGTGGGTAATAGTTTTGATGCTGACCTTACTAATAGCATTTATTAATAAAAATCTTAAAAAGATTCCAGACAAAAAGCAAAGTGTAGTTGAAATCTTCGTAGAATTTGTCCAAAAGACAGTAGAGCAGACAATGGGCAAAAGTTTTAAGAACTTTGTTCCCTATATAGGCACATTAGGGGTATATCTTTTGTCAATGAATCTAGTAGGGATATTGGGAATAAAACCACCTACTACAGACTATAGTGTAAGTTTAGGAATGGGATTAACTACATTTATAGTGATACAGGGTTATACAATTAAAAAAGCTGGTATCGGACATTATTTTACTGGTTATGCAAAACCATTGGCAGTATTACTGCCGGTAAATATAATGGAGAGAATAATGCTTCCAGTATCATTAAGTCTAAGAATGTTTGGGAATATGTTTGCGGCAACTATAATAATGGAATTAGTTTATAGTGCACTTAGTAGTGTGACATGGGTTGCTCAACTGGGAATACCAATACCATTACATATGTATTTTGATTTATTTGATGGTACTATTCAAATGGTTATTTTCGTAATGTTAACAATGATTAATATTGTAATAGTTTCAGAACACTAAAATAAAAATGAAATAGGAGGAATATTTTATGGATTCAGCAGGATTTATAGCAGGAATGTGCGCAATAGGAGCAGGTATAGCAGCTCTAGGGGTTATAGGTGGTGGAATAGGTACAGGGAATGCTACAGCAAAGGCTGTAGAGGGTATTGCAAAACAGCCAGAGGCTGCAGATAAAATTACAAGAGCGTTAGTTATAGGTGGTGCGTTATCTGAAGCAACAGCTATTTATGGTTTCTTAATAGCATTATTATTAATTTTATTTGGTGTAAAAGGTTAAAGTGAAATAGTTAAGGAAAGGTAGGTGAAAGTCTCGGTTGTAAAAAAAATTATAAACTGGGATTTTATATAGATGGAGATAGGGATGAAATTAGATCAAATTATAGCTGCAATGATAAATTTCCTTATACTACTTTTCATTGCTAAACGTTATCTGTTTAAACCAGTAAATAAAATTCTGGATACAAGAAAACAGGAATTAGATTCTTCTTTTGAAAAGGCAAGACTTGATAAAGAAGAAGCTAGCAGATTGAAGATAGAAAATGGTGAAAAACTAAAGTTAGCGAAAAAAGAAGGCAAGGAAATAGTTGAAATATATAAGCAAAAGGCAGAAAAAATGTCTAGCGAATTAATCGAAGATGCAAGGAAAGAAGCTTCACTTATCATTGAAAGATCTAGAGTTGAAATTGAAAGAGAAACTGAAAAAGCACAAAGTGAAATTAAAAAGCAAGTTATAGATTTATCTTTAATATTGTCCGAGAAGGCTCTTGAACAACATATAGATGAAAAAGAGCATAGAAGATTGATTGAGGACTTTATTTCTAAGGTAGGTAACTGATATGTATGAATACTTAGACAAAAGATATGCACTGGCACTATATACAGTTGCTGAGGAAAAAGGAAAAGTAGAAGAATACCTAACTGATCTTAGAGAAATTGTTTCGCTTATGAAAAATGATGCTGAGTTTTTAAAAGTCATTAAATATCCACAGATAAGCACTTCTCAAAAGAAGAAAATGTTTATTAGAATTTTTAAGGGCAGAATTGATGAGGATCTTTTATCTTTTTTACTAATTCTTATAGAAAAAGATAGAATAATGTTTATTGAGCAAAAACTTAACGAAATGGAAAAAATCAATCTAGAGCGCAATAATACGTTACTGGTTGAGGTTAAAACAGTAATACCTCTTTTGGATTCAGAAAGAGAAAATTTGCGCATGAAATTATACAAGATGTATGATAAAAAAATTATATTTGATGAAAAATTGGATAAAAATGTTATAGGTGGAGTATATATAAGAGTTGGCGATGACGTTATTGATGGAACAATAAAAAACAGACTAGCGGATATGAAAAAACTAATGTTCAAATAGGGATAGAGGTGAGTTTATGAATATAAAACCAGAAGAAATAACATCCATAATAAAGAAAGAAATAGAAAGATATGAAAAGAAAATTGACACTGTTGACTCAGGAACTATAATTCAAATTGGTGATGGAATTGCCAGAGTGTATGGTTTAGACGAATGTATGGAAAATGAACTTTTAGAATTCCCTAACGGTATATTTGGTATGGCATTAAATCTAGAGCAAGACAATGTTGGTTGCGTACTTTTGGGACCAGAAAAGGGAATCAAAGAAGGCGACATAGTAAAAAGAACAGGTAAAGTAGTGGATGTTCCTGTGGGAGAAGCATTACTGGGAAGAGTTGTAAATGCATTAGGTGTTCCAATAGATGGTAAAGGACCAGTGAAGACTACAGAGAGAAGGCCAGTGGAAGTAGAAGCTCCTGGAGTTATTGAAAGACAATCAGTTAAAGTACCACTTCAAACAGGAATAAAGTCAATAGACTCTATGGTACCAATTGGAAGAGGTCAAAGAGAACTTATAATTGGAGATAGACAAACAGGTAAAACAGCACTAACTATAGATACTATTTTAAATCAAAAGGGTAAAGATGTTATATGTATATATGTAGCCATTGGACAAAAGCAATCTACTGTTGCTCATATTGTTAATACACTATCTGAAATGGGAGCAATGGATTATACAATAGTTGTAGCATCTACAGCATCTCACTCGGCACCACTTCAATATTTGGCACCTTATGCTGGATGTAGTATGGGGGAATACTTTATGCACAATGGTAAGAATGTATTAATAGTATATGATGATTTGTCTAAACATGCAGTAGCCTATAGAGCTATGTCACTGTTGCTCCGTAGACCACCAGGCAGAGAAGCTTATCCAGGAGATATATTTTATATTCATTCAAGACTACTGGAGAGAGCAGCAAAACTTTCAGATAAATTAGGCGGGGGATCATTAACTGCCCTTCCTATAATAGAAACACTTGCAGGTGATGTTACTGCATATATACCTACTAATGTTATATCTATAACAGACGGGCAGATATTTCTTGAAGCAGAGTTATTTCATTCAGGACAAAGACCTGCTGTTAATGCTGGAATATCCGTATCAAGAGTTGGTGGAAATGCTCAAATAAAAGCTATGAAACAAGTTACAGGAACATTAAGGCTAGAACTAGCCCAATATAGGGAGCTTGCAGCTTTTGCCCAATTCGGTACAGATCTTGATAAAGATGCAAAAATGAGACTTGAAAAAGGTAAAAGATTAATAGAAATTTTAAAGCAAGACCAATATATGCCAATGCCAGTAGAAAAGCAAGTAATGATTTTCTTTGCTGGAACTAATAACTACCTTACGGATATTCCAGTGCATCAAGTAACAAGATTCGAGAGTGAATTCTTGGAGCATATGGATACGCATCATAGAGAAATAGGCAAAACAATAATAGATAATGGTAAGATAGATGATAAATTAAAGGGGCAACTTATTGATGCTATAGAAGAGTTTAAGAAAATATTTTCAATTGAAAAGCATTAATCATATTTCATAGGGAAATAGTTAATGTAGCACCTTTAGGTGATAATTAATTTGCCTCCATATATTGTTTATGGAGGCTAAGGAGAGGTGAAACATGGCAGGTATGGGGCTTGTTGCAATTAAGAGAAGAATAAAATCCATAACAAACACTACAAAAATCACCAGGGCCATGGGACTTGTTGCCACATCCAAATATAAAAAAATAAAAGATAAAGTAGATATTAGCAATAATTATCTAGACAGGCTTTGCGAAACTATAATGCAAGTTAAAGATAATTATGAAGGTGATAATCTTTATATACGAGGAAATAATAGCAGCAAAAAGCTGTACGTTATATTGACCTCAGACACAGGTCTTTGTGGTGGCTTTAATTGGTCAGTAGTAAATGAAATCATAGAAACTTTAAAAGCTAATAAAGAAGAGTGTAGTGTAATTGTTGTAGGCCAAAGGGGAAGGGCTATATTTAAAAAGCTTGAAATCGAAACTGTGGCTGAATATGTAGAAATATTGGAGCCGCCTTGCCTAAAGGAAGCTACAACTATTATTAATCATGCACTTAATATGTATACAAGTGGTGAAGTAGGCGAAGTATATATTGTGTATAAAAAACTTATTTCAGCCCTAAAAAATGAAGTTAAAATCGAGAAGGTACTTCCTTTAAACTCTAATAATGAAGAAAATGTTAATACAGAGTATGTAGATATTGGAGCAATAGATAAACAAGCAATGTATGAAATTACCACCCTATTTTTAGGTGGTAAGATGTTGAATTCATTGCTACATTCAAAAGCAAGCGAACACAGGGCTAGAATGGAGTCTATGGGATCAGCTACTAACAATGCTAATGATATACTTGATAAACTTAATTTAAGTTATAATAGAATTAGACAAAGTGCAATTACACAAGAAATTTCGGAAATAGTTGGAGGAGCGGAAGCTCAAAAGTAATTTGAGATAAGGAAGCTCAAAAGTAATTTGAGATAAGGAAGCTCAAAAGTAATTTGAGATAAGGAAGCTCAGAGGTAAAAAGGAGTGAGTAAAGTGCCAGGACATATAGGAAAAGTAGTACAAATAATAGGACCGGTTATAGACATAAAGTTTGATTCTGATAGTCTGCCTAATATTTACAATAGCATTGAAATTCAGATGGACGATAGAGTTGTTGTTGCAGAGGTTGAGCAACATATTGGTGATGATATTATAAGATCAATAGCTATGGAAAGTACAGAAGGTTTAAGGCGAGGGCTTGAGGCTGTTGACACAGGGAATCCAATAACAGTACCAGTTGGAAATGTAGTGTTAGGAAGGTTATTTAACGTTCTTGGAAAGCCTATTGATGAATTGGGAGAAGTTAAGGTAGATACATATATGCCTATACACAGGTTAGCCCCAACTTTTGAAGAACAATCCGTTGAGCCAGAAGTGTTTGAAACAGGTATTAAGGTAATCGACTTAATAGCACCATATCAAAAGGGCGGAAAAATTGGTCTTTTTGGTGGTGCAGGAGTTGGTAAAACGGTTCTTATTCAAGAACTTATGAATAATATTGCAAAAGAACATAACGGACTTTCAGTATTTACTGGAGTTGGTGAAAGAACTAGAGAAGGTAATGATCTTTATAATGAAATGAAAGAGTCAGGAGTTATAACTAAAACAGCACTAGTTTTTGGGCAGATGAATGAACCGCCTGGAGCTAGAATGAGAGTTGCGTTAACTGGTCTTACTATGTGTGAGCATTTTAGAGATCAGGGTCAAGATGTATTGTTATTTATAGATAATATATTTAGATTTACACAAGCTGGATCAGAGGTATCTGCACTACTAGGTAGAATACCAAGTGCTGTTGGGTATCAACCAACACTTGCTACAGAAATGGGACAATTGCAAGAGAGAATTACATCTACAAAACAAGGTTCGATTACATCTGTGCAGGCTGTATATGTGCCAGCAGATGATTTAACAGATCCAGCTCCGGCTACTACATTTAGTCATCTTGATGCGACTACAGTTCTTTCTAGAGGGATAGTTGAACTTGGTATTTATCCAGCGGTAGACCCGCTAGAATCTACGTCAACAATGCTTGATCCTAGAATAATAGGTAGGGAGCATTATGATGTTACAATAAGAGTTAGACATATACTTGAGAGGTATAAAGAACTTCAAGATATTATTGCAATACTAGGAATAGATGAATTATCTGAAGAAGATAAGACGGTAGTATTACGAGCCAGAAAAGTTCAAAGATTTTTATCTCAACCATTTACTGTAGCTGAGCAATTTACAGGAATGAAAGGTAAATTTGTGCCTGTAAAAGAAACGGTAAGAGGATTTAAAGAAATACTTGAAGGCAAACATGATAAATTACCTGAAGCTGCATTTATGTTTGTTGGTTCTATAGAAGAAGCAGTAGAAAAAGCAAAAACAATGGCTATAGAATAAGGTATTTTTAAGAATATGCACAATGAAAGGTCAGGGTATTTATATGGAAAATCATATGAAGCTTACTATACTTACTTCAGAAAAACAGTTTTATAGTGGTGAAATCCTTAGTTTAAATACAGAGGGTGATGATGGTAGGTTTGGTATTCTTGCGAATCACGTTCCTATGGTAGCCCCACTTAAGCCCACTGTTACAACGTTTGTAGAGTTGAATGGAAAAGAGTTAAAAGCGTTTACCTCAACGGGGGTTTTAAGAGTAAAAAAGGGTGAAGTAGAGATGTTATGCAGTGCTTGTGAATGGCCACAGGATATTGATGTGGCAAGAGCAAGTAAGGCAAAAGAAAGAGCAGAAGAGAGAATGATTCATCGTGATGGAATTGATTTTAAAAGAACGGAGAGTGCTTTACTAAGAGCTCTTATGAGATTGAAGATAAAAGAATAGATATTATAAAATGGAAATATTAATTTATCTCCATTTTTTTTGCGTCTAAATTCTTTTGTGCACGTTTTTATTGAAATTTTATATATTAATAATATAGTGAAATGATATATTGTTAAATGTTTTATAAAAATACCCCCTATTTATTATAAATCAAATAGCTCTCTCCGCACCTGTGCTGAGGGATGATTTTATTAATATTAAAATATTAATAAACCATTTTTTTAGAATAAAAAAATAGATTGTGGTCAACAATTTAATTGAAGGGTAGGGGGATAAAATGAAAAGAAAAAATATTACACTTTTGTGTATAGTATTGTGTCTGATTATTTTACGAATAAATGTTAGATTATCAAATGCAAAGGATGAATTTGATTTATTTGATGAAATATTAATTCAAACTAAAAGTAAAATTGTAGAATATGGATTGGAGACAACATTTAAAACTCAGGAGAATCCAAAAGAAATTTGTAATAAGTTAATAGATAAATTAGAACTTGATAACAGTGAAATAAAATTAAATGTTGTTGAAAATGATAATTTTTACTGTATAGATTTTTTAGGTAAAAATATTAAGGGATATATAGAATCATCAAAATATAGTAATGAGGAAGTTGTAACTATAAACATAAGCAAGATAGGAAGTGAAAATGATTTACAATCGCTTAAAAGTAAGGTTAGTAATTGTATTGGTGATAGAGAAGAAAATATTAAATATTTTCAATACTTAAAGGCAAAGATTCCATACACTGCTACAAAATTGGGTGTTAAAGATATAAATCTTCTTAATGAAAAAATAATAAAAATTTTAAAATCTCATGGAACTGAAAATATTGAGACTGTAAAAATATATAATGGGTTAAGTACAGTGGCATATACCAAAAAATATGATGAAAAGTTAAACAACAACAAGTTAACTGATTTTAATTATGCTATATGTAATTATTCATCTGGAAGCTACATTATTATAGGAACACCTGAAATAATTACAACATACTGAACATTAACAATATAATGGAGGAAAAATATGGAAAAATTAGTCATAAAAGGTGGTAAAAAATTAGTGGGTGAAGTGAATATTAGTGCAGCAAAAAATTCAGTTCTTCCTATACTTGCGGCAACAATACTAAACGGTAATAATTGTACCATTGAAAATATGCCTATGCTTGAAGATGTATTTGTAATTTGTGAGGTGCTTAAATCTCTTAAAGCAAATGTTATCATAGATAAATTAAATAATAGGGTGAAAATTAATACTGCCAATCTATTTGATAATGAGGCAAATGATGAATTAGTAAGAAAAATGAGGGCATCTTTCTTAATAATGGGTCCAATGCTTGGGAGGTTTGGGAACTTTAAAATATCTTTGCCGGGTGGCTGTAATATTGGGACTAGACCAATTGACCTTCATTTAAAAGGATTAGCAGCCTTGGGAGCAGAAATATCTGTAGGTCACGGATATGTGGAAGCAAAAGCAAAAAAATTAATAGGTAGCAACATATATTTAGACTATCCTTCAGTAGGTGCTACAGAAAATATAATGATGGCGGCAACACTTGCACAGGGGGAGACCGTAATAGGAAACGCAGCGGAGGAACCAGAAATTGTAGATTTGGCAATGTTCTTAAAGGCTATGGGAGCGCAAATAAGTGGTGAAGGAACAGACACTATAAGAATCTTAGGAGTTAAAGATTTTAAAGAAGTTATCTATAAACCCATATATGACCGTATAGAAGCAGGCACCTTTATGATAACTGCAGCAATAACAAAGAGTTTATTTAAAATTAATGGTGTTAATGAGATTCATTTAAAACCAATAATAGCAAAGCTTACAGAAATGGGAGTAGCAATAGAAATCAACAAGGATAGCATAATAGTTGATGGTAGGAAAAAGCTAAATCCAATAGATATAAAAACTATGCCATACCCGGGATTTCCCACTGATATGCAAGCTCAAATGATGAGTTTACTATGTACTGTAAAAGGTACAAGTATAATTACAGAAACTATTTTTGAAAATAGATTTATGCAGGCAGTAGAACTAAAGAGAATGGGAGCAAATATAAAAATAGATGGTAGGAGTGCTGTAATAGAGGGTATACATGCTTTTACAGGCTCAGAAGTTAAAGCTACAGATTTAAGAGCAGGAGCAGCATTAATATTGGCAGGACTTACAGCTGAGGGTACGACAATTATAGAGGACATTTACCATATTGATAGAGGTTATGTTTCTATTGAAGAGAAATTAAAGGGATTAGGAGCAGATATAGAAAGAGTGAGCTATTATAAGTAATAGAAAATATAAATTTAAGAATTGGAATATATAAGTTATTAGTATATTTCAATTCTTTTTGTCTTGTATATTTTCTTTTCTTAATGAAATTAGACTTTGAAAAAAGTAATATTCCATATAATTATTTAATATGTATAAAGTAATGTTTAATTTATAAGGAGAGGAGAAAAGGATGAAAAGAGTTTTTATTACTATACATTTGAAAAACATCCTTATATTAATCACTGCATTTATTGTATTTATAGTTTTAACTTCTGCATTAATAGTGGGTATAGGAGATAATAAAAGCTTAAATAAAAATAAGAACTCTGTAATTAAATCAGAGGAGTATGATATTTCTATTAAAGATGTTATTAAATTTCAGTCACTCCCAAAAATTTCTAAGATTAAGGTGTTTATATCAAAAGAAAGTAAAATTAAAGAACTTAAGATAGAAGAATATGTTGCTGGAGTTGTGGCTGCAGAAATGCCTGCTGACTTTAGCATGGAAGCTTTAAAAGCCCAAGCAGTGGCTTCTAGAACCTATGCATTAGCTCATGTTGCTGAATTAGGTGGAAATGTATGCGAAAATGCTAAGGGGGCTAATCTATGCGATACAGTGCACTGCCAAGTTTACATGACTAAAGAAGAACGCATAAAATTATGGGATAAGAGCTCAGCAGAGAAAAATTGGGCTAAGATTGAAACAGCGGTAATGAGTACACAAGGGCAAGTCTTAATATATAACGATAACTTGGTAATGGAACCTTACTACTTTGCTACTAGCAGTGGTAAAACTGAAAATTCAGAGGAGGTATTTAGTAGTAATATACCTTATTTAAGGAGCGTAGAAAGCGGGGGCGAGGAAAGAGCACCAAATTTTAAGAGTAGTAAAATTTTTGGTTATAAAGAGCTAAGTCAAATTATAAACAATAATTATAATAATGCTAAGATAACCTCATCTATCATAAAGAAACAAATAACAATAATTGATAGAACTCAGGCAGGAAGTGTTAAAAATATTGAGGTTGGAAGTATAACCATGACAGGCGGTAAATTTAGAACTATGCTGGGACTTAAATCATCGAATTTTCAAATAGTGTTTAATGCAACCAATGTAGAAATAGATTGCAGTGGATATGGTCATGGTGTTGGAATGAGTCAATGGGGTGCAGATGCCATGGCTAAAGAAGGCAAAAATTATATCCAAATATTAAGTCATTATTATAAGGGAACTATTATATCTAAATGATAAATTATTTGTGCTTAGCCGGTTTAACCTTGTTTATAGAGGATAGCCGGCTTAATTTTTTATAAAAACAAGTATATATAATTAAAATTGAATAAACAAGGTTAAAACTTAAATTATAAAAGATAAATATATATAAAATTTTGAGAATAAAAAAAAATAAAATAAATTTTAGGAAATATGTATGTTTTAATACAATATGGACAAAAATACAAATGGAGGTGTTTGTATGGATAAGAAATCAAACAACAAAGCAATAAACTTTTTCAAAAAGGAAGGCTTCTATGTAATTCTATTTATTTGTTTATGTATAGTAGCAACAGTTGCATCTATAACGGCAAGTAATAATAAAAAAGTAGCAAGCAAACAAGAATCAATTAAAAAGGAACAAGCAAAGGCAGAGGATATTTTGCAAGAGCAAGAAAAACAATACCAGGGTGCTCTTCAAGTAAAAAAAGAAAATCTAGCTAAGACTGAGGTGCTTAAAGCTGTACCTAATATTAAAAAGGTTACAACTGGAAATATAACAGCGCCAGTATCTAAATCAGTTAATCCTTCGTTTATAAAGCCTGTAGCTAATGGATTCCTGGCAAGAGCATATTCAAAAGATATTGACCCTGTAATGTGGAAAACTGACGGAACATATAGAACAAACTTGGGTATAGATATTCAAGCAAAGATAGGTGAGCCAGTTTTAGCAGTTATGGATGGAACAGTTAAAGAAGTCGGTACTGACGTAGCTGGCCAAAATGGTCAGATGGTTGTAATAGATCATGGTAATGGATTTATTACTAAATATTCTAATTTAGAAGAAAAAACATTAGTAAAAGTAAATGATAAAGTTACTAAAAAACAGCAGATAGCTACAGTAGGAAATACTTCTTTAAATTCATTTAAAGAAGACTATGGATCTCATTTGCATTTTGAAGTTTTACAAAGTAATAAGGCTATTGATCCTGCTAGATATGTAAAATATGATAAATACCAACCTGTAGTAACAAAACAATAATAAGTAAACATTCCAATTAGTCAATTTTCCGAAATATATGGTTAAATGACTAATTGGAATGGAATTTAAAAGCAAGGTATTGCATATTTATAAATAGAGAAGGGTTAAGGAGGTAACACTTTGAAAGATTATATTGAAGATCGAGTACTAGAAGTTGCAAAGTATATTATTGAGTCAAAAGCTACGATAAGAAGAACTGCCAAAGTGTTTGGAGTTAGCAAGAGTACTATACACAAAGATATGACAGAAAGATTGCCTACAATAAATCCCCAAATTGCTAACCAAGCAAAAACAATTTTGGATCTAAATAAATCTGAAAGGCATATCAGGGGAGGAAGAGCAACACAGCTTAAATATAAGGCAGTAGAAGGATAAAAACATTTCAAGCTAAAAAACAATAATAATTATTAAAGTTAAAAAAGAGGATTTCTTTATAGCTTTATAGAATAGAGTTTAGTATAATTTAAATATTGAATATACTAAAGAGCGGAGTGAGTTTTGAGATGTTTTTTTTTAGAATGGGTACGGATATGGGAATAGATTTAGGAACAGCCACAGTGCTTGTATATATTAAAGGTAAAGGTGTTATCTTAAAAGAACCCTCTGTTGTTGCCATAGATAGAAATAATAATAGGGTATTGGCAGTAGGAGAAGAAGCTAGGCAAATGATAGGAAGAACACCAGGAAATATTGTGGCCATACGTCCTATGAGGGACGGTGTTATTTCAGATTATGATATAACAGAAAAAATGTTAAAGCATTTTATAAGTAAGGCTTGTGGAAAAAGAAGGCTATCGGCTCCAAGAGTTGTAATATGTGTCCCTTGTGAAGCAACTGAAGTGGAACGAAGAGCGGTAGAAGATGCTGCTAAAAACGCCGGAGCTAAGAAGGTTTATCTTATAGAGGAACCACTAGCAGCGGCAATTGGAGCAGGACTTGATATTACCCGCGCAAGCGGTAATATGGTTATTGATATTGGTGGAGGGACTACTGATGTTGCAGTTATTTCTTTAGGTGGTATGGTTGTTCGTGAATCAATCAAAGTAGCCGGAGATAAGTTTGATGATGATATTATTAAGTATATTAGAAAAAAGCATAAGTTAATGATCGGTGAAAGAACTGCGGAAAATTTAAAAATCAACATAGGGTGTGCTCATAAACAAGAAGAAGAGACCACTATGGAGATAAGAGGAAGAGATTTAATCACAGGTCTTCCTAAAAACTTAGAAGTTACATCAGAAGAGATGCGAGAAGCTTTAAAAGAGGCGGTAGGTTTAATAGCAGAATGTACGCATTCAGTGCTAGAGAAAACTCCACCAGAGCTTTCAGCAGATATAGCTGATAAAGGTATAGTTATGACTGGTGGAGGTTCACTTTTAAAAGGATTAGATAAGCTTATACAAGAAATTACTAAAGTCCCAGTATATCTTGCTGAGGATCCAGTTTCATGTGTAGCACTGGGAACAGGCAAAGTACTGGAATATATGGATAAGCTAGGTAATTCATTTAGTGGAGGAGAACAATATTTGGCAGACTAGAAAGTGTAAACAAGCTATATGAATAAGCAATGCAATTATTAAATTAATTGCATTGCTTATTTTTATATTATATAGAGTTTCTAAATTTATAAAATTTGTTAAGTTTATAAAGCTTATTGAATTAAAATTAGGGATAATTATTTACATTAAAGTAATTTGAGTATCTTAAACAGGATTTGAATTATTTTTTTCTTTATCAAGGGAATATAAATAATATGAATGCAAAAGGGCCCTGCTTAAAACACTAGCAATTTCCATTACCAAACTAAGTCTTATGTTTCTATTAGTGAACAGTTCACTATCATCACTCGAATCTACTATACCTATTAACGAAACATTACCTACCTTGGGAAGCGATTTTCCTACTCCTTTACCAGGATGAATGGGATAATTTCTAGCTTGAATTTCACCAATATTTGATATGTCTCCTAAACATGCATCTACACCTATTATGGTGCAATTTGGGTGTAGTTCATTTATTTTGGATAATTTACTATCAATGTTTAAGGCATGAATTGGATCATCTATAGTGCCATATACAGGTAATGGAAAGGAACTATCTTTTAAAAATGTACCCACGAGTGGGCCTAGGCAATCGCCTATACATCTGTCAGTTCCTATACAAACAATTAAAGTGGTTTCATCAATATAGTCTTTTAGAAAATTAGAAATTGTATAGTATGCTAAAGGGTCTTTATAATGGGTTTTAGCTTTACTCAAGAAATGTACCTCCTTGTATTAGGCTGGGGGATTATTTTTTTTCCAATCAATAATTTATATGAATATAAATTGTTTATTATTATTATAAAAGTATAAAAAAACAATTAATTGGAAAATAATCTATATATACTAATTTTTTTGAGGTGATGTTTACATGAAGAAAATAGATTTGTTATTTATTATTATATTCTCTACTGTAATAACGGTGATTACTATGCTGTATTACAGTAGTTATATAAATAATCCAAAGCAATATGAAGAAGAGCAAATGCAAAAGCAGTCCGTGGAGGAGGTTAACAAAACTTACATGGCCAAAGATATCGTAACTAATCATAATCAGAGTAAAGTGGTGGAAAAAGTTGATGAAGTAATTCCGAGTTCAAAAGATTATTTAGAAAAAGAGGATTTATCTAAGAGTGAATTATTAGATACTCAGAAAAGCGAAGATAGAAAAAGAACGGATAATTCAAATATAAATTCATCCAATATATCTATGGATAAAGCTAATGAACTCAAAAATAGTGGAGAAAATTATAGTGATTATATTAAAGAAGAGGAACAATCGGTATTTAAAGTGTCCACAGGTAAAATACAAGAAAATCTGACTGCTGGTGATAAAATAAAATTATTGTATGTAAGTTTTAAGCTAGGTAAAGAAAATTATAAAAAAGTGGAAGAGTATTTATATGCAGATGATGCTGAAGATGGCGTAATTAAGGCGCTGAAGCTATTAAAAGAAGATTTATCAACAAAAGAGTATGAAAAAGTGAGAAAAATTGCTGGAAAATTTATAAATATGGATGCTGCAGAAAGATTATATTAGTTGATTTTTAGTGGATTTTATATGAATATATAACTACTTTTTTATTTAGAATAATAAATTATATTAATGCTTAATATTGAGCAAATATGAGAAAAGTATAGCAATTCAGAGAAGAAGTCGTTAATTCGGAATAAATGAACTTGATATTAATTATTTAAAGTTGTATACTAATTCTTGTCGACAGGATAATGACATAAAAAATATAATTTGCTGGCATGGCTCAACGGTAGAGCAGCTGACTTGTAATCAGCAGGTTGTAGGTTCAATTCCTATTGCCAGCTCCATATGTGGAGGAGTTCCCGAGTGGCCAAAGGGGGCAGACTGTAAATCTGTTACGTAATGTTTCGATGGTTCGAATCCGTCCTCCTCCACCATTTATCACAATTATTATAGTTATGGGAGCATAGCTCAGCTGGGAGAGCATCTGCCTTACAAGCAGAGGGTCACAGGTTCGAACCCTGTTGTTCCCACCATAACAATCTTTTTAAAATAGAATGAAAAATGCTGGCATGGCTCAACGGTAGAGCAGCTGACTTGTAATCAGCAGGTTGTAGGTTCAATTCCTATTGCCAGCTCCAAATATGGAGGAGTTCCCGAGTGGCCAAAGGGGGCAGACTGTAAATCTGTTACGTAATGTTTCGATGGTTCGAATCCGTCCTCCTCCACCAAAAGACATCTGTAGATGTCTTTTTTATTGATTTGATTTCTAAGTCAATATAACATATTGACACTAAAAAAATTGTATGTTATTATTATTAAAACTTAATATTTATTACTCTTATCAAGAGAGGTGGAGGGAAAAAGGCCCTATGAAACCCGGCAACCGGTGTAATACACCATGGTGCCAATTCCTGCAGGTATACTCTGCGAGATAAGAAAGATGTTTAAAACACCTCTTCTTATATTTGGAAGGGGTTTTATTTTTTTTAAAAAGAGAAATTTTCAGCATTAGAAAGGAGAATTATAATGAAAAGACTATTTACATCAGAATCAGTTACAGAAGGGCATCCAGATAAAATTTGTGACCAAATATCAGATGCTATACTTGATGCTATTTTAGAACAAGACCCTTATGCTAGGGTTGCTTGTGAAACAGCAGTCACTACAGGAATGGTTTTAGTTATGGGAGAGATAACAACTAATTGTTATGTAGATGTTCCTAAAGTTGTTAGAAGTACCATTGAAGGTATAGGATATACCAGAGCAAAATATGGATTTGATGCCAGCACATGTGCGGTAATTACATCTATTGGTGAACAATCAGCAGATATAGCTATGGGAGTTAACGAAGCATTAGAATCTAAGGCCGGCAAACAGGATAAGACAGATTCAATAGGTGCTGGAGACCAAGGTATGATGTTTGGATTTGCCACTAATGAAACTCCAGAGTACATGCCACTTCCAATTTCTATGGCTCACAGACTAGCAAGAAGATTAAGTGAAGTAAGAAAAGATGGAACACTTAATTATCTAAGACCAGACGGAAAGACTCAAGTTACTGTAGAGTATGAAGACAATAAGCCAGTAAGAATAGATACTATTGTTATTTCAACTCAACACGGAGAAGAAGTAATGCATGATCAAATAGAAAGTGACTTAATTGAACATGTAATAAAACCAATAGTTCCAAGTGAATTATTAGATGAAAACACCAAATATTATATAAATCCTACAGGTAGATTTGTAATTGGAGGACCTCAGGGCGATTCTGGACTAACTGGAAGAAAAATAATAGTAGATACTTATGGAGGATACGCAAGACATGGCGGTGGAGCCTTCTCTGGTAAAGATGCAACAAAGGTTGATAGATCTGCTGCATATGCTGCAAGATGGGTTGCTAAAAATCTAGTAGCAGCAGGCGTTGCAGATAAATTAGAAATTCAGCTAGCTTATGCTATAGGTGTAGCAAAACCAGTATCTATAGAAGCTGAAACTTTTGGAACGGGAAAAATCTCCGATAATAAAATTGTTGAAATAATTGAAAAAGTATTTGATTTAAGACCAGCTGTTATTATAAGAGAATTAGATCTACGAAAACCTATTTATAAGCAGACAGCGGCTTATGGGCATTTTGGAAGACCTGATTTAGACCTGAGCTGGGAAAGATTAAACAAAGTTGAAGAAATAAAAAAATATTTATAAAAAAATTAGAATTATTTATACAAAAGAGGGATAACAATTAATAATTGTTATCCCTCTTTTGTGTTGATAATATATATTGAAATTCAATACTATTGAAATAATTGAATAATATTGAATTTTTATTCATTTGGTGGATTATTAATTCATATTTTGATAAAACTTAAGATAGAGGTATACTAAAAATATTAAAGATAAAAACGTAATATGTATATGATATAATATTAGCAGTATTGCTACTATATAAATTTATTAATAGGAGAGATTTTATGCCAGAAATACAAGGAATAATTGAAGATATAGTATTTCAAAATGAAGAAAATGGGTTTATGATTGCTCATTTGAATAATAAAAAAGAGAAAACAACTATTGTAGGAATTGTGCCCTACATAAGTGAAGGCCAGAATTTAAAATTAATAGGGGATTGGGTTACCCATCCTCAATTTGGAAAGCAATTTAAAATAACACAATGTGAGGAAGTAATGCCAAGTTCTATTGCGGGTATAGAAAAATATTTAGCTTCTGGAGTTATTCAGGGAATAGGGCCAGTGACTGCCAAAAAAATTGTCCAGTACTTTGGAGAAAATACCATGAATGTACTAGACAATGAAATACAAAGATTAAGGGAGATTGACGGTGTAGGAGAAAAAAAAATTAAGTTGATTTTGGAATCTTACTCTAAGCAAAGAGAAGTTAAGAATATAATGATATTTCTTCAAACCTACGGAGTAACACCTAACCAATGTGTGAAGATATATAAAAAGTATGGGGCAGACTCTATAAAGGTAGTGCAAGACAATCCTTATGTATTAACTGAAACCATTTCAGGGGTAGGATTTAAAATTGCTGATAAGATAGCACGAAGTTTAGGTATTGACAAAGAGTCACCTTTTAGAATACAAAGTGGAATTAATTACGTGGTTAACGAGTTTTGCGCTATGGGAAATACTTATATGCCCTTAGAAAAATTACAAAGGGAAGCTAAAAATATTCTTGAAGTTTCTGAAATTGAAATTGAAAATAATATTTTTGATAATGTAGTACAGGGTAAATTGAAAGTAGAAAATATTGATGAAGAAAAATGTGTTTACACTATGCCTTTTTACTATTGTGAATTAAGTATTACTAAAAAAATTATAACTTTAGCAGTAGCTAGTTATGATCCATTGGAAATAGATATAGATGAAGAAATTGAAAAGTTTGAAAAAGAAAAAAACATACAATTTGCAGAGTCTCAAAAGGCTGCTATTTGTGGTGCAGCAGAAAATGGCATGGAGGTAATAACTGGGGGGCCAGGTACTGGTAAAACTACTATAATCAATTGTATTATAGAACTATTCGAAAAAGCTGGAATGAAAGTTAACATGGCTGCACCTACAGGGCGCGCCGCTAAAAGAATGACAGAAGCTACTGGAAGGGAAGCTAAAACTATACATAGGTTATTAGAACTTGGAATGGGTGGAGATGATGGGTCGCAGTTTTTTAAAAGTGAGGAAGCTCCTTTAGATTGTGATGTAGTCATTATTGATGAAGCTTCTATGATAGACGTAATGCTTATGAACAGTTTATTAAAGGCTATAAGTATAGGGACTAGACTTATAATTGTTGGAGATGTTGACCAATTACCATCTGTTGGTCCTGGAAACGTACTAAGAGACATTATTGAGAGTAATTGTGTTAAAGTAGTTAAGCTTAAGGAAATTTTTAGGCAAGCCAGGGAAAGTATGATTATTGTAAATGCTCATAAGATTAATAATGGTGAAATGCCTATTTTAAATAAAAAAGATAAGGATTTTTATTTTATTGAAAGAAATGAGCCAGACAAAATTTTAGATAGTATAATTACTTTAATTAATACAAGACTTCCTAAATTTAATAAACAGTGGGATAAAATGAAGAATATTCAGATACTCTCACCAATGAGAAAAGGAATACTCGGTATAGAAAATTTAAATGAAAAGCTTCAGGAAATACTAAACCCCAAGTCTATTAATAAAAGAGAAAAAGAATATAGGAATACTATATTTAGAGTTGGGGACAAGGTTATGCAAATTAAAAATAATTATTCTATGAAATGGAATAAAATGGGAGCAAAACAAGATGAAGATGGTGTTGGAATTTTTAATGGAGATGTAGGATATGTTGAAGATATTGATGAAGATAATGAAAATGTTATTGTGATTTTTGATGATGATAAGCGTGTAGAATATGAAGGCATATTCTTAGATGAACTCACTTTAGCATATGCAATTACAATACATAAAAGCCAAGGAAGTGAGTTCGAAGTTGTAATTATGCCTATGTTTATGGGACCTCCGCTTTTAATGAATAGGAATTTATTTTATACAGGAATAACGAGAGCAAAGAATATGGTTGTATTAGTTGGGAAGACAAAAGCTATAAGTTTTATGAAAGACAATAATAGAAGTTTTGAAAGATATTCTGCACTGGGCTGGAGAATAAGACAAATAGTAGATGCAAATCTGAGCCATGATGTAAGTTAGTCCATTAAATTAAACAAATCTTTAATTGAAGAGGAGAAAATTATATGTTTTTCACCGAAAAATTAAACCTTAGTGAGGAAAAAGATGAAATAAGCAAAGAAATTTTAAGATGTTCTTTAAGTGGCAAAAAAAGAATTGATGTTGTATCTGTGTTTTACAATTCTTCTGATCTATTGTTAGAAACCATAATTGCACATGCTAATGAAAAGAAAAATATATTGTATATAACTGATGAAGATAAGCACAGCATTGATATTGTTACATTTATAAATAAATTTAGCAATATGGGCGAATATACATATTCACCTGAGAATAATTATAGTAGTGTAAATGAATATTTTCATATATGTAATTATGAAAAGGCATTAGAGCTTGGAGAAAAATTTGATTTGGTAATTTATAATGATATTAGAAGTTTTCCAAAATATAATAAGCAGCAGATAAAAAAAATAGTATTAAGGGTGTGCAAATCTGATGGAATAGCAATAGCTTATTCAGTGGAGAATGTTTTAAGTGAAGGCTCCCCAATTATATTTCCATTAAAAAACAATAGAATTCCGATCATAGAGCCTAGAATCATAACTACAAGAATAAATCTTAATATTGATATACCTTTGGTAGTTTATGAATATTTAAATTGGTCAATTATATCTAATAGAAAGGTAATAATTTTTACACCAGATGAAGAAAAAGCTAAAGTAGTATTTCAGTATCTAAGCAATTTTAAAGAAAAGTTAAGTGAAGATTTATTTCTATATATTAGTAAAAAAAGTGATGATAATATTCCACTGGCATTTATGCATAAAGATGAGAGCATAATAGTAACTAATGACTTTGAAGAGAGTTATTTAAAACTCAATGCAGTTGATGTTATAGTTTACTTTGCTGATAATACTAAATTTACTTATAAGCAATTATTATATTTATCAAGTAAGGTTGGAAGATATGAAACTATGCAAAGAGGGGAAGCTATATTTTTAGCTAATGTCGAAACTATGCAAATGGATAAAGCCAGAAGCATAGCTAGAAAATTCAATAAGAAAGCGTGGGAAAAAGGATTATTAAATATATAAAAGATATACTATATTGTCTGGCTTCACTGATATATTCAGGGAATGAGTGCTGCGTTATTTGTAATGGATATAGCCAGGAGAGTGAAGCTTTGTGTACTGAGTGCAGGAAAAAGTTGAGGCCATGTTCTGAAAGTTTTTATATAAGCCATGATGAAGAAAAATATCTGGTTTGGTCTGTATTTTATTATTCAAATATTGTAAAAGAGTTAATTATCAGGCTTAAATATAGGAGCGATTTTATATGTGGAGAAATTTTAGCAAAGTACATGCTAGAACTGGTAAAAAGTAAGGAATTAGAGTTTGATTTAATAGCTTATGTTCCTATGACTAAAAAAGCACTTAAAAAAAGAGGATATAATCAAAGTGAGTTTTTGGCTAATTATTTATCAAGGGTTTTAGACATTCCCTTAATTTGCAATTTAAACAAAACTATGGATACTAAAGACCAAATAGGTCTAAGTGGTGAAGAGCGGTGGGAAAACATGGATAAATGTTTTAGCATTGAAGAGTGCAAGTATATAAAAAATAAAAATATTTTACTTGTTGATGATGTTATAACCACTGGAGCTACAACGTTTCATTGTGCTCATAATTTAAAAGAAAGTGGAACAAATAATGTTTGCATATTGACTATAGCTAAAAGTAAGGTATAATATTTATTGTAGTAAGTTAGGTTTGTGGTTGAAAGTCGATGCCAGTCGCAGGCGAAACGATCCACGTAAGTTAAACAAAGTTTAGTGAGCATGGTGCGGCTTAGAGGTTAGTCCTGCCGTCTTAACGGGCGAGAGTGTTAGTAGTGAGAAGGTAATTCTGGGTAGCAAAAGCTCCAGCAGGCGAGTGTGGGGTCAAAGACCAGGTCAACTAACTTAATATATAAAAGCTCCTAATATTATATTAGGAGCTTTTATTTTATCTAGTTTATAAAACCATGGTATATATAAAAACCTAAGGTTGATTTTTAAACTCGAATAGTACAACTATATCATAAGAGAATATTATAAACAATGTGCAATGAACGTTAGTAAACGGTGGAATAACAAGTAATTTTAAGATAATGAACTTTAAATTTAATTAATATTGTGTAAATTCTGATTTTGGTGGTTGCTATTTAGTGATAAAAGTAATAATATAGAAATACAACTATAATACATGCTTTATAAGAAGCAGTATATAGATATTAGAAAGGGGCTGGACGGAATGAAAGTTAAAATAATAGGTAAAAACATAGAGATAACAGAGGCCTTGAAAAATATTTTGGAAAAGAAAATATCAAGATTTGATAAATATTTTAATCCAGATGTGGAAGCTCAGATAACTTTAGGGGTTCACAAGAATAGACACACTATAGAAATTACAATCCCTTTTAATGAAGTTGTTTTAAGAGCAGAAGAGCAAAATGATGATATGTATACTTCGTTAGACCTTGTTGTTGATAAATTAGAAGGACAAATTAGAAAACATAAAACAAAATTAGAAAAAAGAAATCGTGGAAATTCTCTTAAATTTAAAGGCATACCACTGTATGCTAATAATAATGAAGAAGATATGGAGCCTAAGATAGTAAAGACGAAGAAATTTGCATTCAAGCCTATGTCAGCAGAGGAAGCAGTACTTCAAATGGAGTTAGTTGGTCATAGTTTCTTTGTATATATGAGTGATGAGACATCAGAGGTACACGTAGTGTATAAAAGAAAAGATGGGAATTATGGTCTCATAGAACCAGAATTTTAATAATATTTTAGGAGTCTAAGTAATAATTTAAGTTATATTAATAAAAAAGACTAAAGTAAGATTATATTTACTTTAGTCTTTTTTAAATTCAAAAAACATGAATGCTTTTAAATTTTCATCAATATTAGCTTTGAAATATATCAAATCATATAAGTTGAATAGCGACAAATTAAGTGGTATAATTTATATTGTATATTTAGGAATTATTAATAAATTATTAATAAATTATTAAAATGAATATTTGTGAATTATTAAAATGAATAGTGAGGATGGAAAATATGAAATTTTTTGATAAAATGTTTGGTAGTTATAGTGATAGAGAAATAAAGAGAATAATTTCAATTGTGGATAAGATAGACGAATTAGACCCTATAATGACTGCTTTAAGTGATGAAGAACTTAAAGCTAAAACAGAGGAATTTAAGGCTAGGCTAAATAAGGGAGAGACTTTGGATGATATATTACCTGAAGCCTTTGCAGTAGTTAGAGAGGCTTCTTGGAGAGTTCTTAAAATGAAGCATTTTAGAGTACAACTAATAGGTGGTATAATACTACACCAAGGAAGAATAACAGAAATGAAAACTGGTGAAGGAAAAACCTTAGTGGCTACACTTCCATCATATTTGAATGCGCTATCAGGAAAAGGTGTTCACGTAGTTACAGTTAATGATTATCTTGCAAAAAGAGATAGCATAGAGATGGGAAAAATACACGAATTCTTAGGCCTTTCTGTGGGTGTAATTATTCATGATATAGACCAAACTGAAAGACATGCGGCTTATAATTCGGATATAACCTACGGAACAAATAATGAATTTGGATTTGATTATTTAAGAGACAACATGTGTGTTCGTAAAGAGGAAAGGGTTCAAAGAGAATTAAATTTTGTAATCGTGGATGAGGTTGATTCCATATTAATAGATGAGGCGAGAACTCCGCTTATAATATCTGGAGAAGGAGAAAAATCTACAGATTTTTATAAAGTAGCAGATTATTTTGTTAAGGGGCTAGTAAAAGAAGAAGATTACACTATAGATGAAAAAGCTAGTGCTGTTATAATGTCCGATGCGGGTATAGATAAAGCAGAAAAATATTTCCATTTAGAAAATTATGCTGATGCAGAAAATATGACTGTACAGCACCATGTAGTTCAAGCACTAAAAGCAAACTATATTATGAGAAAAGATAAAGATTATATGGATAAAGATGGAGAAGTTATCATTGTAGATGAGTTTACTGGAAGACTTATGGAAGGCAGAAGATATAGTGATGGGCTTCATCAAGCTATTGAAGCAAAAGAGGGTGTTAAAATTGAGAAAGAGTCGAAAACTCTTGCTACAATTACCTTCCAAAATTACTTTAGAATGTATAATAAATTATCAGGCATGACTGGTACTGCACTTACAGAGGAAAATGAATTTAGAGAAATATATGGGCTAGATGTATTAGTAATACCTACTAATATGCCATTAGCAAGAGTTGATAGTGCAGATTTAGTATATAAAACTGTTAAAGGAAAATATAAAGCTATAGTAGATGAAATAGTTGAGACATATAAGGTTAAACAACCAGTTCTTGTAGGTACTGTTAGTATAGAAAAATCAGAATTATTATCTGAGATGCTTAAAAGACGCGGAATCCCTCATCAAGTACTTAATGCTAAATACCATGAAAAAGAAGCGGAAATAATAGCTCATGCAGGAGCACTTGGTATGGTTACCATTGCAACTAATATGGCGGGACGTGGTACAGATATTAAGCTTGAAGCAGGAGTTGTTGAAGCTGGAGGACTTAAGATAATTGGAACTGAAAGACATGAATCTAGGCGTATTGACAATCAGCTTAGAGGACGTTCTGGTCGTCAAGGGGATATAGGAAACTCAAGATTTTATATATCGCTAGAAGATGACTTAATGAGAATATTTGGTTCTGAAAGGCTTCAAGGAGTAGTAGAGAAATTAGGATTAACCGATGAGGATGCTATTGAAAGTAAAATGGTAAGTGGAGCTATAGAAAGTGCTCAAAAGAAAGTTGAAGGAAATAATTTTGATATAAGAAAAAATGTTGTTCAATATGATGATGTAATGAACCAACAAAGAGAAATAATTTATAGACAAAGAACAGAAGTTCTTCAAGGAGAAAACATAAAAGATCAAGTTGAAGAAATGATGAAAGATGTTATTTTCTCTGCAGTTGCATCTCATATTAGTGGTTCAGAGGAAACTTTTGATGAGGAATTAGTAAAACTTATAAATTATCTTGAACCAATATATCTTCAAAAGGGTATGGTTTCAATAGAAGAACTTTCTAAAATATCTAACGAGGAGATTAAAACTACTCTGTTAGACATAGCTAAAAAAATGTATGCACAGAAAGAAGAACACTTTGGTCAGGAACAAATGAGAGAAGTTGAAAGGGTTATTCTATTAAGAGTTGTAGATAGCAAATGGATGGACCATATTGATGATATGGAACATTTAAAGCAAGGTATTGGACTTAGAGCATATAAGCAACAAGATCCTTCACAAGCCTATCAAATGGAAGGTAGCGATATGTTTGCTGAAATGATTGATAACATAAAAACAGAAACTGTTAAATACTTATTCCATGTGCAAATAGAAAAAGCTCCTGAAAGAGCAATGGTTGCAAAAATTACATCAACGAATCATGATGATTCTGTTAAAAAAGAGCCAACTAAAAAAGAAATTAAACCGGGAAGAAATGATGACTGTCCTTGTGGTTCAGGGAAGAAATATAAAAACTGTTGTGGCAGGGGATAACAATTAATATTTATTAGTTGCCTCAGAGAATGGCAAAGGGGTCAATAATTTAAAGGGGTGGGCAATTAATTTTTGCATGCCCCTTTTTAAGTATAATGAGAGAGGTGTAATAATTGATAGTACAAATGGAAGAAATAACAAGTGAACTAAATGTTATAAAAGCTAATTCAGAAGAAATACGGGTGTCTCTTTGACTTAGCAACACTAGAAAAAGAGTTGAAAGAGTTTGAGTTTAAAATGCAGGAACCTAGCTTTTGGGATGACACTGATCTAGCACAAGAAATTTCTCAGAAAGCTAAGGGGATTAAAGATAGAATTGATAGGTTTAATTTAGTTGTTAGTAAGATAGAGGATTTAGAAGTGCTTGTAGAGTTAAGTGAAGAGGAAGATGATGATTCCTCTATAGAAGAAATAAAAAGTGAATTAAAAGATTTAGCTCATGATACTGATAGGTTTAGGATAGAAATTTTACTGTCTGGGAAATATGATATAAATAATGCAATTTTAACGCTTCATACCGGTGCAGGTGGAAGTGATGCTCAAGATTGGACAGAAATGCTTTATAGGATGTACTCTAGGTGGTGTGAAAAGAAGGGTTACCATATTGAAGTAATAGACTATCAACCCTCTGATGAGGCAGGTATTAAGGCGGTTACATTAAAAATAACTGGTGAGTTTGCCTATGGATACTTAAAGGCTGAAAAAGGAGTACACAGGCTTGTAAGAATTTCACCCTTTAATGCAAATGGCAAGAGGCAAACTTCCTTCGCTTCTTGTGAAGTACTTCCAGAATTAACAGAAAGTCAAGATATCGATATAAGACCTGATGATCTTAGGATTGACACTTTTAGATCAGGAGGTGCTGGAGGTCAACATGTAAATAAAACTGAGTCAGCAATAAGAATTACGCATATACCTACGGGGATAGTAGTTCAGTGTCAAAATGAGAGAAGTCAGCATAGTAATAAACAAACTGCAATGAAAATGCTTATGGCAAAACTTTTAGATCTAAAGGAAAGAGCTCACAAAGATAGAATCGAAGACTTAACTGGGGATCTAAAAGATAATGGTTGGGGAAGTCAAATTAGATCCTACGTATTTCATCCATATAATTTAGTCAAGGACCATAGGACTAATACAGAAATGGGAAATATAGATGCAGTTATGGACGGGGATATTGATGTTTTTATTGAGGAATATCTTAGAAAAAGTAACAAATAGCATCAGGTACTTTAGAAAAAAAAACTCCAGCAGAATAATATTCTGCTGGAGTTTTTTTTTGAGTCATCAAAGATGATGCTTTAACTGGTAATATTAATTTCCACATTGGTGCTATTAGACTTTTTATTAGAGTTAAAACCTATTGATATCAAATTAGTTATAGGTACCATATATATATAAAATAAAAAAGGTATACATGTAGCATTTGTACCTAAGATTATAATTGGAGCAAGTAAAGCGATGTTCCAAGGAATCAAAGCAGAGATCATTATTGCTGTATTTTCTAAATCAATGGCCAAGCAGGAATTAGCTAGTCCATTTTTTTCGTAAGCCTTTTTATTTAACATATGGGTTAACATAACAGCAACGGACTGACTGCAACCCACGGCAGCAGTGAATATACTTGTAATAATTAGATTTGTGAAAACTCCATATCTAGAAGTTGCCCTTAAAGTTATAGCTTCAATATTATGCAACATTTTACTTTCTTCGATTACTCCCGAAATGGCAGAACCTACAAATATAACAAGGGATGCTTTGAGCATTGAAATAATTCCACCACCTTTAATTATTGTATAAAGTGGACTTGATTTCTCTGTGCTATACCCGAAAATCATAAACTTTATACAATTTAATAGTGTCTCATGTTGTATAAAGATACACAATAAATAAGAAATTATTATGCTTACAAGCATGGATTTTTTGACATTTACCCTAAATGCCGATAAAATTAATATAATTAAGGCTGGAAGCATAACAATTATATTTATATGGAAAGCATTAATTATTTCATTATTAATACTATTTGCAGAGCTATGCAAAGGGTATATTCTTGAAACTATTGCATAGAAAACAATTGAAAGGCTAAAAGGTACTAAGCAAGTCTTAAACATATTGGTAATATTTTTATAAATATCGGTTTTAGTAAGGTAGGAAACAAGACTTGCGCTAGAGGACATAGGGGAACATCTATCACCAAAGTATGCTCCGGAAATAATTGCACCTGTTGTAGCAGCAAGGTTTGCATTACCGCCTTTTGCAACAACCATAAGGGCTATTCCTATTGTACCCGTAGTTCCTAGGGAGGTGCCTATTAAAAATGATACAAAGCAGCTAGTTAGGAATGCAGATAAAATAAATAGATTGGGTCTTATTAGCTTTACACTATAATAAACTATTGTAGGTACTGTGCCACAGGCCATCCATATAGAGGTAATAGCTCCAATAAGAATAAAGATATTTATGATTATGAGAGATTTTTTGCCCCCAATAAAAGCCATATAAAATACCTCTTTTATATTGTTTCCTCTTTTAGTAGCTACTATAATGAAGAGTATTAGTCCTGCTATCAATGGGTATGCAAGAAATATGCCTTTAAAAACGCTGATAATCAAAAGTGCAAATGTAACAAAAAAGGCTATAATTAAGTCCAAAAAATATCACCTACTTAAAATTATTTTAACGACAATTTAAAACTCCACAGGAGATAATTTAACTCCGAGTTTTTAAATCTATCATTTACTATTATACCAAAAATAGACTTAAAAAGATTGTATCAAAATAATTTGATACAATCTTTTTAATGAGACAATAATAGTTATGTTTAATTTTATTTGTGATAAGTAGAATATCTGGTTAAAGCACCTAGCATACTGCCTTCAACCATATCATTTAAGTTACTTACTACTTTTTCAGGGGGCTCTTTCATATTATTTTTTATCCACTGCACGGTTATACCTACAAAAGCATAAGTATAAAAATCTGCAATAAAGTCTTTATCTGTGTCTAAAACTTTTATTCCAGTGGAAATATCATTTATAACTCCCATAATAAGATCATAGGTTTTTTCAAAAAGAAATCCATCAAATGCATTTTGGCCTGGTGTATTAAGGGCATTAATATAAAAAGATCTATTTTCCATAAAATATACTAAGGTTTTATACATTTCATCAGTCCAATGACCATATTTTATAGAATCATCGATATTTTCTATAGCCTCAGTATAATAGATCCAGTTTACAAGGTCGAATTTATCTTTGAAATGATAGTAAAAGGTTTGTCTATTAATGCCACAGTTATCCACAATTTCATGAATTGACAATTTAGCCAAGGGAATTGTTTCCATTAACTTCTTAATTGATAGGGCAAGAGCTTTTTTTGTTATCAGTGATTCTGACATCCATTTCACCTACAAACATAATTATTAATAAAAGGTAATAATATAAAGACTAACTTAAGTGCATTAACTTTTATTAATTTGATTATAACAAAAAATGTAATAGCATTCAACAGAAAGGGTAAATGGATCTACATAGTAAAATTTTAATAAGCTCTTCCCCAAGTAACCATGGATTTAGCTGGTTTTCCACAACATAAGCAAACACCTTTATCCTCTGGTTGATCAAATGGTATACATCTAGAGGAAGCACCTGCTATTTCTTTTACTCTATCTTCACAAGTCAGGTCTCCACACCATGGAGCATTAACAAAGCCTAAAGTTTTATCTAGGATTTCTTTTACTTCTTCAACGGTGTTTGCACTAAATGTTCTTTTGTTTTGTATAGTTCTAGCTTTTTCAAGTAATGATTTTTGAATATCTGCTAAAATTTCTGGAACTTTTGTTTCGAGTTCTGTCATTGGAACAATGATTTTTTCTCTAGTATCACGTCTGACTAAAACCACTTGATTATTTTCTATATCTTTTGGACCAACTTCTAGGCGGAGTGGAACACCTTTCATTTCATATTGGCTAAATTTCCAACCGGCCATTTTGTCGCTGGTATCTATTTTTACTCTAGCTATTTTTGATAGGGTGTTTTTAAGCTCTGTTGCTTTTTCAATCACACCCTCCTTATGCTGTGCAATTGGAATTATCATAAGTTGAATAGGGGCTATTGCTGGTGGTAATACTAATCCACTATCGTCACCATGAACCATAATTATAGCACCTATAATTCTTGTGCTCATTCCCCAAGAAGTTTGGTGAACGTATTCTAACTTACCTGTTTTATCAGTATACTGAATGTTAAAGGCTCTGGCAAAACCATCTCCAAAGTTATGTGAAGTTCCACATTGTAGCGCTTTACCATCATGCATTAAGCTCTCAATTGTATAAGTATGCTTCGCACCTGCAAATTTTTCTTTTTCTGTCTTTTGACCTTTTATAACTGGAATGGCAAGGGTTTCTTCACAAAAAGTTGCATATACATTAAGCATTTTAAGAGTTTCTTCTTGAGATTCCTCTGCAGTTGCATGAGCTGTATGTCCTTCTTGCCATAGGAACTCTAAAGTCCTAAGAAAAGGTCTTGTAGTTTTTTCCCATCTTACTACAGAACACCATTGATTGTATAATTTAGGAAGATCATTGTAAGATTGAATTATCTTTGCATAGTGATCGCAAAATAATGTTTCAGAAGTAGGCCTAACGCAAAGTCTCTCTTGTAACAGTTCGTTACCACCGTGTGTTACCCAAGCAACCTCAGGTGCGAAACCTTTAACATGATCTGCTTCTTTTTGTAGTAGACTCTCAGGGATGAACATTGGCATATATACATTTTCGTGATCTGTATCTTTAAACATTTGATCTAGGGTCTTTTGGATATTTTCCCAGATAGCATAACCATAAGGACGGATTACCATGCAACCTCTTATGCTTGCATAATCTGCAAGTTCAGCTTTTTTTACAATATCTGTATACCATTGTGCAAAATCCTCATCCATAGCGGTAATAGATTCTACTAATTTCTTATTTTTTCCCATAATTGTTCTCCTCTCATTTAATATAATTTATAAAAATGAATACAAAAAAAACTCCATCCCTAAAAGGGACCGAGTATTATCGGTGGTACCACCCTAGTTGATATAACAAAATATCCACTCAGTTTCTATGTAACGGTAGAAAGCCGCTGTAACTTACTGCAAAAAAAACATTTCGTACAGAACTCCAAGGCGGGTTCAAAATGATCTTTTGAAAATCTTACACCAATGATTTTCTCGCTGTGAAAAGATTCCATTTTTACTAATCCTTTTCTTTGAATTGGGTATATTCAGTTTTAACAGCAGTTCAATTTATACTTTAAAATTAATCATAGAATAAAAATAATCATATGTCAAGACTATTTTATCTCAATTAGGAGTTTTGAGATTTTAGAATGAAATTAATTAAATATATTTAAATAAGTGTATGTGATACTAAAAACAGAGAAAAATACCTAGAGAAAGAGAAAATAATGATGGTTTTTATATAATTAAGAGTTTCTGTATGTTATTTTAAATAAAGCAAGTATAATGAAATTAGTAGAGAAATAATAAAGAAGGTGAAAAATTGGCAATCACGGAACTATTCTATAATGTTAAAGAGATAATGAATAAAGAATTTATAAAAGTTAATGCAAATGAAAGCATCAAGGATGCCTTAAACAAAATGATTGAAACAAATAAAGATGAAGTTCTAGTAGTGGACCAGGCAGATGTTCTCATTGGAGTTTTTACCAGGAAAGATATAGCTAAGATTAAAAAAAATAAAAATATATCTTTTGAAGAAAAGGTTATAAAATATATGAACAAAAATGTGGTTACAATAAATATGAAGGCTTCTGCAAGAGTTGCAAGAAATTTAATGATTGAGAACGGAATAGGAAGATTGCCAGTAATTGAAAATGGTGTAATTAGAGGTGTAATTACAAGCAATAATATAAGAGATACTTTCTATCTTAAGCTGGATGGAATGTTTGATCTTCAAAATAATATAATTGATAATTTGCATGAAGCAGTATGTATATGTAGTTATATGGGAATAGTAAACTATTGGAATAAAAGTGCAGAACAACTCTATGGTGTAAAGGCTGACAATATAATTGGAAAACATATTGATTCTTTTTTCCCTAATGCTATGATTTCAAAAACCTTAAAAGATGGGAAACGAAGGGATAACATAAAGAATGAACCTGTTAAAGGAAAATTTGTTATTTTGAGTGCTGTTCCCATATATAATAGAAAAGGGGAGTTTGTAGCTGTTGTATCTACAGACCGAGATGTGACTGAAGTCACAAAACTTGCAAATCAATTAGAAACAGAAAAAAAGAAAGTTAAATTATTGGAGATTGCATACAAAAGGGAAATTGCTGCAAACTATAACTTTTCTTCAATTATAGGCAAAAATAAAAAGATAATTGAAGCTATTGCAATGTCACAAAAGGTAGCGCAAAGTTCTGCTAGTATACTAATTACTGGAGAGAGTGGTACAGGAAAAGAGATTTTTGCAAGAGCAATTCATGAGGCTAGCGGTAGAACAGGTAATTTTGTAGCAGTTAATTGTAGTGCGATTCCCGAACAATTAATTGAAAGTGAAGTTTTTGGATATGTTGAAGGGGCTTTTACGGGAGCTATTAGAAAGGGGAAAATAGGAAAATTCGAATTAGCTAACAATGGCACTTTGTTTTTAGATGAAATTGGGGATATGCCACTAGAGATGCAAGCAAAGTTTCTAAGGGTGCTGCAAGATGGCATAGTATACCGATTGGGAAGTGAGAAGGGAGTTATTACGGATACAAGGATTATTGCGGCTACCAATAGAAATTTAAATGATTTAATAAAGGATAAAAAATTTAGAGATGATTTATATTATAGGTTTGCTGTTGTTCAAATTGATTTACCGCCACTTAGAGAGCGAAAAGAAGATATAAGAGAATTGGTAGATATATTTATAAAGCAAATAGCTAAAAAAGAAAATATAGACATAAACAGCATAGATGAAAAAATATATCCACTGCTTTTTAAGTGCAAATGGGAAGGAAATATTAGAGAACTGAAAAACGTAATACAAAGGATGATTGTACTTTCAAATGAAGGAGAAATAACATTAGATACTCTCCCGGAATATATTTTAAACAATGGAGAAGATAAAAGAGAGGGTATCTCACAGGTGAAAGATTATGCAGGTTTGGAGCGAGAGCAAGATAAATATGATTTGGTGAAAATTTTGCAACGCGTAGAAAGAAGCACCATAATAGAGGTTTTATTATCCGTGGGTGGAAACAAACAGAAAGCTGCAAAGATATTAAATTTAAAGCGAAGCACTTTGTATTATAAATTAAATCAATATGGTCTTTTAGAAAAATAAAACTATAGTGTCAGAAAATTGACTGATTTGTCTGTTTTCTGACACTAATAACGTTATCTTAAACCTTGCAAATGGTAATTAAAAGTAATAAAGTAAAAAAAAGTGTCAAAAAAGCATACACTTTTTTTATTTAAAGAAATAAAAATGTGAATTTAAAATATCTATAGACCGGCAAAGCAGTATTTGCAACATCTATGGGTTAATTGTGAAAACGGTAACAAATTGGCACGAAAATTGCTTATATTTAAAACAAGAGAAATAATATGGAGGTGGTTTTATGTCAACGACCTATAGATTTCCGCTTAAAATGCATGTAGGTGCACCTTCTACTGCAATTGTAAAAGAAGGTCAAACTATAAAAAGAGGAGAATGCATTGCAAACCCAAAAGGACTAGGTGCTAAAATTCATTCTAGTGTCACTGGGAAAGTATCTAAAATTACAGAAAATGAAATCTTTATTTTAGCTGATGACAATCAAGGTACGGACTATATAAGAATCAAAAAATGTTCAAAGATAGAAGAAACTGCATATGAAGCAGGTATCGTTGGTGCAGGTGGGGCTGGATTTCCTACTCATATTAAATTAAAATCACAAATTCCAGATGGATATGTAATTGCAAATTGTGTTGAATGTGAACCAGCATTACATCACAATATGAAAGTTTTAGAAAATAATCCACAAGTTGTAATTAAAGGACTAAGATATGCTATGAGTGCAACAGGGGCTCCAAAGGGCTATATTGCAATTAAGGCAAAAAATAAAAATGCTATTGCATCACTTAAAAAAGCACTCTCTACAGATTTAGATATAGAAGTAAAAGAGTTAAGAGACATGTACCCAATGGGCGAGGAAAGAGCAATGATTCATGAAATATTTGGAACCTGGCTGAGTCCTGACCAATTACCATTTGAAGCAAAATGTGTTGTTTTAAATGGAGAAACACTAGAAAATCTAACAAATGCTATAGAAGAAGGAAAACCAGTTATAGATAAAGATGTTACAATAGTTGGAAAACTAAAAAGTGGAAATGAAAGTCATGTTTTCTTACAAGTGCCTGTAGGAACTTCAGTTAAACAATTAATTGAAAAAGCTGGCGGTATTGACGGAGCATACGGCGAAATAATAATTGGTGGACCATATACAGGCAAGTCTGAAGACATAGAAAGCGCAGTTGTTACAAAAACTTCAGGTGGGGCAATTGTTACTATACCATTTCCCAAATATGAAGGGTCAATAGGATTGCTAGTATGTGCTTGCGCTGCAGATGAAGCGAGACTTAGAGATGTTGCAGAAAAAATGCATTCAAAAGTAGTTGGAGTGGCAACTTGTAAGAATGTAGTTGTGGTAAGAGGTTTAAACAAATGCTTAACACCAGGACATTGTCCAGGTCAAGCAGAGGCTATTCTTTACCTTAAAAAACAAGGGGCAAAAAGAATATTAATAGCAAACTGTAGTGATTGCTCAAATACAGTGATGTGTATAGCTCCGAAAATGGGGATTTCGGTATACCACCACACAGACCACGTATTTAGAACCATAGATTATCCACTTACAAGAAGATTACCAATGGACGATAAGTAAAAAATATGAGGAGGTTATGTTCATGTCAATGAGTGATGAACACGCAGCAGAGTTTAAAGATGAAGTTGCAGTTGTATGTTGTAGAACAGAAGAAGGAACAATTCTTACCGCGGCTAATTTAGAAGACCCAACCATATTTCCAGATTTAGTGGATTCAGGACTGTTAAAAATACCTGCAAACTGTTTGAAAATAGGTCAGGTTATAGGAGCGAAACTTATTAAGACGATTGATTCACTAGTGCCACTGACACCAGAAATAGTAGAGGGTTTAATTGCTATTGCAGAAGATAAAAAAATGGTAGAAGTAACTCAAGGTGATGAAAGGGCGGTATTAAAGGTTAATAAAAGTTCAGGAGATGTTATTGCTGCTGAAGATTTGGAAAATCCAATGAATTTTGATAAATTACAAGACTCTTTGCTTATAAAATTGGATGATTCAGTTTTGAGCAGAAGCGCAGTAATTGGGTCAACTTTAAAAGTAGATGTAGTTGCTTTAACTCCTATAACGAAAGGTATGTTAGAAGGATTCGAGGAGGAAGTATTTATGAAGGCTGAAGGTGAAGCACCAGTAATGTCATCTGTTGTATATGGTGGAATATTAAAGATTAAGATAGCAGAAGGTAAAGGTATTGATATAGAGATTCCTCTTAATTCATTTGGACAAAATACAGCTCAAGCTGTAGAAACTGTAAAAACAGCAACTGCTGGAATAGCTAAAGAAGCTATAAAAGAAAGTGTGACCCCGGAAATAAAATTGGAAGATAAAATTGTAAGAGAGCTTGTTAAAAAGCACTTTAAAATAGAAGAAGTTAAATTTGGGCCTGTTACAAAAATTGAAGGAACAGCGCTTTATATTAGAGAAAATATCTGTGTAGATGCTTTAAAAATTAGTGAACTTGTTACAGATATAAAAATAGATATAATCACACCAGATAAGTACAACACGTATAGTGAAACAATTATGGATGTACAGCCAATTGCGACAAAAGAAGGAGAACATAAATTAGGGCAAGGAGTAACAAGAGTATTAGATGGTGTTATCGTTATGGTCACCGGAACAGATGAAAATGGAGTGCAAATTGGAGAATTTGGTTCTTCAGAAGGCATTTTAGAAGAAAATATTATGTGGGGAAGACCAGGCGCACCAGATAAAGGTGATATATTTATTAAGACGCAGGTTACAATCCTAGCGGGATTAAATATGGAAAGACCAGGTCCTTTTGCTGCACATAAAGCAACAGACATGATCACACAAGAAATAAGAGAAGCACTAAAGAAGTTAGATGAATCTTTAGTAGTAGATAGTGAGAAATTTACTCAATTCAGAAGAACGGGTAGAAAGAAAATAGTAGTAGTAAAAGAGATCATGGGTCAAGGTGCAATGCATGATAATTTAATTCTTCCAGTAGAACCAGTTGGAATACTTGGTGGAAAACCAAACGTTGACCTTGGAAATTTACCAATTGTATTTTCACCACTAGAGGTGTTAGATGGCGGAATTCATTCATTATGCTGTATAGGACCTGCATCTAAAGAGTGTTCAAGACATTACTGGAGAGAGCCACTGGTTATAGCGGCAATGAATGATCCTGAAGTTGATCTTTGTGGAATTGTATTAGTAGGAAGTCCACAAATTAACAGTGAAAAGTTTTATGTATCTGAAAGGCTTGGGATGACTATTGAAACAATGGATGTTGCAGGTGCAATTGTTACAACAGAGGGATTTGGTAATAACCATATTGACTTTGCTAGTCATATTGAGCAAATAGGTATGCGTGGAATTGGTGTTGTTGGAATGTCTTTCTGCGGAGTACAAGGAGCGTTAGTTGTTGGTAATAAGTACACTAAGTACATGGTTGACAACAATAAATCAGAAGCAGGAATTGAAAATGAAGTGTTAGGATGTAATACACTTTGCAAAGAAGATGCACTTAGAGCGCTTTCAATGCTTAAAACTGCAATTGCAGGAGAAGAAGTAGTGGCAGCAGAAAGACATTGGAATCCAAATGTTAAGGAAAACAATCTTGAAGCTGTTGAGAAAACATATGCGCTTTCTATTGAAAGAGTAGAGAATGAAACTTCAATTCCAGAAAGTAAAAAAAGATTAGAAAAATATTCAACAAAGTAAGGAGATACAATGAAATACGGCGATAAGATAATAGAAATGTACGGGATTATAGTAGAAAAGCATGATGGCATGGTGTGTATTGATTTAAAAGGAAGATTAGGTTATATGAAGATACCAATGAGGATGCTAATTACAGATTATCCTGTGCAGGTAGGTCAAGAAGTGGGTTTTAGAATGAGCTTTATTGAAGTCCTTGCAGAAGAGCCTAATGAAAAATATGTTAGTAATATAGAAATAAGAAATAGAAAGGAAGGGAAAGCATAATGAGTTTAACAACTGTTAAAGGTATGCAATCAGAAATATTTGTACCGATTACACCACCACCAGTTTGGACACCAGTAACAAAACCATTAAATGAAATGAGAGTTGCTTTTGCAACTGCGGCAGGAGTTCATTTAAAATCAGACAAAAGATTTAATTTAGCAGGAGACTTTACATTTAGAGCAATACCGGGTAATACAAATACTAAGGATTTAATGGTATCTCATGGTGGATATGACAATGGAGACGTAAATAAAGATATAAATTGTATGTTCCCTATTGATAGACTAAGAGAACTTGCAGCTGAGGGTTTTATAAAAGAAATTGCACCGATGCATTATGGATTTATGGGTGGCGGCGGAAACCAAGATAAGTTTAAAAACGAAACTGGTCCCGCTATTGCAAAGTTATTAAAAACTGAAGGTGTAGACGCAGTAGTATTAACAGCTGGCTGAGGAACTTGTCACCGTTCTGCTGTACTTGTACAGAGAGCGATAGAGGAGTCAGGGATTCCTACCATAATTATTGCAGCATTACCACCAGTAGTTAGGCAAGCTGGAACACCAAGAGCGGTTGCACCACTTGTTCCAATGGGAGCAAATGCTGGAGCACCAAACGATAAAGAAATGCAAACAAACATATTAAAAGCTACGTTATTACAACTTAAAGAAATACCATCAGCTGGTAAAATTGTACCATTACCTTATGAGTATGTAGCAAAAGTATAATTAAAAATTAGAAATGCATCGAAATTTAAATTCGCGGCATTTCTATATAAAAAATTAAGTGTGGCGACATGTATGGAAAATGAAATTGAGATGAGAAAATTGGTTATTAAGACCTTTCATATTGAAAAAGTAGAATTTGGTAAAAAAACTTTTATTCAAAATAAGATATTGTATTTAAGAGAAGACCTTAAGATAGATTTAATGCAAGAATCTGAGAATATTATAAAAAATATTAATGTAACAATAGTAAATTCAAAACAACATGATTTTTTTGTGAATAGTATTATGGATTTTTCACCAATAGCAACAAAAGTTTTGGGCAAAATTGGTGATGGAATAACCCACACTCTTACGGGGGTATATGTTATGCTTACGGGTATAGATGAAATGGGAGTTCAGGTTGCTGAATTTGGATCTTCAGAAGGCATTTTGTCACAGCAAGTAGTCTTTGGTCGTGCAGGTACTCCGGGTGTAAAGGATATTATAATTCATGTAGATGTAGTGTTAAAAGCTGCTATGGGCGCGATAAGGACAGGACCTATAGCAGCACATAAAGCTTGTGATAGATTGGTTCAAGAAATAAGAGAGAATTTAAAGAAAATCAATGGTAAGGAATACAATGAGAAATATGAATATTTCGATAAGGTTAAACCTGGCAAAAGGAAAGTAGTTGTAATAAAACAGGTGGCTGGTCAAGGCGCAATGTATGATACGCAACTACTCGGAAAAGAACCAGGTGGCTTTGAAGGTGGTAGGTCTATCATAGATTTAGGTAATGTACCAATAATACTAAGTCCAAATGAATATAGAGATGGTGCTTTGAGAGCTATGCACTAATTATTACTTTCAGTGCGGTGTACCTTGGATATCGTTAAATATATAATCAAGGTAAGGAGGAATACAATGGGAGTTGGTCCATCTACAAAGGAGACAACATTACATCATTTTAGAGATCCACTGCTAGACGTTATATCTAAGGATTCAGATATTGATTTGTTAGGTATAATAATTGTTGGGACTCCTCAATCAAGTGAAGATAAGTTATTTGTTGGAGAAAGAGCAGCAGCATGGACAGAGGCTATGAGAGCTGATGGAGTAATTATATCTGTAGACGGTTGGGGGAATAGCCATGTAGACTATGCTAATACTATCGAAGAAATTGGAAAGAGAGATATACCAGTAGTTGGTCTTAGTTTTGTGGGAACACAAGCTCGATTTGTAGTTACCAACAAATATATGGATACAATTGTGGATTTCAACAAATCAATAGAGGGTATTGAAACAGAAGTAGTAGGAGAAAATACAGTTTGTGAATTAGATGCAAAAAAAGCAGTGGCACTTTTAAAACTTAAAATGAATAGAAAGATGAGGGTATAACTTATGAAGGCAATGAGAATGATTAACGCAGTAGATTCACATACTATGGGAGAACCGACAAGAATTATAACTGGTGGAGTGCCGGTAATCCCAGGAAATACTATGTCTGAAAAGAAAGAATACTTAGAAAATCATTTAGATTATTTGAGAACAGCAATTATGCTTGAACCGAGAGGCCATAATGATATGTTTGGGTCCATTATTACTGCACCAACAATGGAAGAAGCCGATTTAGGGATTATATTTATGGATGGTGGCGGATATTTAAATATGTGCGGTCATGGATCAATCGGAGCTGCAACAGTAGTAGTAGAAACTGGTATGATTCCTATGGTAGAACCTTACACATACTTAACACTTGAAGCGCCAGCAGGACTAGTTAAAGCAAAAGTAAAAGTAGAAAATAAAAAGGTGAAAGAAGTTTCTATTGCCAATGTATCTTCTTTTCTTTATAAGGAAAATGTACAATTAGACGTTCCACAGTTAGGGAAAATTACTTTTGATATCTCTTTTGGAGGAAGTTTCTTTGCACTTGTTAAATGTACTGAATTAAACATTGATATTTGCCCAGAAAATGCAAATAAACTATCCAAAGCAGGTATGAAAATTTTACACGCAATTAATGAATCCATTCATGTGGAGCATCCATTGCTTCCACATATAAATACTGTAGATTTGGTTGAAATATATGGTCCTGCTAAAAGCCCAAAGGCCACACTTCAAAATGTAGTAGTGTTTGGGGATGGACAAATAGATAGATCTCCTTGTGGAACAGGAACCAGCGCTAAACTTGCATATTTATATGCAAAGGGATACTTGAAGCAAAATGAGGAATTTATTTATGAAAGCATTATTGGAACTATGTTTAAAGGAAAAGTACTTTCAGAAGTGCAAGTGGGACAATTCAAAGGCATTGTTCCAGAAATAACAGGCAGTGCTTATATTACTGGATTTAATCAATTTGTTATAGATGAAGAAGATCCTTTGAAATATGGATTCAAGCTATAGACAGTAGGCAATATTATTGGAGCAGGATTTGTTGCTAAACTTAATGTAAAGAAAATTCAATTGGACGATGTTTTTTGTAATTATAGTTGAATTAAGGAGATGATTTCTGTATTTTAAACGGAAATCATCTTCTTTTAATTGATATATATGTTTCAATAAATGCGTTTGAACCTAGGCATCCAAATTCTTCTGCATTAAAGCCTAAGAAAAGAATGCTTCTATTGGGTTTGCCAAGAGAAGTTAAATATCTATTCATCCTAAGCATGAAAGATAGACCAGATGTATTTAATATTTTGGTAGACATTTGTCGGATTGAATCTATATAGGGTATAATATATATGTGAACTGTAGAAAAAAAATAAAAGACAAAGTGACAGAAAAATAAGAGCATATTAACTTTTTCATATATTTCTCCTAAAAATACATATCTTTTATATAGATATGAGTATTGAACTTGGGGTATGATTAATTATGTTAATTTTGTGGCTTAAATTAAAATCATAAATTATGAGAGGAGGATTGGCTATTTAGGCACTTTTAAATAATTGTTTATTAAAGAGTTATTTATTTTAGTGTGATTTAAACGGATAGCTGAGAAATATGGAAAATATAGAAGGTAGATTAATTAGTGAATTTAAAATAACTAGGGAACAGGCTGAAAATGTAATTCAACTATTAAATGAAGGGAATACGGTTCCTTTTATTGCTAGATATAGAAAAGAGAGGACTGGAGGACTTGACGATATAGTCCTAAGAAATTTCACAGAGAGACTTATATATCTTAGAAATTTGGAAGAAAGAAAAACAGATGTAATACGTCTTATTGGGGAACAAGAAAAGCTAACGGAAGAAATTGAAGGATCAATAAATAAATGTGAAACACTAACAGAAATAGAGGATATTTACAGACCCTTTAAACCTAAGAAAAGGACTAGAGCTATTATTGCCATAGAAAAAGGGTTAAAGCCCCTTGCTGAAATTATTTTTAGCGGTGAGTTTAAAGGGGAAATAAATGAGTATGCGCAGGAATTCATAAGTGAAGAAAAAGAAGTGAATACTTTCGAGGATGCGCTTGCCGGTGCTGGAGATATTATAAGTGAAATGATTTCAGATGAAGCTGACTTCCGAAAATGGATTAGGGCACTGGTTCATAATCAAGGCATTGTAGAGACTAAGGGCAGTTCAGATGAAACTACACCATTTGAAATGTATTATGAGTATAAAGAGGGAGTTAAATCTATTCCACCTCACAGAATTCTTGCTATAAATAGAGGGGAAAGTAGCAAGATACTCTCCGTAAAGATTAAAGCTGATAATGATAAAATTACTGATTACTTAAGAACTAAATGTTTAAAAGGTAATAATGAAACTGACAAGTATATAGAACTTAGTATAGTTGATTCTGTAAAAAGACTTATATTTCCTTCAATTGAAAGAGAAATAAGGTCAGAGCTCACAGAAAAAGGTGAAATAGGAGCTATTGAAATCTTTAAAGCTAATTTAAAGGCGCTCTTAATGCAGTCACCTATAAAAGGTAAGGTAGTACTTGGATTTGACCCAGGGTTTAGAACCGGGTGTAAAATAGCAGTGCTAGACGATACAGGCAAGGTTTTGGATATAGCTACAGTATATGCCACTGCGGGAAGTAAAGATGGCGTCCAAAAATCTATAGGGATTATTAAAGATTTAGTAAAGAAACACAATGTAGAAGTGATATCCTTAGGAAATGGAACCGCTAGTCGAGAGTCTGAAGAAATTTTAGCTCAAATAATTAAAGAACTTAAAGAGGAATGCTCAAAAGATTTGTATTATGTTATTGTTTCAGAAGCTGGTGCATCAGTATACTCTGCGTCAGAGCTTGCTTCTAAAGAATATCCAGACATAGATGTATCTATTAGAGGAGCTATTTCCATAGGACGTAGACTACAAGACCCACTGGTGGAGCTTGTAAAAATAGATCCTAAGGCTATTGGAGTAGGCCAATACCAACATGATGTAGCGCCTAAGAAACTTGATGAATCCTTAAAAGGAGTAGTGGAAGACTGCGTTAATGCTGTTGGGGTAGATCTTAATATTGCAACTCCATCACTGTTATCTTATATATCAGGGATAAATTCTGCTATAGCTACAAATATCGTAGCTTATAGAGAAGAAAATGGTAAATTCGTAGCTAGAAAAGAATTATTAAAAGTAAAAAGATTAGGTGCAAAGGCATATGAGCAATGTGCTGGATTTTTAAGAGTAATGGACAGTAAAGATTTTTTAGATAATACCTCAGTTCATCCAGAGTCATATGTTGCAACAAAAAAAATGTTGGGTTTCTTAAAGTATTCAAAAGAAGAACTTAAAGCTTTAAATTTTAAAGATTTAGATCAGAGAGTAGAGAGTATTAGTCTTAATGAATTAGCTAAAGATTTAGAAATAGGTGTTCCAACTCTTAGAGATATTATTAAAGAAATTAAAAAACCGGGAAGAGATCCAAGAGAAGAATTGCCTAAACCATTATTAAAAACAGGCATAGTCCAAATGTCTCATCTTAAACCAGGAATGAAACTTATGGGCACAGTAAGAAACGTATCTGACTTTGGGGCCTTTGTTGATATTGGAGTTCATCAGGATGGGTTAGTACATATAAGCCAGCTATCAGATAAATTTGTAAAACATCCATTAGATGTAGTTACAGTTGGAGATATAGTTGAAGTTAGTGTGCTAGAAGTTGATGAAAAAAGAAAAAGGATATCATTGACAATGAAAAATATATAATTTAGATATTGCTTTTTATGCAAAATGTATATATAATTAAGTTATAAAATAAAACTTGATAATCTTCAGGGCGGGGCGAATTTCCCCACCGGCGGTAAAGCCCGCGAGCCGAAAGGCAGATTCGGTTTAATTCCGAAGCCGACAGTAAAGTCTGGATAAAAGAAGATGTGATATATGTGAATTCGCCCTGACATAGTTATATGTCAGGGCTTTTATTATATCCATCCCTAGAAGACATATTCAATTAGGGGGTATAAAAATGAGAGACGAAAAACTTATTAAACTTATTAAAATTTCGCTTTTATCTGTTTTGGCTTTTCTTTTAATGTACATTGAATTACCTATACCTATATTTCCGGAATTCTTAAAAATTGATATCAGTGACTTGCCAGCACTACTCGGAGCATTTGCATTAGGCCCAGTAGCTGGAGTAATCATTGAACTTTTTAAGAATATACTACATGGAATGCTAGCAACAAAAACTGCATTTGTAGGAGAACTAGCAAATTTTCTAGTAGGTTCCATCTTAGTATTGGTATCTGGATATATATATAAGGCTCGAAAAAGTAAAGGTGGTGCTATTGCTGGACTTCTAACAGGAGTGGTTTGTATGTCACTTTTTGCAGCCGTATTAAATTATTTTGTTATATTACCTTTATATGAGACTGTATTAGGATTCAAAACAAGTATGGTAGTAGGAGCAGGAGCAATTATAAATCCTAATATTGTGGATTTAAATTCTTTTGTTATATGGATGATTATTCCTTTCAATTTATTTAAAGGAGTAATTATATCAGCAATGACGTTAGCCTTATATAAGAGTGTTTCACCTATACTTCACAAAGAGCATATAGAGCAAAAATACAAAGATAGTCAAAGAATTATTGATGGAAAATAAAAAAACTAGCATTTAAATAAACGGGTGCCTATTTTATAGGTACCCGTTTATTTACTAGTTTTCTTAAAATATGTTATAGGTTTCGATTCCACATAATTACTGCATCTTCACCGTTATCTTCATAATAATGGCATCTAATGCCCTCCGTTTCAAAACCATATTTTTCATATAGGTTTATAGCAAGAAAATTTGATTTTCTAACTTCTAAGGTTATTGAGGAAACCTTCTGTTTTCTGCATATTCTAAATAAAGCTTCTACAATCATGTCTCCACCACCATGTCCACGAGCCTCTGGGTGAATAGCAACATTAGTAATATGGGCCTCATCTATGATTACCCACATTCCACCGTAACCTACTATAGAATTACGCTTTTTTAAAACAACATATTTAGCAAATTTATTATCTAACTCACTTTGTAGGGATTCTAAACTCCAAGAAATAGGAAAGCTTAGCTGGCTAATGTTGAGTATAGATTTAATAGATGAGCTATCCATTGGGGAAATTTTAAAATCACTATTCATTTTTCTTTTGCCTCATTTTCTCCTCGTATTCTCTTTCGGCTTGTGGTTTCCTAAGGTAAATAGGCACTGACGCATATATATCATCAAAAATATCCTTGGATAAAAGTTTAAGTCCCAATTCTCCAAGAGAAGAGGCTTTAGCTAAATTCAAATGGGCTGGAGCAAAGCTAGCCTTAGGTAAATGTGTTATAATTTTTTCTTTGAACTTTGGAACTCCATCTCCTACAAATGAAGTGGAACAATTTTTTTCTTTGAGAAGGTTTATTAATTCATCTATAGAAATATTCATATATTCACTTGTACGGATTAATTCCTGATTATCAAAAGTATATAAGGCAGTATAAACATTGTTCCTTAGCGCATCTAATATGGGGCAGATAATTCCATCCGTATATGCTAAGTTATTTGCTAAGGCATCTAAGGTAGATACTGTTACAAATGGCTTATTTGTGCCTTGGCTAAGCCCTTTGATGGTAGCAAGACCTATTCTAAGGCCAGTAAAGGAACCCGGCCCCTTAGAGCCTACAAAGGCATCAATATCTCTTATGCACATTCCTGTGTTATTAAATAATTCATCAATTATTGGCATAAGAATTAAAGAATGCTGTTTTTTATAGTTAAATGTTATTTCGCCAAGCACATTGTCATCCTCAAGGATCGCACATGTTGCGGCAGCTGTAGCAGAATCTATACTCAAAATCTTCATATTTTTATCTCCTTTATATAATCGTATCTTTTATCAGAATATTTAAGACTAATTCTTCTGTAATTATCCCCAAATTCAGGAAGTTTTTCTATGGTGATGGTTAAATTATTTGGGGGAATCAATTCCTCAATATAATTAGCCCATTCAATAATACTAACGGCATCACTAAATATATATTCATCAAAGCCTATAGCTTCTATTTCGTCAGGATCATTTACCCTGTATACATCAAAATGATATAATTTTAAACGACCGGTATATTCATTTACAATTGTAAATGTAGGGCTTGTTACATGGTCTTTAATATCTAAGCCTTTTGCAATTCCTTTTGTTAAATGAGTTTTGCCAGTACCTAAATCACCAATTAAGCAGATTATGTCACCTGAATTTACAAGCGCGCCCATTTGCTCTCCTATTCTATAAGTCTCCTCTACTGTAGTTACTACAAATTCCATAAGTTTCACCTCACTAAATATTTTATCCTAAAAAATAAAAAAAGAAAAGGTAATCTAGAATATTACCTATAATATATAGATTTATTTTTACTAAATATATTTTTAAAATTAAAAACAATTGTTTATACTTAAATTCTAAAATAATGTATAATAGTTTATATACCTATTAAGGAGGAGAAAATAATGTTTGTTAATAATTTGATGCTATTAAAAGAAAAGTTAACTACGGTAACACCAAAGGTGACTATAGGTAAAGCTTTAGAAATTATGGAAAAAAATAATTTTTTATCAATACCAGTGGCAGACGGCAATAAATTTATTGGAGCCATCTCAAAAGAACGGATTTATACTTATTATTATGAAAATTGCCTTGATAAGAAATGCTTGCTATCAGACTTTGTAGTTGAAAATGTAATGAGGACTGATGTGCCAGTTATTAATCCCATGCAACAAGCAGAAGAAGCAGCACATTTTTTAGAGACAAAAAGTGTTTCCTTCGTTGCCGTAGTGGATAACAATGGAAATTTTAAAGGCATAGTTACACATCATGCTATATTTCATCAATTTACTGAATTGTTTGGGCTTGATAAAGGAAGACGATTAAGTGTCATAGCTTATGATATACAAGGTCAGATTTCTAAGCTTTCAAAAATTATAACTGAAAACAAAGGTGATATAATTAGCTTTGTAGTTATTGATCCAAAAAGCCTTACTGAGGTAAAAGAAATTGTTGTGAGACTTGAGACTGATAATTTTGATGACATCGTCGCAAAAGTAAAGACTGCAGGCTTTAAAGTGCAATAAGCTACAAAAAATAAGAAAAATGTTAAGAGGCGCGGGGTGTACATTAGATAATTAATCTGTGTTTCTTAATAAGTTGAAAATATAAAAGACTTGCATTTTTAAAAAATACATGTTATGATTTGAATGTATTTTAGGGGTATAGCTCAGTTGGTGGAGTAGCGGTCTCCAAAACCGTTGGCCGTAGGTTCGAGTCCTACTACCCCTGCCATTTACTAAAAATTTTATATGCAATAAAGGGGTATGGCTCAATTGGTAGAGTAGTGGTCTCCAAAACCATTGGTTGTAGGTTCGAGTCCTACTACCCCTGCCAGACAAAACCTGTGAAATTATTTTCACGGGTTTTTACGTTTATTTATAATGAATAATCAAATTTTAATATTAGGTAGCCCCAAAAAATATACTGGTTTTTAACTAGTGATTTTTTTAAGACACCTTGTAATTGGAGGGTATGTAATGCAGCAATATGACATAGTAGTAATTGGAGGAGGTCCGGCAGGCCTTGCAGCTGCTATTTCAGCTAAAGAACACTATGAAAGTGAAATTTTGATTTTAGAAAGAGAAAGTCAATTAGGCGGAAATTTAAATCAGTGTATTCATAATGGATTTGGTATAAATGTTTTTAATGAAGATTTGACAGGTCCAGAGTTTATACAAAGGTTTATAGATAAAGTTAATAAGTTAAATATTTCATATAAATTAGATACTACGGTTTTAAGTATAAGTAGTAATAAAGAAATTAATGTAGTAAATGCTGAAGGTGGAGTTTTTAAAATTGTAGCGAAAGCTATAATAATTGCTACCGGATGTAGAGAGAGACCAAGAGGGTTTTCTAATTTGCCAGGCAGTACATGTGCAGGTATATATACAGTTGGTTCTGCACAGAAATTTGTGAATATAGAAGGATATATGCCAGGAAAAGAAATAGTTATTTTGGGTACGGGGGATATTGCATTAACCATGGCAAGTAGACTTTCCATTGAAGGAGCTAATGTGAAAGCTGTAGTTGAAAGCAAAGATTTTATTGAAGCAAGTGACAAAAGATTAGGTGATTTGTTAAATGATTTTAATATACCTTTAAGAACAAAACATAAGGTCGCTGATATTAAAGGCAGAGGTAGGATTGAGGGTGTTACCTTAGTAAAGCTAGATGATAATGATAAAGTTATTGATGGAAGTGAAGAATATATTTCTTGTGATGCTCTACTTTTATCTGTAAAGTTATATCCTGATAACGAACTCGCAAAACAAGCAAAAATAGTGATTAATTCAGCAACAGGTCAAATTGAGTTAAATGAGAACTCACAAACTAATATAGCGGGAATCTTTGCTTGTGGAAATGTAGCTCTTGGATATGATTTTTCTGAAAATGTGACAAAGCAAAGCCAAAATGTAGGTATTGTTATTTCTAAATACCTAAAAAATTCTATCCTTTAATAACTAACTGCTAGTCTAATCTAGCAGTTAGCTTATTTTTCGTAGAGAATTTTATAATTATAAACCTTAGAAATTGAGAAATATGATACACGAATATTTAAATCCTAAAAAATATAAACATTTAAAACATTTAAATTCCAAAAAAATAGTATTGACATATTTTAAGGTTAAGAATATAATATAATAAACAAAAGTAATTCATACTAAAACACTAGGAAATACTGTGAAAAAGGAAAGTAATATAAGAAAAACTTACAGAGAGAGAGTCTATAGCTGAGAAGATTCTTACGGATAACTTATATGAAGTGCCCTTTGGAGTTGTGCACCGAATTAGGCATATGAATATGTCTCTGGTAGGCTGCATCGGGATTCCCCCGTTATAGGGATAGAGCATAGCGCTGTGCTTGAAAGAGTGGCTTTATAATCACTTATGTGATTATAACTTAGAGTGGGACCACGAAGCGAAACTTCGTCTCTAAATTAGAGGGAGTTTTTTTTGTATTCAAAAATCTATAAATAATGCAGGGACACATATATAACAACTTTTTTTATCTTAGAAAATTGTATCAATATAGAAGCGTAGATAGCTTTTGAAGGTAAGTTAATTATTCAAATTTGGAGGGATATTATTATGATGTATAACAATGTTTTAGATATGATAGGAGCAACACCGATTTTAAAATTAAATAAATTAATAGTGGGTGACATGGCTGACATTTATGTGAAACTAGAAAAGTATAATCCGGCTGGGAGCATTAAAGATAGGGCAGCCTTAGGTATGATAGAAGAAGCTGAAAAATTAGGACTTTTAAAAAGAGGCTTTACTATAGTTGAACCAACAAGCGGAAATATGGGAATAGCATTGGCTATGATTGGAAAGATAAAAGGATATGAGGTAATTATTGTTATGCCAGATACCATGAGTGTCGAAAGAAGAAATTTAATTGCAGCATATGGAGCACAACTTGTGCTTACAGATGGTACAAAAGGTATGAAGGGTGCTATAAACAAGGCAAAAGAAATAGCAGATGGAAGTCCTACATTTTTTATGCCACAGCAGTTTACTAATTTAGCAAATCCAGAAAAACATTATGCGACTACTGCAGAAGAAATTATGCAAGACATTAAAGACTTAGATGTTTTTGTAACAGGAGTAGGAACTGGAGGAACAATTACTGGTGTTGGTAGAAAATTAAAAGAAATTAAAAAAGATGTTAAAATAGTTGCGGTTGAGCCAGAAAAGTCGCCTGTATTATCAGGAGGAGAACCTGGACCACATAAAATACAAGGTATAGGAGCGGGTTTTACCCCAGATATTTATGATGCAAGTGTAGTTGATGAAATAATAAAAATTTCTGATGAAGAGTCTTTTGAAATGGCAAAACTAATGGCCAGTGAAGAGGGAATATTAGTAGGAATTTCAACAGGTGCAAATATTGCAGCAGCTATACAAATTGCTAAAAAATTAGGCAAGGGTAAAAAAGTAGTTACTGTTTCACCTGATGGAGGAGAAAAATATATTTCAATGGGTATTTATAACTAAAATTGCAATAGAATTTTATAGGAGTGAATGATTGTATGCTTAAAATGTTAAAATATGAGATTAAAAATGTATTAGAAAAAGATCCAGCTGCTAAGAATTGGGTAGAAGTAATATTATTATATCCTTCTACACATGCTATAATATTATATAGGATAGCTCATTTACTATATAAGCATAAAATATATTTTATATCTAGGTCACTATCTCAAATAGCTAGATTTTTTACTGGAATAGAAATTCATCCTGGGGCTATAATAGGAAAAGGATTATTTATAGACCATGGAATGGGAGTGGTAATCGGAGAAACTACAGAAATAGGGAATAATGTTACGTTGTATCAAGGAGTTACTTTAGGTGGAACAGGTAAGGATAAAGGGAAAAGGCATCCTACTTTAGGTAATGATGTGGTGGTAGGTGCTGGCGCAAAGATTTTGGGGCCCATTAAAATTGGAACTGGAAGTAAAATTGGTGCCAATGCTGTGGTTTTAAAAGATGTATTAGCTAAGGCAACTGCTGTGGGTATACCTGCTAGAGTGATTTTTGGTAAAACTGTTTCTATAATAGAGATTAAAGATTTTGTTGGTAAAACAAGGAAAATATACAATGATATGATAATATAAAAAGGATGACAATATGAGTAAAAAGGAAGAAATAATTGAGTTTTGCAGTAAAAATGGTTTAGATACAATAGGATTTAGCGAATGTAAGATTTTTCATGAGCTAAATCCTTATTTTGAGAGAAGAAAAAAGTTTGGTCTTGAAAATGAATTTGAAGAGCAGAATATAGATAATAGAATAAATCCATTTTTGTATATGCCAGGAGGAAAGACTATAATTTCTATTGTATTTCCATATCTATATAGCTTGGAGGTTAATGAAAAGGCACATTTTTCAAAATATACATTAGGAAGAGATTATCATGTTGTTTTAAATGATTATATGGATAAAATTTGTAAATTCATTGAGGCTATGGGTTTCAAAGCTCTATGTTTTGTGGATAGTAATGCGTTACCGGAAAGATATATTGCCTGCAATAGTGGAGTGGGATTTATAGGGAAAAACAATGCACTGATAACTGAGAAATACGGCTCCTATGTTTTCCTAGGAGAAATTATAACAGATTTAATTATCCAACCAGATAAACCACTTCTTCAAAAATGTGGTGATTGCCATATGTGTTTAGAAGCATGCCCTACAAAGTCTATAGTTAAAGGGAAAGTAGGAATAAATAATGATCCCAATATATGTTTATCCTACATAACTCAGAAAAAAAACCTAGAAGATTACTGGTTTGAAAGATTAAATGGTAGGTTATTTGGTTGCGATACTTGTCAGAGTGTTTGCCCATACAACAAAGGGATTCAGCTTAGTAATCTTAGCGAGTTTAAGCCTTATGAATACATGGAAAACGTAGATTTGAAAGGATTAGTAAATATGGATAATAATTCATTCAAAGATAAGTACAAAATGACTTCTGCTGGGTGGAGAGGTAAGAATATACTTAAGCGGAATGCTATTATTCATGCGATAAATATAGATAAAAGTAAAATTAAAGCCATAGAAAAGGATACATCGCCCTATATAAGAGATTATTATTATAGACTTTTGAAGTTTTTCAAATTATAATAACTATATAAATACTTTTTTATGAAAGGTGGAATTTTGATGATTTCTCCAATATTATTAAGAATAATAGACGTTTTGCCAGATAAAGTGGTATCTTTTATAGCAAATAAATTGCTGGATACGTATATGAATAAATATGCAAATATAAAAACTTATGGAATGGAGAAAATTGCAACTACAAAGGCTCCTATAATATTCATATGCAATCATTTAAGTAATGCAGACGGTTTAATTATGAACAAGCTATTAAAGAATAATAATGTAACTTTTGTTGCAGGTATAAAGCTAACAGATAATAAGCTTACTAAACTTGGATTTCATGTGGCTAAGACTATAAATATAAAGCCCAATTCAGCAGATAAGGAAGCTATATCTAAAATTGTTAGTACTCTAAAACAAGGTGATAACATATTTATATTTCCAGAAGGTACTAGGAGTAGAAATGGGAAAATGGCAGAGGGCAAAAGAGGTATTCTATTAATGGCTAAATTATCAAAGGCAACAATTATTCCAATGGGCATTTGGGGGACTGAAAAATTATTGCCAATTAATGACAAAGGAATGGCCTCTGAAAAATTCAATTATGCAGATGTAAATATTAGTATTGGTGATCCAATTATGCTTTCAAGCAAAAATGAAGGTGAAGATAAAAATCAATATCAAGATAGGGCTATGAATGAAATAATGTCAAGGATAGCTATACTTCTTCCTGAGCAGTATAGAGGAGTATATTCTAATTCTAAATAGGCAATAATGATAATAAACAAAAAACTACGGTAATTGAAAACAAGAAATTCAGTTGAAAAACTGAAATATTATTTTTTAAATATGCATTTTATAGAATAAATGGTATTATTATAATCGTTACAAATGATGGCAAATATTCATGAATTTGAAAAATTAAAATAAATGTTGCATTTTAATAAGTATTTTGTGAATTTGTTTGGTATTTTGAACTAAAAGATATATAATAGACTTGTGATTAAATATGGAGTTCTTATAAATTTTTATAAGAACACATAAAATATGAGGTTGGAGGCGTATTACAATGGGAAGTAAAATATTAGGCAAATTCTTAAAAGAAAATTTAGATGATTTAAAAAGTAAAGGTTTATATAATGTAATAAATGTGCTGAAAAGTGCAAATGGACCTGTTATTAAAGTTGGGGATAAAGAATTAATAAATTTATCTTCAAATAATTATTTAGGTCTCGCTACTAATCCTAGAATGATTCAAGCAACTATTGATGCAACTAAAAAATATGGTGCAGGTGCAGGTGCTGTTAGAACTATAAATGGTACTTTAGAGATTCATACGCAATTAGAGAAAAAACTTGCTAAGTTTAAACATACGCAGGCAGCTATTGCATTCCAGTCAGGGTTCAATTGCAATATGGGAGCAATTTCAGCAGTAATGAATAAAAAAGATGCTATTCTTTCAGATTCATTAAATCATGCATCAATAATAGACGGTTGCAGATTATCTGGTTCCAAAATTATAAGAGTAGAACATTCAGATATGGTAGATTTAAGAAACAAAGCAAAAGAAGCAGTAGAATCAGGTTTATATGAAAAAATCATGGTTATTACTGATGGTGTTTTCTCTATGGATGGAGATATTGCTAAACTTCCAGAAATAGTGAAGATAGCTGAAGAGTTTGACTTAATAACATATGTAGATGACGCACATGGTTCAGGAGTACTTGGAAAAGGTGCTGGTACTGTACATCATTTTGGTTTGTCAGATAAGATAGACTTCCAAATTGGAACACTATCAAAGGCTATTGGAGTTGTAGGTGGATACGTAGCTGGATCAAGAGATCTTATTGATTGGCTAATGGTTCGTGCTAGACCATTCCTATTCTCTACATCATTAACTCCAGGAGCAGCAGGTGCTTGTATTGAAGCTATCAATATTCTTTCAGAAAGTACTGATTTAAATGATAAACTATGGGAAAATGCAAATTACTTAAAGAAGGGTTTAAAAGAACTTGGATTTAATATTGGAAACAGTGAAACTCCAATTACTCCTTGTATAATAGGAGATGAAGTTAAAACTCAAGAATTTAGTAAGAAGCTTTTCGAAGAGGGAGTTTATGCAAAATCAATAGTATTCCCAACTGTTAGAAAAGGAACTGGAAGAGTAAGAAATATGCCTACCGCAGCGCATACAAAAGAAATGTTGGATAAAGCATTAGCTATTTATGCAAAAGTTGGTAAAGAAATGAACATAATAAAATAATATATAAAATGTAGGCATAACTCCTAGATAATAGGTGTTGTGCCATACAATATTAAACGGTTACAAATATACATATTATTTAGTTGAATATGGAGGGAACATAATGAAAAAAATATTAGTAACAGGAGCCTTAGGACAAATAGGTTCAGAACTTGTAATGAAAATGAGAGAAATTTATGGCAATGATAATGTAATAGCTACAGATTTAAGAAAGCTAGAGAGCAGTCCTGTAGTTACCACAGGACCTTTTGAAATACTAGATGTAACTGATCATAGTGCAATGCTTGGACTTGCTAAAAAATATGAAATAGATACACTGGTTCATTTAGCTGCACTGTTATCAGCTACAGCTGAAGCAAAACCATTACTTGCTTGGAATATAAATATGGGTGGACTTGTAAATGCATTAGAAGTTGCAAGAGAATGTAATTGTAAGTTCTTTACACCAAGTTCTATAGGTGCTTTTGGACCATCTACTCCTAAAGATAATACTCCACAAGATACAATTCAAAGACCAACAACAATGTATGGTGTAAATAAAGTTGCAGGTGAATTATTATGTAACTATTACCATAAAAAATTTGGAGTTGATACAAGAGGAGTGCGTTTTCCAGGTTTAATTTCATATGAAGTTCTTCCCGGGGGAGGAACAACTGACTATGCTGTTGATATATATTATGAAGCATTAAAGTCAGGTAAATATACTTCATTTATTGCGGAAGGAACAAAAATGGATATGATGTATATGCCAGATGCAATAAATGCAATAATTAAGTTAATGGAAGCTGATGGATCAAAATTAATACACAGAAATGCATTTAATATTGCAGCCATGAGTTTTGAACCAGGAGAAATAGCTGCTGAAATAAAAAAACATATACCAAATTTTAAAATGGATTATAATGTAGATCCAATAAGACAAGATATAGCTAATTCATGGCCCAATTTTATTGATTCAACTTGTGCCAAAGATGAGTGGGGGTTTGCTGCTGAATATGATTTGGCGAAAATGACTACTGATATGTTAGAAAAATTACGTGCTAAAGGAATTGGTACTAAATAATATTTATAAAATATACGCTGGTTGCCTGAAGGGAGGTAAACGGCGTATTTTATTAATTGCTATGGTGTTAGATTATTTTGCTTATAGTATGATAGAATAATACTATAAAAGTAGGTGATTTATATGAATAAAAAATCAATTAAAGCTGTTCTTGATATTCTTAATGAAACATATAAAGGTGCAAAATGCGGACTTGATTTTACAAACCATTATGAGCTTTTGGTTTCAACTATATTGTCAGCTCAATGCACAGATGAAAGAGTAAATATTGTTACAAAAGATCTTTATAATGAATATAATACACCGGGTGCTATGATTACTTTATCACAAACGGAACTGGGAGAAAAAATCAAAAGCTGCGGCTTTTATAACAATAAGAGTAAAAATATTTTAGGGGCTACAAAACTTATATTAGAAAAACATAAGGGTGAGGTTCCAAGAACGATGGAAGAATTAATAGAACTTCCAGGAGTAGGTAGAAAAACTGCTAATGTGGTATTATCTAATGCTTTTGGTATTCCAGCTATTGCTGTAGATACTCACGTTTTTAGAGTTTCAAAAAGAATGGGGCTTGCATCAGGAAAAAATGTGGAAGAGGTAGAACAGCAGCTTATGAAAAATATTCCTAGAAAAATGTGGAGTGATGCTCACCATTATATTATATGGCATGGTAGAAAAATATGTAAAGCTAGGAAACCTAATTGTGATATGTGTCCTATAGCACCTTATTGTGAGTTTTTAAATGGAAAATAAATAGTTGAAAAATAAAATCCCTATAATATTTTGTGAATATTATAGGGATTTTATTCTTATGAGAATTATAGAATAATATTTAAAAGTTCTTCTTCAATAAGATAATTGTATTTTCCTTGTCTATATTCATTAACTAGATTTTTCTTTTCTTCTATTTTTAATGAGGTCATCATTTCTAATAGTCTTTTTGGAAACTCTATATAGGCTCCCTTTGGATTCATTTCTGAATCAAAAGTTATAATAGTTGGAATTCTAGCTTGACCAGTATACTCCTCTAAAAATTCTTCATAGCCACTTTTGGGAAAACAGTATAAGCTTATGTTTTCATTTTTTTCTTCCATTCTCTTTATAAAGGGTAAAGTAACAATACAATCAGGGCAGTAACCTTCAGAAAAAATTGCTACATTAACTACAGAAGTTAAATTTTCAAGTGAGTCTTTAGTGCTTGAAGAAAGATTAGTAGAATTATAAGCTATAAGTTGCATTTCACCATATTCAAGTTTTGATTTTTCTAAATATGCTTCAAAAGTTAAGCCTTTTAATAAGTTTATCATAGTTAAACATCCTCACTTTCAATGGAATCATTAATTATAATTTTACCATTTAACAATATATAATACAAATCTACAGTTACAAATTACATGAGATAATATTAGCAAGTATAGATTATTCGTAAGTATAGCTTACCTGTAATTAATGCTATATAATGAAGGAGAGGTGAAATAAATGGATTACAATAAGGAAAACTTAAATAATTTAATAGAAGAGATTATAGGAACAAAAGATGTTACTTTAATGGAAATTCCATGTGTGGATTTATATATGGATCAAGTTACAACTTTTTTTAATGAAAAGCTTGGAAGTCTTAAGAGAAATGAAGACGATAAAATTCTTACAAAGACTATGATAAATAACTATACCAAAGGTAAAGTATTGATGCCAGCAAAAAATAAGAAATATACTAATGAGCATATGATACTACTTATGCTTATATATAATTTAAAGCAAACTATATCACTTAATGATATTAATACAGTATTTGATTCCATTATTGATGTAAAAGATGCAAAAGATATAAGTCTTTCATTAGAGGACTTATACAACAATTTCATAGATATAAAAGAAATACAAAACCAAAATTTTGCATGTGATATTGATACAGATAGAGCATTTATAAAAGATAAAATTAAAGAAATGGGAAAAGTGGATGGAGAATTAATAGAAGTAATATTATTGGTATTGTTACTTATTAATAAGGCTAATATGCAAAAGAGAATGGCAGAAAAGTTAATTGATAATTTCTTAAAGAAAAAAGAATGATTTCTATGAATTTGATTAATTAACTTGTGAAAAGGTATTATTATGGGTGTTTAAAATTTTAACTCAATGTAGTATAATGTAATGTAACGGTATACAATAAATTGAATTATTTAGACACATTAAAATTGGTTGTTGCATTTAGTTGTATTTATGTTTTATGTGTTCATATTAAAAGTAGGGAGATGGTCATATGTCAAAAGTTGTAGAAAAATTTTTAAAATATGTAAGTTACGATAGTAAATCTGATGAGGAATCAACCACTGTTCCAAGTACGAAAGGTCAAATGCTACTTGCCAAGGAATTAGTTAAAGAATTAAAAGAGATGGGTATACAAGATGCAAGTGTAGATGATAATGGATATGTAATGGCATCAATTCCATCAAATGTAGAAAAAGCTATACCAACTATAGGATTCATAGCACATATGGATACTGCTCCAGATATATCTGGAAAAGATATTAAACCTAAATTTGTAGAAAATTATGATGGGGAGGATATTATATTAAATAGTGAAAATAATATAGTATTATCTCCAAAAGACTTTCCAGAATTAAAGAATTACATAGGGAAAACTCTTATAACTACTGATGGGACTACACTACTTGGCGCTGACGATAAAGCTGGAATTTCAGAAATAATGTCTGCTGTAGAGTATTTATTTGAAAACCCTAAGTTTTCACATGGTCCAATTAGTATTGGATTTACACCAGACGAAGAAGTAGGACGTGGAGCAGATATTTTTGATGTAAAAAAATTTGGCGCAGATTTTGCATACACTATGGATGGTGGAACTATTGGGGAATTAGAGTCTGAGAATTTTAATGCTGCGTCAGCAAAAATATCTATTCATGGAAGAAATGTTCATCCAGGTTCTGCGAAGGGAAAGATGATTCACTCTACACTTATAGCAAATGAATTTATCAATTCATTACCACCAAATGAAACACCAGCTACTACGGAAGGATATGAAGGCTTCTATCATTTAATTGCTATCAATGGAGAGGTTGAAGAAACAAAGCTTCAATATATTATAAGAGATTTTACTAGTGAAGGATTTAAAAATAGAAAAATATTTATAAAAAATATAGTAGATACATTAAATGATAAGTATGGTAAGGGAACAGTTGAAATAGAAGTCAAGGATCAATATTATAATATGAAAGAAAAAATAGAGCCAGTTAAACATATAGTGGATACGGCATTTTTGGCTATGAAGGAAGTGGGAGTAAATCCTATAATGGTTCCGATTAGAGGTGGTACAGATGGTGCAAGACTTTCCTTTATGGGACTTCCAACACCGAATATATTCGCAGGGGGACATAATTTCCATGGCAAATATGAATTTATACCTACATTTGCTATGGAAAGTGCGGTTGGAGTAATACTTAAAATAATTGAACTATATGCGGCAAAATAAGCTTATTTAAAACAAAGGAATCATTATATTTTTATATAATGGTTCCTTTGTTCTTATTATTAACAAACTTTATTAAAGATTTGTTAATAAAGTTGACATAAAACTGTAACATAGAAGCCTTAATATATACTTAAAGGTAAAATAAAAGTTTGAGTTCAATAATATGTATAAGAATTTTGTATAATAAAATTCACAAAAATAATAGTTCTAAATGATATATAATTACAAAACTACAAGGAGGAAAATAATATGAATGAAAATAAGAATAATGATGAATCGAATGAAGTGAATGAAACAAATGAAAGGATGTATAATGATGAAATAAATGATAATATAATTCCTAGTGAAAACGGAAATTGTGATGATAATATAAATGATTCACAAGTAAACATAAATGAAGAATCTAAAGAAGATTTTAATGGAAATGTATATAATAGTGAGCTTTCTGAAGAAGAGGGTAGAACTTTACCTATCCAATTAGAGAATACTAATTACACAGAAATAAATGATAAAAAGGTTAAAGAGAATAAAGGTGGTATGAGAAAGAGAATAGTGTCCTATATATTAGTAGGGGCTATATGTTCTACACTTGGAGGTGCGGGTGCGGCTGTCGTTACAATTAACATGATGAATAATTCTAGTAATACTAGTGCTACAACTACAGCTAAAGCAACTGCTACAACGGTTTCTAGCGATTCAAAAGCAAAGATTATAAACACCAATAGTACAGAAAATTTAACTACACCTGAAATTGTGAAAAAGGTAAGTCCAGCAGTAGTTGCAATTTCTACAAATAGCTCTAGTGTAAGTAGCAATATTAGTGGACAGGGTGGACCAGAGGAAGGTGTAGGAACTGGTATGATATTTAGTAAAGATGGATATATTTTAACAAATTATCATGTTGTAAGCGGAGCTCAGAGTATTAAGGTTATGCTTAGCGATGGTAAGGAAGTTTCTGCTAAAGTAATCAACTTTGATCAAGCAGCAGATGTAGCTGTAATTAAATTAGCTAATAATACAGTTGTGCCAGGTGTGGCCGAGTTTGGAGATTCAGATGCACTTGAAGTAGGAGAAACTGTAGTTGCAATAGGAAATCCATTAGGAAAAGAATTAATAGGATCTGTTACTACCGGAATTGTTAGTGCGGTTAATAGGCAGGTAAGTGTTGAAAATAAAGATTTGAAGTTTATTCAGACAGATGCAGCTATTAATCCAGGCAATAGCGGTGGTCCTCTTGTAAATTCTAAGGGTGAAGTTATAGGGATAAATACTGCTAAAATAAGTGTAGCAGGAGTAGAAGGATTAGGGTTTTCAATACCAATTAATACGGTAAAGCCTAAAATTGATAGTTTAGTTAAACCCATGCTTAATATAGGAATTTCTTGTAGAGATATTACAGCAGATATGGCAGAACAAAATAATGTGCCTATAGGAGTTTATATATTACAAGTCAAAGAGTTTAGTGCGGCAGAAAAAGCGGGTATAACTACTGGAGATATTATTACACAGTTTGATGCTAAAAAGATTAAAACTGTGGCAGAAATAAATAAAATTAAAGGTACTCATAAAGCTGGGGATATAGTTAAAGTAGAATTAAATAGAAATGGAAAGACAATAAAATTAAATTTAACACTTTCTGAATAAATTAAATATATTGTAAATAAAAGAAATTGAGAATCCTATGATTCCCAATTTCTTTTATTTACTAAAAAATTATAGTTTTAAAATGCATAAAAAACATTTATAAGGTTACCCTCTGCTCTTTAATAAGACCTTTCCTGTATGCTGTAAGAAGCAATTCTAAATCTTTAATTTGATCCTTAATGTCTAGTCCTACATCTGTATCTGTAACACGGATACGATTTGTAGATTTCTCTAAAACTATAGTAGATGAAAGGATGTCTACACCTTCATCAATAGCCTTTTGGGTTGATTCAAAAGGAGCATGGGAGGCTAAAAGCAGTCCATAGGAATTATAAATAAGGGTATAGCCTGCTATGCCTGTTTCTGGTTGATAGGCTTTTGAAAAGCCACCATCAATAACTAAAAGTTTACCATTGGCTTTTATAGGGCTCTCACCTTGTTTAGTCTTTACGGGAACATGACCATTTATAATGTGTGAATCATTGGGGTTTAATTCAAATTCAGCTAATATATTATTGCATATTGTTTCATCATCTCTATATTTATAATAAGGATTCTTAATTTCTTTATGAGTGATTTTATCATTTATAAAATATCTTTCAAAGGTAGTCATTTTATCCTTACCAAATAATGGAGAATTACAGCCGCACCACATATACCATATGGAGTCCAAAGCATAAAGCTTAGTTTCTGAATTGGCTTTGCCAAAGTAGGCTTCTCTTGATAATCGTTCAGTTCGATCTATATAAGATTTTCCACTATAAGTAATGTTATCTATTTTCATTTTCTTAAAACTACCATCTGCATTTAGTGCAATACAACCATGATAAAGTAAATTTGAATTGTATTTTAGGTACATACTTCCTTTAGAATACAAAAAACGTACATGCTTTTGAAGTTTTTCACTATTTAAGAAAGAAGATTTAAGCTTGTCAATAAGTTCTACTTCTTCTTGGGTTAATTTATAAGGATCATTAGGATCTATAGTTGGGAAATTAGTATCGTTTAGTGTGTATTCTTTTCCGTCAATGTCTATAGTGCCCTTTTCATAATTTATTTTATGAAGAAGTAATCTATTTTGCATTTCATAATTAGGGCGTCTTTTTATTATGGCGCCTTCAAGTTTAAATTGAATTATAGAAATTGCTTTATGCATCTGAGCCATTAGATTAAGGTCATTTTCTCTATAATTGTTCTCAAAAAAAACTTTAGGTTTAAAGGAGCTGCAAGGATCATCACTATAGAAATCTAAAGCAAAGGTTGCAAGGGGTAACAGGTTAATTCCATAACCTTCTTCTATAGTATCTAAGTTTGCATACCTGGTTGATATACGAAGAACATTAGCCATAGAGCTTTCACAGCCCGCGGCAGCTCCCATCCAAAGTATATCGTGATTACCCCACTGTATATCAATAGAATGATAGTGCATAAGAGTATCTAAAATTATATGTGCTCCAGGTCCTCTATCATAGATATCACCTAAAATATGAAGTCTATCTATAGTAAGTCTTTGAATTAAGTTTGAAATAGCAATTATAAACTCTTTAGCTCTTCCAATTTTAATTATAGTTTGAATAATTCCATTGTAATACTCCTGCTTATTAAAGGTATTTTGTTGTTCGTGAAGTAATTCTTCAATAATGTAAGAAAAATCTGCAGGGAGGGCTTTCCTTACTTTAGATCTAGTATATTTAGAGGAAACAGTCCGACAAATTTTAATAAGTTTATGAAGGGTAATTTTGTACCAATCATCTATATCATCTTCTTCTTTAAGCGCTAGGTCTAATTTTTGCTCAGGATAATATATAATGGTTGCCAGTTCTTTCTTTTCCGTTTCTCTAAGAGAATTACCAAAAATATCGTTAATTTTTCTTTTGATTACGCCAGAGGCATTTCTAAGAACATGATTAAAGGATTCATATTCACCATGAATATCTGTAAGAAAATGTTCAGTTCCTTTAGGGAGATTTAAAATAGCCTGTAGATTTATAATTTCTGTACAGGCATCAGGAACTGTAGGGTACTTACTAGCCAATAACTTAAGATATCTCAAATCTTCTTCTATAGTATCAATGGGTGTCTCATTAGAAAATATCATTTTTGACTCTCCTTTTAATTAAAATAATTCTATAGTGTAGCTTATTTATTATAAAGGCTACTCTTAATAGTATAATACATTATTATAGTAGATTGTATTATGAATACAAAATATTTTAATTTATATTATATATAAGTCCATAAATACACAATTATGGTTTTAAAATAAAATTATTTTATTGATTTAGAACCATATTTTTGGTACAATCTATTGAATAATAGCTAGGAATGTGAAAGTAACAATTTATAATAAGACTAACTAACATGTAAGGGGATATTTTATGGAACAAAATGAGTATTTGTTTAATATACATTCGTTATATAATCTAGCAAGATATGCTTTTTTAAAAATTGAATCTAATTATTCAAGAACAGTGGAAACTTATGAGATAACGTTGCCACAACTAAGAGTTCTTTGGATTACTAAGGCATTTCCAGGGACGTCACTTAGCAACATTGCCAGGATAGGATGTTGGAGCTTACCGACTGTTAGCAACATAATTAAAATTTTGATTAATAAAAAGCTAATATTTAAAGAAGAAACTATTAATAAAAAATTATATAAGTTTCAATTAACAGAAATGGGTATGTGGTTTATCAATATAAACAAACAAGATAAGCGAAAAAAACTTTACATTTTTCACTTAATAGGGTTATTTTCACATAGTGAATTAGATTTTATTATAGATATTTTTACGAGTATTATCATAAGAGAAAAGAAAGAGTTTATTTTTGAATATATTGAGAAGGTTAATGAAATGGATTTAAAAATTGACTTAACGGATTTTGATATAAATAAAGTTAGTATTATAAAAAAAATAATTAGTCTGTATAATCTTTTAAGAACATTCATTTTAACTGTTAAAAGTAATCATAGAGAACCACTTAAAGAGTTTAATGTTACATATCCTCAACTTAGAGCACTATGGATAATTGCTGCATTCCCAGGCATTACTTCAAGTGAATTAAGTGAAATTAGTTTTTGGTCACCTTCTACAGTTCATGTAATAGTAAAAAATTTAAATAGTAAGCATTTTATTCATAAAGAAAAAGCTTCTATCAAAAATGCTCAGTATTTATACATAACGCAGCAGGGAGAAACTCTAGTAATAGAAGACTATAAGAAAAATCAAAAAACACTATTAATCTTCCAAGAATTAAAAGATATAAGTTCCCAGGACATTTTAAATTTAAATTCTCTTTTAATCAAAATGAATGTTACATTGGGAAATTATAAAACTGAAGAATATATTAAAAAAACTTTTAACATTATTAAAAGAAAAGCATTATAGTATTGGTACTTAAAAAAGTGATTATGATTTTTGTAATCACTTTTTATATTTTTTGATATTATGCTTTTATAAAAATAAAAGCTTGTATATGAAATATATTAAAAATATGTATCATACAATACATAATTTATAAGAAAAAATAGCAAATTAGTATAGTATACAATTAAAGTTCATAACTTATTGTATAAGGATTTTTTTGACATAGTTAAATATGCTAAATAATTAATAAATATATATTCCATAAAATAGAAAGGTGGTAATGAGATGAATAAAACGTTAAGAACCATTGCGATTGTTATAGCAGTAATTCTGGTAATAACCATGCCTATTATTGGAGGATATAATAAGATGGTGAGTTTAGAACAAAAGGTAAAGGTAGCGGAAGGAAACATAGATACGCAATTACAGAGGAGGTCGGATTTAATACCAAATTTGGTAGCGACGGTAAAGGGTTATGCTTCTCAAGAAAAAGACATTTTTATACAAATAGCCCAGGCTAGGGCTAAACTGGGAGGAGCCCAAACGGTAGGGGACAAAGCACAAGCAGATAGCGAACTTGGCAGTGCACTTTCAAGGCTTTTAGTAGTTGTAGAAAAGTATCCAGATTTGAAATCTAGTCAGAATTTTAGGGATTTAGCCGTTGCTCTAGAAGGTACAGAAAATAGAATAGGTATAGCAAGGCTAGATTATAATAAAAGTGTGGATAATTTCAATACGACCATTAGAAAATTCCCCGGCAGTATTATAGCAGGGACTTTCAGATTCCAGGAAAAAGCATATTATAAAGCTAGTGAATCTGCTAAAGAATTACCAAAGGTTGACTTTAGCAAATAGGAGTTAAATTATGAAAAATTATTTAGTGAAATTGTTTGAAAATAACTATAATAATCATAGTATTAAAAATATAAAATATAAGCTTACATTTAGAAAGCTTATGTTGGTTATGATAAGTACATTTTTATTAAGCGGAATATTAGCTGTGATGTTTGTACATGCGGAGTCTAAATTCCCTGTGGCTACAGAGCTTAAATATGTTAATGATTATGCTAAAGTGATTGATAATGATTCTGCAGAGTATATCTTGTCAGTAGGTAAGGAATTAGAAGGGAAAACTGGAGCGCAAGCTATTGTTGTGGTGGTGGGTTCGCTACAAGGTGAATCTATAGAATCTTATGCTAATGGGCTTTTTAGAAGCTGGGGTATAGGGCAAAAGGATAAAAATAATGGGTTATTAATTTTACTATCTATGCAAGAAAAAAAATGGAGAGTAGAGGTAGGTACAGGCCTTGAAGGTGCTATTACTGATATATATTCCGCAAGTGTTATGAATGATTTTGCAGTGCCAAAATTTAAACAGAATCAATACGGTCAGGGACTTAGGGCGGCATATTCAATTATTTCAGATAGTATAGCTAAAGAATATAAAGTAAAATTAGATAAGAATATTAATGTCCCAAAATATAACGAAAATGTTAAAAATTCAGCTGCACCCAAAAAAGGTAGTGGATTTTTATTAATAGGGATAATCTTATTAATTTTTCTTGACTTTATTCTTAATAGAGGGAGAGTAACTAGATTTATTGTAACAATACTGTTTTGGAGTTCGATAGGTAGACGTGGTGGAAGAAATGGTGGTGGTTTTGGAGGTGGCTCAGGAGGTGGAACTGGAGGGTTTGGAGGCGGTTCATCAAGTGGAGGAGGATCCTCTGGCGGATGGTAATATAATGGTTTGGTAGAATATAATAAATATTAGCTAAATTATTGGATTATATTACAGTTTTAATTTTATAAAAATAAAAGTATAATATTAATTAGGCACACAGAATAGAAAAACACAATATGTTTATTTGAATGTGCTTTCTAGGACCCCTACTAGGAGAATTAAATATTTAAAAGCAGAAAAATAATTTATTTTCTGCTTTTAAACTATGTGAATTTATATTATAGATAGATTTAAAAAATAAACTAGCATTGTTGACTAGTTATTTTTTTTGAGGTTATAATTAGAAGCGAGAGGATAGGTGGAAATTATGCGTATAGGGATTGATTTAGGTGGAACTAATATAGTTGTTGGTATAGTTACAAACGAAGGAGAAATAGTTATTAAAAAAAGTACACCAACATTAGTTGTAAGAGGGGCGGTAAAAATAATAGAGGATATGGTGAATTTAATATATAAAACATTGGAAGTGTCCCATATACCTATGGAGGAAATTGAGCTCATTGGTATTGGTGTTCCAGGGCTTGTTGACTATAAGAGTGGGTTAATAATAAAATGTGTAAATCTAGGTTGGGAGAATATAGATATATGCACGATACTTAAAGAGAAAACCGGGAAAAAAATTCTTATAGATAATGATGCAAATGCTGCAGCTGGTGGAGAATTCCTTTTCGGAACAATGAAAAATCATTTAAATTCAGTTTTTATAACCTTAGGAACGGGTGTAGGTGGGGGAATAATTTTAAATGGTAAGTTACATAGAGGAATAAATGGATCTGCAGCAGAAATAGGACACATGATAGTAGGAAGTAATTTTTATGACTGTGCCTGTGGGAATAATGGATGTTTTGAAACATTTACTTCTGCTACAGCATTAATTAAGTATGCTAAAAAATTAATAAATGAAAATCCTCAACATACATTAATACTTGAAAATAATACTTTTGATGAAATTGATGCAAAAATAATTTTTGATTGTGCAAAGAAAGGCGACAAATTAGCTAATTTAGTTGTAGAAAGATTTGTTAAATATTTTGCCATAGGAATCTGTAATATAGTAAACATTTTGGATGTATCAATGATAGGCATTGGCGGTGGAGTGTCTGCAGCAGGGGAGTTTTTTATGAAACTACTAATAAGTGATATTAAAAAATACAAATTATTTAAAGAAATACCTGTTTGTTATATAAAAATCGCAGATTTAGGAAATGATGCTGGTATCATTGGAGCTGCAATGTTAGATAAATTATAGATTTAATAATTAAAAATAATCACTATGAAAATTTATTGATTAATTCAGGTTTCATGGTGATTTTATTATATTTATCTGTTTGCCACTTACTTGAGAACTATTGTTACATTTTCAAAACCCATATTTGATAATATGGTTTGTAAAAGTAATTTAGTATTACCGTTGGCTTCATCTAAAAATTTTGTTTTTAACAAATAGGCTTCAGTCTTACTTTTCTCATCACTGATTTCATTTATCATGTCTTGCATACTAAGCTTATTAAACATTGAGGATTTCTCATCATAAACAAACAAATCTTCATTATTTATTACATGGTCTAGAATTATAGCTTTTTTTAAAGTTATAGTGACACTTCCTTTGTTAACTACAATATCCAAATCTTTTAAGTCTACACCAGCTTTAATATAGCCGCTGTATTTTATTAAAAAGGATTTTTCAGTAAAAGGGATAGAGAAATCTTTGAAAGTTTTACTATTTTTTAGAGATATTATATTAGAATAGCTATATTTTACTGTGGAAAGCTCAGAAACTTTGGATAATCTTTCTGCAATAATAGTAGAACTTATAGCATTATCACTATTAAAATTGTGCATAATAGAATAAATCATTACTGTTATTATTGTAAAACTCAAAAGTATTATTAAAATAATAAGCTTATATTTGCCTTTTATTGATTTACAGGATGATTTTAAATACATACTGAAACAACTCCTTATAATATTTAACTACATAAAAATCATTGTTAAAGTATATTCATTGAATAAAGATAAAATGACAATTATAGGTTTAGCGCAAAGCTATTTTAATCAATAGTTTAGGGGTATTATCCTGGATGCAAATAAATTATGGTAGTATAGACTAGAATTTTACACAAACAATTGACGTAAATTAGTTGTGAACATACGTAAAATAAGGTATACTATATAAGTGCCACATTTCAACATTCGAATGATAACTAAATATAGCTAGAAGTTGACAATACCTGTTGTATTCCAACATTCGAATAATAACTAAATATAACTAGGAGCTGATAATACGTGTTACCTTTAATTAATAATCAAATAGATTGGCTTTCAATATACTTCGCATTTATTATAATCTTAGTATTTATTCCAGTGGCAATTTACACCAAAGGCTACGTAATGGAGTATAAAAAACATTACTCAGTAAAATACATGTTGTCATTAATTATTTTATTTGTGGTTTCAATGATAGGAGTTGTACTTTCTGATAATGCAATAAATTTCCTTGTATTTTGGGAAATTATGTCTATATCTTCATTTTTCCTAGTGATTTACGAATACTTAAATAAGGAAAGCTTGAAAGCTGGTATATTTTATTTTGTTATGACTCATATAAGCGGACTTTTTTTGATGATAATGTTTGCACTGTTGTATAAATACACTGGTAGCTTCGAGTTTAAAGAGATTCTTAAGGTTTCGGTGAATTTTTCACCAAAACAACAGTACATTATATTTATACTTGCACTATTTGGATTTGGTGCAAAGATGGGCATTGTTCCACTTCATGCATGGCTTCCTAAGGCTCATCCAGCAGCACCCTCCAACGTTTCAGCTTTGATGTCAGGGGTAATGCTGAAGGTTGCACTATATGGTTTTATAAGAGTAACGTTTGTTTTTTTGGGAAACATGCCAATACTGTGTGGAGTTATAGTACTGGTAATTGGAACTATTACTGCGATATATTCAATTTTAAATGCACTATTACAAAATAATATTAAAAAATTATTGGCATATTCTAGTGCGGAAAACATCGGACTTATTTTTGCAACCCTTGGAATATCAATGATAGCTATGAATTATAATTTGAAAATGTTAGCTTCTTTAGCACTAACAGCAGCATTACTTCATTGCTTGAATCATGCGATTTTTAAAAGCCTTCTGTTTTTAAATGCAGGAAGTGTATTGTATGCAACAGGTACTAAAAATATGGATGAACTTGGTGGACTGAGCAAAAGAATGAAGTTCACTGCAATCTGTGCATTTATTGGGACCTGCGCTATTTCAGCAGTACCACCATTTAATGGCTTTGCAAGCGAAATTCTTATACTAAGAAGTTTCATTGAAGCAATAACTAAGGTAAGTAATATTTGGGTTATAATATTGATTTTTAGTTGTGCCATTATTGTAGCATTAACAAGTGGAGCGGCTTTTTATGCATCTGTAAAATCTTTTGGAATTACTTTTCTTGGAAAGCCAAGAACTGAGAAAGCAGAGAATGTAAAAACCATTCCATTGTCTATGAATATAGGGCAAGGGTTACTCGCTGTTCTTGCTATAGTTACTGGTATATTTTCACCATTTATAATAAGGGAGATATCCTATTATACTAATAATTTATTAGAAATCAGTGAAAAAAGTCTTAGTTTTAAAAATGAAACTGAGATAATAGTATTCACAATAATATTAATTTGTATCACATTTATCTTATATATGTTTAATAAAATAAATTCATCAAACAAAAAACAAGAGATTAGTGATACTTGGGCTTGTGGATACACCCAGGATAAACCTTATATTCAGTACACTGGAAGTGGATTTGTTCAGCCGGCAGCAAAGTTTTTTGGGCCTATTGCAAATTATGAAAAGAAAATAAATTTAAAAGAGACTATTCATATAAGTCAAAAGACTAGTGATATAGTAGAAAACCATTTATATAAAAGTAGTATAAAAATAGTTGATTTTTTAACAAGAAAAATAATTGAAATTAACTATGGAAAAGTTCAAACACATATTTCTTACATCTTTATATCATTAATAATTGCACTTGTTTTGGTTTTGAAATTTGTGTAAGGAGGCATTCATTTGAAATATAATTTAATTTATTTTATTCAAAGTATAATGGTTATAATCTTATCACCATTATTTGTAGGAATCTTAAAAAAGATGAAGGCAACGCTTAGGGGATATAAAGGTTCATCTATTATTCAACCGTATTATGATTTGTGCAAACTATTAAAAAAAGGAAGAATTATATCAAATAGAAGTTCCTTTATAACAACTATTGGTCCAATAGTCATACTTGCCGCTACAATAACTACAGCTTTTTTCATACCGGTTTTTTATACAACCATGGGAAAGTCTATAGGAAACATATTTATCCTTATGTTTGCATTTGCAATAGTTAAAATTTTTACAGTGCTGATTGGACTTGATAGTGCAAGTACATTTGGTGGAATGGGATCAAGTAGAGAAGCGTTTATCTCAATGATGGCAGAACCACTAATGTTATTTTTAATAACTTTTTTGTACATAGAAACAAAGGATTTTAATGTTTTTCATATTTCCTTTATTAATAGCAATATTGTGCATTTTCATATGGAACATTATATTGCCATGATAACTTTTATTATTTGTATACTTGCTGAAAATGCAAGAATACCTTTTGATAATCCAGAAACACATCTGGAACTTACAATGATGCATGAAGCGATGATTTTAGATTTATCAGGTAGTGATTTAGCATATGTTGAACTATCTTCCTATATTAAGCTAATTGTATATTTGATTATTTTAATTAATTGTTATATTCCTATGGGAATTGCAACAACACTTACAGTGTCAGCGGTGTTTATAGGCTTTTTAATTTTTATAATTAAACTTTTAGTTTGCTTACTAGGAATTGCTATTATTGAAACAACTTTTGCTAAATCTAGATTATTCAGAGGAGCAGAGATTTTTCCAGCTACCATAGCACTGGGTATTGTAGCAATTACTTTAATTTATATTTTATAAGGAGAAAGATTATGATAGAGGCTTTACTTACAATTATATTAATCTCTAGCATTTATATGTCTGGAGTTAGAAGAATAAAACTCCTAACAGGAGGATTTAAATTTCAGTCTGCAGCTATTGGGCTCATAGCTTTAAAGCTTGGTTATGATACAGGAGAAATGCATTATTATATTTTAGCATTTTTAACAATAATAACAAAAGTTATTATAATACCACTAATAATAAATAAATCTGTAAAGAAATTAAAGATAAATAGAGAAATGGAGTTAATGGTTAATGCTTTTAATTCTTATATTTTAACTGGAACAGGGATAATGATAGCATTTGCTCTTTTAAACAAAAGCCAAAACAATTTTATAAAGACTGGAATTGCTCTGTTTATTATAGGAGTTTTACTCATGGTAGCAAGAAAAAAAGCTATTACGCAAATGATAGGATTTTTAATCTTTGAAAATGGTATTGTACTTTTTGAAATATCATTAACTAAGATGTCTATAATGATTGAGGCCGGTATAGTTTTTGAAGGCCTAATGTTAGCACTTATTATGGGGATAATGATTTTTCATATAAATAAAACTTTTGATTCAATAAATACAGACTTATTTGAAAATCTAAAGGAATAGTTGGTGAAATAATGTATATTGTACTACTCGGTATTTTGTTCTTAGTTATGATAGTGACTCCACTAATTTTTAAAAATATAAAAATTAGTGGATTAATAACAATACTTGGATCTATATTAGTTTTAGGTGTTGTACTAAAAATTATTATTCGTCTTTATGACGGCGGCTCTCTTAGTTATTTTAATAAATTTTTCTATATTGATAGCTTAAGTATAGTACAGCTATTTATTATAGCTAGTATAAATATAATTGTAAGTATTTATTCATATAGATATATTGCAAATGAGATAGAGGAGGAAATGATTTCAAATAAAAGAGGTAAATTATATTATTTTCTATTTAATTTTTTTGTATTTTTCATGATGTTTATTGCATTAACAAATAATATTGTAGCAATGTGGATTGGACTTGAAGGAACAACACTTACAACTGCATTCTTGATTGGGTTTAATATTAATAAAAATTCCTTGGAATCTGCTTGGAAGTATATTATTATTTGTTCAATTGGGATAGGTATTGGTTTAATCGGTATACTTATTTTTGTTAATTCTTATAGTAATCAAGATGCCAGCCAGATACTTAATTGGTCTTATCTTGTGAAAAATTCAAATGCACAAAATACTTATGCTATTAAAATAGCTTTTACGTTAATATTTGTAGGAATTGGAACAAAAGCAGGTCTGGCACCTATGCATACATGGCTTCCAGATGCCCATAGTGAATCACCATCGCCAGTTAGTGCCATGATGTCTGGGGTTCTTTTGAATCTTGCACTCTATGTTATTCTAAGATTCTATATAATAATAAAACATATACCAGGTCTTGTTAACACCAAGTGGTTGTTTATAGTTTTTGGTTGTGTGTCACTTATAGTTTCATCTTTTAGTATTTTAAGGCAAACTAACTACAAAAGGCTACTTGCATTTTCGTCTGTTGAAAATATTGGAATTATAGCCTTGGGGCTTGGAATTGGAACTAAAATTGCAGTGTTTGGTGCATTATTACATTCATTAGTTCATGCCTTTGGAAAGTCTCTTTTGTTTTTAACTGCAGGAAATATACTAAGTGCATATAAAACAAAGCGTATAGATAAAATTAATGCACTAATAAAAACTATGCCAATAAATGCGGTATTTCTTATTTTAGGAATGCTTGTTATTACTGGAGCACCACCGTTTCCAGCTTTCTTTAGTGAATATTACATAATTGTAGGAACTGTTGAAACAGGGAATTATTTTATTACTGCACTTTATAGTTTTTGTTTGCTATTAGTTTTTGCCGGATTTTTAAAAGTGTTTATTAAGATAGTTTTTAATAATGAACCTGGCGTTAAGTATGTTAAAATTGAAGAAGACAAAGAAAATATATTGCCACTGGTTTTATGTTTTGTTTCAATTATTATTATGAGTTTATTTATGAATGGTTATTTGTCTAATATGATAAATAATGCAGTTTCAATTATTTGTAATTAGGAAGTGAAAATATGAAAATAGAAGATACTATAAATAGTTTAAATGAATTGAATTTTGATTTGAAATATGAAGTTAAGAATGGTAATGAGTTGTACGTTAGGATAAAAGCAGAGCAAATTAGAAAGATTGCTTTGATTTGTATTGATGTTTTTAAATTTAATTATATTTGTGAATTTTCCGTTTCAGGAAAAGAACGTGTAATAAATTGTGTGTTTTCAAACAGTAAGCAAGGGTATTATGTAATATGGAGCTATATTACTGAAAACTTGCCTGTTCCTCTTGAAAATTTAATTTATCAAAGTAGATTATTTCAAAGAGAAATTAATAGTGATTTTGATTATAAGGTTAAGGAAGTTTCAGGTACTGATGCTTATCAGGTTGCAGTAGGACCTGTTCATGCAGGAATAATCGAACCAGGTCATTTTAGGTTTAGTGTTATGGGAGAACCTATAGAAAACCTTGAGATAAGACTTATGTACAAACATAGAGGAATAGAAAAGCTTTGCACTAATATAAATGCAAATTTATTAAATCTTATGTTTGAAAGAGTGTCAGGTGAATCAACAGTAGCTTATGGTGAAGCTTATGCTATTCTTGTAGAAAAGATCTTAAATAAAGACAATAGTGTGGAAATTAAAGCCCTTAGAATTGTTCTTTTAGAACTTGAAAGAATGTATAATTATATGGATGATTTAGGCGGTGTTGCTAATGATATAGGGTATAGTTATGTAGCCAAAAAATTCAGTTATTTTTCAGAAATTATTCATCAGTTATGCGAAAGAGTAAGTGGAAGCAGGTTTATGAGAAATGCTATTGTTCCACTTGGAATAAATATTGATTTTAATGAAGAGAAGAAGAAAGATATTATTGAAACACTAGAAAGTCTTAAAACTCGGGTAAATAGTATAATTAAAATGAGTTTAAATGCAGTTTCTTTTTTAGATAGGGTAGAAGATACAGGAATGGTAAGTACTGCGATGGCTAAAAAGTTTTGTATGACTGGCGTGGTAGGAAGAGCTAGCAATTTAAAATATGATGTTAGAACAAAATTTCCATATGAACTATACAAAGAGATAAAAAAACATATAAATACAGAAACAAAAGGTGGAGTTTTTGAAAGATATAAATTGAAAGCCTCTGAACTTAATGATGCTTTTGATTTTATAGAAAAAGCACTAACATATATTGATAAAGATATTAAAAGAGATAAACAAGAAATTTGTTTAGAAGAGGGATTAGAGGGAATAGTTTCAGTTGAAACTGTAAAGGGAGAATTGGTTGTTTATGGTTTAACGGGAAGTGAAAATAAATTCAGTAAAATTTATTTTAAAACTCCGTCCTTTACTAATTGGACGGGGATGACCGAAGCGGTTCTTGGAGAAATTATACCTGATTTTCCTCTTATTAACAAAAGCTTTAATATGTCTTATTCTGAAAATGATAGATAGGGAGTATTAAAATGAATAATATATTTGATAGAATAAAATATGGAACTGAAACAATAAAAGATCCACTTAATAATAATAAATTTTCTTATGGAAAAATAATTGCCAGTGAAAATACATGTGATAACTGTGGAGTATGTTTGAGTGTATGTCCTGTAGATGCTATAAAGATAAATACTAGTGTAAATGGTGATAATATAATAAGCATAGATAGCAAAAAATGTATTTACTGTAGAAATTGTGTTGATATATGTCCAAAATCTGTTTTGAAAATGACATCTGATTATAAGATGGCAGAATTAGAGTTTGCAGGCGACAAACTAAGGGAAAAAATTTATAGTGTTTATAAGAAATCACTAGTACTCAGAGTAGTAGATACTGGCTCTTGTAATGCTTGTTTGTCAGAACTTAGCGCACTTCATAATACTTTTTATGATGTTTCAAGATTTGGAATTAGTGTAGTTCCTTCACCAAGACATGCAGATGGACTGGTGGTAACTGGCACAGTTACTAAAAATATGAAAGAAGCTCTTCTAAAGACTTACCACGCAATGGCTGAACCTAGAATAGTTATAGCTGTTGGTAGTTGTGCATATGATGGAGGAATTTTTAAAGGAGGCGCGGGAGTCTATGATGTGCTTAAGAATATATTGCCTGTAGACTTGGTAATTCCAGGTTGCCCACCTTCTCCACAAGCAATTGTTTTTGGTCTTCTTAAATTAATGGAGAAGATTTAAAAAAAGATCAAAATTTAATATAGGTAAAAGATTATACGGTAATTGTAAAGACGGTTACTATATAATCTTTTTTATTTACTCACTATTATTTATTTGAGTTTGCTAATATATGTTCTAAGTATAATTATAAAATTTATTTTTATACCATAATTTTATGTGCAAACGGTTGCATTAATTATAAATATTATGTATAATAATTATAAAAACTATAACTAAAATAAATTGCGAAATTTATAGCACAATAAAGATTAAAATAATTAACTATTCATAAATTGTTTATTATTAAAAAAGAATATAGGAGGGAAAATTCAATGGATATTAACAAACTTCCAAGAGTCGCTTATTTTTGTATGGAGTACGGACTACACCCAGATTTTAAAGCTTATGCAGGTGGACTAGGAATACTTGCAGGCGATTATTTAAAAGGAGCTAAAGATTTAAATCTACCATTGGTAGGAATAGGTCTTAAGTGGAAACAAGGATATACAGAGCAACTTATAGATGAAAATGGAAAAGCCTATGATACATATCATAATAATAATTATGACTTTTTGCAAGATACAGGGATAAAAGTAACTGTTAAAATAAGAAAGTTAGATATAGTGTGCAAGGTTTGGAAATTAGAGGAATTTGGGAATGTTCCATTATACCTTTTAGATACTGATATACCAGAAAATGCAGACAATTGGATAACAGGACAATTGTATGGATGGTTTGGAGAAGAACGAATTGCTCAAGAAATAGTATTAGGCATTGGGGGAGTAAAAGCTTTAAGAGCCTTGGACATACCCGTAGATGTATACCATTTTAATGAAGGACACGCAGCACTTGCAGCTACAGAACTTATAAAAGAAAAAATGCAATCGGGATTTAGCTTTGAGGAGTCTTGGAACAAAACCCGTGAAGAGGTAGTATTTACAACTCACACACCAATAGTTGAAGGAAATGAATCTCATGATATTTCCAAATTAGAGTATATGGGAGCATTTAATGGATTAACTAGAGAGCAAATGATTAGGATTGGTGGAGAACCATTTAATATGACGGTAGCAGGACTTAGACTTTCAAGGAAATCTAATGCTGTAGCACAACTTCATATGTCAACTGCAAACAAAATGTGGAGAACCGTTGCTGGAAGGTCTGAAATTATCGGTATAACTAATGGAATTCATAAGCCAACATGGGTAGACAATCGAATTACTGATGCTTACGAAAATAATGGAGAGCTATGGGATGCTCATCAAACTGTTAAAAAGGAACTTATAGGATTTATTAACGAAAGGACAAATGTGGAGCTGGATGCAGATAAGTTACTTATTGGATTTTCAAGAAGGGCTGCACCATATAAGAGAAGTGATTTGATATTTACAGAGGAAAAAATTATTTCTCCACTGCTTAAAAGTGGAAAGGTTCAAATTGTATTTTCAGGGAAAGCACATCCCCTCGATGATACAGGAAAAGAAATAGTAGCAAAACTAGTAAGAATGATGAAAAAATATCCAAACAGTGTAGTATTTTTAGAAAATTATGACATGAACATAGGGAGAATGCTAACTAGAGGTTCAGACATTTGGTTAAATAATCCAAGAAGGCCACTAGAGGCTAGTGGAACTTCAGGAATGAAAGCTGCAATGAATGGTGTGCTTAACTGCTCTATTCTGGATGGTTGGTGGCCAGAGGCTTGTAATGATGGTGTAAATGGATGGCAGTTTGGAGATGGAGTAAGTCTTGATGATTTATCTCCAGTGGAACTGGATAAACATGATACAACTGCTCTTTATGATACTTTAATAAATAGAGTTATGACTACTTATTATGACAATAGGGAAAAGTGGGTAGAAATGATGAAGGAAAGTATTAAAACTACAAGTTATGAGTTCTCAGTAGAGAGAATGCTTGATGAGTATTATAATAAAATGTATATAAAATAAAATAAAAGAATGAAACCATGATAAATTTATCATGGTTTCATTCTTTGTAAAGAAAAAAACTAAAATTTATATTAGAAATTATTTAACTTCTATTAATTATTTAACTTCTACTAATTATTTAACTTCTACTAATTATTTAACTTCTACAATCCATCCTTCTGGAGCTTCTACTTCTCCAAATTGGATTCCATAAAGGGTGTCATAGAGTTCTTTTATAACGGGGCCTACTTCTGTCTCGCTATGGAAAACATGAAGCTCATTATTATATGCTATTCCACCAATTGGAGTTATTACGGCAGCAGTTCCGCAAGCTCCTGCTTCTTTAAAGTCGCTAAGATTATTTATTGGAACATCTCTTTCCTCAACTTCAAGTTTTAAATATTCTTTTGCAATGTTCATTAGTGAATATTTAGTTATACTAGGAAGTATTGATGGTGATTTTGGAGTCACAAATACATTATCATTTGTAATTCCAAAGAAGTTTGCAGCTCCAACTTCTTCAATTTTGGTATGAGTTGCAGGATCAAGGTAAATACAATCTGCAAATCCTTTTTCTACAGCAGTGGTATGAGCAAGAAGACTTGCAGCATAGTTACCGCCAACTTTTGCAGCTCCTGTTCCATGAGGGGCAGCTCTGTCAAATTCTTCTGCAATCATAAAGTTTACAGGGGCCATTCCACCTTTGAAGTAAGGACCTACAGGGCAACAAAATATGCTAAACATAAATTCTGGGGCTGATCTTACTCCAAGATTATCGCCAATACCTATAACATAAGGTCTAAGGTAAAGTGTTGCACCAGTTCCATAGGGTGGAACAAAAGATTCGTTTGCTTTAACAACTTGTATGCAGGCATCAACAAACTTTTCAATAGGAATTTCAGGCATAAGAATACGTTTACAGCTTCTGCTAATACGTTTAGCATTTTCATCAGGTCTAAACAATTGGATTTTACCAGACTTTGTGCGATAAGCTTTTAAGCCTTCAAAACACTGTTGTCCATAGTGAAGAGCTGTTGAAGCTTCACTTATAGTAATATTGTTATCTTCAACTAGTTTTCCATCATCCCATTTGCCATTTTTCCATATTGAAACATAACGTAAATCCGTCTTTGTATAAGAAAAACCTAGTTTACTCCAGTCGATATTGACATTCGTGCTCATATGAACCCTCCTAGTATGTAGTTTTTTTGAATGAGAACATTTTTATAACAGTATTATAACATAGAATATGGACATGTTATATTATAATAAGTATTTTAATAAATTAAATTCAGAATATTTTTAAAATGAACAGAAAGTTGCATTATTAAAAATTTATATTAATAAAAATTTATATCAATAGCATAGCTATATTTGTTGTTTATATGTATAAATAAGCAGAGACAGTAATTCCATGTGATTTCGTAAAATGAAACTACTGTCCTTAATATAATTTTTTGAAGCATTTTTTACATAATATAGTTTTGCCCTTGTTGGCAGAAATACAGTTATTCTTTAGTACTGGTCTTTTACAGATTTCACATATAAGTGTTGAAGGATCCTTATTAAGAACCACGGAATTTGATTTGTTTGATTTAGAACCTATGGTGTTTTTTTTGTTTGAAGGTGGGTCATAATTAATAGGTTGTTGTTTTTCGGTTTTTTCAATTATACTGTAATTCATAGTATAAATACTTTCACCAAAAAGTTCTAATTCAAATCTGGGATTTTCTTTATCGTAAAATTCTTCAATAATAAGTCTTGTAACCTGTGCATCATTTACTATAAGACCACTTTTTTCTATACCATCAAAAATACTTTTTGTAATGTTGTTTGTATCGGGATGCCTTTTTACACTTTTATAATATACCTTCAAAACAGCAATAAGTGATTCTGTTAAAAATATATTGGAATTTTGAATTCTACATTGATAGGCAATTTCTTCTTCATATAAAGCATATCTATCATGGTACTTACCAGAATTATAAGGTAGAATAGCTCTGCCATTCATATTGAAAAGTTTAAAGTTAGATTTTGAAATAGGCGAGCCTTTTATTATGACTTTAGCATAGGTGTTACTCATATTTTCCCCCTAGGATCTACTTCTAATAGATTGCAATTATTAATTTAAATTTTCTATGATATAATTACATATATAATTATATCATACAAAAAGAAAAAATAAGATTAAATGTGCCTGAGTGAACTTAAATAAGTGGGTGCAATTAAATAAAGAAATGCGCTTCAATAAGTGTATACATTTTAGAAATACATATAAAAATTTGATATGCTAAAGTTAATAAAGTATAATTAGTTTGTGTTATTAAGGTAAACACTCTTAAATATTAAACTTCTTAAAAGATAACTTTTTTAAATTAAACATTTTTAGAATGTTTTTATGAATATAAAAAAAATTATAAACTATATTAAAGGTGGGTAAAAACAATGGAAAAGAAGATTAAAATACTTGCAATTGAATCAAGTTGCGATGAGACAGCGGCTGCAGTAGTAGTTAATGGTCGCCAAGTTCTATCAAACATAATTGCATCGCAGATAGATATACACGAAAAATTTGGAGGAGTTGTTCCAGAAGTGGCCTCTAGAAAACATATAGAAGTAATAAGTGCTGTAGTTCAAGAGGCGCTAGACGAAGCTAAAGTAACATTAGAGGATATAGATGCAATAGGAGTAACTTATGGACCGGGGCTGGTAGGAGCATTACTGGTAGGGGTTCAATATGCTAAGGGCCTTGCATATGCAACCAGTAAGCCCTTAATTGGAGTTAATCATATAGAAGGTCATATAAGTGCCAATTTTATTCAATATGTGGAGCTTGAACCACCATTTGTATGTTTGGTAGCTTCAGGTGGTCATACGTTTATTGTATATATGAAGGATCATGGTGATTTTGAGGTCATGGGCCAAACTAGAGATGATGCTGCAGGGGAAGCCTTTGATAAGGTAGCCCGCGCTATTGGACTTGGTTACCCAGGTGGACCTAAAATAGATAAGATAGCAAAACAGGGTAATGCTGATGCTATAAAATTTCCAAGAGCTAAATTTCATGATAATACCTTGGACTTTTCTTTTAGTGGAGTTAAATCCTCTGTGCTAAATTACTTAAATAAGATGAATATGAAAAATGAAAAGATTAATGTACCTGATGTGGCAGCATCTTTTCAAAAGGCTGTAGTTGATGTTTTGGTCCATAATGCTCTAGAGGCATGTGAGATAAAAGGGGTACATAAAATAGCAATAGCGGGAGGAGTAGCATCAAATTCTTGCCTTAGAGAGACAATGATAAAACAAGGGCAAAAGAAAGACATAAAAGTTTTGTTCCCAGAAATGATACTTTGCACTGATAATGCAGCTATGATTGGTAGTGCAGCTTATTTTGAACTAATTAAAGGAAAAGTTTCGGGTCTGAAACTTAATGCAATACCCAATTTAAAACTTGGAGAAAGATAGGATATTATAATTTAATATCCTTTTCTTTTAGTCTCCTATTTATGAATCTCTCAGCTATCAGTAAAACAATGGCCATGGTGGGTACTGCAAGGAACATGCCGAGAATACCAAAGGTTCCACCGCCAATTAATATGGAAAGAATAATAAGTAGTGGACTTAAACCAACAGATTTCCCAAGAATTTTTGGACCTAAATATAATCCGTCAAACTGTTGAAGAATAATAATAAACAAAAGTATCCAAAAGGCTTTTACAGGGCTATCAAGTAGGGTAATAAAAAAAGCGGGAACCATACCAATGAAGGGTCCGAAATAAGGAATCATATTTGTAACTCCAACTATTAAGCTTATAAGTATAGCATAAGGCATTCTTAGAATACTAAGGCCTACAAAGCACATAAAACCAATAATAACGGAGTCAATAAATTTACCTATAACAAAGCCTGAAAAAATATTATTTGCTTCATTACTAAATTTTAAAAGACCATCTGCATTTTCTTTTTTTAAGACTGCATAAATCAGTCTTTTTATATTTAGTATTAAGGTTTCTTTATCCTTTAAAAGATACATAGACACAACAAATCCCAGCAAAAATTTCATTAAAGAAGAAGTGAAACCTACGGCGGTTAGGAAAGCAAAATTAATGCCAGTATTTAAATATTCACTTAAGTTTGACATGAATGTTGAGGTTGCTTCTTCTAAATATTTGGTTATACCATATTTATCAAGTAATTGAACTTTGTCAATGTTATTAGATAACCAAATCTGAGTCTTGGATATATATTCAGGAGTTGAGTCTGTTAATTCACGAATACTAACACCTATGTTAGGGGTTAATATGGTTATACTGAAAAATGATATGCCTATAACACAAACGTATATGATGAGTAGTGTTATAACACGGTTTGTATGGAAATTTCTCTCAATAGCGATCATTATGGGGTTTAATAAGTAAGCTATTCCGAATGCCCATATAAAGGAGCTTATATAGGATAGGAAAATGCTAAAGGCATCGGTTAGTAATTCTATATTATTTACTACTCGAAATAAAATAAATGATAATAAAATTATAGGAACTAATTTTAAATAAGGGATTTTTTTATCGTTAAACAAGCTTAATTCACTTCCTTTATTAATGATTATTTTATCAATAATTCTATGAAATTATTATATCATAAATAATGTATTTAAGAGATAATTATAATAATTTTAAGGCTATCATAAGGTTATGGTGGTTATTTTTTTGGCTTTTTCTAAGAATTGATAGATATAAAATATTAGCAATTTGTATTTTTGTTGTAAAATAAATTGTAAAGTTCCAAGTATAATGGTACACTTTTCTTGAATTTAATAACTACTAAATAAGTACTAATTTTGAAATTTAGATAAAATATTAAAAGTTCTGGTTGTTATTAAAATGAATATTATAGGGGTAACAAATATTTTGAATAGGAGAAAAAATATGGATAGAGTACTCTTAGTTAATGATTGTAAATTTGAAAATTTTATTATGAGAGATATGCTTGTAAATTTAGGGTATGAAGTTATTATAAGTAATGAATTTAATGCGATTAGCGATTTACGAGAATTAAACTGTAATAGCATTATAGCAAATTTTATTATGAAAGAAAAAACAGGAGATAAGATATTACAACAGATAAAATACATGTATCCTCAAACAAAGTGTCTTTTATCCTCAAGCAATGATATGAGGTTAGAGGATTTTGAAGGCAGTGTAATAGATGGGTTTATACATACACCTGTAACTAAAGAAAAATTGAAAAAAATAATGAAAAAGAATGTACAATCATTTGGGGAACACAAAAGCAAGAGGATACCTTCATTCTGCACCTATTGTGGCGAAAAAGTAGAGGGTAGTGAAAAACAAGCAATATTCTGTAAATATTGTGGTGAAAAATATACATTTTAGTTAATGAGTGTAGGATTATTATAAATAATCTTACACTCATTATTTATTTCTGTTAACTATAGGAGATGGAAAAATTAATAACTCAGGGAGAAATAATTATTGTGAATATTATATCATAGCATATGAAAATTGTGTTAAATATAAAACATTCTAGTTGATACCCTAATATAAGTGGGGTATAATAGTCTAAGTTTCAATGATTTAAAAAAGTAGTTATTTTTATGATTTAAGAGGAGCAAAATTATGACTATCCATGATAAAAAAGTAAAAAAAAATTTAAAACTATCCATTGTGGCAGTATGTTTATTCTTAAGCATATTCATCTCAATGTCTAGTTCAAATAGAATTTGGAAAACATATAAAAATATAAAGGAAAACAAAGAAAATTCTAGCAAAAATACTGAGGTTAAAGATAAAGAAAAGGTTGTAGCTGACACGAAAATAACAAAGATAGCATTTGAGAAGAATAATAATGTTTATATCTATGATGAAACGAAAACACAAATTAAATCCATTGGAGATAAATTACAAGGAAAGGATTTATTAATGATTTCTCCAGATAAAACAAAAATTGTATTCAGATACTTTAATAGTGAAAAAGCAACATATCCTCCACATGTAATTGTCTATGATATTAAAACTGAAAGCTTAACGGATATTGTAATAAATAATAAAAACCTTCAACAAATTATTGAACTAAAATGGCTTGATAATGAAAATGTTTTAGTTACAGGTCACATAAACCCATCAGTTTCAAGCTATTCAGTATACAACATAAAAAGTAAACAAGAGGTAATATCTTGCTTGGGTACCCTAAGAGATATTACTATAAATAATAAAAATATTCTTTACAGCAATACACCTCATATATTCCCAGAACCAAAAGCTAATTTGTATATTAATGGTAATAAGATTTTTGAGACAATTGATGCTAAGGAAGTAATATATGATGCTGTTATATCTAAGGATGGCAAAATGATTTCATTTAGAAGTTATGTAGAAAATCAAGTAAATTCAAGTGGTGAAGCAATAGGTTATCTTAGTCTAGCTAAGGTTAATAGTGATGGAAAAGCTATTAGTAATTTAAAGAAGATAATTATAAGTGGCGATACAAATGGAGAGATGAAGTTTGATGATGAAAACAATATAAGTATTGTTGGCGACCAATTTATGTATAAATTAAAGTCTGGGAGTCTTATTAAAGAAGAAAATACATTGCCAAAAAAACCGGAAATTTCTACTCAGCAACTTATAAAATTTAAGGAAATTTTGGCTAAGCAATTTCCAGAGGACGTTATTTCACAAGAAACAGTATTAGAGGATGTGGATGTATATAACATGGAAGCATTTTGAATTTTAAACACAATATTAAGATTAAATATTGTAATTTTTTAAAATTTCAAATATAAAAAATTGTTAACAAATATTTAAAAATTTGGTATAATGACCTTAAGAGTTTTGGTAAAAATATGAAAGAAGGGTTATTATGAAAAAGAAAACTACTTATAAGTCTCTAAGCACAAAAGCCAAGGCAAAATTTAAGCCGAAATCTATACCAAAATCAATAGGTAGTAAATTACTTATATTACTAGGACTTGTTATACCCATAGCTGCTTTCGTAGGGTACTCTATGAATGTAAATTTCTTCTCTATTGCAAGGATTATATCACTTTTTATTCTTATCATAAGTATAGCTGCCTATTTAAAAGATGTGATTATTTATCCTAATCTTAAAGCAATACAGCATGATAATTCATTAATCAATAAAAAAAAATCAGGACATAATGAAAATAGAAGAAACTTTTCTTCTTTAATAAAGAAAGGAACAGTTCAAGTAGTATTATCAATATTAATAATTATTGCATTCACCTATTTAGGACAAGCTATATATAAAATAATTGTATAATTATAAGTAATATATATTTGAATTTATTGTGAAATTCTTGTAGGGTTAGATTATTGGTTAATTTATAAGCAAGCACCAGAAAAAAAGTGATATAATTATTATGATATATAGTATTATAAGAAAAATTATAGACATTAAAGGGGATATAAAAATGAAGAATAATTACAAATTTTTTAGAAATATTGATTGTAAATATTTTCCTTGCCACGAAGTCGAAAATGATGAAAATTTTAACTGTCTATTTTGTTATTGTCCTTTGTATTTTCTTGAGGATTGTGGTGGGAACAAAAAGTTTGTAAATGGTGTTAAGGATTGTTCATCGTGCATTATTCCACATTCAGAAAATGGATATGAGCATATAGTGCATAAGATAATGGAAGTAAATAAAACTAAAATGAAATAATGATTATCTAAAAGAGATTAAGAGTATGAAATTTATTCTACGGGAATTGCATAAGAATTAGAAACTAGAATTTCTAAATGTAATTTAATTGTTTTGTAGTTACTTATGCAAGTCTGCTCTGATAAATTTTATATTTACCACAATTTAATCATACAATGAAATGGATGTCAGAAGGGTGAAGCCTATTGATATCTTTTTTTACTATAATTTAGTACAAAATGTTTTGATTATCAGAGGTTTAAAGCAAGGGGTTAGAATATTTTTATCTTCGTAGATATTCAATTCGAAATGGATTTATGGATAGGGAAGATAAAGGAAGTACTTATTGGATAAATGATTAAAAGGGGATGAGCAAATGGAGATTAAACAATTTAATTTAATATCTTCACTGCAGAAAAAGGAACTATATACTTTTATTAAGGTTACAGATTTAACTTATAATAAAACATATATAGAAATGACTAAAATATACGAAAGTGATACGTTTAATGATGGTAATAGTGTTTTCGTTTTATTTCATAAAGGGAAGATTAAAGGAAGTGCGGCCTTAATAACCAAGGAAATAAACATTAACGGAGAAGCTTTTATCACAGATGTTTGTGTTGGAAAAGAAAATATAGAAAATGAAAATAGTTATTTAAATAGGACATTAACAATTTCGAATACAGAAGTTTTTTTACAACTTTTAATTGAAACAATAGCACAATATTGTGATAAGTTTAGTTCTAAAAGTATAAAAATTGGTATTCGTGAAAGCGAAACATATCTTATACCATATATTAAAAAAATGGAATTCAATCATATTTATGATGCGGTGGTTATGATTTATAGAGGGGAGAAAAATAAGGTTTTGAAAGCAAAGAACGACTTGGAACTTAGACCTCTTTGTATTTTTAATTCACATGAATATAGGAATATTCATAATGAGGCTTTTAAAAACAGTCCCAATGGAGGAACTATAGATGAGTTAGAAGTAAATGATTATATAGTTCAATATGCCAATAATGAGGATATGATAGGAATATGTTATTTTGAAAAAAAACATTGTGGTATATATGAAATATCTATTGATGGGAATACAGGCTGGGTGGATACCTTAGGAATTACACCTAAGTTTCAAAATAGTGGTTTAGGGAGTTCCTTAATAATGAAATGCATTGAAAAGTTATACGAAAAAAAGTTAAATGAAATCAAACTTTTAGTAATTACATCCAACAAGATTGCAGTTAAATTGTATAAAAATAGCGGATTTAAAGAGGAAAGTATCTTTTCTTATTGGTTTGAAAAAATAATTTAATTTTCTGAAAAAGGTATTGTATTTGAATTATTAACAGATTATAATTAAGGTAGATACGAAAAACTAAAATTTAATAAATTCACATAAATAGAGGTGCAGATAAAGAGGTAGTTTTTGAATGACAAGGATATGAACATCCAATATCAAGAATGAAGTATTTGTTTGCCGAAAGAGTATGCTGGTTCTTCAGCTTATTCTTGGGGATAGAGATTATATTTCTATCACTGCCATAAAGATTTTATGGAGGGCTATTTATGTAATGAAAAAATAATTTTTCATTGCATTAATAGCTTAAGTATTTTTGTTTATTAAGGCACTGAAAATTCAGTGCCTTTTTTGTGTGCAAAATATTAATTTGCTAGGCACAAACCAAAAGTACACTAGCAATAATGATGAATTGTTTTTTCAAATGAGTAAGTGATATTCATTGTATAAATAAAATAAAAGAGGAGGAAGATAATATGAAATCTTTAATCAGATTAAGAATGAGTTCCCATGATGCACATTATGGTGGGAATCTCGTGGATGGAGCAAGGATGCTTCAATTATTTGGAGATGTAGCAACTGAACTTTTAATTTTAAATGATGGTGACGAAGGATTATTTAAGGCTTATGATTCTATTGAATTCTTAGCACCAGTTTATGCAGGTGATTTTATAGAAGCTGTTGGAGAAATAGTAAGCATTGGAAATTCGTCAAGAAAAATGATTTTTGAGGCAAGAAAAGTTATAGTACCAAGACCAGAAATAAATGATTCAGCTTGTGACGTATTAAAAGAGCCAATAGTGGTTTGCAAGGCGAGTGGAACTTGTGTAGTTTTAAAAGATAAACAAAGAAAATAATATGGCATAAGCCTAGTGTAAACTTTTTCATCTAGCAAATTGATGATATATAAGGAGGCATCACATGGAAAAATTAATAATTACTGCAGCCATATGCGGAGCAGAAGTTACAAAAGAGCATAATCCAGCTGTTCCTTATACTGTAGAGGAAATTGGAAGGGAAGCTGAAATAGCATACAGAGCGGGTGCTAGCATTATTCACTTGCATGTAAGAATGGATGATGGAATTCCAACGCAAGATAGAGAGAGATTTAGATTGTGCATGGAAGAAGTTAAAAGTAGATGTCCGGAAGCAATAATCCAACCATCTACTGGTGGAGCTGTTGGTATGAGTAATGCGGAAAGACTACAACCAGTTGATTTAAGACCAGAAATGGCGACTCTAGATTCAGGTACTTGTAATTTTGGTGGAGACGATGTATTTGTAAACACCGAAAATACTATTAGTGAATTTGGTGAAAAAATGATTAAATACTCTGTAAAGCCTGAAATTGAAGTTTTTGATAAGGGAATGATAGATATGGCTATAAGACTTCAGAAAAAAGGTTTTATAAAATCCCCTATGCATTTCAATTTCGTTATGGGTGTAAATGGTGGTATAAGTGCTACTCCAAGAGATTTAGTATTTATGGCAGGAAGCATTCCTGCGGGGAGCACATTCACAGTTTCAGGTATAGGAAGAAGCGAATTTGAAATGGCAGCAATGTCAATAATAATGGGTGGACACGTAAGAGTTGGATTTGAGGATAATGTCTATATTTCAAAGGGTGTTCTAGCAAAGTCAAATGGAGAATTAGTTGAAAAGGTTGTACGTATTGCAAGAGAATTGGGTAGAGAGATAGCTACTCCAGCCGAGGCAAGACAAATTATGGGATTATAAATAAAAGTATGGGGGGCAAATCATGAATAAGGTAGTTACTCCTGATAAATTAAAACCTCTTTTTAAAGATGGCATCACACTTATGATAGGTGGATTTTTAGGTTGTGGAACTCCGCATAAGATAATTGATATTCTAATTGAACTGAATGTTAAAGATTTAACTATTATTGCAAATGATACGAGTTTTGCAGATAAAGGGCTGGGAAGACTTGTGGTGAGTGGCCAGGTTAAGAAGGTTATAACTTCCCATATAGGTACAAATTCTGAGACTGGAAGACTTATGAATGAAGGCAAAATGGAGGTTCAGCTTGTACCACAAGGAACATTAATAGAAAGAATAAGATGTGGTGGAGCGGGACTTGGAGGTGTTTTAACACCAACAGGGGTAGGTACCATTGTCGAAGAAGGAAAACAAAAGCTTACAGTAGAAGGCAAAGAATATTTGCTTGAGCTACCATTAAGAGCTGATATTGCAATAATTAAAGGTAGTATAGCAGATGAATTTGGAAATACATTTTATAGGGGAACTACAAAAAACTATAATCCTATTATAGCAACGGCTGCAGATATAGTAATAGTTGAAACGGAAGAATTAGTAAAAATAGGTGGAATTGATGCTGACCTGGTAATGACTCCTGGAGTCTTAGTTGATTATATATTGGGAGGTATCGAGTAATATGATAACAGATAGTAATATTGCAAAACATATAATTGCAAAGAGAGTTGCAATGGAACTTAAGGATGGACAGCTTGTTAATCTAGGAATTGGACTTCCTACATTGGTTTCAAACTATGTTCCTGAGGAATTAATGGTTACCTTTCACTCTGAAAATGGAATGGTTGGTATGGGACCTGTAGCTGAGAGTGGTAAAAGTAGTGAGGATATTCAAAATGCAGGTGGGCAGTATTGCAGCATACTTCCTGGTGGAGCTTACTTTGATAGTGCAATGTCTTTTGCATTAATTAGAGGGGGACATGTTGATATTACAGTGCTTGGAGCCTTAGAGGTGGATGAAGAAGGAAATCTAGCAAATTGGATTATACCAGGGAAGATGGTTCCTGGTATGGGCGGAGCAATGGATCTTGTTGCGGGAGCTAAAAGGGTTATTGTTGCAATGTTGCATACGGGAAAAGGAGTGCCAAAGATTCTTAAAAAATGCACTCTTCCATTAACGGCTAAGGGAAAAGTTAACTTAATAGTAACAGAGCTTTGCGTAATTGAAGTTACAAAAGAAGGACTGGTTTTAAAGGAAATACACAAGGACACAACAGTAGATGAGGTTAAATCACTTACAGAAGCAAATCTTATCGTAGCACAAGATTTAAAAATAATGGATGTATAGGGGGAACTCATAATGAATAAAGGATGTAAATATGGAACCCATAGGGTACTGGAACCAAAAGGTGTGTTACCACAACCAGCAACTAAAATATCAAATGATATGAATATATTTGATAATGAAATTTTAATTGATGTTCAAGCACTAAATATAGATTCAGCTAGCTTTACTCAAATAGAAGAAGAGGCTGGTCACGATATTGAAAAAATAAAAGCTAAAATAATTGAAATCGTGACTGCACGTGGGAAGATGCAAAATCCTGTAACAGGATCAGGTGGAATGCTTATTGGAAGGGTTGAAAAAATAGGTGAAGCACTGACTGGAATAACTGATCTTAAAGTTGGAGACAAAATTTCCACTTTAGTTTCATTATCATTAACTCCACTTAGAATAGATGAAATTATAGATATTAAACCAGATATTGATAGAGTTGTAATAAAAGGAAAAGCTATTTTGTTCCAAAGTGGCTTATATGCAAAACTCCCAAAAGATATGGATGAAAACCTAGCATTAGCAGCATTAGATGTTGCAGGAGCACCAGCTCAAGTTTCTAAACTTGTTAAACCAGGCCAATCAGTTCTACTCCTAGGCGCAGCAGGAAAATCAGGAATGCTTTGCTGCTATGAAGCAGTTAAAAGAGTAGGGCCAACAGGAAATGTTATTGGGCTTGTAAGAAATGAAGAAGAGAAAGCAAGACTTGCAAGATTGAACTTAAAAATGCAAATAGTTATTGGAGATGCGAGAAATGCTATTGATGTAATGAACACTACACTGAGGCACAATAATGGGCAAGAAGTTGACGTAGCAATAAATATAGTTAACGTTCCAAATACTGAAATGTCGACAATACTGCCAGTAAAAGATAATGGGATTGTATACTTTTTCTCAATGGCTACAAGCTTTACAAAAGCAGCGCTTGGAGCTGAAGGTGTAGGCAAAGATGTTACTATGATTGTAGGAAATGGTTATACTAAAGGTCATGCAGAGATAACTCTGGAAGAGCTAAGAGAAAATGAATTATTAAGAAGTGTATTCGAAGAATTATACGTTTAAACACATTTTAGCACCCCCGGTTATATTAAATTGTGATTTAGAGATGCAATGTAAAGATGTATTCCATTGTACTCTAAAGCTTATTAATATATTAATTATGCATGATAAAACCAAAAATTATTATACAATGGAGGTACCAATATGAAAGTTAATAGAAGATTTGAACTATTTAAAGATGTAACAGATGAGCAGTGGAATGATTGGAAATGGCAAGTTAAAAATAGAATTGAAACTGTAGATGAACTTAAAAAATATATACCACTAACAGAAGATGAAGAAAAAGGTGCAAGGCAATGTGTTGAAACGTTAAGAATGGCAATAACACCTTATTACTTAGCATTAATAGATCCCAGTGACCCACATGATCCAATAAGAAAGCAAGCTATACCAACTGCATTAGAATTGCACCAGGCTGGTGCTGATTTATTGGATCCACTACATGAAGATGCAGATTCTCCAGTACCGGGGCTCACTCATAGATATCCAGACAGAGCATTAATATTAATAACTGATATGTGCTCAATGTATTGTAGGCATTGTACAAGAAGAAGATTTGCAGGGCAAAGTGATAGTTCTATGCCAATGGATAGAATAGATAAAGCCATCGAGTACATCAGAGATACGGTGCAAATTAGAGACGTATTATTATCGGGTGGAGATGCGCTACTTGTTTCAGATGACAAATTAGAATATATAATCAAAAAATTAAGAGAAATTCCACACGTTGAAATAATAAGACTGGGTTCAAGAGTACCAGTAGTTATGCCGCAAAGAATTACACCTAAACTAGTTAATATGTTGCAAAAATATCATCCCATTTGGTTAAATACTCATTTTAACCATCCAAATGAAATTACAGAAGAATCCAAACTTGCTTGCGAGAGGATGGCAAATGCAGGAATACCTTTGGGAAACCAAACAGTTCTTTTAAGAGGAGTTAATGACTGCACACATGTAATGATGGATTTGGTACATGAACTTGTTAAAATTAGAGTTAGACCATATTATATCTATCAATGTGACCTTTCCATGGGACTTGAGCACTTTAGAACACCAGTATCTAAAGGAATAGAAATTATTGAAGCATTAAGAGGTCATACTTCAGGATTTTGTGTACCAACCTTTGTTGTTGATGCTCCAGGTGGCGGTGGAAAAATTCCAGTAATGCCAAATTATCTTATATCTCAAAGCCCTGCAAAAATAGTGCTTAGAAATTTTGAAGGTGTTATCACTTCTTATGAGCAACCCACTAGCTATACTTCAGGCTGCCATTGCGCAGTATGTGAAGGTAAGAAAGTGATTCATAAAGTAGGAGTAGCAGGTCTATTAAACAATGAAAAAATGTCTATGGAACCAGTTGGACTTGAAAGAAATTTAAGATTAAATCACGAGTAAATTGATAGATATCAATGGAATGCTGAGTATTTTGCAAATGGTTCAAAAATATGACAGTATTTCAATTATAGGAATGAATAAAAATGTAGGAAAAACAACAGTTTTAAATCATATATTGAAAGAAGCTAGAGGGAGAATATCACTTGGGCTTACCTCGATAGGAAGAGACGGAGAAGAAAAGGACATAGTAACTGCTACAGGAAAACCTAAAATTTACGTAGAGTATGGAACTATAATTGCCACTGCAAAACAGTGCTTATTAAATAGTGATATTACTAGGGAAATTTTAAAAACTACAGGATTTAATACTCCTATGGGAGAAATAATTATATGCAGGGCATTAAGCGATGGATATGTAGAACTGGGAGGTCCGTCCGTAAATTCACATATGGCATTAATATGTGATGAGCTTAAAAATTTTGGAAGTAAGCTTACGATTGTGGATGGAGCTCTTAGTAGAAAAACTTCGGCTTGTCCATCAATTACTAATGCTACAATATTATCAACGGGGGCTGCAGTTGATAAAAGCATGAGAGTTGTTATAGAAGAAACCAGTCATATTGTTAATTTATTATCCACAGAAAATGAAGTGAATCATGAAATATTAAAGCTGGCGGATGTAGTTTTACAAAGTGGAAGAATAGGCATTATACACCGAGATAATACAATGAAAATTTTAGATGTGGTTACGGCACTAGGAGCTTCTAAGGAAATCGCTCAGACAATAGACGACAATACATCCTATGTAGTTATTAAGGGTGTGGTCTCAGACAATCTTCTAGAGGATATTATGGCTATTACAAAAATGTATAGAGGGGTAACTTTCCTAGTTGAAGACGGAACAAAGCTGTTTTTAACTAGGGATACCCTTTATAAATTTAAAGTACAAGGTGGAATTATAAAAACAATAAATCCCATTGATATAGTTTGTGTTACTAGTAATCCAAAATCACCTTATGGGTATGAATTTGATAAGGATAAGTTTTTAGATGGGCTTAGAAATAATTTGATTGTGCCTGTATTTGATGTAATTGGAGGAGAGTAAAATGAAATTTTTAGACCAGCAGCAAAGAGAACAAATTGGTTTTTCTTTTATTATGGATAAATTAGGGATAACTACTCCATATGGTCTCCAGGAAGTTAAGAATATTTTACCTTTTAAAGAATCAGAAATAGATAAATTAAATAACGAATTAAATAGTTTAGAAACTATAATTAATTCTATTAAATCTCATACTGATGAGTATAACTCAATAGGAAGAATGTTTTGTAAGCTTAAAGATATTAGAAATTCTATTAAAAGATGTAGTGAAGGTGAAACATTAGATGAGGTTGAATTATATGAAATTAAATATTTTTCAATGCTGGTAGTGCAGTTAAAAGATGTGATAGATGAATTAAATCTTAATATAGAAGACCTCAATCTAAAGTCATTGCATGGAATTATTTACACTCTAGACCCAGGAGGAACAGGGATACCTACTTTTTATGTTTATGATGAGTATTCCGAAACCCTGAAAAATATTCGTGAAAAGAAGAGGCAAGTGGAAAAAACAATTTTTACTGCCAAAAATGATGAAGAAAGAAGTAAACTAAAGCAGCAAAGGCTAGATTTAGTTATAGAGGAAGAAGCGGTGGAACTCAGTATTAGAAAAGAGTTAACCATAGATATTTCTAAAGAAACGGAGTCCTTAAATCAAAATATAAAAGCCATAGGTAGATTAGATTTTTTAATTGCTAAAGCCAATCTATCAATAACTTATAATGGGACTAGGCCAGAAATTTGTAGTGAAATGCAGATTCGACTTTCTGAGGCTTCGAGTCCTGAAATTAAAGAAATATTAGAGAATGATAAAAAACGATTTACCCCTGTTAGTATAGATTTAAATGCAGGGACAACTATTATAACAGGTGCAAATATGGGAGGAAAAAGTGTTACTCTAAAGACTATTGTTCTGAATTTATTACTGGGACAAATGGGTTTTTTTGTGTTTGCAAAGGATGCGAAGTTTCCAATCCTTAATTTTATTCATTTTGTTTCGGATGATATGCAGTCAGTATCTAAGGGCCTCAGTACATTTGGAGCGGAAATAATAAAGTTAAAGGAGGTAGTTGAGTGCGTAAAAAGAGAGGATGGGTTTATAGCTTTAGATGAGTTTGCCAGAGGTACTAACCCAAAAGAAGGATATTACCTTGTGAAATCTCTTTGTAAATACTTGACTAAATTTAATTCAGCCAGCTTAATTTCAACTCATTATGATGGAGTGGTCCAAGATAATATGGAACATTATCAGGTAATAGGACTAAAAAATGTGGACTTTAGTGAACTAAAATATAAAATAAATGAGAATAAAACTCATTCTGTTGAATTAATACAAGAACATATGGATTATAAGTTAGAGAAGGTTTCAAAAGAAAATAAAGTACCAAAAGATGCACTTAATATAGCATTATTACTAGGACTTCAAAATGAAATAGTGGATATAGCAAAAGAGTTTTATAATCAGGAGGAATAAAATGGAAAGTAAATTAAATCTAAATTGGGCTATTGTTGATAAAGCTAGACAATCAGCTAAAAATATAGCGAAAGATACTCAAGAGTTTATTGATATACATACCACAGTTACAGTAGAGCGAACTGTTTGTAGACTTTTAGGCATTGATGGGATAGATGAAGTGGGTGTTCCCATTCCCAATATAGTAGTAGATAACATTAAAAATGGTAATGGCTTAGCACTTGGTGCTGCAATGTTTATAGGAAATGCTATGGTTGAAACTGGCTTTTTTCCACAACAAATCGCAGAGTCTGTAGCAAGAGGTGAAATAGATTTAACTAAACTTCCCATGCATGATGATTTTGAGATTAAAATTGCCGTAGATAAAGTAGCTAAAGCAATGGTGGCTAAAATTAGTAAAAATAGAGGCAAGAGGGAAGCATATCTTGAAAAATTCGGTGATAAGAGTGGTCCCTATCTTTATGCAATAGTTGCTACAGGTAATATCTACGAGGATATAACCCAAGCAATAGCAGCAGCGAAGCAAGGTGCAGATATAATTGCAGTTATAAGAACCACAGGTCAAAGCTTACTTGACTACGTTCCCTATGGAGCAACAACGGAAGGTTTCGGAGGAACAGTTGCCACGCAAGAAAACTTTAGATTTATGAGAGAAGCTCTTGATAAAGTAGGAGAACAGCTAGGAAGATATATAAGACTTTGTAATTATTGCTCAGGACTATGTATGCCTGAAATAGCTGCTATGGGAGCTATAGAAAGATTAGATGTTATGCTCAATGACGCTTTATATGGAATTCTATTTCGAGATATCAATATGCAAAGAACTATAATTGACCAATATTTCTCAAGAATAATCAATGGATTTGCTGGAGTTATTATAAACACTGGAGAAGATAACTATTTGACCACATCAGATGCAGTAGAAGAAGCGCATACTGTACTTGCTTCACAATTTATAAATGAGCAATTCGCATTAGTTGCTGGAATTCCAGAAGAACAGATGGGACTTGGACATGCATTTGAAATAAGCCCAGATGTTGAAAATGGATTCTTGTTTGAACTGGCTCAAGCACAAATGGCAAGAGAAATCTTCCCTAGAGCACCACTGAAATATATGCCTCCAACTAAGTTTATGACTGGAGATATATTTAAAGGGCAAGTACAAGATGCATTATTTAACATGGTTACTATTATGACAGGACAAAAATTACATCTTCTTGGAATGCTTACAGAAGCAATACACACACCATTTATGTCAGATAGGGCACTTGCAATAGACAATGCTCAATATATATTTAGAACTATGAAGGATTTAGGCTCGGAAATTACCTTCAAAAGAGGTGGCATTATGGAAACGAGAGTAGATGAAGTATTAAATAAAGCAGCAGATCTAATTGGTGAAATTGAAAAAGAGGGTTTATTTAGTACGCTGGAACAGGGAAAATTTGCAGGAATTAAGCGGCCTCTAAATGGTGGAAAAGGACTTGCAGGAGTTGTAGAAAAAGATAAAGCTTACTTCAATCCATTTGTAGATTTAATGTTAGGGGGGACTAAGTAATGAGCGAAGGACAATATTCATTAGAAGTCAAAGATTATGATAAAAGTTTAGACCTAACAAGGCTTAAACCCTATGGTGATACCATGAATGACGGTAAGGTTCAAGTGAGCTTTACATTGCCAGTTGAAGATAATGAAAGAGGAGTAGAGGCAGCGCTTCAGCTTGCTAAATCTATGGGACTTAAAGATCCAAACTGTGCTCATCACCGCGCTTTAGATAGTGAATTTAGTTTCTATGTGATTTATGGTTCATTAGTGAATACTGTAAACTATGAAGAAATCCATGTTCAAACTGTAGAAGGCGAAGTAATGGACATGAAACAAATTGGTGAGTATATAAAAGAAAACATTAAACGTGAAGTAGTAATAATTGGAGCTAGTACAGGTACAGATGCTCATACAGTTGGCATTGATGCAGTAATGAATATGAAGGGTTTTGCAGGTCATTATGGCCTTGAGAGATACCCTATGATAGAAGCACTGAACTTGGGAAGCCAAGTTGAAAATGAAGAGTTTATTAAAAAAGCTATAGAACTTAAAGCTGACGTGCTTTTAGTTTCTCAAACAGTAACTCAAAAGGATATACACATCCAAAACCTTACCAATTTAGTAGAATTATTAGAAGCAGAAGGAATAAGGGATAAAGTTGTGTTAATTTGTGGAGGGCCAAGAATAACTCATGAACTTGCAAAAGAGCTTGGATACGATGCAGGTTTTGGGCCAGGTAAATTTGCTGATGATGTAGCAAGTTTTGCTATTACAGAGATGGTTAAGAGAGGTCTCGTTTAAGGAGAAAAATTTTGAAACAAATTTAAAATATACCGCTAAAGTAAATTCTTATGTAGCTTAAAATAGCATTAATGTATGATTTTAAGCTACTTTACTTTTTATAATTTTAAGAAGATTAACCTTACAAATACTATCAAAAACTGTTCTATTGATCAATAGATTATTTCCTTATAATTCTAATTCTAAACTAAATAAGAAAAAGTTAAAGCGACTATTATTAACCCACAAAAAACATTCATGGTTCTTTGGATATCTTCTTTCATATTTGCCTCCTTGATTTTCTAATTTCAAATTCTTTTTTTATTAAAATATGATTTCATAGCTAAAACAATAATTAATACTGACACAAATAGAATAATAATAGATACTTCTACTTGAGACGGGAACATTCGCGTACAAACAGAATATCCCCCAATTGCGATATCACAAATAGCTACAAATACCAATATTTTGCTTGGATGCTCAATATTAATATATTGGTAAAAAGCTATGGTTCCTATTATCCATGAAACAATAAAAAATAAATATGATATATTTTCAAGCATGCTATTGGCGGAATTTTCATAATACATATTAGCTCCAGTAAAAATTAGACCGATTATAAAAATACTTATTGCTACTTTTACCATCAATAAAGTAAAATCAGTTTTCTTTTTCCATACGGTGCTCATTTCTGAAATAACATCATTTTCTTGTCCAAAACTCTTCAATGCCATTTTTATACTTTCATCTTCACTAAGGCCTTGTTTTTCAAGTTCATGGGCTTCATCATAAAGGCTTGATTTTAACTCTTCCCTAAATATCTGTATGTCCTTAGCAGACTCATTAAATTCATCACAAATACTATCTACATACCTATCTATCTCATTCATTAATACTCACCTCCAAGAACTGATTTAATAATTCTCTAAGAACAAGCCACTCTTGAACTTTCTCGCCCAAAAAGTTCAACCCTTCTTGAGTTATTTTATAATAACGTCTTCTCCCTCCACCAGTATTTTCATCATCATTCCAATAGCCCTCCAGATAATTTTTCTTTTCGAGTCTTTTTAAAGATACATACAAGGTTGCTTCCTTCATCTCAAAACTTTTATTTGTTTGCTTTATGGTTTTTCCAATTTCATAACCATACATATCTTTATGCTTTAAAACTGATAGAATAATTATATCAACATAACCTTTTAATATTTCTTTTTCAAATTCCACTAGAATTTCGCTCCTAACTAACATTATTTTATAATGTACTTAATATTATATAGTAGTTCTTTACTTGATTATATGTGAACTACTACATATTATCAAGTACTTTTATAAAAATATTTATAATTTGTAAATTTAAATGAAAAATGTATTTGAATGTATATGTAATCGATTGATATACATAGATAATTGAAGACATTGATAAAAAAAAGGAAATGAACTAATAAATTTTTCATTTTTTTGATATATTTATTTAAAACTTGTAACATTTTTCAATAAATTTCATAAAATAATACTATAAGAAATTTTAGGAGGATTGATTTGCAAATCCTAAAGATAGGCTCGAGAGGAACAGAAGTGATGGAAATACAAGCACTACTTAATAAATTGAGTTATAGTGTGGACGGCTTAGATGGAAATTATGGACCTAAAACAGCTGCTGCAGTTGGTAAGTTCCAAAGATATTTTGGCCTATCACCTACAGGAGTAGTAAATGATGAAACTTATAAACTTATGAATAGCTTTTTAATAGGTTATGATACTTATAGAATTAGACCTGGTGATACATTTTATCTTATAGCAAGGAGGTATTATACAACAGTCCAAAGTATAATTACAGCTAATCCAGAAATAAGTCCCAATAATTTACAAGTTGGGAGTGAGATTATAGTTCCTTATTCATTGGGGGTGGTTTATACAAATATCGACTACACTTATGACATTATGAAAAAGGACTTAGAAGGGCTAAAGGCTAGGTATCCATTTATTGAAGTTGCTAGTGCAGGCACCAGTCAGCTAGGAAAAGAACTTTATTATGTAAAACTGGGAAATGGACCTAATAAAGTTTTTTATAATGGAGCCCATCATGCTATTGAATGGATAACTAGTGTGCTTTTAATGAAATTCATTGAAAATTTTGCTGAAGCCTATGCAACGGGTCAATCTTTAGAAGGTTATAATACCCAGGATATATGGAATAAAAGCAGTATATATGTGATGCCTATGGTAAATCCAGATGGAGTTAACTTAGTGCTTAACGGGTTAGATAGGAGTAACCCATACTACAATGATTTGATTAAGTGGAATAATGGAAGTGATGATTTTTCTAAAACTTGGAGTGCGAATATAAGGGGGGTAGACCTTAATCATAATTATGATGCCCTGTGGCAAGAGTCAAAGGATGCAGAAAAAACTTATGGAGTATATGGACCAGGACCTTCAAGATATTCAGGTACCGCGCCAGAATCAGAACCTGAGTCTAAAGCTGTAGCAGACTTTACAAGGAAAAATATCTTTAGATTAGTAATAGCTTATCACAGTCAAGGGGAGGTAATATACTGGAATTTTGAAAATTTGGCTAGTCCGGAAGCTAGAAAAATAGCAGAAACATTTTCAAGGCTTAGTGGTTATGAACTCGCAGAAACCTACGGAATAACAAGTTTTGCGGGATATAAAGATTGGTTTATAGAAAAATTTAGAAGACCTGGATATACCATTGAAGTTGGACTTGGAGAAAATCCTCTACCGATAAGTCAATTCAATGTGATTTATAAGGACAATATCAAAGTATTATTAGAAGGAGGGGTGGTTTAACGGTATATTAACATTAAAGTAGTATGAAATTTATCCGGAGTGACTTGCAACAAGAAACGAATAAATTAAATTTCCTATTTGGAGTTCGGTTGCAAGGCGCATAGGATTAATTTCATACTTTTTAATTCTTATTCTGCATCATCTATAAACTCTTCCCAAGTTACATAAAGATCTTGAAGTTCTTTTTTTACATTTGCAAGCTGATTGTTTACGTCGGAGCTCTTAATAGGGTTTGAATAAACTTCTTCTTTGCAAAGATCGTTAGTTAATTTTTCTGATTCTTGTTCTAGTGATGAAATTTTATCTTCTAGATCTTTTAGGTCTACTTTTTTTTGCTTTTCTAGTTTTTCTTCCTCTCGTTTCTTCTTTTTATCAAAGTTGATTTGGGTTTTTGACATTCCAGCCGTAGCCTCTTCTTCTTGAAACCTAAGAGGATTTTTCTTTTTTTCTATATAATAATTATAATTACCTAAATATTCTTTGAGGCCTCCTTGATTTAATTCAAGTATTCTAGTTATTACTTTGTTTAAGAAATATCTATCATGAGATATTACAATAACTGTACCGTCATAGGCTAGTATTGAATCTTCTAGTGCCTCACGGGACATAATATCTAAGTGGTTTGTTGGCTCATCTAATAGCAAGAAGTTAGATTTAGATAACATAATTTTAAGAAGATTAATTCTGCAGCGTTCACCACCACTTAATGCGGAAATATTTTTAAATACATCTTCTCCTATGAATAAAAATGCAGCGAGAGCTGTACGAAGTTCTGTGGTAGTAAGTTTAGGAAAGTCATCCCAAACTTCATCTATTATAGTTTTTTCTTCGTTTAAATCTGATTGTTCTTGGTCATAATATCCTACAAAAATATTTTTGCCTAATATTTTTATGCCTGTATCACTAGGTATTTTATCCATTATAATTTTGAAAAGAGTTGTTTTTCCTCTTCCATTTTCCCCAATAAGAGCAATCTTATCCGACCTTTTCATATCTAGATTTAAGTTTTCAAACAAAAGATTGTCTCCAAATGATTTTGATAAGTTTTCTATATGAAGCACATCATTTCCACTTTTAATTTCTGTTTCAAAATTAATTCTAGTTTCCCTAGGATCTTTGTCAGGAATATGGATCCTTTCCATTTTGTCTAAGGATTTTTGTCTGCTTTCCGCAGCTCTTACACTTTTTTCTCTATTAAAGGACCTATATTTAGTTATAATGTCTTCTTGCCTTTTAATTTCTGATTGCTGTAAATTGTAGGCTTTCAACTTAATTTCATAATTTATTTTCTTAAGTTCAATAAAACTTGTATAGTTACCATTGTAACAATCTACATGACCATTAATAAGTTCAAAGGTTTTATTAGAAATAGCATCTAGAAAAAATCTATCATGAGATATTATAAACATAGTACCTTTATAGGATTTCAAATAATCTTCAAGCCACTCAATAGCATCTAAATCTAAGTGATTAGTAGGTTCATCTAGTAACAGTACATCAGGATTGTTTAGTAGTAACTTGCATAATGCAACTCTAGTCTTTTGACCCCCACTTAATATATTTATTGGCTTATTATAATCTTCTTCCATAAAGCCAAGACCTTTGAGGACTTTACCGATTTCGGCCTTATAGGTGTAACCGCCTCTATTATTATAAAGGTCATAAGTTAATGTATATTCTTTTATTATTCTATTTGTATATTCTTCTCTTGACGCATCGTATGGCTGATTCATTATTGTTTCTAATTCTTTTAGCTTTTTTTCGAGACTTAATAGATTGTCAAATACTAAAATGGTTTCTTCATATATGGTATTACTGGAATCCAAGGTTAGATCTTGAGAAAGATAACCAACTCTTTTATTCTTATCTATAAATAATTCACCATTATCATAATCCAATTGACTGGTGATTATTTTAAAAAGTGTAGATTTACCTGCACCATTTGCACCAATAAAACCAATTCGTTCACCTTCATTTATACTAAAAGTTATTTTATTTAAAATAACATCTATCCCATAACTTTTGTGAATATCTTTGCAACTTAGAACTATCATTTTTTTTCACCTTCCCTGCTCTGTGTAATTAAAATTATACAATAGTTTAAGGGTCATAAAGTACAATATTATTTAAACAAATTTATGTATCTGAACTATTAAACAATTTAAATTATAATTGTTATAAATATTAATTATAGTTCATTTCTACATTATTGTACTATTTATATTAAATATATTGTAGTGAAAAGTAAATATTTGTAGCATTAATTTAAAAAAACGCATCTAAAAAAATTTAAAATGGGCAAAATCTTATAAGAACTAATAAATTTCTAGCAAAAGGTAGTGATAATACATAATAGTGTGGTAAAATTAATATTATGAAATTTATGAGGTTTGCAAAGGGGTGTAATTGTGGAAAGAAAAAAGAATATATCAATGGCAGTCATTAAAAGATTACCTAAATACCATAGATATTTAAGAGAACTTTTAAAAAATGATGTAGATAGAATATCTTCAAAAGAATTAGGAGAAAAAATTGGGTTTACAGCATCTCAAATTAGACAAGACCTAAACTGTTTTGGAGATTTTGGACAACAAGGATATGGGTATAACGTAAAAGAACTATTAAATGAAATTAGTGGAATATTAGGATTATCAAAAGAATATAAGATGATAATAATAGGTGCGGGTAATATAGGGCAGGCTATTGCTAATTATACTAATTTTGAAAAGTTAGCATTTAATTTAGTTGGAATTTTTGATGTTAATCCAAAACTTATAGGACTCAAAATTAGAGATGTTGAAGTAAAGGACATAGATGAATTAGTTGTGCTTCTTAAATCCACACCAATTGATATTGGTGTAATCTGTGTGTCGAGAAACAATGCCCAAGCGGTGGCTGATATGATGGTGGAAGATGGGGTTAAGGGTATATGGAATTTTGCACCTGTGGATTTGCAGGTGCCAGAACGAATAATAGTTGAGAATGTTCATTTAAGTGAAAGTTTATTAACTCTTAGTTGCCTAATGAATGACAGGACATATCCATAAAATTCATGCATTTTACTAATAATAATTATAATATAAAATTAAGAATCATTATTTTTAAAAAAAAGGTTATTTTTGTTGAAATATACACTGTAAAGAGATATACTGTAATTGAAGCATAAGTGCTTCAATTAGTTTTTAGGTGTAATTGTTATATTATTAACAAATAGTTAATGAACTGATTAATTCGTAAGGAGTGGATTGTTGTGGAATACAAAAATATTGTTCTTCAAAAGGAAGACAAAGTTGCAGTGCTAACAATTAGTAGGCCAAAAGCTCTAAATGCATTAAACACAGAAACATTAAAAGAGCTAGAACTCGCAATTGATGAAATTGCTGAAGATGACCAAATCTATGCAGTGATTTTAACAGGTGAAGGAAAAGCTTTTGTTGCAGGAGCTGATATCGCCGAAATGAAAGATCTTAATGTAATGGGTGGTAGAAAATTTGGAAATTTAGGAAATAAAGTATTTAGGAAACTAGAGACTTTGGAAAAACCTATAATAGCAGCAGTAAACGGTTTTGCGCTAGGTGGCGGATGCGAGCTTTCCATGGCTTGTGATATTAGAATAGCCTCATCAAAAGCAAAATTTGGGCAACCTGAGGTAGGCCTAGGTATAACACCTGGTTTTGGAGGAACTCAAAGACTTCCTAGACTTGTAGGACTTGGAATGGCTAAAGAATTAATTTATACAGCAAAGATTATTAATGCAGAAGAAGCATTAAGAATTGGACTTGTAAATAAAGTAGTTGAACCTGAAAATTTATTAGTAGAAGCTAGAGCACTTGCCAGTACAATTGCAGGGCAAGCACCTATGGCTGTAAGCTTTTGTAAGGCAGCAATTAATAAGGGAATACAAATAGACATAGACACAGCACTTTCTTATGAATCAGAAATATTCGGAGAATGTTTCTCAACAGAAGATCAAAAAAATGGAATGATAGCATTTCTTGAAAAAACAGAAAAGTGCTTTAAAAATAAGTAAATAATTTTATAAAAGAAAGAAGACAAAGATAACAATTACATTAATTGTTATCTTTGTCCGAGAATAGCGAGGAGGAAGGTTTATGGATTTTTCATTGACAAAACAACAAGAATTTGTACAACAAATGGTAAGGGAATTTACAATAAACGAAGTAGAACCACTAGCTGCGGAAATAGATAGAACAGAAAGATTTCCTTCAGAAACAGTAGAGAAGATGGCTAGATACCATATGCTTGGTATTCCAATTTCCACTGAATTTGGTGGAGCTGGCGGAGATAATTTATCTTACGTTATTGCTGTTGAGGAATTATCAAAAGCATGTGGAACTACAGGAGTTATTTTATCAGCACATACATCATTATGTT
>NZ_JBOITM010000042.1:0-15957 GCF_050717535.1 Clostridium sp.
AAAATGTAGTTTGTTGAGTGTTATTTTTGCAAAACATAGTAATCCTCCTAAAGTGATCATTTTGGTATTATTATATCATAAGTACTGCTATTGGAAGTAATTACAAGCTTTTTGTGGGATAATCATATTATCTAAAGTATGAATTTTAAATTCAGCATTAAACCTGTTTTCTTCAAGACGTTTATATGCATAATGCTTCGCTGGGCAAAAGTGTTCCATCATATCAACAATTATTTGAAAATGCTCAACACTTAGGTTACAAAGTAAGCACCTTGAAGTTACCTTCATAATTAAATTCACCACCTATCTTACTCACTTTTATTTAAAGCTAATTCATTTAAAGTCTTCTTAACTTTTCTCCCGCCTCTAGCACCGTACAATTATGCAAATTCCCACTTTCAAATTGTTTTTTCGTAGAAACCCTTGAATATATATTATAACTGCTTATACCTCCATTTTTTTATATAGCCATTACATAGTTATCTATATTGTATCTCTTGTTTTGGTAAATGGCTAGATAAAATCTGTTAGAAAAGCAAATTATATTCATCATTGCAATGAATACTTGAGAATTCTAATATTAGAAGATATTATTTACAAAACTGAATAACCTAATCTACCTAATTTCATTAACTAAAAAGAGGATTTGGAGAACTTTTATTGAATTTACTAATACACGAATAGCTTGCTAAATTCAAAATAATAAAATACAAAATGGAGGCGCAATATTATGATCGTTTCTAATAAAAATCAAATCAATGAAATACAACTACAAGGAGAAAGTATAAAAGATGCATTTAAAAAGGTCATTATTTCACCTAAAGAAGGGTGGGAAGGAAATGTAATGAGAGTTTTCAAAATAAAAAGTGGTGGAAATACACCAAAACATGAACATCCATGGTTTCATGTTAATTATATATTAAAAGGCAAGGGAATATTGTATCTTGATGGAACAAATTATGAAATAGAAGAAGGTTCTTTTGCTTATGTTCCTGCAGGAAAAACTCATCAATTTGTTAACAACAGTAATGACGATTTAGAATTTATTTGTATTGTTCCAGAAGAAGGAGAAAAATAATAATAAAAAACACTTCATTCTTATATATTAAGAATAAAGTGTTTTTTATTATTAAGTATTAAACCTAATATACCATTCTACTTACCATGTCTTGTCTAAACAAAATGTTTTTCAATAATATTTGTTACTTGCTCTTTTGACTGAATACTAGTTGTTGCTTTAACTATCTTTCCATTTTTATAATAAACAGTAAATGGTAGACCCCTAAAATTTTTACATTCAGGAAGGTTTTTAATTACATTAGCATCCGGTATATCAAAGTCCATATCAAAAAAATTTACATTCTTATATTCGTCGCCTATTTCTTCCATTACAGCATAAACTGGTAAACACATGGGTCCCATTCTACCACAGCAAACCATTGTATTTTCATTTGTTTCTATTATTTTTTGAAACTCATCTTTTGATTGAATATGTTTTAAATTCGTTTCTAACATTTTAATTCACCCCTATCTTAATGATTTTTAATTTTCCTTGCATATTAGTCATTTGACAAGTTTCTACTTTCTCATATTTATTTCTTTCAGCGTTTACATACCCCCGCTAGGTATATATTGATTATATTTTAATCTTTATAACTATCAATGTCAATACTAATTTTTTTATCATTATTCATGAGGTAGCATTAAATCTGTTTATTATTATATTTTGCTATTTCTTAAGATATCTAAAACCTTATATATAGAAACAGCTGCATCTGAAATTGTTACTTTTTCTTTTGGTTTAAATTTATTATCTATACCATTATCAAAACCTAAAGCTCTGGAAATAGCTACATAGCCTAAATTTTCTGAAGATATCTCACTTGTATCACTGAATTTAACTATAAAAGTATCCTTTGCCTGAGCAAGTATATCATAGCCTGCAAGTTTTACAATATCTTTAATCATTTCTTCCCTTGTAACTATTTCATCACCTTTAAACTCTCCCGAATTTTCTAATATTCCATAGGCAACTGCCTGCTGTAAATAGTTATATGTCTCATCACCTTTTTTCCCACCATAATTTATCTTAAGATCTTCTATACCACTTGACATATAATACCTGTACCCTTTTACATTAACAAGCATCTTTATTAAATCAAGTCTAGAAACCTGTTTAGTTAAATCAAATTCCATAGTACTAATTATTCCCTGGGAAGCTAAAATACTTAATTCCTTTTCCTGAGGGCTCCCTTTAATCTTTGCTTTAAAAGCTGTAAAATTATTGTTGATTTCTTGTCCACTATAGTCTACAAATTTTCCTGTAGTTGAGTCTATATTATTAAATTGGCTATATTGAAGCCCAGATTCTAGACTATATACAAGTTTAGCTTCCATAACTGGGTTCTTTAGATCTTTACTTGTATTAACAAGTAAATATGCAAGTGTAGGAGTATATTTTGCAAAAAATATTTTTTGTGCATCCTCTGCGCTCATAATTTCTTCTGCTGAAGGTATTTTTAAATTATCTGCCCATGAACAATTTATGTTAGTTATATCACCAGTTATTGCGTCAACCTGAATATTAATAGCATCATTTTGATAAGGTATTCCATTAATTAATCTATTAAAATAAAATCCATATTCTTTATCAACTTGAGCTATGTTATTATAATAACTTGTAGTTGGAAGATACGTTTGCTCAGTACTCATATCTTTAACCTTATCTGGCAAGTATTTTTGAACTATTGATATAGCCTTATCATATGATTGTTCCCAAGTAATCTTAGGTTGTACACTAGCATCACTAGCACCTGCTATGTCCCCATAAGGATTAAATTTATTTATAGATACAAGTTGTCCTGTTAAAGAGTCTATTTGTATGCTCCCTTGATTCCCAAATCCATTAGATATACCTTTTTTAGTAAACTGTCCTGCCCAGCAACTTACATTAGTTCCAAATCCCATATTATTTTCTTGATAATTTGTTGATTGAATATCATAGCTATCTCCATATATTTCTTGTACTATTTGTTTCATTATTGTTTCAGCAGAATTACTATCCAATTCCTTAGACAATTTTTTTAGTGGCTTATAGCTATCTGTAAAAGCTTTTTTCTGAGTCACATCTAAATCCTTAACCTTTTTTTGTGCCAAATCTAAATTGTACACATCTAACATTTTTCCTTCTTTTGCATCAATATTAATTCCACTTGTTGAATCGATCATATATACAAGCTTTAAATTTTGATTTGAGTCACTCATTCCATTTTGATCTCTAATAAGTATATATTTAAGCTGAAGCTTTAAATTATCTTTTAAAATCTGCTTTGCTTTATCTTGCTCTATAATACCCTCCTTAGGGATTTCAGGAACCTGGTTATCACTCCACATAATACTATAAGAACGTATCTTACCTGTAACTCCATCAACACCCACACTTATATAGTTTCCCAGGAAAGGGATGCCATTTGCTTTTCTATTGTAAGTAAAGTTATACCCTGATAAATCTCCTCTCATACCATTATTGAAATCAGAGCTATCTATCAGAGTACACTCAGGAAATTCTTTTGAATTTATTTTGTTTAAAAAACTCTCACCTATTTCTTTAGCTTTATCCTCGGTTATTGTTGCAACTGTTGTTGACTGATTATTATTGAATGTATAATTATCAATGTTAGTAATTTTTCCTGAATTAGCATCTACTGAAATATTGATATTTACATTTTTGTTTTGGCTGTTTGAGTTCCAAGATATCTGCCAAATGTAATCTTTACTAGTAGTTACCTGCATATAATTGGGCCTAAAGCTTATGTCGGTTTGATATTGTGTTTCATCAATTGAAATATCTAAATACTCACTTAAAGCCTTTTTAGCAATTTTTTTCGCATCATCCTTTGAAATTTTAGAATTACCTTCATTTGTTAAGGTACCCATTACAATAGCTGAACTTAAATTAATACTTTTAACATCAACATTTTGTGCATAAATAGGTACTGTAGCTCCAAATGAAATCATAGCACTTAGTAAAATAAAAAATATTTTTTTATTTCTCACAATTAGCCCCCTTTTTAATTTTTAGATAAATAACACTTTTATAATAGTTATCCATACCTTAATTTTAATTTTATATCATATAATGTCAAATAGCAATATAATGTCAAATAACAATATAATTTATTATATTCCAAGGCATTAAATTAAAGATCGGTGTTTTATTTCACATATATGTGAGGACTAAAATTTTCTAAAATAACTAAATAAGACCAAGGCAATTGTGACTACATTGTCGTCACAATTGCCTTGGTCTATAATATATTCATAAACTTTCTTATATCAATAAACTTAAAAGAACACAATATATTACTTTTAAATAATAACTTTTTTTCGTTTTTTCGATCTATTGCTTTTAAATTTTTGGATATGTATAGCTAAATAAGCGGTTTCATCCTCAACAACTTTTAACTCTAACTCTCCTTCAATAAATTTGGAAATTTTTTGTGCTAGCTTGAAACAAGGATCATACTTAAGTTTTATAGTATTTACTAATCTATATTTAATAGTAATATTGCTTAAAATCCTTTGAATAGCAAATCTAATATGGGTAATAAATCTAGCATAATCAAGTGACTTTCTATCTATTTTAACATTTAATTCATCTTCAATCATTTTAATAATAGTATTTGATACAAATGCATATTTTACTGTATTAGCCAATCCTGCCTCATTCCTCGCAGAATGTATATGCAGAGTTACAAGCCCAATTTCATCATCAGGAAAATGAATCTTTGTTTCATCCTCAATCATAGTTGCCGCCTTTTGGGCTAGTTCAAATTCTCTTGGTAAAAGAATCTTAATTTCATCTAAAAATGGATTTTCTATATTATCACAGTTTTTAAGTCGCTTTAAAGTAGATGCTATATGGTCAAGTAGCGATATATGAATTTTTTCATATAAATCTTCATTTAGTTCTTTTGATATCATATATATTATTTCCTCACAAAGCCCAATCACTTCAGGCTCAACACTATTTACCAGTTCATGAAAATTAACTATATTAATTTTGTTTCTAATAAAAAATGTTTTTTCAATTGAAACATTTTTAGATATACTATCACCTGAATGCTTTCCAATTCCTATTCCTTTTTCACAAAGAATTTTTTCTACATTTGCTTGGTAAACTAACACAATATTATTATTAAACACTTTAATCACATTAAAATCAGAAGTTGCAATTTTCATTAGTTTTACCCCCCTGTTTTTATCGAAATTTGATATATACAACATAGGATTAGAAAATTGTGTGATTTTCTTTAAATCCACTTTACTCCATTATACCACCATTAAAGAAAAAAATATTAAATAATTCAACTGTTAAATATATGGTCTATTACACCTGCTATTAATTTTGGAGTCTGATTTATAACATCATTCTATTATTATAGATCACGTAATAATTTACGTTACATACATAATAACGTTAACTAGGCATTTACAGCAACCAAAAAGGAATGAAACTATTTCCTTAAAAATGTTTCTCATAAAGTTATCCCACCTTCACTATAAATATCTTTAATGGTTTTTCTTACTAATTCTTACCTTTCTCAGTTTCTTTAGCTCGTCAAAGTTATAAGTTCCATCTTGATTAATATATTTTCTACAAAGAATAGCTTCAATTTTCTTTTGCTCATTTACGTTATCCGGTTTCCTATAATAGTTTTTACTAATGTTATATTTTATCATTTCAGATATAATTGCTATAAGTATAACAAATGCAAATATTAAGAGGAACAATCCTAATGCAACTGTATTTGCATTTCTATCTATTATCATTGAAATTGAAAATACTAAGAGACCAATTAATATATAAATATTTTTAATCGAATTTTTTATCATATACACCACTCCCTCTTTTTAGCATCTTGTAATGTCCATCATGATTATAATTCTCTATATTTATTAAATTACCTTTATTTTACAATAATATTATATTATTTTTTTAACACCTTTAAGGAATATCAATAATTTATTGTATAATATAGTTAGTAAGTTACTTCATCTTTATAAAAAAGAGTGAACTGGAGATTATTTATATTTTAAAAAGGAGTTTTGAAATGAATAATAATGAATTTAAAGCAATGCTCGTAACAGAAACAGAAAATAAAGAATTTAAAAGAGAAATTACCACTAGGCACATAAACGATCTACCAGAAGGCGATGTAATAATAAATGTTAAATATTCTTCACTAAACTATAAAGATGCTCTTTCCGCTACAGGAAATAAAGGCGTAACTAGAAATTATCCACACACACCGGGAATTGATGCTGCAGGTATTGTAGTTCAAAGTAATAATGATAACTTGAAAATTGGAACTGAGGTGCTTGTAACCGGATACACACTCGGAATGAGTACATCAGGTGGTTACGGAGAGTATATTAGAGTCCCTGCGCAGTGGGTAGTAGAACTTCCTTCAAATCTTTCTCTAAGAGAGAGTATGATATACGGTACTGCTGGATTCACTGCCGCACTATCAGTTTATAAATTAGTTAATTCTGGTATTAAGCCTAGTGACGGAGACATATTAGTAACCGGCTCAACAGGTGGAGTCGGAAGTATGGCCATTTCAATTTTAAACAAGATTGGTTATAATGTCACTGCTGCTACAGGAAAAGCTTCTGAAAAAGATATGTTATTTAGCATTGGCGCAAAAAACATAATTGATAGAAACGAAATAGATGATACTTCTGGGAAAGCACTCTTAAAAAATAGATGGGCTGGAGTAATAGACACAGTAGGCGGAAATATATTAGCAACAGCCATTAAATCAACTAATTACGGTGGTAGTGTAACTTGTTGTGGAAATGTTGCATCAGATGAATTTAAAACATCAGTCTATCCCTTTATTTTAAAAGGAATTTCAGTACTAGGAATAGATTCTGTTAAATGCCCTATGGATATTAGACTGCGAATTTGGAATAAATTATCCTTAGACTGGAAGATTACAGATTTATATACAAACGTGAATGAAGTATCTTTAGAAGGATTAAATAATGAAATAGATGCTATCCTTAAAGGACATCACAAAGGTAGAACTATAGTCAATCTGGATTTATAGATTGTGAAAAGCTATCAATAAAAGGACCAAGGAGGCATATGCTTTCTTGGTCCTTTTGCCTATTAGATCATAGTAATGATTTCATCCTCTACACTTATGCAAACCATGTTTCTCTTGTATTGGTTTCGACGTTTCCTCTAAGTTTATTATTCATAGCTACTGGTGGCCTAAGAAATGCTCTTTTTTAAAGTAAATCTTAACCTACGGTGAAATAAAATTCAATATCTTATTATTACAAATATATTATTTACAAACTAGAAACACTTTTGTAACTAGATTGACACAAAAAATTGATAGAATGAGTATATAATAAAAGCTATAAAAAAATATAATTTGCTATTCAGAAAAAACAAATTATATTGGAAGGGGTGACATCGCTTAATGGAGAGCAAATTCGAACAACTTTATGATATTTACTATGATTCTGTATACAGGTATATTTTTGTTATTGTAAAAAGCAAACGAAATACAGAAGATATCATCACTACTGTATTCATTGAAATATTTAAAAACAAGGATAAAATTATCGAGGTAGCATTAAGTGAAGATTGGATTTTTAGTTTAGCACATGATTCTATTATGGATTTTTATAGAAAAAGCAGTAAAGTAACCGCTAATAAAACCTTTTTAGATAAAAGGTATGAAGATTTTGGATATACTTAGTGAAAAATAACAGTTAACCTAAAAGGACTTAGATTTCTCTAAGCCCCTTTGTTATCTTGCAAATTATTATTTTGTCATGCTAATCCGTTCCAAAGTTAAAAAACTAAATGCTACTGTTTTGTCATCATTAATGAATCCAGTTTCTTCTTCTTTAATATTCCACTCAGAATAATTTACTTTTGGAAAAAACACCTCAGCATCATATTCTTTATGTACTTGCGTTAAGTGAATCTTATTACAATAAGGAAGTAATAACTTATAAATTTCTCCTCCACCTATAACAAAATATTCTTTATTATCATCTAAAATAGCAAATAATTCTTCCTTAGAACTTATGACCGTTACCCTTTCATCAGTTACTACAAAATCTTTATTTTTAGTAATAACAATATGATGTCTACCAGGGAGAATACCACGAAGTGAATCAAATGTCTTTCTTCCCATTATAATAGTACTTCCACTTGTAATTTGCTTAAATCTTTTTAAATCTTTTGAAAAATGCCAAAGTAAATTATTGTTCTTTCCTATAGCGAAATTATCTCCAATTGCAACGATACATGTAAGCACTATATAGCCACACTCCCCATATTTATTTTGCCGAGGTGCTTATAATCTATAAGTTTAATATCTTCAGGTGTGAAGTCATAGAAGTTTTTTATTTCTGGGTTAATCCAAATTTCAGGAGCATGCAAAGCTTCTGATTTTCTTGAAATCTGTAGCTTTAAACCTTCAATATGATTTTCATATATATGGGTATTATTTATGATTTGTGTAAATAATCCAGGAATAAGTCCCGTAACTTGTGCTAACATGTGAGCTAATACAGCATATTGGGTGGTATTAAATGGAACCCCCAGTGCTATGTCACCAGACCTTTGTACTAACATACAGTTAAGTCTTCCATCAGTTACATCCCAAAGTGTTAAAAAACAACAGGGTTGAAGCGCCATCTGTGGAAGGTCTTCTATGTTCCACAGATTCATCATCATTCTTCGGTCTTGCGGATTATTTTTTAAAGCCTCAATAAGTGTGTCAATTTGATGATACTTAGCTATTTGATAACCATATGCCTTTCCAATTGTTCCATCCTCTAAAGCCCATTCATCCCATATATGCACATTTTGCTCTTGAAGTTTCTTAACATCATTACTTTGGTCTTTAAAAATCCATAGCAATTCTTTTACTGCTGTTTTAAAAGCAACAAATTTGGTTGTTAATATTGGGAATTCTTCTTCTAAATCAAATTGCATAATTTGATGTGGAAGTTTGTACGTTGCAACCCCAGTACGATTTTGATCATAATATCCTTTTTTTAAAATTTTCTCAACTATTTTTAAATATTGTCTATCCATTTCATTTAACATAATTTATCTTTAGCAAGAGAGTGTACAAAAATACCCAAACTTACTAAATACTCACTTCCTTTTTAACTATTCTTTTGTATATGCTCTACTTTTAATTCTTATTTAAATATAACATAATTCATAAGGTTTATCGACAAAAACTTCATAAAGCCATGCATACTAAAGTAAAACAGTTACATATTCTTATAAAATTATCTTATGACTTATGTTTCTATATTATTAATATAGCGATGATTATCACTCTAAAGTGTTTTTATAATTTGTATATTTTTCTAATATTTCTTTATTATTCTTAAAAAACTCATATAAAATTTGCATATTTTTTACTGTATCACCAGTAATAATATGCTCTATAAGTTCTGCTTGAACTAGCGCATCCTCCTTACGCCCAATAAATGATAAAAAATTTTCAATTATATTATGTCTATTTAATAGGAACCCACCTAATTTTTTACCTTCATCTGTTAAAGTTACAATTCCATATTTTTTATAATTTACGAGTCCAAGCTCTCCAAGTCTCTTTGCCATCTTCGATGCTGAAGAATCCTTAACGTTTAACATTTGTGCAAGTATATTAATTCTAATATAATCTTCATTTAGACTATTCCTATATATCATCTCAAGATAATCTTCCAATGCAGGGGTAAGTAAATTTTTATTAAATCTTTGTAATTCATATCCACGGACCGTGTAAAATCTATCATCCATTTAATCACCACCATTATTTTTATTATATTCCATATTTTATATATATATTAGTAACACTTAAAAAGTATTTATCATATTTTAGGGTAGGGAAAATTTTTTTCTCTACAGCAAGCTTTATTTATACAATTAAAATGTAGGATAATAAAATATTCTTTTAAGATTATAAGGAGGTTTGTTTCTAAATGAATACTTGTTACACTCCACTTAGCTCCTTACCACTTGGTAAAAAGTGCAAAGTAAAAAAGCTTATTTCCGACGGTTCCTTAAGAAGACGATTGCTAGACCTTGGGTTAATTGACGATACTATCGTAGAATCCTTGCAGAAAAGCCCATCTGGCGATCCTGTTGCTTATCTTATTCGAGGTGCAGTAATTGCTCTTCGTAGTGAAGTAGCATCGATGATAATGGTAGAAATACTTTAGACTAGAACTCATTAATCTATTTATAAAATACATCTAAGTTCAGTAATTTTTTAGGAGGATATGTTTATGGGTCTAAGCAATGCTTCAACTGGAGCAGGAGTGCTAGAAAAAGAGCTTCAAATTAATAGAACAACACCAGCTGATAAAATAATAGCTTTGGGCGGTAATCCTAATGTTGGAAAAAGCACTGTTTTCAATAATTTAACAGGTTTAAATCAGCACACTGGTAACTGGCCTGGTAAGACTGTAGCAAATGCCCAGGGAAATTATTCTTACAAAAACACCAATTTTATTTTAGTTGATATTCCAGGTACCTATTCATTAATGTCAAGTTCCATTGACGAAGAAGTTGCTAGAGATTTTATATGTTTTGGAAATCCAGATGCAACAGTAATTGTAGTAGATGCCACCTGTTTAGAAAGAAATCTAAACCTTGTTCTACAAACACTTGAGATTACTTCAAAAGTTGTTGTATGTGTTAACCTAATGGATGAAGCAAAACGAAAAGGAATATCAATAAATTTACAAGAACTTTCAAAACTACTTGGAGTTCCTGTAGTAGGAACAAGTGCTGTTAAGGCAAAGAGTTTAAATGAATTAATGGATGCAGTTTTAGATGTTGCATCTAATAAATACACGACCATAATTACAACTATTGTATATGAAGAATTGATAGAAAATGCCATATCTAAAGTTGAAGACGCAATCAAATCACAACTTCAAAATAAACTTAATCCAAGATGGGTGGCACTTAAGCTTATAGATGGAGATTTAGCCCTGATATCTTCTATTAACCAGTATCTTAATTTCAACTTAGCACAGGAAGATGAGATTATGAAACAGGTTAGTGCCACAAGAACACTGTTAAATTTACATGGAATTGATTCTGATACATTCCGTGATAAAGTTGTTTCTCAAATAGTGCGAACTGCTGAAAAAATGAGTAGTACCGTAGTTTCTATTGAAAATAAGAACTATAATGATGCTGATAGAAAAATTGATAAATATCTTACTTCTAAGAAATTTGGAATTCCCATTATGATTCTTCTCTTAAGTGTGGTTTTTTGGCTTACAATAACCGGTGCTAATATTCCTTCTAAAATAATTGCGAGTGGTCTATTTTGGTTTGAAGATAGACTTACAGATTTTTTCATTTGGCTCGGTACCCCAGCATGGGTACATGGATTATTGGTTTTGGGTATGTACCGAACTCTTGCATGGGTAGTATCAGTTATGCTTCCTCCAATGGCCATATTTTTCCCCTTATTCACTTTGCTAGAGGATTTAGGTTATCTCCCTAGAGTAGCTTTTAATCTTGATAATTATTTCAAGAAAGCATGTGCTTGCGGTAAACAGGCATTAACAATGTGCATGGGCTTTGGTTGCAATGCTGCTGGTATAATTGGATGCAGAATAATTGATTCACCAAGAGAACGTCTAATTGCAATTATCACCAATAACTTTGTACCTTGCAATGGAAGATTTCCTACTCTTATAGCAATTATCACTATGTTTTTTGCTGGGATTATAGTAGGACCTTTTCAATCTGTAATATCTACACTAATCCTCACCGGTGTAATTGTTCTAGGAGTTGTAATGACACTCCTAATTTCTAGAATTTTATCAAAGACAATATTAAAAGGCATTCCCTCCACTTTTACTTTAGAGTTACCACCCTACAGAAAACCACAGATAGGGAAAGTTATTGTAAGGTCTATATTTGATAGGACTCTATTTGTACTTGGCCGTGCAGTAGTAGTAGCGGCACCCGCAGGCATTATTATATGGACAATGGCTAATATTCATATAGGAAATTTAAGTGTTTTAACTTATTGTGCTAATTTCTTTGATCCTTTTGCAAAACTTATTGGATTAGATGGGTATATTTTAATGGCCTTTATTTTAGGTTTTCCTGCCAACGAAATAGTTGTGCCTATAATAATTATGAGCTATATGTCTACGGGTAGCATTTTGGAGCTTGATAGTTTAAGTAAGTTAAAAGATCTTCTAATTTTAAATGGCTGGACATGGCTAACTGCAATATCTGTCATGTTGTTTTCACTAATGCATTGGCCTTGTGCTACAACCTGTTTGACTATAAAAAAAGAAACTCAAAGCTTAAAGTGGACTCTTGTTTCATTCCTTGTTCCTACTATTACAGGTATTATTATTTGCTTTATAGTTGCAAGTACTGTACGGTTACTAGGTTTGATATAGTTAATATATCCTTTGAAAATTTTATATAAATAGTGCCACATGGGTGGCACTATTTACTATGTCTAATAAATATATCCTTGATTTGTAGTTAGTCCCTTTACATATTTTCTTTAATTGTGTATTATAGTGTTTATGTTAATGTAATTAAAACATTTACTATAACCTGTCGAAAGATAAAATTATATTTAAGGGGATGGAGAATTGAACAAGAAATTTGGTTTAACCATAATGGCACTTGTTGTAACTATGAACATTGGTTTTACTAACGCATATGCAGATTCAGCAGCAGATAAGGCAAAAATTCAGCAGGTTCAAACTCAAAGAAATGATCTTGAAAATAAAATTAGTATGATGGACCATCAAATTGAAACAATTATGTCCAAAATCAGTATTAATGAAAACACTATAACTAAAACACAAAAGGATATTAAAAAAAATCAAATAGATATTGTAAAAGCAGAGGATAATATTAAAGAAGAACAGATCCTTTTTGATAAAAGAATGAGAGCAATGTATATAAATGGTTCATCAGGCTATCTAGATGTTATACTAGGCTCCACTGATATGGACGATTTTATATCCAGATTAGAAGACATCAAAACCATAATAAAATTTGATGAAAATGTTATTAATGATTTAGAAACAAAACAGGCGGCAATTAATTTAAAGAAAGCAGAACTAGCTACAGAAAATACAGCTTTGCTTTCTTTAAGAGATGACAATAAAAATAAATTAGATTCTTTAACCAAACAAAAATCAGACCAAACTGTATTGGTAGCACAATTAAATGTTCAGGAAAAGCAATATGGTGCACAACTGGTAGCAGACGAAGCTATTGTAGCAAGACAAGCTGTTATAGCTGCAGAGCATGCTACTGCAGCTAGACAGGCTGTTGCATCCAGGCAAGCTGCAGCCGCTAACCAAGCTAGTATAGTAGCAAGAACTGCAGATGTACCACCCCACTCTCCTGCAACAATCCAAGTTACACAAGGTAACAATGCATTTTCTTCTAACGCACTTTTAGAATATGCTTCAACTTTTCTTGGTATTCCATATGTGTGGGGTGGGACAAGCCCTTCTGGCTTTGACTGCTCAGGCTTTACACAATATGTGTTTGCACATTTTGGAATAGATCTACCAAGGGTTTCAGAGGACCAACAAAACGTAGGAGCACTTGTATCTAGGGATAATCTTCAACCAGGAGATTTGGTGTTTTTCGGAACACCAGCTCATCATGTAGGTATATATGTTGGTAACGGCAACATGATAAATGCACCTCACACAGGTGCTGTACTTAGAATTCAATCACTTAATAGTGATTTCACATATGGACGAAGAGTTAATTAAAAACCTATGAAGTCCATACATGATATTAACAATCTAGGAATATATTTACTTAAACCAACCCCTTGGTGAGGTTGGTTTTTTATTTATTATTTTTTTTATAATTCCACCAAATGGACATATTGTATGTAGGAAAGCACTGGAGACTAAAGCTTTAATGCTAAAGTATCTCTTAGTCTTACCAAACCGTCCATCATTACCTTTGTTGGACATGCTATATTCATCCGCTCGTATCCATTGCCTTCTTCACCAAATAAATATCCTTCGTCAAAAAATAACATGGCCTCTTCATGCATTAGCTTCTCAAGCTCGTCTTTATTTAAACCCAGCCCATTGAAGTCCATCCACTGTAAATAGGTTCCTTCAAGATCATATACCTTTATAACCGGAATATTTTCTTCAATATATTTTTTAAGTTCCAAGTGATTATGATAAATTAGTTTTATTAGCTCATCTAGCCAAACTTCACACTCAGTATATGCAATCTCACATGCTTTGTAACCTAAAATGCTAAGGGAAAAGAATCCATTGTCTCCAACCTCTTTAAGATATCCATCTCTAAGTTTCTTATTGGGAATTATAATATTTGAAGCCTGCATACCTGCTAAATTAAATGTTTTACTTGGTGCAGTGCATACTACCATATTTTCTGCTAATTCATCTGAAATTGAAGCAAATACAGTATGTGTGTACCCTGGCATGATAAGATCAAAATGTATTTCGTCAGAAATAATTAACACATTATTTTTCAAACAAATTTCTCCTATTTTATTAAGTTCCGCTGTACTCCAAACTCTTCCAATAGGATTATGAGGGCTACAGAATAGCAATATTTTATTCTTTGGATTCTGTGTTTTCTTTTCCAAATCTTCATAATCTATTACATAAGTTGAACCATGGTTTATTAGTGGATTTTTAATTAACTTTCTATTATTTTTTTCTATTGAATAATAAAATGGATAATAAACTGGAGTCATTATTATAATACCATCTCCTAGATTTGAAAATGCTTTAATTGCCGTGAAAAAGGCACTTACTACACCAGCTGAACCAACTATCCATTCACGATTTATTTCCCAGTTATGTCTTTTCTTCATCCAGCTGCATACAGCATCTAAATAACTTTCCGTTGGCATAGTGTAACCTAAGGTAGTAGAATCAATATATTTTTTTAAACCTTCTACTATTTCAGGGGCATTTTTCAGTTCCATATCTGCAACTGAAAAAGGAACTATGTTCTCTGATAAATTAGAATTCCATCCCTTCATCTGCTCCCATTTTGATGAGCCAGTATTTCTTCTGTCAATAACTGTTTGAAAATCATACTTCATAATATACCTTCCTCTCTATGAATGAATTCTTGACCAGCAGCCACTAATAAAAATTCCTTGATCTTTCCTTTTGTATGATTAGCTCCATTGGTATAAAAATTGTACCCTTCCTCTTCCATTTGCATATCTATTTTAAACATTTCAAGTCCACTAAAAGTATTATTTATCATAATATCGCTCCTTTTCTATTATTTTATGTAATTTAAACTTTTGCATCTATAAATCATTTGAAAATATTCTAACTTAAGTTTACACTTTTTTCATCTAAATATGCAAGAAAATAATGAATATTCATACATTGTCTACAAAACATGTACACATAATCCCTAGTATATTAAATGGTACAATATATCTATGAGTTGTTTCACAATTGTGGATTTATTTATTATTAGAAAAGGAAAGTTTATTATGGATAAGAATAAAAAAAACAGATTGGAAAAAGGGTTATTTTTTGAATAAGTTACAAATCTCATTCCATACTGTTTCATCAGTAGGAATGCCATTTTTGCTATTTTCTTCGCGTGTTTGTAAAGTACGTTGACCTGGGTAATAAACTTTCCCCCCATATTCCCATCATAATTCTCCATACAACCACAACTTTTAACTAAAGTTGGAATAGCTTTAGTATCGACCCATCCTTTATTAACATAGTCTATTGTGAATGTGACCCCCGGCAGGCTGTGCGAGAATTAGATTTTAGATATAATCCGCAGCTGAATTAGAAATTTAAAATTTTATTGTAACTATTTTTCTTGATATAAAGCAAAAAAAGCACCTATATTAGGCTGCTTTC
>NZ_JBOITM010000043.1:0-14864 GCF_050717535.1 Clostridium sp.
ATCCACAGCTAGGCATAAAAAAATGATTGTGGATAAGTAAAAGTTTTAGGAAATATTATTTTTTTTACAATTTTTAGTGGAGGAGTTTTGGATTAGAATATGGGGGACTTTTCACTTGACAAATACATTGTAACCATTGTAATAATAAAATGAATCAAAATGACGTAAATATCTAGACTGTGTTTCGAATTTAAAACCTGTTAGTTTCTTTTCTTTAATATATTGCTCAATAATATCCCCAAGGTCACTTATCCAATCATAAGTTTTCTTCATTTATTGAAATACCTCCTCTGGATCAAGTGCGCATTTACGTAATCCAGCTATGTCAATTTTAAGATAGATACTTGTCGTATTAATGTTTTGGTGTCCTAAGGTTTCGGAAATAACCGCTAATGGGGCTTTTGCTTCAAGCATATTTTTTGCCAGGGTACTTCTTAACGAGTGCATCCCATGGTGTTCATTCATTGGAATCAGTAGCTCCGCTTTGACCATATAACGGTGTAGTGACCTATGGAAGTTCTCAGTTTCACCAAAAGCATTATAAGGAGCCCGATGCCTAATGAACAGATTATCACAGGATGTTACAGGACGGCCATTTTTTAAATAGTCAATAACAGCCCAACCTATATCATCTAGCAACGGCAATTCAATTGGCTGCTTTGTTTTCATCATGTTAAGTGAGATAGTTTTACGGTTCCAGTTTAGAGACGAGAGTTTCATACTCCTAATATCGCTTACTCTTAATCCAAGTCTCACTATCATAAGTATTAGAGCATAATCTCGCTTACCCTTTGGGTCCTCACGGTCGATGGAATTAAGGAGTTTTAGAATATCTCCCTTTTCCCATGCATATGGAATATACGAATTTCTCATGATCCGAACCTTCGGTAGTAGAAGAGAAAAATCACAGCAAGTAAAACCGTTTTGATAAATAAAAGATAGATAATTTCTCAACACATAAAGAATGGTACCAATATATTTGACTGCGTCGTTATCATACAATGCTAAAAATTTACAGATATCATTAAGTGTTATTTCATCTGATGAATTAATGTGAACTGAATCAAGATATTTCAGAAAAAACTGTACCTTCTGTATATTTGAATTAAATGTTGCATTTGCGTATCTTCTGCATTTACATTCCTCCATAAACATCTCATATTCATCAAGGAATCCTTCGGGACACAGGAATTGCTGTTTTGTCTTTCTAGGTTGATAACAGAATTCACCTGTATCAAGATAAATAAGTAATAGGTGTAAAGGCTTTATCCGTCGGTTGATTTTAGAGCTGAGTTTATCTCCATTAAAACTGCGTAATCTCATGTTTGTTTTTAAGTAAATGTACTCCAAACATACTTTTTCATCAATTTGAGATATGGCATGCTCAATTAGATACTTTTCGAACACGTTAAATGAATTTTTGTAATTTTTTAGTGTTCCAGGTGCCAGTCCTTGCCTCTCTAGTGAAGCAAGAATATATTCAATTGCCTGGTGAATGTTTGTGGTTTTATTCATTGTAATCATCCTCCTATAATGTAGTTGTAAGCATTGATAATAAATCAGTCACAATACCTACGAACCTTATAACTAATATCTTATCCATTATAAGAAGAATACAATTATTATGGTGAGTGATTTAGATAATAATTACCCAGATACACAAAGAAATCAATTCTCTCACCATTTTAAAACACTCACCATAATGCCTCAATGAGTGAAGTCTAAAATGATATAACTCACCATTAACATCTCTAATATATTTTTGTTCAATAAGTCTTTTAATTGCAAGCAATAAAGATGCTTTATTTAATGGTCTTCCTTTTAATTTGCCTTCATAAGTGTCGAATAAATACTTCTTAGGATTATTTTCTTCTGTACTTAATTCTTTAGCTTTATTAATAGATTTTTGAATCATTTCGGCAACCTTGTCCCTAACGGGAATTTTAAGTTGTGCTATACCCGTTTTAGTTATTTCACCGCAAAGATAATAGTTGTGACTTTGTTCTTTGTTGTTCCAAATTTGCTCTAAACAATTATGATATCTAAGGTTCAATATATCAGTACCACGCCATCCTGTTTCTCTAAGAAGAATATAAATAGGTATGTACTGTGGTCTATCTAAATCCATAATGTTATTATCTAATTGCTTTAATATAGGCTCTGGCACAAACTTGACTTTTCTCATTTCGTCTTGAACTCTTTCTCTTTTAGGAATATCATCTTGGAATATTAAGAATGATATTTCCTTTTTAGGAGCCTTATTATATTGAGCTATTTGAATATATTCTAAAAACGTTCTTACATAAGATACAAATTTACATCTATACGTTGGATTTTTCTCTTTGTAATCATTATTCAACCAATATAAATAGTTTTCTATATCTTGTCTTGCTAGATGTTCTATAAATCCATCTTTATAACCATTATAATAAAAACTGGTAAAGAAATAATTTAAATGGCATATTATTTGATGACAATGATTCCAACTTTTTTTAGTAATTATAGTTTTAAAATACCTCTTTACAGTATCCTTATAATAAGCTGGTATATTTGTAAAATTGATATGACCATTTGCACCATGGACTCCACTTGCAGGTATTCTAGCACCTCTAATATTATTTGAATACCATATATCTTTTTCAGTTTCTTCTCTATCATCATAGAATTCTTTGATGAAATCTATAAGTATATTTGTAAAGTTAAGATAGTTGTTATTATTATCTAATGCTGTAATTCCATTGTTAATTAAAAATAGTTTCCATTTATTTTTAATTTTGTACTTATCTAAATTATTTAAATTAACTATTGTTGATGAAAAGATTGTAAATTTTTTCAATATTATTGCTTTAAAATAGAATTGTGAATTACTCAAGTATTTGTTTTTAAATGAATATAAAAAATAGTACTTTAATTCATTTTTCATTCTTTCATTTTTTATATTAGAAAAATCAATTATGTTTAATTTCCCTTTGCCAGATTTAATTTCTTTATTAAAGAATATTTCGCTATTTGTATCCCATTTATCATTTTCTAGCCAATATCCATTATCTTGTTTAAGATAATCAATAATTTCATCATACTTACTTTGTTTATTACTTCTTATCTGTTGTAAATTATTAACTTTATTCATCCCCTTCCTTATAAATGTCTAAGTCCAAATTCGGTTGAGTTTTATTAAACTCTGCCCTTATTTCCTCGTCAGAAGGGTGAATATAGGTATTCATAGTAGTATAGATATTCTTATGTCCCGCTCTTATTCTAAGTAGTTCAGGTTGCCATCCAGCCATTCTAAGTACCGTTAATGAACTATGCCTAAACATATGTGGAGTCACATATATTCCTGTTTTCTTTTTTAATGCTCTAAATAAATTATCAACATCGACATAATCCATAGCTTTATATTTGTTTTCACCACTTATTTTTATGAATATATGGTTAGTTTCAACTTCTTCAGTATGATATTCAGCTATATACTCCATAAACATATCAGCAAGATTTTGAGATATATCAATCCTTCGTGGACTTGATACTGTTTTAATTTCAGCATTATTTTCAAGTTCGCCTCTATCTTTTAGATCTATAATTATGTCGCTTATATCAAAATCTTCAATCCATAACGATAAGGCTTCGCCTATTCTCATTCCAGTTTCATATAGTATTATTAATAGAAACCTATCTCTAAGGTTATTACAAGCTCTAACGAGCGTTCCTATTTGCTCTTTAGATAAAGTTTTAGGTTTAGACTTAGTAACTTTTAGCTTTAATATATTACTTTTGATTTTCTTTTGTTCGTAAGCTATTCCGTATAAGAAACCTTTAAAATTCCTACTTGGAGTAGATATAAACTTTTTAAGCCTATCCGATACATTATTGCTATATTCTTCATTCCTCAAGATATAATCATAGAAAGCTAAAACTGCATTTACTATTATGTTTATTGTTCTTGCACATCTTGCTTCATCCACTTGTTTGGTTGGAATTACCTTTAAACTCTTATAAGGATTCTGTAACCAGTTCACAAATAAAGCTAAATCATCAATAGTTACTTCTTGAAAATCTAAATCTCTTTGTTGTAGATATTCAAAATATAACTTCAAGTGTTGACAATACATTCTTAAAGTATTTCTTGCAAAGTCAGTATTATCCTTAAACCTAATAAATTTTAATATAGGTTCTATAGGTAATCCATTATCATCTGCAACAAAGTATCTTTCCTTACCATCTTCTGTTTTTACTTTTACTACTTCCATACTTTTATATACACTCCTATAATTCGATTAGGTTAAACATGCAGTTTACTATAACTACTATAATATTTCAAACTGTATATTTAATACTTATCGTTTATATTAATATAAAAGTGCATCATAGAATACTATAACTACTATCTAATTAGCTACACTATATTCCTGAAAAAGTTTATCACTATTAGTATATTACTATAGAGAAATCAATATATTACAATAGATATAAATATTATGCACTTTATATTTGCAGTATACATAAATTATAGAATGGATATAAAAACTTTACACAATTAATTATGGTGGTGAAATTTAATGAAAGTAGTAATACTTTGTGGTGGAAAAGGAACACGTATGCGCGAAGAGACAGAATACCGGCCTAAGCCGTTAGTTGATATTGGAGGTAAGCCCATCCTGTGGCATATAATGAAAATATATTCAAGCTATGGATTTAATGATTTTATTTTATGTGTTGGATACAAGGGAGAAATGATAAAACAGTATTTCATGGATATGTACTGGAGAAATAATGATTTTACACTACATTTCAATGGTGATAGGAAATTAGAATATCATACACAAGAAGAGGAAAATTGGAATGTTACTATTGTTGACACAGGCATTGAAACTATGACGGGTGGAAGGTTAAAACAAGTAGAAAAATATATAGATGATGAGGAATTTATGTTTACTTATGGAGACGGATTAAGCAACGTAAATCTTTTAGAACTTTTAGAATTCCATAGGAAAAAAGGTAGGATTGGAACACTTACAGGAGTAAATCCTGTATCGCCTTTTGGGGTTATGGAGGTTGAAGATGGAATTATTACGGCCTTTAAAGAAAAGCCCATTTTAAAAGACATGGTTAACGGGGGTTTTATGGTATTAAATAAAGAGGTGTTTAATTATTTAGGGAATGAAGATTGTTTTTTTGAACAAGAACCTATAAGAAATCTTGCAAAAGATAAACAGCTTGCGGTTTATGAGCATAAGGGTTTTTGGACTTCTATAGATACTATAAAAGACGTTGAGAGTGTAAATAAGTTATGGGATAAAGGAGAGCATTTATGGAGTCCAGTAGAGTAGATTTGTTCAATAATTTTTTCAAGGATAAAACAGTATTAATTACTGGACATACAGGATTTAAAGGCTCATGGCTTTCAATCTGGCTTGAAAAGTTGGGAGCTAAAGTTATAGGATATGGACTTGATCCTTATACACAGGATGATAATTTTGTTGTATGTGGATTAAAGGATAGAGTTATAGATATTAGAGGAGATATTAGAGACTATAAAAAACTTCTAAGAGTTTTTAACAAATACAAGCCAGCGATTGTGTTTCATTTAGCGGCGCAGGCACTAGTAAAAAAATCTTATGAGAATCCTAAACAAACCTATGAGACAAATGTAATGGGAACCTTAAATGTGCTGGAATGTATTAAAAGTTCAGCAGCCGTTAAGGTTTCTATTATGATAACTACAGATAAATGTTATAAAAATATAGAGCAGATATGGGGATATAGAGAAGATGACCCAATGGGTGGATATGATCCTTATAGTTCTAGCAAGGGTTGCGCTGAAATTCTTATAGATTCCTATAGAAATTCCTTTATTAATCCTAAAGACTATAGTCTCCACGGTAAAGCTATAGCAACAGCTCGTGCAGGAAATGTTATTGGCGGTGGAGATTGGTCTAAGGATAGAATAATTCCCGATTGCATAAGGGCTTTAAAAGGAAATAAAGATATAGAAATTAGAAATTCAAAGGCAGTTAGACCTTGGCAGCATGTGCTTGAACCTCTAAGTGGATACTTACTGCTTGCTTCAAAGATGTATGAAGATGGTGTGAGTTATTGTAGCGGTTGGAATTTTGGACCAAACATAGATTCTATAATCTCCGTAGGAAGCATTGTAGATACAATAATTTTGGAATGGGGATATGGGAAAGGTGTGGATATATCGCTTGAGAATGCACCTCACGAGGCAAATATATTAAAATTGGATTGCACCAAGGCAAAAACCTATTTAGGCTGGTTACCAAAATTAAATGTAAATGAAGCTTTAAAGCTTACAGTAGATTGGTATAAATATTTTAATGAGAAGGATATGTATGATTTATGCATAAATCAAATAAAGTGCTATTGCGAAAAATAGTTATAGAGGTGATTTGACATAGAAAAAAGAGTGCTGATTACAGGTGCTAGTGGTTTTGTAGGCGCTTGCTTAGCAAGGCGGCTACTTAAAGAAAACTATAAGGTTCATATTATAACAAGGAATACCACTAATTTATGGAGACTTAATGACATATTAAAGGATATAGAAATTCATAATATAGATTTACTCCATAGTGAAAAAATAGCTAAATTAGCTAGCACTATAAGTATAGATAAGGTATACCATTTAGCAACTTATGGGGGGTACCATTATCAAATCAATCTAGAAGATATGATGAATACAAATGTTATTGGAACCTTTAATTTATTCAAGGAATTTTCTAGAAAAGGTATTGAAATGTTTGTAAATACTAGTAGCTCCTCTGAATATGGAGAAAAGGTAGAACCTATGTGCGAGGAGATGAAAGTTACACCTAATAATATGTATGGGGCCAGTAAGGTAGCGGGGACTATTTTGTGCAGCACATATGCGAAAATCAATAAAATACCTCTAGTAACCCTTAGACTATTTTCTCCTTATGGATATTATGATGCTAAAACAAGATTAATACCTACAGTTATTACCGCTTGCCTTCTTGGAAAAGATATCAAACTATCAAAAAAAGATTCTGTGAGAGACTTTATATTTATAGATGATGTAGTTGAAGCTTATTTAGCTGCAAGCAAGCTAGTTAACTCCCAGGGAGAAATATTTAATGTAGGAAGTGGAACACAATATACAATTGAAGAGATTGCACGTACTATAGAGAATTTAATTGCAAAAGATGTGAAAATTTATTGGGAAGAAAATTTTAATAGGCAATATGAGCCCCTTATGTGGGTAAGTGATAATAAGAGTGCCTATGAAAAACTAAATTGGAAACCTAATGTGGAAATAAGGGATGGATTAAATAATACAATAAATTGGTTTAAAGATAATTTAAAGTTCTATAGGTAGGTGATAGTTTTATGAAATTAACAGATTATGTTGCAGAGTTTTTATGCAGTAATGGAGTTACAACAGTTTTTGGTTATCAAGGTGGGGCTATAACACATTTTGTGGATTCCATATATAAAGCAGAGGGAATTAAATTTATATCAAATTATCACGAGCAGGCTTCAGCCTTTGCAGCTGAGGGTTATGCAAGAGTTAGCGGAAATATAGGAGTATGTACAGCTACTAGTGGACCAGGAGCCACAAATCTAATAACAGGAATAGGAAGTGCATATTTTGACTCTATTCCTTGTTTGTATATAACTGGCCAGGTGAATACCTATGAATATAAGAGGTCAATGGAAATTAGGCAAGAAGGATTTCAAGAAATGGATATAGTAAGCATAATAAAACCTATAACCAAGTATGCAGTTATGATTACAGACCCAAAAAAAATTAAGTTTTATTTAGAAAAGGCCTTTTATATAGCAAAATCAGGGAGATCAGGACCTGTTTTATTAGATTTGCCTATGAACGTGCAAAGGGCAGAGATTAATCCAGGTGACCTATTAGGTTTTTATGAATCTGAGGAATGGAAAACAAAAATAGCGCCTCATGTTAATAAAGAAGATGTAATGAGAGTAATAGAGTTAATAAAAAAGAGTAAAAGGCCCATGATACTAGCGGGTGGAGGCATTAGGCTTGCAAAGGCGGAGAAAAAATTGGAAAAACTTATAGAACTTACAAGTATTCCTGTAGTAAGCACTCTAATGGGAATAGACAGCGTAAATAATGAGCACAAATGTTATGTTGGTTATATGGGAGCCTATGGAACTAGGTATTCAAACTTAGCAGTAGCTAATTGTGATTTACTAATTGTTCTAGGTTCAAGACTAACAACAAGGCAGACAAGTTCTATAACTGATAGTTTTGCAAGAGATGCGAAAATAGTTCATGTAGATATAGATAGAAATGAGCTTAATATTAAGGTTAAAGAAGATTTAAGTATAGAGTGTGATTTAGATATATTTATTGATATTTTAAATCAAAATTTAGAAAATTGTCCTTATAAATTTGATTTTAGTACTTGGATATACAAAATAGAGAGTTATAAAAAAATGTACCCATCATCTCAAACTCAAAAGAATGTAAATGAAATAGACCCTAATGATTTCATGTATAAAATAAGTGAAATGCTACATCCAAATTCTATAGTATGTTTAGATATAGGTCAAAACCAAATATGGGCATCTCAGTCACTGAAACTGAAAAAAAATCAAAGACTATTAAACGCAGGTGGAATGGGGGCAATGGGATTTGGACTGCCATCAGCTATAGGAGCCTTTTATGCTAGAGCTAATTCTAAAATAGTTGCAATTACAGGGGATGGTGGTATTCAAATGAATATTCAAGAGCTACAAACTATAGTCCGGGAAAAAATACCTATAAAAATTATTATTATGAACAATAAAGCTTTAGGAATGATTAGACATTTTCAAGAAATGTATTTTGAATCAAATTATTATGGAACTATAGATGGATATTCTGTTCCTGATTTTATGAAGATTAGTGAGGCTTATGGTATAGAATCATTTAAGGTAAGTGATGAAAGTCAGGTGAGTGAATTAAAAGAAAAGTTAAATGATGATAAAAGCTATGTTATTGAGGTGGAACTTAAAAATATAACTTATGCAACTCCCAAATTGGGAATGGGAAGGCCAATAGAAGACCAAGAACCCCTTTTAGATAGAGTGGAACTTGAAGAAAACATGATAATTGATATGTATAAGTCTTAATAGGGGGTGGCAAATATTAAAGATGAAAATACAATAAGAAATGAAATTTTAGAAAGTGTAAAAGAATTATATAAGCTTCGAGAAGAAAGTAAAAATTTCATACCGGGACAAACAAAAGTAAATTATGCAGGTCGTGTATTTGATGAGAAGGAAATGGTAGCGGTTGTAGATTCAGCATTAGATTTTTGGCTAACACTAGGGGCTAAAGGCAAAGAATTTTGCGATAACTTTTCTAGATATCTTGGAATAAAGAATTGTTTAGTAACAAATTCAGGCTCATCGGCTAATTTGATTGCGATTTCTGTGCTTTGCTGCAAAACAATAAAAAATCCAATGAAACCTGGAGATGAAGTAATAACTACTGCAATGGCTTTCCCAACAACATTAAATCCAATAATTCAAAACGGGTTAATTCCTGTATTTGTTGATATTGAAGAAGACACATATAATATTGATGCTTCAAAAATAGAAAGCGCAATAACTGGTAAAACAAGAGCTATAGTTTTTGCTCATACTTTAGGTAACCCAGCTGAGATGGATAAGATAATGGATATAGCAAGAAGGCATAACTTATATGTAGTGGAGGATACTTGTGATGCACTAGATTCAATTTATGATGGAAAGCCTTGTGGAACCTTTGGAGATTTCTCAACCTTTAGTTTCTATGCAGCTCATCATATTACCATGGGTGAGGGCGGGGCTTTATGCACAAATTCTGAAGAGCTGTATAGAGCTGCGCTTTCTATAAGAGATTGGGGAAAAGCATGTTTTTGTCAAACGGGCGAGGCAAGTGGTAATGGTGCCTGTAACCATAGATTTGATTTTAAATTCGTGGGTTTGCCAGATGGATATGATCACAAATATGTTTTTAGCAATATAGGATATAATTTAAAACCATTAGATATGCAATGTGCAATGGGAACCCAGCAACTAAAAAAACTTCCAGAGTTTTCAAAGGCAAGGAAAAATAATTTTACAAGGTTATATGAATGTTTTAAAAAACATGAAGATGTCTTTGTTTTGCCTAGAACGCTATCTAAAGCAGAACCATCTTGGTTTGCAATACCAATCACAATAAGAGAGACTGCTGGATTTTCAAAGAAGAATTTTGTTACTTATCTTGAAACAAAACTTATAGAAACAAGAATGCTATTTGCTGGAAATATTTTAAAACAACCAGGGTACAAGGATATAAATTATAGGATATCAGGTGATTTAAAATATACAGATGGTGTTCTATATAGAACATTTTTTCTAGGAGTATATCCAGGTATAACGAAAGAAAAATTAGACTATATGATAAACAGTATAGACAGTTTTTTTAAATAAAACATTTAATTAGAAAAAGCTTACCTGTAAAAATACATGGTAAGCTTTTTTTGATAATTGCAATATATGAGAAACATATTTTAAAGCATTGTAGCAGCATCCTTAATGTCATTAAACGTTTTAAGCGTATCCTCAAAATAAGGCTCATCCTTATAGTATTCCATAAAATAACCTTCAAAGTTATCCATATCGATATCTATTTTATTTTTCATAATTCGTTTATACCAAGGTAGCAAAGTTGTTTGTAATATTTGTAATTTATCTCGATTTATAATTTCTTCATTAAGTCCATATGCTGCAAAATAATATAAAATATCCAAGTAATTTTTTATGAATATTTTTCCAAAATTATAACCAGAAGGGTTAGTACCTTCATAATAGAAAATAGAACGATTTATTAAAGTGAAAGTAGGATTATTTAATAGAATCATATATTGTAAATATATTTGATTAAATTTGGTATCAATGAATTTAAAAGGATCATCAATTTTATTAAAAGTTTCTCGTTTTATTATTACGGAAGAAATAAAGCTGGAACTTATGGAGGTTGCTTGTAGGAATTCATTAATTCCATTGTATTTAATAACATCATTTTTATTACTCAGAACATTAATAAATAACAAAGATGATTCAACATTCTTATTAATAACATCCATAAGTGGGTATATTGTATTTTCTTTAAAATAATCATCATCACCATGGAGAATAAAATATCTTCCTTTTGATTTTTCTATAGTTAAAGCAATATTTTTATCTGGACCAGTGTTAATTTCATTTTTATTATAGGTTAAATTATCATATAATTTAAAAAATTTATTAATTACATCTTCTGAATTGTCTGTTGAATTATTATTAGACACAAACACTTCAAATAAGCTATCATTTCCAATTTGACTATATATAGAATTCAAACACTTTTCTAATTGGGTGGCACGATTAAATGTTGGTATGCAAATTGAAATTAGTGGGTTATTCTTTCTGCCTTCTAATACTTTATTAATTTCATCATCATTTCTTGTTCTAATCCATTGACCAGTAATAGTGTCATACATTTTAATTACTTTGGCAGGACTGCCAGCTACAACTGAGTAGTCTGGAATATTTTTTGTAACATAACTATTAGCACCAACTACGCAGCCACGCCCAATATGAACATTACCGACAATTGACGCGTTTACACCTATCCATGAGTTTTCTCCAATTACTATTTCATTTGTTATTGAAGTTATTCCTTGATTCATAATTGGAATACCAATGTTTTCATAATTGTGACTACAGTCTGATATATAGACACTCGGGGCAATTATAACGTTTTTTTCTATAATACCTTTATTAGCAATAGAAATTGTAAATCTGCTTCCTATTTGGCAGCCATCGCCTATAATGATTTTAGGCATAATACTATTCTCATATGAACATATATTAAACCAACTATTATCTTTTATAAATGTGCTAGTACCGATACTAATATAACTAACATTACTTATTTTAAAATCTTCTTGAATTATAGAATTTAGTCCAAAACTATAAAATAAGTTCGCTAGTGGACTATTACTAAGTATGGCTGGTTCTCCCATATAGTTTTACCTCCATTTAAAGATATATATTAAGTGTAATAATTTATTATTTAGTTCTTTCAAAATAAGCTCTATTTGCAAGCACAGCTGAAGAGTTAGGTTTATATTCTGCAGCTTTATCATTATATTTAATTGACTCATCTCTATTACCTAATCTGTCATAGCAAACAGAGAGTTGTATATTAGGTATATATCCCCAAAAATCATGAGATATAAATCCCCAACCATTAACTGGCTTAGTAAGTTCTGCCGCAATCTTATACCATACGATAGCTTTTCCATAATCACCAGATTCAAAATAGTAAGTTCCTATATTACAGCATATCTCAGCCCTTGGAGTATCATATTCAAAGCTCCTAAGTAATATCTTAAGCATACTTTTTTTATCACCTACAATGTTATAGCACTTAGAAAGATCAAAACAAGAACTTATATTATCCTCTACCCAACCTTTTCCTGTGTCTAAGAATTCATTGAAATATTTTATCGCGTCGTTAATAAAATTATTTTGATGAAGTTCTCTGGAGTAGTAAAAAAGTCCTCTTGGACTCAGAGGTTTTCCCTCTGAAAGCAGTTTTTTATAAATGGATATATTTCTACCTGGTGTAGCCGCATGTTCTTTTCTATGTGTGATGCAAATATCAGTATTTATAGTATTTCCTCCAATTATGAGGCATTCATGAACGGGTTCCATCCACTGTGCGTTGTTTATTCTCTTTGATAAACGCTCTCTAAAATATGATAGGGTCACGGCCCCATTTCCATCAAAGCCTACGTTATACATCATCATTACATTGTCTACGTCAAAAGTTAAGCTTTGCTTAAGTTCTTTGAATTTTTTTATATCGTCTTCAAGGATAACATCATCAGCATCTAGCCAAAGATTATAATCCATTGTTGCTTTTGAAAAGGCATAATTTCTAGCAGCAGAAAAATCATCTATCCACTTAAAATCAAATATTTTATCTGTATATTCATGTGCAATTTTTTTTGTGTTGTCAGTAGAACCTGTGTCTACTATGATTATTTCATCAACTATACCCTTAACGCATTCAAGACATCTACCTAAAACATCTTCTTCATTTTTTACAATCATACATAAACTAATAGTTATCATATAAGCCTCCTAGAAAAAATCTACAGTATATAATATGCCATGGTTTAATATAGTAAACATATTTATAAAATAAATAGTATAGGTACTTTTTTTGATACCAAGCATAATATGTAATTGAAGCATAATTTGTTATCAATAAATGTAAGAGGATGGGATAAAATAATGCAGGAAAATATAAAAACTTCAATAATAATTTTAACTTACAATAATCTTATTTATAATCACATTTGTATCGATAGCATAAGAAAATACACTAAAGAGAATACCTATGAAATAATTGTTGTAGATAATAATTCTACTGATGGAACAAGAGAATGGCTTAAACTTCAAAAGGATATTGTGGTTATTTTAAATGATGAAAATGTAGGTTTCCCAAAGGGTTGCAATATTGGAATTGCCCACTCACAAAAAGAAAATGATATTTTGTTATTAAATAACGATACTGTAGTTACCCCAAGGTGGCTTGATAATCTTAAAACATGTCTTTACAGCGATGAAAAAGTTGGAGGAGTTGGATCTATAACTAATAGTTGTTCTAATTATCAGTCTATAGGTGTGCCTTATAGTGATATTAAAGATTTGATTCCCTTTGCTGAGGCTAATAATGTAACAAACCCAGAAAAATGGGAGCAGAAAACTAGGCTTGTGGCATTTTGTATGCTTGTAAAGAGGGAAGTTATTAATAAGATTGGAGTATTTGATGAAAGATTTTCACCAGGGAATTTTGAAGATGATGATTTATGCATGAGAATTATAGAAGCAGGATATAAGATGATGCTTTGCAATGATAGTTTCATACACCATTTCGGAAGTTCATCTTTTAACAAAGATTATAATGTATTTAATAATGTACTAACAACAAATCGTCAAAAACTTGTGGAGAAGTGGGGATTTAATTCTAACGTAGTCAGCTCAATAAAATTTGACATAATAGATCGTATAAATGAGCCAAAAGAAAAGGAATTAAATATTCTTGAGTTTGATTGTGGGCTAGGGGCTACACTACTTAAATTGAAATATATGTATCCGAGTTCTAAGATATATGGTATAGAGACAAATAAAAGTATAGCAAGGCTAGGTGAAAGAGTGCTAGAGTTAATTACGGATGAGTTTGAGGAAAATTATAGCATGAGTTTTAGTAAAGACAAGACAAATTTTTTCGATTATATAATTCTTGGAAATAGGCTTCAATTAAGTAAAGATCCTTGGGCACTCTTAAAGGAAATAAAGAATTTTTTAAAGCCTGGGGGATATATAATTGCGACTATTCCTAACTTAATGCATCACTCAGTTATAAAAGAATTATTAAGAGGAAGCTTTATGTATAGTGAAAACTCAATTTTAAATAGAAACAATAATAAATTTTTTACTTTAACAGATATATATAGAATATTCGATGAGTGTGGATATATTAATCCATATGTATTTCATTACTATGCTGAATTAACACCTGAAGAGGATAAGTTCTTAAATGATATTTGTAGTATTGTGGGTGTTGATATGAAAGGATATTTCTTATCTTATGAGTATGTGGCAAGATATCAGAAGAGTGCCATAGAGTGAAGAGGTTGATAGCAATGCTTTCAACCTCTTTTATTGTGCGCCCGGCATGGGCGCAATCTAATGGGTGAAAGTCCCTAGCACGGGTTAATAGTGCCAAGTGCATAGCTTAAGACAAGGGTGTCCATCGCGAGACGGAATCTGAAGGAAGTCGG
>NZ_JBOITM010000044.1:0-14543 GCF_050717535.1 Clostridium sp.
CAGGGATAGTAATAAAGCCTGGCACAAAGGATAATAGTGGATTTAATACATCAGTTAAAGCTGAATTATAAGCAGCTTCAGCTCCAGTGTTATTTAAAGTGATCCTGTACTCAATAATATCACCTATACTATAGTTTACATTTCCTGATGTAAAAGCGCCTCCAGTTGTGGCATTCCTTTGCTGTTTTGTTCCAACAAGGTTTGGAGTTCTTACTTGTAGAATAGCTGAAGTACTAAAAGGTACTGCAGGAGTTCCTATATTATCAAGATCCCAATTTACAGTGGCATTATCAGTCTGATTTTCAATATAAGGCTGAACTTGAGTTCCATTTACAACTCTTACATCAAAAGCATAAAGTATAGTAACAGCTGCAGCTGTTGCATCAACAAAAGGGATAGAAGGAAAGGTTACAGTGCCACCCACAACAGTTGGTACTGTAGGAAGTCCATCCACAGTTGCATTCCCTACAAAGGTTTGGGTAGCTATAGGAAAGGTATCTATTACCTGCAAATCATAAGCAGTAGTCCCAAGAGGAACAGTTACCTGAAGCTGATAAGTCACTGCATCTCCTATCTTAGCAGATGGTGGAGATATTAATTTTGTCATAGTGACGCCTAAAGCTTTTAGTGTAGTAGATGCAGTAAAAGGTAAACCTGGAAATTGGTATGACCTATCAGGTTGGGAATAAGGTCTTGGAAGTGATGCACTATTAATATAACTTTGACCACTAGCAACAAGAGGCGTAACTAGTACATCATAGTTTAAAATTAAACTTTCATTAGGAGCAAGTTTAAGGATTGTCATGGATATATTTTGACCTATAAAAGTAGGTGTAGTATAGGTTCCCGTACCTACAACGCTATAAGTTCCTGCATATAAAAGCCCAGCAGGTATTACATCTGTTAAATCCATTTCAAAAGCATCGGTTACATTGCCTTCTAAGTTTTGTGGATTAGATATTGTAATAGAATAGGTGTAGGTTTCTCCTGCCTTTATAGCATTTACATCAGGTCCGGCAACTGTTTTAGCAAAGATTATATTTGGCTGACCAAAGTCTACCTCTACTTGATCGCGACGACTATAAGCAAATCCATCTGTATTAATACCCGCGAGTTTAGCAAGGTTGTTTCTTTTACCTACAAAATCTATATTTGCAACAGGGATAGTAAAGTCAGCAGTCCACAAAGTGTTACCAGGTACTGTGCCAAGGGACCATCTTAATCCGTTTGGTGCTACAGTAACTAGTGGGAAAGGCCCAGTCCCAAGGGTTCCTCCATAAGTTATAGGGAGTAAAGCAGTCAGTGGTCCCATATTTGGTGGTGCATATTCATCTATTTCAATAGCTTGTTGCTCAGCAGCTACTCCTACAGCGCTATAAGTGATTTTAAATTCCACTCCATCTCCTGGAGCGGCAATATTAATTGTTTTTGGGGTTCCATCCTTGTAAAAATAGCCAATTAGTTCTTTTGCAATACTTGATACAATTATTTCCAAACTTACACTAGAGCTATCCGGTGTAGGTGTTAAAGTGGTCTGATTTGTTCCTGTAATAATAACATCATTGCTTAGTCCGTCCGCAGCAACAACAGGCAATCCAGAGAAGTAATTGGTACTTGTTGTAGTATCAAAGGTAATGCTACCAGTTGTGCCTGTAGTCAGTATTCCTAGGTTCCAAGATAAGGTTGTTGTACCATCAATATTTCTTGGTGGACTCGGATCAACAGGTATTACAGATGCGGAGCCTACATTATAAGTCTGACCATCACTTAGGGTATCTGATATAATAACATTTCCTACATTATCATATTGGTTTATTCTATATGTCAATGTATAATCATTGGTCACATTTACATCTGTAACAGGTGAGGGACTTGCACTTTTATCTATAGTTGCATCCATAGCATTAGTGGTAGCAATACCTTGAACTGGTCCTGACAAGCCATTTAATGTGGAAACATTCTGAAGCGGTGCCATATGAGGAATTTTAGCCCCACTGTTCTCAACGCAGCTAGCTGTATAGTTATCCCAGACAGCAGCATTAAATACAATTATATTTACACTAGATGGTGATAATACTACTGAACCCCAATTAAGGGTTACAAAATTTTGACATCCAGGACCTACAGAGGGAATAGTCACTGTAGGAGTGGAAAGTGCCACACTGTCCGGCCCAACTACTGAAAGTCCTCCAAGATATCTTACTCCATTTGGGAGGTTATCAATTAAAGTAACTGTAGAAGCTAGCAAGCTATTATTCATAACTGTTAAAGTATATTGATAGGGCCATAAAGGTGATGTAATAGGAATTAAAAGCCCCGCTCCTTTTGGTATTTTTCCGGGAGCAGCTTTTGTAAGACTGTATCTAAGTGGTATAAAATTAGCAGAATCATTCTTGGTTATTTCAACGTTTCCAGGGTCATCGTTGCCTCTTGGAAGAGTGTCTACTATTCCTACAAGGTCAACGCTTACAAGTGGTATATCAAAAGGTACTGGAAGCCCACTAACTCTAAAATATTCATCTGCTTTTAAAGTAGCTCCAAGGATATATCCAATCTCATTAGGTGCCAAATCTTTTATATTAATCCAAGTAAGGATAAGGGTTCCCCCTGGTCCATCAACAATAGATGTTGGAGGGATAAGGCCTCCTACATAAGAAACACCATCAGGAAGGGTTAGAACTGCTTTTAGGTTATAACCTCTTTCGGTTAGGTTTGTATTAGAAAAAGATAAATTTACATCTCTAGTCATCCCGATAACTACGTTTATTGGGTTTGGGGATATACTCAAAGTAAAGTCTGAAGGAGAAATAGGCATATAATCACCTCATTTTATTATTTTTAAATTACACTACATAATATTCATATTTGGAAAGATGGGTTACAATAAAATCAATCATAATATGCATGAGAGAGTAAATGTGCCACGTGACTGTTGTGGGAAAAATAAAATAAAATTTAATTAGCAGCTAGTTTATAATTTTTCATATAAATCAGCTGCTATTATTATTATTATTATTATTATTATTATTATTATTATTATTATCGAATTTTAAGATAATAAAATCGATTTTCTTTATAAACTTTTTTATATATTCCCTTGATAATAATTTTATGATTATCTATTTCTTCAATTGCAGCTTCAAGGTCGCACTCTTTTATCTTAATAGATCGTGAACAGCCTGCACTTATAGTACAAGGCGTAGACATTATGACTACATTTAATTTTTTATCTTTTAATAGCTTAAATAAATGTACGCTTACACTAGAAGAATTTAAAACTATTATATAAAACGCATCCATAAATACGCAACTCCTCTCTCAAATCTAAATTTATAGTACACATTACTATAATATTAAAGAGAGACTATTTATGTTACAATAGTCTCTCTTTAAGAGCTTAAGCCTTTAAATGCTATAAAGATTGCGGTATAGACTGCTTAAAAACAATCAGCAGTTTAGAATTGACTTTTGCAGGATTAAAACTACAAATAATTAAGCTATTGGTGGGTCAAAATCATCAAATGGGAATGGAATTTCATTAAAGAATGTACATGGATCACCAGGTAATATTGGATCGCAAAGAGGTATATCACAATTTCCTGCACTTTGAACAGTCATACTAACTAATCTAAATAGTTTAATAATTGTAAATAGACCAATGGTAACGCCTATAATACTGTCTGGACAAGGATATAATTGAGAACATGGATCTACGAAATCGCCAATGGTTACAGCGAGTGGTGCTGCTTTAGCCTGAACATTTACATAAGGTGCATTTTGGTAAGTATATGGTCCATTATTTGCATATAAGCTACTTGCCACATAAATATTTGGATTTCCAACTCCTCCAAATAGAATGATTTGTTTTTCATATACACTGTAAGCACAAATGTAATCTTTTGTTGGTGGTACTCCTATTGGATCTGTTGATAATCCTATTACTAAAGGTGCGCCTGTATATCCGATTAATTGTAATCGGTAGGTGAATTGATACCTTATAGTAACTTTCCAATAACCATCGGATGCAAATAGATCATTTTCTTGTTCTGGAGTGGGTATTTCGATGCTTGTAATTACGATGCTGGAATCAACTACCTTACCATACTTAACTAGATTTTGTGGAAAAACTATTAGTCCATTAGGAAGTATTGGTGCAGTTAGTGTTGTTCCACCAATTGATACGATATCTGCAGTCTCTCCTGATTGTGAACCAGGAATAGGAATTGAGTCTACCCCAGGCTCAGCTTCTATAAAATCAGGTTTTAAGCAATCTTGTTGTCTACATTTTCCATATACTTTGGATGCTATGATACACTCCTCAGAAAATAATTGACGTGGTTGATCATAACAATTGTCTAGATTTTCTTCCATATATTATCCTCCTCTACAAAAATAATCATAATTATAAGTAATTCTTTACATTACCATAGTATGTATTTTTTATAAACTTGTGCTAATTAAATAAAAAAAAAATTTAAATTTATAATTCATAAAATTAATTATACTTGAATAAATTTATATATAGAAAGTAATTTAAAAGGAGTAAATTGTGGTGCTGGAAGCAAGAAACTTTTATATAATAAAACAGGCAGATGGAACGCTTTGGAATTTCACATACAAAGATAACTTTGGGATAATATATAGAATTTTTCATAAAAACGCATGGTCTACTTATAATATTTTAGTAAAAAAAGCCTCAAAGGCATTTTCTACAATCATCCTACCAGATGACAGGATATGCATTATTTATCAATCATCTTCTGGTAACTTGCTTTTAAAAGTTTATTCAGGTGATGAATGGAAGGAATACTCTATTCTTCATAAGAGGGGGAATAGTGTGAATGACATACAGTTTAAAACTATCTATGCCTTAGAAAAAATTCAAATATTCTATAGTATATTGCAGTCACATGATAATGTGAGGACTTTATTTCATCAGAGTCTTACTTTAAATAATGAGTTAAAGGTTTCATCTCCAGTTCTTATCGATACTACAAATGTCAATCATGTTAACCAATTTGTAGTACACGCATTAGAGAATAATAACATCTGCATAATGTATCAAAAACTATTGAATAAATATGAATTGGGTTATAAGATATTAGAAAATAGTAGTACGACATGGTCTAAATTTTATAATATAGATAAGAACATTTCCCCTTATACGGATTATTCGTTAAACTCAGTTAATGATAAGCTTAATATTTTGTATATTAAAAATAGTGGGGAAGCTAATGCACTATATAATTTTAGGGGAGATACATCTAACATGGAGCTTAAAAAGATAGCAGAGAGTAACAATCTTATTTCCTGTGCTCTTTTTAGAGAAAAAAATATAACTTATGGTTTTTGGATTTCAAATAATTACCTTTATAGTTATTATACTAAGGCTATAGATGATAATATCAGTCCAATAAAAAGTGATGCTTTAAAATCAATGAATATTTTTAAAGCTTCATTTAGTGAGATATCTTCTGAGGGAGAATATATTTCAAATGAAATATATGTACAGGATGGAAGTAATCTTACAATTCTTCCTAATAACTTTTTTAATTATATTGAAACCTTAAAGGCAATGCAAACTAAATTACAAAGTAAATTGGGAGGGGCTAAAGTAAATTCTAATTTAAGCTTGAATTCTATGCAGGAAAGTCCTACCCAGGTTGCAGAAGAAAAGGTAGTAGGTATAGAAAATAGGATATTAAAAAAGGACCAAATAATAAATCAATTAAATTATATTATAAAGGAGGAAAAAAATAAAGTACTCATACTCAGCAATAAAATAAGCCTACTAGAAAAAGATTATATACAATGGGAAGGTCAAGAATTACAGCTTAATAATGATATTAACTTACTTCAAGAAGCCTTAATTTTAAGAGAAAGTAGAATTCATGAATTAGAGAGTGCTGTGGCTGAAAAAGAAACAAAGCTAATAGAAGTGAATATGCTCAATAGTACGAGTGAAGATCAGAACAAAAAAAATATAGTGATGAAATCTGAAATAGAGGAATACAAAATATCACTAACAAATTTAAATAAGACAATTGAAGATATGAATTATAAAATCAGTGTTCTTGAAGAGGAAAAAGCTGCACTTATAAATGATAAAGCTAATTCTTCATTGTTTAAAAAATTATTCAATTCATAAAAAAGCATGGGATTTATTTTCCATGCTTTTTTACTTATTACTAATATCATTAAGAAATAGGTGGGTCAAAATCATCAAATGGGAATGGAATTTCATTGAAGAATGAGCAAGGATCTCCAGGTAATATTGGATCGCAAAGAGGTATATCACAATTTCCAGAACTTTGAACTGTCATACTAACTAGCCTAAATAGTTTTATAATTGTGAATAGACCAATGGTAACTCCTATAATACTACTTAGACAAGGATCTTGATCGCCACATGGATTTATAAAAGGCATAATAGTTACGGCGAGTGGTGATGCTTTAGCTTGAACATTTATATAAGGTGCGTTTTGGAAAGTATATGGTCCATTATTTGAATATAGTGTACTAGCCACATAAATATTTGGATTTCCAATTCCTCCGAATAGAATGATTTGTTTTTCATATACACTGTAAGCACAAATATAATCTTTTGTTGGTGTCACTCCTATTGGATCTGTGGATAATCCAATTAATAGGGGTGTTCCGGCATATCCTATTAATTGTAATTTGTAGGAAAATTGATATCTTATTGTAACTTTCCAGTATCCATCGGATGAAAATAGATCGTCTTCTTTTTCTGGAGTTGGTATTTCAATTCCTGAAATTAGGATGCTACTATCAAGTATTTTACCATATTTAACTAGATTTTGTGGAAATGTTATTAGAGCGTTAGGAATTATAGCTGGAGTTAAAAGCGTTCCACCTATAGATACGATATCAGCAGTTTCTCCTGATTGAGAACCGGGAATAGGAATTGATTCTATGCCGGGGTCAGCCTCTAGAAAATCTGGCTTTAAACAGTCCTGTTGTCTGCATTTTCCATATATCTTTGAGGCTATTATGCACTCCTCGGAAAATACTTGTTCTGGTTGTAAAAAAGTTTGTTCTGAATTTTCTACCATATTTTTCCCCTCCATGAAAATAATAGTTATTATAAGTAACTCTTTTCATTACCATAGTATGTATTTATCAGTGACTTGTACTAATTAATAGCAAAAAATAAGTGAAATTTATAATTCATAAAATTCATTGTTGTTGAATAAATTTATAAATAGTAATTAATTTAAAAGGAGTAATTTGTAGTGGTGACAGCAAGAAATACTCATCTGCCAGAAAGCACCTCAAAGAAAACTGAAGAAAATGGAATAAGTATAGAAAATAAGCTAATAAAAAAAGATCAATTGATCAATCAATTAAATTACATTATTAAGGAAGAAAAAAATAAAGTAATGATACTTAACAATAAAATATGTGTTCTAGAAAACAATTATATTCAATGGGAAAGCCAAAAATCACGTCTTTTTAGTGATACAAATTTACTTCAAGAAGCCTTGATTTTAAAGGAAAGCCAAATCCATAAATTAGAGAAAGCAATGTTAGAAGAAGAAATAAAGTTAATAGAGTTAAGGAAAATTAATTTAAATAGTGAAGAGGAAAATAAAAAAAACTCTCAAATGGAACCTGAAATTAAGGGGTATAAAATATCAATAATAAATTCAAATAAAACTATTGAGGACTTGAATTCTAAAATAAGTCATCTTAAAGAGGAAAAAGTTGAATTAATAGATGATAAAAACAATTCTTCATTGTTTAAAAAATTATTCAATTAATAACAAAATGAGAACGCATGGGGAAAAATTCCCATGCGTTCTATTTAGTATAAATATACTTCAGTGCAGCTACTACAGCATATATATCATCAAAGGTATTAAAGTATCCTGGACTAATTCTAACTGTGCCCATGTTTTTTGTGCCTATTATATCATGAATTAAGGGAGCACAGTGGTAGCCAGTTCTTATAGCTATGTCACGTTCATTCAAATAATAACCTACTTCAGAACTTTCAAAGCCTTCCATATTTAATGAAACTACACTACTGCGGTTGGTACAATCTTTTGTTCCATAAACTTTAACATATTTTAATTTGTCTAACTCCTCAAATAGGCATTTTAATAAATTTATTTCGTGCTTATGAATATTTTTAAGTCCTATTTTTTTTATGAATTTTATACCTTCACAAAGACCTGATAGACCCGGTGTATTTAGTGTACCACTCTCAAACTTATCTGGTAAAAAGTCAGGTTGCTCCATTGAATGAGAATTACTCCCTGTGCCTCCCTGGGTATATTCTTTGAGATTAACAGAGTCACTAATATATAAGGCTCCTGTGCCTTGAGGTCCAAGAAGTCCTTTATGACCAGGAAAAGCCATAATATCTATATTGTCAAGGACGACGTCTAGTGGGATACTTCCTGCACTTTGTGATGCATCTACCATAAGTATAATGCCATAATCTTTTGCAAGTCTTCCTATGGCGTTAATATCTTGGACGGTTCCTAAAACATTTGATGTATGATTAATAATTATAGCTTTTGTCTTCTTTTTTATATGTTTTTTTAATTCTAAAATGTCTATATACCCTTGTTTATTTACATTTAAAAAAGTAACTTCAACATTGTTTTTACACATTGTGTTTAATGGTCTCAGCACTGAATTATGCTCAATAGTAGTACTTATAACATGATCTCCGCTTTTGAGTAAACCTTTTATACCAATGTTAAGGGCTTCTGTAGCATTCTTAGTGAAGATAATATTCATTGGCTTTTCAATATTGAAAAGTCTAGCTATAGCTTCTCTTGTCTCCATTATTTTCATATCAGTTTCAATAGCCATTTTATGTGAACTTCGACCTGGATTTGCACAATAATTTTTCATACAGTTAATCATCTCGTCGTAAACTTGCTCTGGTTTAGGAAAACTAGTGGCTGCATTATCTAGATATATCATCATACCCTCCTTATATTAGTAAAACTTATGGATAGTTATTTGAAATGTTTTTGTACTTACTAATATACTATGAATAATCTACTTAATATTTCGTTGGAAAATAAATAATTATTTTGAAATATTTACATATATTCATAAGCTAAATAAATTGTAGCATTATATAATATAAATTCATAGAATACTACTGGGACAATATATTACATCTAAGCTAAGCAAATAAACAAAAATTTAATTGAGGTGAGATAAATGAATGTAAATTATTGTGGTTACAATATTCCTCCTTTAGTAATTGGAGGAGCAACTGGAGCGACAGGAGCAACTGGAACAACTGGAGTAACGGGACCAGGAACGGGAGCAACAGGAGCAACAGGGGTTGCAGGTGCTGGCGCAATTATACCGTATTCATCAGGAATTCCTATGTCATTGACTACTATTTTGGGCGGACTAGCAGGCACTCCTAGTTTTCTTGGTTTTGGAAATTCTGCCCCCAGTCTTAGTGTTCTCGGGGCAACAATAGATCTTACTGGCGCTGCAGGAACACTTCTTAATTTTGCTTATTCAATGCCTAGAGATGGAACTATAACATCGATAGATGCTTACTTTAGCACCACAGCAGTATTATCACTAGTTGGATCTACGGTAACAATTACTGCACAGTTATATAGCTCTACAACACCAGATAATACTTTTTCACCTATGGCAGGCACTTTGGTAACTTTAGCTCCTGCATTAACAGGTATAGTTGCTATAGGAACCACAAGCAATGGTATACTAACTGGATTATCAATACCGGTAACAGCACAGACGAGACTGCTAATGGTATTTTCTGTAACAGCTGCAGGTACGACAACTATTAATACTGTAGAAGGATATGCTAGTGCTGGTGTTGCAATAGCATAGACAATTAATTTAATGAAAGTGATTGTAACAAGCATAATCAACCACTAACTAAATTATATTAAAACTGTTTACAATAATCTTTTGTCGACAGTTTGTTCTTAGGGTTTAATTTCGTTGTTTTCATAAGCTAATTGTATTAAATATTTACCATATTCTGTTTTTATTAGTGGCTCAGATATTTTTAACAGTTGCTCCCTATTTATAAAACCATTGATATAAGCTATTTCTTCTATACAAGCTACATATAGTCCTTGTCTTGTTTGCACCGCTTCCACAAAATTAGCTGCATCCAAAAGTCCTCTATGAGTTCCTGTATCAAGCCAGGGCATACCTCTGCCAAATAACTCTACTTTTAAATTTTTTCTTCTTAAATATTCAATATTTACGTCTGTAATTTCTATTTCACCCCTAGCAGAGGGTTTAATATTTTTAGCAATTTCTATTACATTATTATCGTAAAAATATAGACCGGAAACTGCATAATTTGATTTTGGGTTTACTGGCTTTTCTTCAATGGACACTATATTATTGTTTTTATCAAACTCAATTACTCCAAATTCTTTTGGATTGCTTACATGGTATCCAAAAATAGTAGCTCCTTTAGTTCTATTTGCAGCTCTTTTAAGTCTCTGCGTAAATCCATAACCATGAAATATATTATCTCCGAGAATTAAAGCTACATTATCTTTTCCTATAAATTGTTCTCCTATTATAAATGCATCTGCTATGCCACGAGGGCACTGCTGAATAGCGTATTGCAAATTAAGACCTATAAAACTACCATCGGAAAGTAATTCTTTAAAAGAAGTAATGTCTCTAGGAGTTGAAATAATTAATATTCCTTTCATATTATGCCTCCTTCATATATCTAGTGTAGCGCATGCTACACTGATTGATTTTACTTGATTTCTACATAGACTACATATACTTTATGTAGTCATGTAGAAGTATTATTTCTGTTAATATCTACTTCTTATTATCGCTTAGTAATTTAACTGCACGATTAAATATATCTTCTTCAACAAATCCATTAGATACATTTTTAAAATTTAATAATATAAATCTAATGGAACTTTTAGACCACTCTCTTCCACGATTAGTTTTAATTTTTGCACCATTTAGTTCATTAGCAATTCCTTGTAGACTTTTACCATCAAGATATAAGTTGTATATTATTCCAATAACATTTTTGTTAGAATAAGCTTTTCTACCTGCATTTCTTGCGTTCAGTTTTATTTGTGAACTATTTAGTTCCTCTTCAAGTTCCTCTAATCTTTTTACCAAAACATTACGTTCTCTTCTATGTTTAATTTTAAAATTGTCATATAGTTTTTTACATTTGGCAGTCTCTTTTTTTTGGCTCTCCAAATCGTAAGCTAACAAACTGGAATGGGTTTTTAGTGTCTCAATTTCTTCTTGTAAAGACTTTATTGTTATCCTTGGCATTATATTATACCTCCATTTAGTAATTAATTTATAAACCTTATTCCCAAGTGTACAACACATTTTATTAAAGTTCAATTATTAATTACTAAACAATGTTATTGCTTTGGATAATAATACAGCTGCGAAGTATCTATATATTTCAATTAAAGATTATTAATTAATTAATTAACTTGATTTAACCTAAAGCATCGTTCTCCTAACACCTTGATTTTGCAAGTCATATCTTTTCATATAATTTTCCTCTAATAATCTTAAGTTGCTCTTTTAACTTCTTATTCTCTTCTTCAAGCGCCTTAATCTTTTCATCCTTAGCCATTATGATAATATCTTTAGACTTAGCTGTTTTATCATATTTAGCTCTTTGATTTATTGTTCTGCTTATTTGTTTCTCTCTAAGCTCCTCAATCCTTTTCTTAATATCGTCATTGTTATATAGGAAAGTTTTGGAAACCCCACCTAATCGAGAAACACTATTAAAGTTAACTTTCTGTTCAGTCAAAGAAAGTTCTCTAATAGCTTTATCGACCTTTTCTAAAGTAATCCTACTTTTATTTTTTGCATATTCTTTTAATCCTTTAGTATGGTCTGCCATTATGAATTCTCCCTTGATTTACCGTTCTTATGAACTAATTTATGTTCCTTAACTTTTTCTAATGTTTTCTCTAATATATCTACATATTGCTTATTTTTCTCAGCCCAAAGTTCTCTACCACATCTATTACTTACTTCTATTTGAGATTTAACCTTTTCTATTTCTTCCTCGTATTCAGGAATATTCTCGGTTGTCGTACAAAAGCTTGCGCAAGTTAAGCAATGGTTCATTTTTTGCTTACATGGTATCTTAGAAGCCTTGAAACAAACTCCAAAAGGAACTCTTACAGCGTCTAAATTTTTTTTAACATATTCATATCTAATAAGATTTTCTCCTGCATCAGTTAAGGTGTCTACTTTTATGAGTTTATTGGTTTTAGTATTAACTTTAAACAACTCTAAATTCTCAGTATTCTTCCATTTTTCATAAAGAATATTCTCACTGACAGTAGCATAATGAACTGTCATTTGTAAGCTTTGATGACCTAAAATCTGTTGTATAATACTAATTCCCATACCCTGCTCTACATATTCTTTAGCTCTGGAATGTCCGAAATGGGGAGCTCCCCATTTTAGGCATTATGGTGAGTGTTTTAAAATGGTGAGTGTATCAACTTATTCTTGAGTTTGAGCCAGTCTCTGTATGAATCACTCACCATAATAATTTCATCATTTTTTACAAAGAGAGTTTAAATAATTCATTAAGTCAGTATCATCTCCCCAAATTGGGAGGTCTTTTATTGGAAGAACATCACTATAAGCTTCTTCTATTGCTTTTCGTTTCATTTCTGTATCTGCCCTAGCATAAATTTCTGTAGTAGAGCAATCACAATGTCCAAGAAAATCTCTTATATATATAAGATTAATTCCGGATTGAAGTAAATGCATACTTTTGCTATGCCTGAACACATGTGGTGTGACAGGAAATGGAACAGTAAACTTAGGATTCTGTTTTGCTAGTTCTACGTATTTATTAATGATGTATGAAACTCCCCAACGCGTGAGCTTTTGCTTTCGTTGATTTACAAATACATAATTGTCCCCCTTGCTAATTGCATTATTAAATTTCTGGTTAATGAGATAATTCTCTAGGAGTTTCTTTGTTTTGTCCATAATAGGCACTTGTCTCGTTTTGTTTCCTTTGCCAGTGAGTGTTATGACTGAAGGATTAGATATACGGACATCTTTATTTTTCAAGTCAATTAATTCCTGTACTCTCGCTGCAGTGTCATACAGAATTACCAAAAGAACAAAATCTCTTTTTCCATCGTTAGTTGATGTGTCAGGTTGCTCTAAAAGGATTTTCATTTCTTCACCAGTTAAAAATGGTACAATTGTTTTAGGTCCTTTCTTATTAGTGATGTTCAATATTTTATGAATTTCATATATATTTTCAGGAGTTTCTTTTTGAACGTATCTAAAAAATGAATATAATGCTACCATACGCTGGTTTCTTGTCGAGATGGCACATTTTCTTTCTTTCTCAATCCAGTCAAGAAATCCAATGATTAAGTCATGCGTTAAAAAACTGAGAGTTAAGCGTTCTGGTTTGACTTTCTTTTCTTTTTCACAATAAATAAGTAATAGTTTGAAAGTAGTTGCGTACGATTCAATGGTATTGGGACTGGAATTTTTATGTCCTGGCAAGTATTTACTAAGAAAGTTTGTCAAATAATAAGGGAAATCAGCGTTCTTCATATAAACAACTCCCTTCTGGGATGACATAGCCAAACTCTACTTCTGATTTCCTAAGAATATGAGGATACAAATCTGCTGTCAGACGTAAATAGTACTGAGTAGCTCTGAAATCTGAATGCCCCATATAAGCGGACAGATAAGGCAGCATGTTTGTCAGATCAATTCCTGCCAGTGACCATTTTTTGAGACAAGCAACGGCTAGTCCATGTCGAAAATCGTGGATTCTAGGACCTGTTGAGGTATGAGATATATCCGCATTCAGAAGATAATCCCTGAAGTGGTTATAAGCAGTACTTCGATCCATGTGCCCCATTTTAGCTCCTGGGAAAACGAAGGTAGTATTATCACTGAAACGATGGAAAATTTCCATATATATCTTCATTCTAACTATAAGGCTTTCTGTAATTGGAATAAGCCTATCCTTATTGTTTTTTGAATGACGTATTGTCATAATACCATCATCAAGATTGACATCTGCGATAGTAAGATTGAGTGCCTCAGAGATCCTTGTACCAGTGCCATAAAGGAACCGGAACAATACCGGGTCAACGGTATTTCTATAAGAGTTTATAGACGCTGGATAATGATCTACTGCAATGAAAAAACGCTGAAGTTCCTCCTTCGTATAAATATGAGGTATGAACTTGCTTCTTGGTAACAATGTCTGTATTTCTGGTACATATACTAGATAACCGTGGTTATTTAAATAAATAGCAAATTGTTTCATCACTACTTCTTTATTATAGTGAGAAACCGGCCTTTCTTCCTTGTTATAAATGAATTCCTTGAGCATTAGTTTTGTAAGGTTGATACCGTTGTATGTATATGTTAATCTAAAAGTACCCCACTATTCTAATTGAAATATCCCCCACTTTAATGTAAACTTTCTTATGATAGAACATCATAAGAGGGGGAATGGAGATGATTAGATTGAGTGAAAAACAGCA
>NZ_JBOITM010000045.1:0-14285 GCF_050717535.1 Clostridium sp.
GTTTCAAATTGCAGTTCTTTATTTGTAATATTTTGAATTGCTGCATATGGAGATTCACCGTCTTTACCTATGGCTTTTTCTAAGTACTTCACCAATTTGTAATCTTTCCCTATTTTCAACGCAGGACGTTTAGCTGTTCCTTGTCTGTCATGTTCTGTTTGCCCAATTTCAGCGCTATATTGCATCCGAGTGGTTAAGTCACTATTCAATAATAGTACCCATTCCTCTAGCAATTTCACACCTTATTGTGCGTTCTGATCGCCCACCTATTTGCTCCACAATACGGCTTGAATTTAGCCCCATCCTATGCAATGCTTCTAGCTTTATTCGTTCCTCGGATTGATTGTATATTAGAATTCCTGTCTTTTGTTAAAACCTCCGGATATTTCAACCTCATTGCAACATTTTTCACAATAATGGTAACCATCAATTGCTATACGAGTAAATTTTGATTCACTTAGAGTGCAACAAATAGGGCATTCAATGTAATTTTTATAACTCAAATTTTTTTCAAGAGTTTGTTTTAGCTCATCATACCATTGATTGCGTCTGTCAAGTTTTGCTGTAATCCACATATTACTTTCATTTTTCATTAAACACCTGCGATTCTCTTTAATAAATTTCATGAGCACATTGTTGTCATTGGCATGTTTCACTAAATGATTTTGTTCAATTTCAAGAGCATACATTTGCTTTTCTTTAGTTCTATGCTTTCGAATATTTTTTTCTGTGTTTCGAAGTTTAATCAGCTTGTCATTTAAAATTGCCAGCATCCTATAAATTTCTGCAGCTACTTTACCATCGGCACCTTCATCATTTGTTATTTCATCAAACTCACTATTATTAATGCTATCTTCAATATTTTGAATAAGATTTAAAAGATTAAAATGCGAAAATGGGCTTATAAAATTATTGGTGCCATCAAGCTTTGTATAATTGGAAAACTTGGGATACATCTCACTGAACTCAGTGAAAAGACATAAATATTCATCCCAGTAGCAATCATACGGCTCGTAAAAACCTTCAAATTCATCTGCACAATCAGTGCTACAGAAGTAGAAAGAAGAAACTGGTTCCAGTTTCTTCTATGGGGTCAGGTCCAAAGCAAATAATTGTAATTTAATAAGCATTTTAAGTTAATTTTATTTTAGATAACAGGTTACTAGAATGTTATTTTTCTTTATTTATTATTCTTCTTATTAGGAGTCATGCTATTTTGAAGCACTCACGTCAAGAATACTTACAGCAGAATTCCTCATAAAAATACAGTCAGTTCTCATAACAAAAATGCTTTCGGATAAAATAGTTAGTAAGGTTGTTTTAAATCTAACTTATCTACGATAGCAGTCAGTGCACAGGCAAAGTGATAACATCTGCTTTTAATTTTATATCATTTTCTACAAAGTCCTGATATAATTTTCTTTTGTTGATATCTTTAAAGCAGGAAAGTATTCTTTCAGAAGATATTAACTTCTCTTTTGTTTTACCAATGTACATGCTATAGCTACTATATTCATAGTCCTCTATTCTATTTACCATATTTGCTCTAACTGGATTTAAATGAATATATCTAGTTGTTGTTAACATTTGTACAGTATCTTTAATAATCTCAGAATGATATCTATCTTGGAATAAATGACCGATATAATTATACTTTTTATCGAAATACTGAGCATATATTTGATTAATTTTTTTCATTATTTTTGAAATGCTGATATCAGTAGTTTTTATTTCTAAATGCACATGATTTGTCATTAAACAATAGCAATACAATTCAAAAGGTAATTTAGTCTTAACTTCTTTTAATATAGCCAGATACATTATATAATCTTCTCCATCCTTAAAAAGGTCACTTCTTCTATTTCCTCTTGTTGTAATATGATGCATTGAGCCTGGATACCATTCACACTTTTTTCTTACCATACTTTATTTCTCCTATGATTTATTTACCTTTTATAATTATAGCAAAATGATTTTATTGTAAACAATTTTAATCACAAATAAGTTATCAAAGCATTAATATACTTAGGTATCTTTAGGTATCTTTCTAAAATTACAATTTTAGGAGGTGTACCTGACCCCATAGTAAAAACTGGAACGTAGTGACTAGTTTTATGAACTTAGTCTTCTTAATAGGTATATTAATAGTATTGATGATAGTGAAATGAGGATGATTTTAAGTCTTAGATATATCAATGCTCTATGCAGGGAACAGGTAGCAGTAAGTATTAGTTTTTATGCATCAGGTGATAGTGTAAGAAAAGCACATGATAGATTTTGGGGAAAAAGTAGGAATACTTAATAAATGTATCAATATGTTGTATTATGTGATAAAATGTAAAATATTACAGATGTGTATTAAATTTAGAACTAACGAGTGAATGAATTATTATGAAAGTGGGGGTGACTATCATAGGAATTAAAGATTTTTTTGGAGGCGCATGGGAAATTACTAAAGCTGTTGGTGAACTTGGGTCTGGATTAACAAAGCTTGCTGTTGAAAGCTCTGCTGAACTTGGTGAAATTATGACTGATGGATTTAATGAAATGGTGATTAAGGATAATAAAGGGTACGAAACTTCTTATGAGATAAAAGAAAAGGCTGAAAACAAAATGGCAGCTGCAAAAAATCGTTGGTGCTTATCAGAGAGTAATGCTCTTAAAAAAATTGAACAAACTAAGAGCAATATAGCTAGAAGTTATGAAAATAAAAGACGGTTAGCTATTAAGATTGGTGAGAATATAGGAAAACAAAATCCGCTTATAAATAGTACTGAAACAATAAGAATATCAGAACCGTTCTGTTCAGAGTTTGACAAAAAATTTGAATTCTTTTTGTCTACTAATGTTGGTATTATGGGAATTGGGTCTAGAAAAAAAATTGCGAATGAATATTTGGATGATGCAAGAGATTACAGCATAGCTGTAAATGAGAAAATTGCAAAATTAGATGGAAGTCTTATGTTATTAGAAAAGATAGATTATCAAATTATTGAAGAAACAAGATTGCTACAGATATTGGAAAAGGCAATGATTGAGCAAAAAAACATTAATTACAATAATGCATATGAAATTATTAAGGATATGCTTAAGAATGAGATTTCAAATGAAAGTGGAATCATATCAAGTCAGTATATAAAAGATTTTGAAAGATTAAAGATTCTTTGTGTTTCAATGTAGAGGAGGAGAATATAATGAGTGGAGCTTCAAATATAGTGGCACAAACTGCTTTACAAATTTTTTCAGACACAGTCAATGCCATTAAAGAGATATCAATTGAAAAAGGAATTCAGCAAACACAACGAACTTTGATACGCGAACATGCTAAAGTTTTGATATCACAAATAGAGAATAATACACAATTGTTAAGGGATGCGATTGCAAATGATCATGAGTTACACATGAGAACTATTGAAGTTATTAGTGATTTATTGGTAGGAAAGGACGTTATTGACGATAGTATAATTGAAATATGTCGTACTGTACTATTGCCTTTGGTAATTTCTACACCAATGCTTAATTCAACCCTTAATACTAGTTCATATATAAATACAAAAAATAACCTAATGATTAAATAATAACTGTTGTAAAGTAGGTGTTATAATGACAAAAAAATATTACAAAGAAGAAGTAAAAGAACAGATAATATCACTTGTTAGCTTGGTGTCAGAGATTCAAGAGTTTGGAAAAATAACTAGGAAAAATATTGCTTTTGAAGCACAAAAAGAAATCAATAAGATTGAGGGAAATGCACATATAGAGAAGGCTAAAATGGAAGAAAATCTTAAATGTCAATTAGATAAGTTGGAAAAAATAGAAAAATTGATAAAAGATAAAGGAACAAATACTTAGTAAAAACTGAACCTGTCCGCTTTGTACATTAATATCTGATAGAGTATAAAATATAGAAAATTACAAATAACAAAGCAGCCCCTTGGAGAAATCTAAGAGGTTTTTTATTTGATAAATTAAATAGTAATATATTTAAAATTTATAGATTAGCACTGTAATTATAGTTAATTTTTTTCTGTTTGTATGAATATTAATAAGGAAATTTGCTAAAGATATAAATAATATGTACTAAAATCGAACTAATTTCATATATTAGTATTGAAAACAACTTAAATGTTCGGTATAATGAATATATGGGGGAGTGTTTAAAAATGAAAATGAAGAATATTGGAGAAGTAATAAGTGCCTTAAGAAAACAGAAGGGAATAACTCAAGAGGAGCTTGGTAATATGACAGGACTAAGCAGAGTTATTATTGCTAAGATAGAAAATAATCAAAGAGCTGTTTCGCTAGATGAAGCTTTTAAGATTGCTAAGGTATTTACAGTAGACGTTGATTTTTTATATGGACTTATAGAAGAACAGAAAGAAAAAACAGAAGAAAAAACTTTTGTTATGGCTTTTAAAGCAAAGGGTATGGACTCAATAGATTTGAAGGAAGTAAGACGCATTGAGTTACTGGTTGATGCATTATTTGCGCAAGAAGAAATTAGAGGTGAGTAATTTGAATGAATTTTTAAAACTTGCATATGATAGAGCTGTAAATTTTAGGGATAAATATGGATTAGGAAATTATTGTGCTAAGCAATTACTTGAGATATTAGATTTATTAGAAACAACTGAAAAAATAAGGATTAAACTTATAAGAACACCATTTAATAATTTGAATCTTGCTGGATTTATTGGATATAAACATGAAGCATTTGTTATTGTGACAAATACAAATCATACACTTGGTAGCGAAAGATTTACGATAGCACATGAAATATACCATCTGTTAGAAAATAGAGTATTTATTAAAGAGAATTCTGTTATAGAAGAAATGCTCGATGATAATGTTAAAGATGTTAAAGAGGTCATGGCTAATGCGTTTGCTGCAGAATTACTTATACCAGAAAAAAATATATGTAGTTTTGTAGACGAAATTAGTAAAAATGGGACAAGACCTATAGATTCAACAATGGTAGTAAGACTTCAACAGAAGTATGGTGTTGATTATGTAGCAATAACTAAAAGACTTTATGAAATTGGAAAGATAAATGAACAAATGCAAGAAAAACTAAATGAAGGTATAGTTCTTGATGGTCAACTAGGAAACATAACGAAAAATTTAGGCTATACAAATGAATTAAATGTTCCGTCAAAGGACACTCATTTATTACAAAATGACTTAGAGATTCTAAAAGAAAATTATGATAATGGAAACACGACCTATGATGATTTAGTTAGGATATTTAGTTATTTGGGATGCGAACCGGAAAAATTTGGTTATGAGGACAGTATTGAGGTAACAGATGATGCTAAAGATTTTATAAAGGGTTTATTAGACTAAATGGGGGGGGTTAAAATTTGGCACGTATAAAAGCAGTATTTGATGCTGATATTTTAATTCACTTAGTAAAGACAAAGTCCTTTGAATTTGCCATAGAAACCCTGGGCTGTTTATATATTAGTGATTATGTTTATGAGCATGAAATAAAAAAAGATACAATAGAAGGCAGAAAAATTGATAAACTTAAGAATAGTCAAAAAATTAAAATATTAGAGTATGATAAATTAACATATATACAAAAGAAAGTTTATGCAGAAACGTATAAGTTACTTAAGAATGAAGATGACAGTTATAACCCAGGTGAAAATCCCATAAATGAAGGGGAAAGAGTCACAGCTGCATTTGCAAAAGCTTGTAACATATATTATTATATGTCCGATGACAATCGGGCTTCTTCTCATATAAGGTCTTTGGCTGCAATTGATATTGTAAATTATTGTGATGTGCTATTTTTGCATCTTTATGTATTTGGAAAGTTAAAGATAAACGAATTAAGAAAAAGCTATAATGATTTTATTAATTTGTATGACAAGGATAAGGTTCCTAGAATACTTAAAAATAAGGGTGATGTCTGTAGTTTTGAAGATATGATGCAAATAACATATAGTAAATTTCATAAATATAATAACTTGAAGCTATTATTAGACAATGTTCTTGAAAATGCAAAAAATAATCCAGCAGTAGCGGTTGATAAAATAGAGAAGCAATGATTTTGAATTATTAATAGATTTGATTACTGTTGACTGGGATAGCTAAATATATTTAAGAATTTTGAAAAAACTAAATTTGTCCGTTTTGTCTGTTTCATATCTGATATAATTTAAAGTGTAGAAAAATACATAAAACTCTTGGAGAAATCTAAGAGTTTTTTTATACCCTAAAATATTGTGTTTCGGAATATACGGGCTTATTTTAATTGGAGGGAATCATGAAAAAGAATAAATGTAAGAATTGGGTATGAGCAGATAAAATAAATAAGAAACTTATATATTGCATGTTTCCTGTCTGTATAAGAAATAAGGAAAACAAAAATGATAAAGCTTCAGGAAATATATAAACTTTGTGAGGGCTTTGAAAAAGATGATAAAAAAGGGTAAGTTGTATAATGAAATGACCGAAGGATAAAAAAAATAAAGACTCAAGAGAAATACTCTAGTATAATGTTAAGTGCAAAACCAACATATAGAGGAGGATTTCAAATGAGTCAATTAAATTTTATCACAGAGAGTAGAAAAGGTAAACACCTAACCTACGAGGAACGAATAATTGTAGATTGCAATATAAAATGTCAAAAATTTTAAAAAATATAATGTTAAGATGTAAAGGTTTTCTGTTCCGCCATATTGGCAGAAAGACCGCCAAAAATCCTTCTTGGATAATTGTTGATCCAATGCTGTATTTGCATAATTTGTTTTTTAGAAAATGCTGAAATATCCACACCTTTGGGGATAAATCGTCGTATCATTTTATTTATATTCTCGTTTGTACCTCGCTCCATGAACTATATGGATGAGCATAATACACCCTAGTTCTATTTTGTTTAGTCCTTACTGAGTTCTCAATACCCTCTAAATCAAGGTTCTCACAGCCGTTATCACAAGTGATGGTTTTATACGGCTTGAATTTAGCCCCATCCTATGCAATGCTTCTAGCTTTATTCGTTCCTCGGATTGATTGTATATTAGAATTCCTGTCTTTTGTTAAAACCTCCGGATATTTCAACCTCATCGCAACATTTTTCACAATAATGGTAACCATCAATTGCTATACGAGTAAATTTTGATTCACTTAGAGTGCAACAAATAGGGCATTCAATGTAATTTTTATAACTCAAATTTTTTTCAAGAGTTTGTTTTAGCTCATCATACCATTGATTGCGTCTGTCAAGTTTTGCTGTAATCCACATATTACTTTCATTTTTCATTAAACACCTGCGATTCTCTTTAATAAATTTCATGAGCACATTGTTGTCATTGGCATGTTTCACTAAATGATTTTGTTCAATTTCAAGAGCATACATTTGCTTTTCTTTAGTTCTATGCTTTCGAATATTTTTTTCTGTGTTTCGAAGTTTAATCAGCTTGTCATTTAAAATTGCCAGCATCCTATAAATTTCTGCAGCTACTTTACCATCGGCACCTTCATCATTTGTTATTTCATCAAACTCACTATTATTAATGCTATCTTCAATATTTTGAATAAGATTTAAAAGATTAAAATGCGAAAATGGGCTTATAAAATTATTGGTGCCATCAAGCTTTGTATAATTGGAAAACTGGGGATACATCTCACTGAACTCAGTGAAAAGACATAAATATTCATCCCAGTAGCAATCATACGGCTCGTAAAAACCTTCAAATTCATCTGCACAATCAGTGCTACAGAAGTGCAAATTTCTACTATCAATTAAATATACTTCATCGATTTTCTTAAAACACTGTGAACAACGGTCCTGTACAATTTGGACATTCCATTTATTATCTTTATATATCAGCCACCCTTCTTTTTCAAATAATGGAAGTAAGTATCGGCCAATATAGGCAGCAGGATCTGTTCGTTTGGTTATGCGTTTAATTCTTTTCATCAGTTTAGGGTCATCATTTCCAAGTAATTTATAGATTTCTTTACTTGATAGTGATGGGAATTTTGAAAAATAAAGCAAGGCGTATCTTTTGAATATTTGTTGATCCTCAGTTGTTAAAATCAGCTTAATCACTCTTTTTTGTTTAATCTTCATTAATAAATGAACCTATTACTAATATACATAGGAATTCTTAATTTCTGCACGGAAATTTATTTTTTTTACAAATAATTTTGGAAATTTTAAAAGTCTTCAGGCTTGTGTTGTTTTTGCAGAGGAATTTAGAGATAATTAGGCTAAAGTTAATGCATCGGATTATGAAGGTGTGTGTACAATTTAGTGGCAATGATTTTGTGGAATCAGCATTAATATTAGAAATTAATCTTGCATGAATATCTATAATGACTTGCTATTCATGCGATTAAGAGCGAACATAACACTACCGAAATTATCGGTAGAAAGGGAGGTTCGCCATGAACCCTCGATTAATTAATTATAGTTGAGGGTTTTATTATGTTTTGATTTCAATTTATTATATAAATATAATAAATATAATAAATATAATAAATATAATAAATATAATAAGACAATAGTTTATTAATTTAGCATTTTGGTATAGTATATTATATAATAGTTTGAATTGGAGGTTTAGTAATATTATAAATTCTTTTTTTAATTCTGCTCTTGAAGCTATTTTAGTAGAAGAACATGAACTAAATGAACTTTTTAAAATGAATGAAAACTATTATAAGAGGACTCATCATGGAGTATGCAATCTTTATGAAACTACTTTTGTATATTCGATTTTTAAGGAACTACTAAGAAAAGAGTATCCATTTACTGTTTATTGGGAGTACCCATATCCTAGCAATGCAAAAAATTATTCTGATCTTGCTTTGTTAAAAGAAGATGGAACCTTATAATGCTCCTTTAAAGCTAGTAAATAAAAGAAGCATTAAGACTAAGTTTTTTAAAACAGCTTTAAACAATGTAGAAGATAAAGTAATTTTCTTAGAAATGCCATCGATAATTCGTTTGTCTGCTAGATTTAAGTAACAGGTGAACATATAAATAAAGCTTGGGATCAAGACAATTGGTTAGAAGTGGGTACTTGCGTTTGTAACCCTGAGAGTAAAAAAAACATCCATATATAAAATTTCACCCTTCAATGTGCCGTTAGGCATAATTGATTGGAGGGTTATGGTGAAAGTATTGATTTTAAAACGGTTTACCCATATATGTGGATGAATAAAATTGGATATTTTATGGCTGGTAATGAATTTTTGAATTTTCCTTATTCAAAAGGACATCGATGTGTTTATTAGTAGAGTGCAATTTTTACATGGAAGTTGGGGGGGGATGAATAAAATAGTAAAGAATATTTATAAATAGCGCATATTTAGATGTGTAATGAAACTAACCTAAAGGGGAAAAATCTTATTATAACCAGATTAGGGGATTTTTATAAACTTTTATAGCTTTTATAGTGAATATATAGGAGAATAAAAGAAGGATAGTTACACTTTTAAAGAATCTGATATTGAAATTATAATAATTGTTGGTTTTATAAGTGTATCTTACAAAATAATATAAACGGAGATGTAAAAATATGAGCGAATGTTTAACACCAAAGGAAATTGCAACGTATACAGAGCAGGCGGGAATTAAAAAAACAAGTATGAAAGCTTCTACATCACTTATTTTAAGTATTTTAGCGGGAGCTTTTATCGCATTTGCTTCCGAAGGATCGAATATGGCAGCATTTAATTTATTTGCAAAACCTGAAACTTATGGTTTAGGGAAATGCATTGCGGGTGCAATTTTTGGAACAGGATTAATGCTAGTTGTTATAGCTGGTGGAGAACTGTTTACGGGAAATACATTAATTATAATAAGTGTACTAAAAGGTAAAGTTAAATGGACCAAAATGTTTAAAAATTGGTCCATTGTGTATTTAGGAAATTTTATTGGTTCGATATTTATTGCTTTTATGATGGTACAATCAGGACTATTTAATAGTGGAGCAAATGGACTCGGAGGAGCTACCATTAAAATTGCAGCTTATAAAGTGGGGTTGTCCTTTATGCCTGCACTATACCTTGGAATTATGTGTAATTGGCTTGTGTGTTTAGCTGTTTGGATGTCATATGGATCAAAAACTATGGTAGGAAAAATATTTGCTGTTTTCTTTCCAATATGGTTATTTATAACATCGGGATTTGAGCATAGTGTTGCAAATATGTACTATATTCCAGCAGGAATAATGGCAAAAACGAACGAAGCTTGGTTGGCAGCATCTCATGTAACACCAGAAAAATTAGCTGGGCTTAATTGGGGAACCTTTGTTACTAAAAACTTAATTCCAGTAACAATTGGTAATATAATTGGGGGAGCTATTTTTGTAGGAACTGTATACTGGTTTGCTTACCTAAAAGATTCTGCAAACACAAGCGTTAATTCTAATATTGTTTCGAAAGATTTATAAGTTTTATTGATGAAAAATTGATCTATGAGCTTTTCTACATGTTGGAAACAGTGAGGATATGAAGAAAATGGTATGTAATCTTGAAAAAAACGGTGGACTGAAGTTTTTGATTTTTCTGATATAAGAATAAACTGTTTTTAGTTTATTCTATGAAGCCTTGTCCGAAATCAATAATTGCAAATTATAAATCTATTATTCATCTGGTTCAAGATAATAATATTATGAAGGAATATCAAAAATAAAAGCAGATATTCATGTTAGACAAAAATAGCTTTTAAAAAAGGATTTGGGGGGTTAATGCAGAATTATATAATTGAATTTACTAATATATAACATAAAATTTCAGTAAACATTTTGGAGGACTTAATATGAAAAATGATTTAATTGAGGTTCCAGATATGGTGGGGAAGAGCTTTAATCTATTTAAATAATATAGATAATGTAATCGCTATTAAAATTATTGAAAGAATTAGGGTTGAATTAGAAAATAATAATAAAAGGCGGTTAAAAAAATGTTAGGTAATTTCAAAGTCAGAATAAAAATATTTATTTTAGTATTTGTAATGCTATTTTTATCATTAATAATTGCAGGTGTTGGCTATTTTAATTTATCAAAAGGGAATAAAGGCATGACGTCGTTATACAATAATAGTGTTATAGCAATTGAAATTGGTTCAGATTTAAGAACTCAAACAAGAGCAAACAGTGCAAATTTGTTAACGTTAATTATTAGTAAAGATGGTACTGAGAAAGAAAGTGTTTACGCAGATGTTGCCAAAAGAAAAAAACTATAGAAGACAGTATGGTAAAATTAGATGTTTTATCAAAAGATGATAAACAAAAGGAATTATATAGTGCAGTTAAAGAAAATTTAGCCAAATGGAGAGAAAGTTTATTTCCTGCAATAGATATGGTGAAAGCAGATAAGCAGAATGATGCGTATGAATTATTTTCGATAAACAAAGAAACATTAGAAAATTACCAAACAAGTGTTAGAAATTTAAATGAGTATAATATTAAGACGGCAGATGGAATTAATATACAAAATAGCAAAGATTATAAAACTGCTATAATGTTTTTTATAGAAATATTGATTTTATTAATTATTATTAGTATTATTTGCACATTGGTTATAGCAAATAGTATAAGTAATCCATGTTTAAAATTTGAGAATATTAATTTTATTTATCATAAATTTTCATTTTACTTAATTACTATTGTGACGCTATGAGGCAGTAGGAGGGAAAGATAATTGCTAAATTAGCTGAGTATAGATGCAATAGGAAAATTATTAAAATTAATGATAGAGAACAATTTTAGGCTAAAGTAAATAAATATCCTCATAATGGTGAGATGTTTGTAGATTTTCAATATAATAACTTAGATTGAACAGGGCATAAATATGTTATACTTAAAAAAAACCAAGATGCATAAAAGAAAGGAAAATACTAAAAATGGATACAAAAGAATTTCAAAAAAAATCTCTAGTTTCAATATTCTTCTCATATTTTAAACCACACAAAAAATTATTTATATTAGATATGTCATGTGCATTCTTAATTGCAGTTATTGACTTATCATTTCCAGCAATAACTCGGTATTCACTAAATGAGCTACTACCTGTTAATGCTTATAAAACTTTTATAACTATTATGGTGATTATGCTAATTGCGTATACATTAAGAGCTTTTTTCTACTATATAATAACCTACTATGGTCATACTTTTGGTGTATTAGTAGAAGCAGACATAAGAAGCGATTTATTTCAACATATGCAGGAATTGTCTTATGGATACTTTGATAAAAACCGTACAGGTCAACTATTGAGTAGACTTACAGCAGATTTATTTGATATAACTGAGCTTGCTCATCATGGTCCTGAAGATGTTTTTATATCCACACTTACAATAATAGGATCACTAGGTATCTTATTTACTATTCAGTGGAAATTAACTTTGGTTATTGCTTTAATATTGCCTATATTTTTATTAGTTGTATGGTATAGACGTTCTGAAATGTCAAAAGCTTCTATTGAAGTGAAAGAAAAAACTGCTTCTATAAATGTGAATATTGAATCGGGGCTTTCAGGCATGAAAACAGCGAAAGCATTTGCAAATGAGAATTCAGAATTTGATAAGTTTAGTGAATCAAATGATGCTTTCAAAACATCTAAAACCAAATTTTATAAGGCCATGGGATATTTCAATGCTACAATGGAATTTTTCCTTTGCATTTTGCCAGCAATAGTTATTTTAGTAGGTGGTATATTAATTATGCAAGGACAGATGAATCAAATTGATTTAATCACTTTTACTTTATATATTGCTACTTTTATAACTCCAATTAGAAAACTTTCGAACTTTGCTGAACTCTTTGCAACAGGTGGAGCTGGACTTGTACGGTTTGTAGATATGATGCGTACTGAAACTGAAATGAAAGATGATCCGAATGCTATAGAGCTAGGTAGAGTAAAAGGCGAATTAGATATTGAAAATATTAGTTTTTCTTATAAAAAAGGTATTCAGGTATTACATAATATCTCTCTTCACGTGGAGCCTGGTGAAACAATTGCAGTAGTAGGGCAATCAGGTGGAGGTAAATCAACACTATGTAAATTGATTCCCAGGTTCTATGATGTTGATGAAGGAAAAATTTTGCTTGACCATGTAGATATACGTAATGTTACACAAGAATCACTGCATAAAAATATTGGAGTTGTAGAACAAGACGTATTCCTTTTTGCTGATAGTATTCTTGAAAATATTAGATATGGTAAACCGGAGGCTACTCCTAAGGAAGTTGCAATAGCAGCAAAGCAGGCTGAGATTTATGATGATATTATTGCTATGTCCGATGGATTTAATACTTTTGTTGGAGAACGTGGTGCAATGCTTTCTGGTGGACAGAAACAACGTATTTCTATAGCCCGTATATTTCTGAAAAATCCACCATTCCTAATTTTAGATGAGGCAACTTCTGCTCTTGATAGTGTTACTGAAGCGAAAATACAAGAAACTTTTGATACTCTAATAATAGGCAGAACAACTTTTGTTATTGCTCATAGATTATCTACTGTCAGAAATGCAGATAGAATTCTTGTATTTGATAGTGGAAATATTATTGAAGATGGAAATCACAAATGTTTGATGGAGAAAAATGGTGTCTATGCTGAGCTTTATAAAACTCAGCATATAAGTAAATAGATGATTTCTGAGTTTCAAACTATATTTTCTTCCTCATGTGGATTAATAAATCATAAAGATACTGAATATGTTGGAAGTCTTGGAGAGTTGAATTTGGAGTTATTTGTGGATTTAACTTATATAATTCATTTCTCTCAATGGACAGTGATATAGTTAGGTACTAGGTACTAGGTACTAGGTACTAGGTACGGTTCGTCTTCACCAGTGAAACCCTCGACTAATTTTTAAAATAAGTAGGCGCAATTATCAATTTGGATAAAATGATAGTTGATAAATCCCTTTAAATGTAATGTTATATATTGATTTTGTTTCTTATTTTGCAGTTGTATTATCCAATACGATTGAATTTTAACCCCAAATGAAGAAAAGGAGGTATAAGCAGCTATAATATATATTAACATTTATGAACATTTATGAACATTTATGAACATTTAATACATAAAAATACTATTATTGGTTAACCTAATAGTAGAGGTGATTATATATGCATGAATATGTAAGTATAACAAAAGCTTCTCATAGTTTTAGGAGTAACTCCTAAAACTATGAGAGTGTGGGACAAAGAAGGGATACTTAAAAGTTATAAAACACCAAAAGGTCATAGAAGATATTTACTAGATGAACTAGAATCAATAGCGCTGGGTAGAGTTACGAATATTACTGTAAATATAGT
>NZ_JBOITM010000046.1:0-14225 GCF_050717535.1 Clostridium sp.
AGTCTATCTGTTCCCAAAATATAGTTCATAATTTATCCTTCTCCTTTGGTATAATATAGATTAATTATACCAAAATTGACAGATTATTAATAGTTTTTTATAGGTTTTCGCACAGCCTGCCGGGGGTAACAAAACGAAAACGGGCACCCAAAGGTGTCCGTTCATTATATATATTTATCTTTGTTATATCTTAATGACAAGGTGAATATATTAATTTGTACATGTTTTTAAATTTTAGGGAGATGATTATTATAATAAAAAAAATATCAATTATTATTTCAGCAGCTATTATTACTATTTGTTTATCAAGCCAAGTGTATGCAAAAGACAATTACAACATAAAAAGAATAACTGGTGAAAATCGATATGAAACTTCAGCTAACATTTCAATTGAATTCAACAATAGCACAGTACAAAATGTAATTATAGCAAGTGGAAATAATTTTCCCGATGCATTATCAGGAAGTGTACTTTCTAAGAAATTAAATGCTCCTATTTTATTAGTAGACAAAACAATTGAGACAAGCTCTAACTCAATAAACTACATAAAAAACCATCTAACTAAGGGCGGTACAATTTATATACTTGGTGGAAATAGCTCTGTAAATGAAAGTTTTTCAGAACACTTTAAATCATTAGACTACAATGTAAAAAGATTAGGAGGGAGCAATAGATTTGATACAAATAAAACAATTGTCAGTTTCATTAATGTGGAAAAAGGCACACCAGTAATTGCAGTTAATGGATATGGATTTGCAGATGCTTTAAGCATTTCAAGCATTGCTGCATCAAAAGGATATCCAATATTAATGATTAATAAAATAAATTTGCCTAGCGAAAGTAAGGATATGCTAAAAAAAATCCAGCCATCTAAAGTATTTGTAATAGGTGGTGAAGGATCACTAAATAATTCTATTATAGATGAATTGAAAAATGGGGTACCTTCCTTAGATAATAGCAGTATAGTAAGGATTAGTGGAAGTAATAGATATGAAACCTCATTAAATATATGTAAATATTTTAATTTGGACACAGATTCTGCGGTAGTTGTAAGTGGAAAAAGTTTTCCGGATGCCTTATCCGGTAGTGCACTAGCCGCAAAATTAAATGCACCAATTATACTTACAGATGGCAGCAATATAATACAGCAGAAAAGATATCTAGACAGCACTAATTATTTAAATTTAATTTTACTAGGTGGAAAAAGTTCAGTAAGTACGGCAGCAGAAGATATATTAAACGGAAAAGAAACTCAATTGTTTTATGTAAGTAAAGGGTATAAAAAAGATGGCAAAAAATATATTGAAGGATATTTTGATAAATTTGTTACTGATTTAAACGAAGCTAGAGATTATGAAAAAAGAACTGGAAATTTTGTAATTTGCAATGATAGAGATGGAACAGGTGATTACTTATCAGATGATGGTTTTGACATGCCTATAAGTAGCACTGTTACTCTAGAAGTTGATGATAATGTTAATATTAGTGAAATAGATTTTGATAGTGAAGGAAATATTCTAAATGTTAATAAGGATTTCAATAGTATAATTATTGGTAAATATAAAGATAGACCAATTTTTGATATAACTCTTAAAGATTATGCAGTAACAGAAATGCATCAAGAATATAGACCTTAAAGTCTTAAAGGTACAGATACTTTAACTATAAAGCGAAGTAAAACGGACATCCAAAGGGCGTCCGTTCATTATATTATGGTTCTATCCTATTATCTTTAAGGTTCAATGGTGTACATAGCCACTTCATTAATCTCACGATTTGTAGCTATAAGTATATCTTTATTATCTTTTATATAATGATATACATTGGCCGGTCCACAACTCGTGTCAATATTTTCGCATTGTATCTTTCCCTTTTGCGCATCATACGTAAGTGCAAACAGAGATTTTTTACCTTGTCTATGTCCAATTACAATAGAAGGCTTTCCACATAAATCCCCTCCATAAAGAGCATGGGTAAATTCTACGGGTTCCGGATGTACATACATTTCTTTGTAAATTCCTTCTGTCTTTTTATATATTCGTACACTCTCGCCATGAAAAGGTGCAAGCACAGCCAATTCCATTTCTCCATCACTATCAATATCTACTAGTACAGCATCACTTGAAGGAGTATTTAACAGCTGCACAATTTCCCATTCTGCGTCTTCTGCCACTGGAGGTAAAAACTGAAAAACTCCATTTTCGGAGGAAATTACAGCTGTCTCTATACCCTCTTCCACTACTTTATAATATCCGTGATTCTTTAGCATCCCGTCCTTTATTACAGTTAACTTAAGCTGATTATCCTCATTAAAGTTGCTTAAATCATTGGGAAGTTTAGCCGCATATACCTTTCCAGGGCTTGACCAGTCATCTTTATATTCATGACCTGATTTTAAAGTACAGGCTATTAAAAATATATTACCATTTCTCTTGATCAAGTCGAATCTGTGGACATGATGCAGATTTACTAGTGTTTTAATACTCCATTTCCCATCCGTGCCTGGTGTTACTATTACAATTTTCGCTTCTTTTGAATCATTGGGTGAGAAAAACTTATGGGTTGCCAAAAACTGTCCATTAGTTCCGGGTACCTGAACCATGGTCATAGCACCTCCAGGTTCATTCCACACAGTCTCAATTTCATTTCCATCTGAATCAAACAGTATACATCGGTCAACTTTTTCAGCTGCTACTAAAAAACAATTTTCGTCCTTATATTTTAAAGGAGCTATCGAATAGCATTTTGTTAAATTTGCAATAATCTTTTTATTAATTTTCATATTTTCCACCCCATCTAAGATATTTATATTATTTTTGACCATAATAAGCATTTTCACCATGTTTTCTTAAAAAATGCTTGTCCAGAAGATTGTTATCAATGGATTCTAGTTCCTTATTTAAATGAATACTTCTATAAGCCATTTTTGCAACCTCTTCCATTACAATAGCATTATGTACTGCATCCATAGCATCTTTTCCCCATGCAAATGGGCCATGATTATTTACTACTACACCCGGCATGAATTCCGGATTAATTCCTTTAAATGTCTCTACAATTACCTTGCCAGTTTCATATTCATACCTTCCCTTAATTTCTTCTTGTGTCATTTTTCTAGTACAAGGAATACTTCCATAAAAATAATCCGCCTGTGTTGTTCCAAAACAAGGTATATCTCTTCCAGCCTGCGCCCAGCTTGTTGCCCAGCTTGAATGGGTGTGAACTATACCACCAATTTCCTTGAACTTTTTATAGAGCAATATATGTGTATCTGTATCTGATGAAGGATTTAAATTGCCTTCCACTATTTTACCCTCAAGATCTAGCACTACCATATCTTCTAATTTCATTTCTTCGTAGGAAACTCCACTTGGTTTTATTACAATTAATCCACTTTCTCTATCAATAGCACTTACATTTCCCCAAGTAAAAGTTACAAGCCCTTTTTTAGGAAGCTCTAAATTAGCCTCTAATACCTTTTGTTTAAGCTCTTCTAGCATTATCCATCCCACCTTCAATCATTTTTCCCTTAATAAACATTCTTGCATTATAAATATCGTGTGTAGCTTCTTCTTTCGTAATACTCTTGCTATTATCAGCCCACATTTCTATTAAAAAAGGTCCTTGATAATTTAACTGCTTTAATTTTTTAAAAATTGAAGCAAATTTCACAATTCCCTCTCCAAAAGGAACCTCTTTAAATACTCCTATCTTTGTTTCTTTTACATGAATTGCAACAGTGTGTGGAAGTCCAAGCTCTAGTTCCGCTTCAACATCACTACCCCAGGCACTTAAATTACCTATATCAGGGTATATTTTAAACCAAGGCGAATTAAAATTAGTTATATATGGCATTGCTCTTAAAATAGTGCTTATAAATTTTGTATCCATTATTTCAAGCGCAAGCATTACGCCTGCTTTACTTGCCATTGCTATTGATTTTTCCATTCCTTCTATAAATAGTGCTTTTGTAGTTTCATCCTCTTCTTCATAATATACATCGTAGGCCGCTAATTGAATTGTACGTATTCCTAAGTCCACGGAAAGTTCAATTGCTTTTTTCATAATATCAAAGGCTCTTTTGCGGGTATCTTCATTTTTACTTCCAAAAGGAAATCTTCTATGACCACTTAAGCACATACTTGGTATTAACACCCCTGTTGTACTTATAAGATTCTTTAATTGTTCCCTTTCCTCCTTGGTCCAATCAAGTCTAGCTAATTTTTCATCTGTTTCATCTATTGAAATTTCTAAATAATCAAACCCAGCTTCTTTTGCTGACATGAGCTTTTCTTCCCAGGAAAAACTAGAAGGTAAAGCTTTTTCATAAATGCCAATGGGAGCTCTATCTAAATCATACATCTTATGTACCCCCTCAAAAATTAAGAATTGTATCTGCTTTTTATTAGTACTATTCTATACAATATATCATCTTATTTTTTCTTGGTCAACATATTCTCAAATAATGCACATATGTTCACACCCATTGTTAAGCCCTATAAAATCTAGGTTATTGTCTTTTAACTATTAAAGTATTATAATCTCTTTATAAGTATATGTTCACTTGTAATGATTTTGAGTGTGGTATTGAAAATGTTCCCACTTTAAAGATAAATGATAACTTGGAAAGGAGTTTTAATTATGAATGAATATGAAAATATGAACGATAACGAAAAGAATTGCCTTTTAGCTAGTGTAGCCAGTCTTTATTATGAAGAGGAAATGACTCAATCACAAATTGCTGAACGTTTGTTCACTTCTCGTTCTAAGATTTCGAGATTATTAAAAGAAGCAAGAGAAAAAAAAGTAGTAGAGATAATCATAAAAGAGCCTTGGGAAAGATTAACGGAAATTGAAAACGAATTTATGAAAAGATTCAAGCTAAAGCATATTAGAATTATTAACACAAAGGGGTCCTCCACTGAATTAACACTAATTAAACTAGGTGAAATTGCAGCCTATTATATTGATAGTAAAATAGATAAGAACACCATCCTTGGTATATCTTGGGGCAACACTATATATAATACTGTTCAAAGTCTTAACTCCAGCAAAAACATTCCACTTACTGTAGTTCAAATAATGGGAGCTGCACTAAAAGATAAGCCTGAAATAGACGGAATAGATCTGGTAAAACAATTTGCAAACACCTATGGTGGAAAATATCACTACTTATTAGCTCCACTTTTTGTACAGGATAAAGACATGAAAGAGAAGCTTATACGAGACCCATTTATATCAGACACACTTTCTCTTGCTAGAAGAGCTTCCATTATATTAACAAGTGTAGGATCTATAGATTCTACCATCTCAAATACAGCCTGGAGCAAATATATAGATAGTTATACTCAATATGCTCTCCAATCAAATGGTGCTGTAGGTCACATTGGTGGACACTTCTACGATATAAATGGTGTACCCGTTAAGTCTGAATTAGATAACACTATGATAGGAATAGATTTAGAAGACTTTTATAATGCACCAAATGTTATTTGCGTTGCAGGTTCTAAGGATAAATCAAAAGCTATCCTTGGGGCAATAAGAGGTAAATATGTACACACTCTAATTATAGATGATACTGCTGCCTTAAAAATATTAGAATTAGATGATGAAAAATAGAAAGATAGCGTCTTTCTATTTTTTTATAGGCTTACCAATGTTTTTATTGCACATATGTGCAATAGTTAATCATTTGTTGACACATTGCACATAAATTGTTATTATAAATACAAACATACTATTAACACTTATTTAAGAAAGGACGTGAATAGAAATTAATACTAATATTATACTTACCGAAAACATTAGTTTAAAGGCCAAAGCTAAAGATTGGAAAGAGGCTATGAGGCTTTCAGGTAAACTGCTGGTTAACTCTAACTACATTACTGATGGTTACATTGACTTAACAATTAAAACCGTTGAAGATTTTGGTCCCTACATTGTAATAATACCAGGGCTTGCATTATCTCATTCCAGACCAGATGTAACCGTTTTGAAAACTGGTATCAGTTTGCTTACTTTATCAGAACCTATTCACTTTAATTGTGAAAATGATCCTGTAGACATAGTTATAACACTTGCAGCAGTAAACGATACAGATCACATTGGTTTACTTTCTAAATTGTGCGATTATCTATCAGAAGATAAAAATTTAGACTTTATTAGAAACTCCACAGACCCAGAAGAAATGGCAAGAGAATTAAATCAGTTTTAATTGGAATAATAATTAAATTATACAAGGGGGCAAATTAGTGGATATTAATAGTTTTGCAAACAGTGGATGGTTTAAAGTGTTTTCAGACAACATTCTCACCAAGCCGGAATATTTTATCTCTTTGATTGTATTAATTTGTTATTTGTTTTTAAGAAGACCACTATATGAGACTTTTTCAGGCACAATGAAATGTATCATTGGCATAATGATTTGGAACGTAGGTGCAGGCGGACTTGTTAGTACCTTTAGACCTATTCTTGCAGGATTAAATGATCGTTTCAACATGAATGCTGCAGTTATTGATCCATATTTTGGCCTAGCAGCTGCAAATAAGAGTTTAGGCAATTTAGCTTCCATGGTCATGATTGCACTTATGTTTGCTTTCATATGGAACCTACTCTTAGTAGCCTTTGGTAAGATAACAAAAATAAGAACTCTTTTCCTCACAGGTCATATTATGCTTCAGCAAGCAACAACAGCAACTTTTATTGTATTCTTCGCATTACCTGCTTATGCTAATGCAACTGGAGCTATTATAGTAGGAATACTTGTTGGTACTTATCAAGCTGTATTTTCAAATCTAACAGTAGAAGCTTGTAACAACCTTACAGACAATGCTGGTTTTGCCATTGGGCATCAACAGATGGGCGCAGTATGGCTAACAGATAAAATTGCTGGCAAAATAGGAAATAAAGATAAAAATCTTGATAACATAAAGTTACCTAAATTTCTTTCAATATTCAATGATAATGTTGTTACAGCTGGTACTTTGATGTTAGTTTTCTTTGGTATCATTATGCTAGTTCTTGGCGAACCATACATGAGACTTTTAGAAAATCCAATTGGTAAAGCTGCTTCTGGAAACTTCGCACCAACCTTATCCTTTGCAGCTTATATAGTAAATCGATCATTAACATTTTCAGTTTATCTATTTATACTTATGAGTGGTGTTAGAATGTTCGTATCAGAACTTACAACAGCTTTCCAAGGTATTTCCGATAAATTTATACCAGGATTAACTCCTGCTGTTGATTGCGCAGCTACTTATGGATTCGGTGCAAAAAACGCAGTTGTATACGGTTTTGTATTTGGAGCTATTGGTCAATTTATAGCAATAGCAGGACTTCTTGTATTCCATTCTCCTGTTATGATAATCACCGGTTTTGTACCAGTATTCTTTGATAATGCAACTCTTGCGGTATTTGCAAATAAACGTGGTGGTGTACGTGCCGCTACAATAATACCAATATGTTGTGGAATGCTTCAAGTCCTGGGTGGTGCATTTGCAGTATGGTTCTTTAAGGCTGGAGTACAAAATCCTCTTTCTGGAGGATGGCATGGTAACATTGATTGGGATACTATATGGCCTGCATTTGGAGTTTTTGCAAATACCTTTAAACTATTTGGTGTATTTGCTCTAATTGTGGCAATGCTAGTTATTCCTCAAATGCAATATCGTAAAAACAAAGCAAATTACTTTACACAAACAGATGAAAATTTAGATGCTTAAAAATAGATAATTTTAAAAGGAGAGATTTATATGAAAGTATTAGCAGCTTGTGGAAATGGAATGGGTTCAAGTCAAATGATTAAAATGAAGATCATCAAAGTTTTCAAGAAACTTCAAATTGAAGTTGATGTGGATCATCTTAGTGTTGGCGAGGCAAAATCCGTTATATCTTCTTATGATATGGTTTTTGTATCTGAATCACTAGTATCAAATTTTTCAAATGCTCGTAGTAAAACTAAAATTATAGGTCTTAGAAATCTTTTATCAGAGGTAGAAATCGAAGGTAAAATTAAAGCAGCTTTGAATTTAGAATAAAATAAATAAGGGTAAGGTGATAACATGTCTAAAATAGATGAAATAACTAAAGAATCATGGGTACTCAGTACTTTCCCCCAATGGGGAACATGGCTAAACGAAGAAATAGAAAGAGAAGTTGTGTCACCTAATACTTTTGCAATGTGGTGGTTAGGTTGTACAGGCCTTTGGGTGAAATCTGAAGGAAATGCCAACATTTGTATTGATTTATGGTGTGGGACAGGAAAGCGAACTATGAGTAATCCACTTATGAAACCAGAACATCAAATGGCAAGAATGTCTGGTGCTAAGAAGTTACAACCAAATCTTAGAGTTGCACCATTTGTCTTAGATCCATTTGCTATTAAACATATTGATGCAGTAGTCGCAACTCATGATCACAATGATCACATTGATATAAATGTTGCAACTGCAGTTATGAAAAATTGTGATGCTTCTGTACCTTTTATAGGACCAAAAACCTGTGTTGATCTTTGGATTAGCTGGGGAGTACCGGCCGATCGTTGCATAATTGTAAAACCTGGAGATGTAGTTAAAATTAAAGATACAGAGCTTATAGCACTGGAATCCTTTGACCGTACTGCCTTAATTACAGTTCCAAAAGGTGTTACGCTAGCTGGTAAAATGCCTGGAAACATTGATGACAGAGCAGTAAATTACATTATAAAAACTCCTGCTGGAAGCATATATCATAGCGGCGATTCGCATTACTCAAACTATTATGCAAAACACGGCAATGATTACAAAATAGATGTGGCACTTGGTTCTTTTGGTGAAAATCCTAGAGGCATAACTGATAAAATGACTTCCTCAGACATACTTAGGATGGCAGAAGCTTTAAACACTAAAGTTATAATTCCCTTCCATCATGATATATGGTCTAACTTCCAAGCAGACACTGAAGAAATAAATGTACTTTTTGAAATGAGAAAAGACAGATTACAATATAAATTCCTTCCATACATCTGGCAGGTAGGCGGCAAATTTGTTTACCCTGATGATAAAGACAAACGTGAGTATCATTATCCTCGTGGTTTTGATGACTGTTTTGAAGGAGATATAGATTTACCATATAATTGTTTCCTTTAAAAATTACAAATTACAAAAAAAGCATCTGGATATCCAGATGTTTTTTTTATATATCCACTTTTATTGTGTGATTTATACAGTTATGATAAAATATTTAATAATGGAAAAAATATATAAAACATATAAGGAGAATATATGAAGAAATTCAATGAGAAAGATACTATATTTGCAAGAATGAATTATAAGCAGGGAAGCGAGATTTATAAAGATTATTATAGTAATAACCCTCATTTAAAGGAAGTGGATGATTCATTAAGGAGCTTACCTCCTATGGGCAGCGAAGGTTCAGTGATGTTTAATAAAATAAACTCACCAATAGTAGATGCTTCTTTTAAATATTTATATGATATAAGAAAACTTAGCGAAGGCCCAGTAACCCCCGAGAAAACTCCCATAGATCCACATGTTATGACAGAAAGAATTAAGGGACTCGCTAAGTTTTATGGTGCAAAATTAATTGGTATAGCTGAAATGAAAGATTACCATTATTATTCACATAGGGGAAGGCATGAAGAAAACTATGGCGAGGAAATCATTAAAAAACATAAGTATGGAATTGTATTTGCAGTACCTATGGATACTGAAATGATTATGAGAGCACCAAAATTACCAGAATCAATAGCTGTTGTAAAAGGATATGTGGAGTCAGCAACTATTGGGATGTTACTTTCATATTATATTAGAGAGCTAGGTTATGATGCTAGAAATCATATGGATGGTAATTATTTAGTAGTAGCACCGCTGGTAGCAAGAGATGCAGGACTAGGCGAATTTGGAAGAAACGGACTACTTATAACTAAAGAATATGGTTCCTGTGTTAGGCTTGGAATAGTAACCACAGATATGCCCCTTATACCAGACGCACAAGAAAATTTTGGTGTTGTAGAATTTTGCCTTGATTGTGGAAGATGTGCAAAGACATGTCCCGGAAAATCAATATCTAAGACAGAAATGAAAGAAGAAGATGGTGTACTAAGATGGAAGATAAATGCTGAAGAGTGCTATAGACGATGGAGGAGTTTAGGGACTGATTGTGGTTTATGTATAGCTAATTGTCCATTTACTTATGGTATATCAAAAGATTTGATTTCTAATATTAAATCTTCCTCAGAAGTTAGACAAAATATTTTAAAAGACTTTGATGAAAAGTATGGCATACGACCAATTATAAGAGAAGAAGTTGAATGGTTAAAAGATGCAGGTCACCCCAAGGGGTGACCTGCATCTGATTTACCCCCGGGGGGTTGCCTATCAGAAAGTGTTGCAAATTCAACAAAACATCATATACTAGAGCATATAGTTTTATATTATATTATCAATTAAAAATGAGGTGAAATAATTGAAGAATGAAGAGCGATTTATACTTGGAATGAAAATATCTAAATTAACAATAATTATTAATATCTTATTATCCGCCATTAAATTATTTGCTGGTGTTTTAGGTAGAAGTGGAGCTATGATTGCGGATTCAATACACTCACTTTCTGATGTGCTAAGTACAATAGCTGTAATGGTGGGATTAAAATTAGCTAAACAACCTGCCGATGAAGATCATCCATATGGTCATGAAAAAATGGAACCTGTTATGGCTAAGATACTTGCAAGCATATTGTTAATTACTGCACTACTAATTGGATTCAATGGTATTAAGAGTATTATAAATGGCACAACCATAATTCCGGCAAAAATTGCTATGTATGCAGCTATACTTTCTATAATAGTTAAAGAGTGGATGTATAGATATACTGCTAATGCTGCTAAAAAAATTGACAGTTCCGCTCTTATGGCAGATGCTTGGCATCATAGATCCGATGCATTTTCATCTATTGGAACATTAATTGGAGTTGTAGGAGCTAGATTGGGTTATCCAATATTAGATCCAATTGCATCCCTTGTGATATGTATTTTAATAACTAAAGTAGCTATAGACATTTATAAACAAGCTATTGATCAATTAGTTGATCACTGCGCTGATGCAAAAACTATTGAAAATATAAAAAATGAAATAACAAAAATAATTGGTGTTCTAAATATAGATGAGTTAAAGACTAGAGTAAGCGGTAATAGGTTATATGTAGATGTAGAAATATGTGTTAATAGAAATTTATCCGTTTGTGAAGGTCATGAAATTGCAGAAAATGTTCATAATACTATAGAAAATCTAGACCATAGGATTAAACATTGCATGGTCCATGTTAATCCTGGCATTTATTTACCCCCCAAGGGTGACCTCCACTTTTAAATATTAATCAGTATTAAAGCTAAAATAACTATTAAAATAGCAACTTTATTCTTTTTTGATAACTTCTCCTTATATAAAAGCATTTCACCCAAACTTATAAAGATTATACTGCCTGCACTATATATAGGAAAAGCTATAGATGTGGGCATAAAGCTTAAAGCCATTATAAGAAAGTATGAAGAGAATAAATTTGGTATACCAACTAAAAAGCCTACAATTAAGTCCCTCTTCATTACTTTTGCTCTTGATTTTATAACAAAATATAAACTAAGAAAAAAAGCTATAACAAATATAAAGAATAAGAACACATTCTTATATTCTGTTAGGGCATATTGTTGAAATAACTTATTTTGAAATTCTGCCATTCCTCCAAATAAGAATAACAATATTAAAGTTAAGTTTATATGTATATCGCCGTTCTCACCTTTATTTGAAGAAAAGTTCACAAAAACAATTGAAAATAAAGCCATAAAAATTCCAATCCATTGTACAATTTCAGGGATTTCTTTCCAAATAATAACTGAGAATATCATTGGGACTAAAATTCCCAACTTTCCAAATGTACCTGAAATCGCCGCTCCATTTGCCCCTACACTCTTTTGATAATAAACAAATGATAAAAAAAAGAATATTCCACCTATAAGTCCAAGCAATATTGCCCATGTAAAACTGGCACCTTCTGAAAATGCACCATTATTTTTTAATATAACTTTTGTAAACTCCTGCGCAAAATTAGTTAGAGAAGTATTAATTCCATAAATTTTTATAGGTGATTGAAATAGTATCATAAATAAGCTTACCGTAAATGCGGTAAAATAATTTGCACTGGTAACTGCATACCTATTCATTTCATTTCCCTCACTATATTTAAAAATAAGTGCAATAGATGAACTACATATTATAGCTAAAAATAAATAAATCATTTGCGGTATCCTTTCATAAAAAATAGTTTATTTGTCTTAAAGTTTTACTTTCAAGTGACTAATTCAAAAGCTATTAGCAATTTTATAATTCGATTTTATAACATACAGCACACTACATAGTTGAACGGGCACCCAAAGGGTATCAGTTCACTATACTAGAATCCACCATTCTTCACCTTCATTAAATAACTCAATTGCTTTATCGTCAATATTACATTTATATCTGATTGCATTGTTAAAAAGCTTCATACTTCTAATTGGATCCTTTATTTCAAACTCTTCATCATTGTAAGTCAATTCAAAAGGGATATTCCATCCATTACTATCAGACTTACTCTGAACCACAACTAACATTTTTTCATTCTTATTTCCCCAAGACATTATATCAAACTCCTTTGTTAATTTTATATTTCCTTAGTACCATTATAATACACTTTAAATATATTAGCTAAATATGTATTTGTTAATATAATTTACTAAAAGTTGATAAGGTTTTATATATACATTTATCTTTGTTTTTTTCCCGATGGATATTTACCACCACTCTTCCAAGCATTGCGTCCAGAAAGTTTTACCGTAACCTCAGCCCCATCACTGGAAACAGCTGTAAATTCAGTACCCTCTGGAATCTTCACATTATTTGATGCCCCATCCATATTTATTGGTTCTAATTTGGCAGTCAGAATATTCACTTCATCATAAATAATTGTCGTTTTATCAACATATGGAAGATGTTGTACCATCAATTGATTTTGTACCATCAATCCTCGGAGACCAAATGATTACCACTAAAACAAGTGAAATTATTTCCATTTAAATATGACAATTACAATCACCTTTATAGCTGAACCTGAATATTATTATAATGAAAGGTGGCGTTATTCATGGATCATAGTGAAAAGTATACTGGGAGCAAAGAAGATTTCTATTTTTTTTTAAAGGATGAAGTTATAAGACTATTTACGGATAAACTCAAAATAGACGGGACTCGTGTTTTAATACCAGATAATGAGCAATTAGATTACAAATTTAAAATTGATAGTGATATTAATTATGGTGTTTTGACAATCGAAGTTAAGTGGGGAGAAAAGCAACCTAACCCATCTAACAAATTAAATCAATATAAATATGAAGAATTAGATGAAAACTCTGATGGTATGGTGATAACTACCGATATAAGCTTTAATTAGCCTATATAAAAATTATTATAACAAATAGGCTTTGGGAAACTTCAAACCAATATTAGTGTTATACTTAGCAACCAGAGATTGACCATTTCCCTTCAATTTCTGGAATGGGGTCGTACCCCGTTACATAATAGTTATTTATGTAAATTTTTATATATATAGCTCAATCCTGGAGTGAATATACTGCTCTAATATGGAATACACTTCTGTTTTTCATGTTTTTAAATATAGGAATAAGAAAAATTGTTATATATCAAATAATCGAAAAGCCTAGCAATTATGCTAAGCTCTTCTCTATTTTACAGGTATCTGTGTGATTTATAACAATAGTTAATATCTCTTATTTATCGCTTAAAGCTTTTTTAAGGGCTTTAATTTCATTTTGGTGTATTTGCTTATTTTTGCTATCTCTCTTTTTATCATCCATAACTAATTGGGCCTGTAATGTTTTAATTTGTCGCTTTATTTCATCTTTATCTTTTGGCATTTCTAATTTTGACATTTATTTGACCTCCTTCAAAAAATCTTATATATACCTATTCTTCATTTGAGTATTGTTTCCTTCTAAATAATTGTTTTTTATTAAATAAATATAAATGAGTAAAATTAAATCCATTGATAAAAACCCCCGGCAGGCTGTGCGAAAACCTATAAAAAACTATTAATAATCTGTCAATTTTGGTATAATTAATCTATATTATACCAAAGGAGAAGGATAAATTATGAACTATATTTTGGGAACAGA
>NZ_JBOITM010000047.1:0-13992 GCF_050717535.1 Clostridium sp.
ACCGGTCGGTCCGGGGTTCGAGTCCCTGAAGGTCCACCATATAAGGGGATATAGCTCAGTTGGGAGAGCACCTGCCTTGCACGCAGGGGGTCGCAGGTTCGATTCCTGTTGTCTCCACCAAAAAAAACAGTCTAATATGGACTGTTTTTTTATTTTGATAAAAATTATTTTATAACTTGTTTTTTATAGATTCAGTAGATGAAAAGTATTATAATGTTAATGTAATGCTATATAATTTAAACATGAAAGGAGCTTTACGATGTCACTATATAGAGTAAAGCAATTTTACTGGTCCATGGTTTCTAAAATTAATGGTGAAGATATAGATTTTCTCAAAATGTATTTAGAAACTTATGAATTGCAATTATTCAATCAATTACCTATTTATGAGCAAAAACACTGTATAAATGTAGCTAGGGATGTAAAATTAACTTGTAGTCAAAGGAAGTTACAATCAAAGGATTTGATAAAAGTTGCACTGTTACATGATATAGGCAAAATATATAATAGCATGAATCCAATAGATAAATCTATAATGGTTATAATGCATAAAATAACAAAAGGAAAGATTAGATCATATAGGAAGAGTAAAAATGTTGATATGTATTATAATCATGGTGATATAGGATATAATTTATTAAGAAAACAGGGTTATAATGATAGATTTTTATTTTTAGTTAAAAATCATCACAACAATAATATAACAGAAGTTGTAGAATTAGATTTATTAAATGAATTAAATTTATTAAAAGAATGTGATAATAGAAATTAAGAAGCTAGTGTATAGTTTCTTTTTTTTATTGCCATCATTTAGTTTGTTAACAAGTATTATATTAGCAAAAATAAATGTTTTTATTTTAATTATTAATAACATAAAAAAAGTGATAGAATATAATTAAATACATAAAATAGGAGGAAAAAATGAATTCAAAGGAAAGAAAAGCATACATTACAAATTTACTAATTAAAAATAGCAATACATATAAAGGTCAGTTCTTAGCAGAAGAATTAGGAGTTACAAGGCAAGTTATAGTAAAAGATATTGCAATTATAAGGGCAGGGGGAGTAAAAATAATTGCAACTCCAGAAGGCTATTTAATACCAAATGAAGAAAGTAATTATGTAAGGAGAGTAATAGCAGTTTCACATAGCAGGGAAGGTATATACGATGAGCTTGAGTGCATTATTAAATTCGGTGGGGTAGTAGAGGATGTAACCGTAGAACATTCACTATACGGTGAAATAACAGCCATGCTTATGATAAAAACTATTGTGGATATAGAAAAATTTACAAAAAAATTCAAAGAATTAAATGCGCAACCATTATCGTCTTTAACCAATGGTGTTCATTTACATACAATAAAAGCAGATAATGAGGAAATTATGGAGTGTATTATAAAAGAATTAAAAGATAAAAATTATTTAATTTTTGATTAATTTATTTTTAGATTATATTATTTTAATTAAACTTAAGGAGTAGATATTATGGAAAATGTTGCACTTATAAAATGTATGGAATATGACGTTGATTTAATAGAAAAAAAGTTAAGAGAGGGTTTTGAACTACTAGGTGGAGATGAATTCTTGAAAAAATTAATACCAAAGGATAGCAGTGTGCTTTTAAAACCAAATATGCTAAGTGTTGAAAGTAAAGAATCACTAGTGGTAACTCATTATGCTGTTTTTGAAGCAGTGATTAGAATTGTTATGGAATATTCTAATAATATTAGTTTTGGGGATTCTCCTGGATTTGGAGATTCAAGAAAAGCAGCAGAGAAGTCTGGTCTTATGGAAGTTGCTGATAAATATGGAGTTAAGTTTGAAGATTTTAAAGAGTCAGTGCATGTTAAATTAGATAACTCTATCTTATGTAAATCTTGGGATATAGCTAAAGCTGCTTATGAGGCTGATGTTATTATATCACTACCAAAACTTAAAACACATGCTATGGCATATTATACAGGTGCTGTAAAAAATCAGTTTGGGTGTATACCTGGGTCGCAAAAGGTAACTTGGCATACGAGAATGCCTGATGCAAATAATTTTTGCAAAATGCTACTAGATTTGAATACGGCTGTAGGAACTAATTTTGCTATTTTAGACGGTATAATTGCAATGGAGGGTAATGGACCTAAAAGTGGAGATCCATATAAAATGAATACTATAATTATGGGTAAAAGTCTGACGGCCGTGGATTCTGTTGCGGTGAGGCTTATAGGTTATGATAATCCATTAGATACACCAGTTTTAAAAGAAGCATATGATAACAAATGGGGAGCAGTGCTTCCAAGAGATATAAACATACTAGGTGAAGAACTAGAATCTATGAAAGCTAAGAATTTTAAGTTATGCAGAAAAGGAGGTAGCTTCTATTTTATAAATCCCGGAGTAACTAATTTTTTAAGAGGAATGATAGCTCCAAATCCAACTCTTATTAAAGATAAATGTATAGGATGTGGAAGATGTGCAGAGATATGTCCAGAAAAGCCAAGAGTAATTAAAATGGTAAAAAAAGGAGACATATTAAATCCTAAATGGAATATGAATGAGTGTATAAGATGTTTTTGCTGTCAGGAATTATGTCCAGTTGGTGCAATAGAAACTAAATATTCAAATTTAGGTAAATTATTAAAATTAGATAAGAGGTGATTTATGAAAAGTAAGACAATAGCCCTCATATTGGGAATAATACTGATAATTATAGCCTTTTTAGGAAATATAGTTAATGTACTTATAAATATACAGTGGTTTCAAGATGTGGGATATCTATCGGTATATTTAACTAAATTAACATCAATCTTAAAGCTAATGTGTCCCTTATTTATAGTGAGTTATATTTCAATATGGACATATTATAAGACTTTTAAAAGTAGCATTTTAAGATGGAAAAAAGTTGGTGAAGTGAATAAGAAAAAGGAAAAGCTAGAACATAGTATTTGTATCTTAGTAAATATTATAATTTCTATTATAATATCAATAAGCTTTTCATTGAAATATTGGTACTCAATACTTCAGTTTTCAAATGCTACAAGTTTTAATTCTGTAGACCCACTATTTAAAAAGGATATTTCATTTTTTATATTTAAACTTCCATTAATTGAATCATTATATTCAACATTCATAACATTTGTAGTGTTTTTAGTGGTTATTACAGTGATAGTCTATTTTGTTTTGACTGCAAAAGACCATGTACTATATTCAAAAAAAGAACATAGGATTTCTAAATTTATAAATTTTAAGAGTGGAATAACTAAATTTGCAGGAAAACAGCTTGCAGTTGTTTCTTCAATAGTATTATTGCTAGTAGCTTTAGATTATTTAATAAAAGCCTGGGAACTAGTGTATTCTCCGAGAGGGATAGTATTTGGAGCGGGTTATACAGATGTACATGTAACCTTAAGATTTTATCAAATAATAGCAGTAGCATCTTTTGTTGTATCTATAGTTACGTTTATAAGCATTTTGACGTATAGAGCAAAACCCATAATTTTATCAGTTATTGTTATAATTTCACTTATTATAGGAGAAAATGTAGCATCAACTGCAGTTCAAAAATTTAAAGTTCAATCAAATGAAAAAACGTTAGAAAAGCCCTATATTAAGTATAATATAGATAGCACAAGGAAAGCTTTTAATATAGATGATATAAAAGGAGTGTCTTTTGAAATAAATAATAATTTAACGAAAGAGGACTTAAATTTAAATAAAGACACAATTGATAATATAAAAATTAACTCTTTTAAGCCGGCGCTGGAATTTTATAATCAATTTCAATATATGAGATTTTATTATGGATTTAATGATATTGATATTGACAGATATAATATCAATGGAAAGTACACTCAAGTGTTTATTGCAGCAAGGGAGATTGATTTAGACTCATTAAAAGATAACTCTAATACTTGGCAAAATAGGCATTTGGTTTATACTCATGGATATGGAGTGGTTATGAGTAAGGTTAATTCTGTAACGGTTGAAGGTCAACCAGATTTTATAATTAATAATATTCCACTAGAGAATAAGACCGGTATAAAATTAGATAATCCTAGGATATATTTTGGTGAAAAGACCAATGATTATAGCATAGTTAATACAAAGATTGGAGAGTTAGACTACCCTAAGGGTGGAGAAAACCAGATAAATAACTACGAAGGAAATGCTGGCATAAAGATGAGCCTTGGAAATAGAATTCTATTTGCAATAAATAAAAAAAGTATTAAGTTTTTATTATCCAATGACATAACTTCTAATAGTAAGATATTAATCAATAGAAATATAGTTGAAAGAGTAAATAAAATTGCCCCATTTTTAACCTATGATAGTGATCCATACATTGTAATAAATGAAGGAAAATTATATTGGATTATAGATGCATATACAACATCCAATAAATATCCATTTTCACAGTCACAAAATGGTATGAATTATATTAGAAACTCAATTAAAGTTGTTATTGATGCAGTAGAAGGAACTCCTGAATTTTATATAGTTGATAAAAATGATCCTATAGCAAACAGCTATTCTAAGATATTTCCAAAGCTATTTAAAAACTCGGAGTCAATTCCTACTGGCATAAAAGAACACTTAAGATATCCAGAAGACATATATAGTATACAATCTAATGCAATTGCTAGATACCATATAACAGATCCAGGAGTATTTTATAATGGGGATGATGTATGGTCTATAGCAACGAATCAAGTGAAAGTTGAGGGTAAAACAGAGGCAAATGAAGCATCTTACTCAATAATGAAATTGCCACAGGAAAGTGAAGAAGAAATGGTTTTACTTGAATACTTTAACACTAATTTGAGAGATAATATGGTGGCACTGCTTGGAGCAAGGATGGATGGAGATAATTATGGAAAAATGGTTTTATATAGATTTCCACCAAAGCAAACAATATATAGTCCAGTATTATTTAAACAAAAAATGAATCAGGATACAATAATATCAAAAGAATTATCACTTTGGAATACACAAGGTTCAGAAGTTCAATTTGGAGAGACTACTATTATACCAATTAAAAATTCACTGCTTTATGTAGAACCTATGTATTTGAGAGCTAAAGGAGAAAAAAGCATACCAGAGATGAAAAAAGTAGTGGTGTCTTATGGTGACAAAATAATTTTAGCTAATAATATACAGTCGGCATTAGAGCAGATATTTGACTACTCGGTTAAAACTAATACATCAGAAACAGAAGCTAGTTTAAATATAGATGCAAAGGTATTAGAAAATATAAAAATTGCTAAAGATTTATACAACAAGGCAATAGAAGCACAAAAAAATGGAGAATGGGTTGAATACGGTTTGTTTATAAAAGATTTAGGTGATACTTTAGACAGAATAACTAAGTAAAATATATGTATATCTATTTAGGATAACGGAGTTATATATTAAAGGATAAGAGTTTTTTAGTTAATTTATATCAGACAATACTAGTATAAAATAGCAACTTAGAATATATATAGTTATATGTTCTAAGTTTTGTGGTATAATTAAATTTACATTATATTACAATGTATAGAATGTGATAAAAATTGTATAAAACAAAGGAATATAAAATAAAATGTCGAATAAGTTTATATATAAGAGAGTATGATAGCATGGGCGATATGAGGGGTATATTATGAAATATATAAAAAGTAATTTGTATAGAAATGGTAAAAATTCATTATGTATAGGTACAGATGTTTTAAATATAAATAATTTACCACAAATAATAAAAAAGTATATTTCTGATGCTCTTATTAATGGAGAAAAAATTATATTTTTTACAGATGATATCTTTTATAAAGACATTGAGAAGAATTTTATTAGCGATGAAGATTTCATAAGGCATAATATAAATACAGGTAATTTTAAAATAAAGGCATATGATATTTCTGATTTTGAGTATGAGTCTAAGGAATTTAAAGATATAATTGATATTATTTCTGTTGTGAAACAGGATTTAAAAATAATATGGGATTTTAAGAATGTAATAAAAAGGGTTGGCAAATTTGAAACTATAATTAAATGCGTTGAAAAAATAATACAGTGTTCAAAATATAATGTTTGCAATATGGTTTATATTGACAATAGCACTTACAATTTCAATAGATTATATAGATTTAGTAATCTATTTGAAATATTAATTATTATAGATAGAAATAAAGAAATGGAATTTAGAAATAAAGATGAAATAGAAAAGGCAATATGGATGCTTCAATCTAATTCACAACTAAAGTATCAAAGTAAAAATTTAGTTTTATTCAATGATGTTTTTTCTAACATACCTAAAAGTACAGATGAAATCGAATTTAAAAGAATTATTATGAGTAAAATAAGGGATGTATGTGATGTGGATTTTTGTATTCTGCATAGTTCGCTTAAAGAACAAGAGAATATAATATCTATGGATAGCTATTATGGAATAACTAAGAAGCACAAGTTCTACTTGATAAATGACGCAGAAATAATTCAGTACATAAACAAATACAATGAAAATGCGTTAAATGGAAATGTTGAAATATTATTAAATTTAAGTGAAATAAATGATCCGAAATTAATAGAAAAATTTAAATTAATAGGTATAGTAAGCTATATGGCTATAGCAGTAGAATATTATGATATATCCAGGGGTGTAATATGGATAGGAAGATATGAAAATAACAAAGAGTTATCTAAAAACAATATAGATCATTTGAAATCTATATGTAAGACAGCTTTTTATTTAATTCAGGAGCAAAAAAGATTTTCTGATATGCAAAATAGACTAATACAAAACGAAAAACTAAGAGCTATGGGTGAAATGGCTGCGGGAATTACTCATGATATAAATAATATACTTACACCAATTTTAGGATCTGTCCAACTTTTAAAAGATACAATTCAGGAAAAAGAAATTTTAAAAACACTTAGTGTTATTGAAATTTGTGCCTATGATGGAATGAATATTACAAAGAGAGTTAAAAGGTTAACTAAAAGATATAATAATGATGATTTTGAGACATTTAATATAGATAGTGCAATAACAGATGCCATAGATTTAACTAAAAGTAAGTGGTTAACAGAAAGTGTCTTTAAAGGTATAAAGATAAATATAATAAAATCATTAAAATCAAATCAATGGGTACAAGGGAATGTGACAGAAATCAGAGAGGTATTTATAAACATTATAGCAAATGCTGTAGATGCAATGCCTAGTGGTGGAAAAATACAGGTCATTACAAAAAATAAAGCCAGCAAAGTTATTATAGAAATAAGAGATAATGGAACTGGAATGAACCAAAAAATTCAAAAAAAAATATTCGAGCCCTTTTTCACAACTAAAGGTAACAATGGTTCTGGGCTTGGATTAAGCATTTCTTACAATATAATAATTTCACATAAGGGTAGTATAAAAATTGAAAGTGAGGAAAATATAGGGACGTCTTTTATTGTTAAATTACCTATATGTGAAAATAAAATTATGAGTGAAGTTAAGGTATCAAATAATACAATTGATTTCCAGGGAAATGTACTTGTTATTGACGATCAGGAGCAAATAAGAACTGTTGTTGCTAATATGATAAAGTCAATTTCAAAATGTAAAGTAAAAACCTGTGGATGTGAAGTAATAGATTCAGAGTTATTAAGGAGAAAATATGATATAATTGTATGTGATTTTACTATGCCGAGTATTAATGGATTGCAAGTTGCGCAAAAGGTTAAGGAAATAAATAAAGGGTCTTATTTTTGTCTAATGACTGGATGGGTTGGTTCTTTTGAAGGGCAAAAAATGAATAATGTTGATTTTATTTTAAATAAGCCTATAAATAAAGAGAGTTTAAAACAACTGTTTTTTGATTATAGCATAAGGAATTAAGTTTTTTGAAAATATATTGGTAATAATTTTTTTAAAACAATATAATAATAAAAGAGTTTTGTTTTACAGTGGAGGATTACGATGGATTATGATGTACTTATTTTAGGTGGAGGTATTATAGGCTGTGCCGTGGCTTATGAAATATCAAAATATAATCTTAATATAGCTGTTATTGAAAAAGATTATGATATAGCTGATGATGTAGCATTAATTAACACAGCTATGGTATATGATGGTGTTGAAAGTGAAAATACTTTAACGGCAAGGCTTGAACGTATGGGAAATAAAATGATGGATACTATAAGCGCTAAATTTAATGTTCCTTTTAAAAGGTGTGGATCTTTAATAATTGCTCAGACGGATGAACAAGCTGCAATGATTGATAAAACATATAAAAGGGCAATTGATAGGGGAAATAAAGATGTATTACTTTTAGGACCTAAATACATATATGAAATGGAACCGAATTTAAATGTTCATATAAAAAAAGGACTATATTCTAAAAACACGGGTGTGATATGCCCTTTTGACTTAGCATTAGCTTATGGAGAGGTAGCTTTTGATAATGGTGTAAAATTCAAATTAGAGGAAGAAGTAATGGATATTCAAGAAATATCGAAAGGATTCAAAGTTATTACTAATAAAAATAAACTAACATGCAAAATGGTAATAAACACTACTTCTTCAGAAAATTATAGTATAGTAAATGAAAAAAAGCTAGATGTAAACAACTATGAATCAATATTAAAATATATACTGTTAGATAACAATGATAAACAAAGATTTTCGCATGCATTATTTATGTTTAACTCTAAAGGTGAGCGAATTTATACACTTCCAACCATGGAGGGAGATACTGTAGCTGCTATTAGCACAAAAGATAACGTTAGTTACGATGAAGCAATAGATAGGGTATCAAAGATAGCAAGTGGTGTAGATAACCTGGATGTTAAGATGTTTTTGGATTGGCCTTTTTTTGAAGAACCTATAGTGATCGACGATAGTGGTATAGATGATGGAATTATTCAAATTAAAGGAAAACACTATGGGCAAGTAACTATGACACCGGCTATAGCGAGTATTGTATGTGAGAGTGTAGTGAGTAAGATGCAATGTAAAATGAAAAAAGATTTTAATGATAAAAGGCGCGAAAGTTATAAATTCAGGGAATTATCTGATGAGGAAAGAAAAAAAATTATTGTGATAGATAAAAAATATGGTAAAATAATATGTGCCTGTGAAAAAGTTACTGAAGGTGAAATAGTGGATGCTATAAGGAGGCCTTTAGGTGCAAGAACTGTAGAAGGAGTTAAACGAAGGACAGGTGCTGCTTTTGGAAATTGTCAAGGATCACATTGTTTAAATAAAATTGTTTCTATTTTAGCAAGAGAAACTAATAAACAAATGACGGAAATAGTTAAGGATTCAAAAGATTCTAATATTGTACGGTGTAGGATAAAAGAATTTGATAGTATGTAGGAGATGAGTTTATTTGATGGACGAAAGAGAGTTTGATTCTAATGAAAAGGAAGATATATTGACAACTTTGGTTAGGATAAAAGGCTCTAATCTATATAACGTAGTTCCGGTTAAAAGTAGTAAGCTTATTAATAAGAATTTATGGATTGAATGCTCAAAAGCATTAAGTAGAATACATGTGGGTCCACCTCTAAAAATAGGAGATGTGGTGTGTAAGAATATACTTAATACAGGAGTTGATATTATTTGTACAAGGAACATAGAAATAAATAAGTAATGAAAATGATTTTATAATAAGTTTGACTATTAAAGGAAGCTTTTATAAATACACATTGACTTTATAAAAGGTAAGATGTAAAATTATTGTTAAAATAAACGATGTTATTATTTAAATAATAACATAAGAATATAACTGAATAATGTATAAAACCTATGATGAGGTTAGTAACAAAATATAAAGGTTAAGAGAGTCAGTGCTTGGTGAAAACTGATACCTTTAGTTTTGTGAATCCACCTCCGAGGGACTGTAAAAGCAGTACGGTATAACCGTTATATTTGTTAAAGAGGATTAAATATTTATATTTAATCAAGTAGGGTGGCAACGCGGAGTCTTTCGTCCCTTTTTCATAGGGATGAAGACTCTTTTTTTATACTCAAAAATCACTAGATCATCTAAATTAGACTTCAAAATACAAACCAAATAATAATATATTTAAGGAGGAATAGTTATGTTAGATTTAAAAAGAATAAGAAATAATCCAGAGGAAATAAAAAAATTAATGGCAAATAGAGGTGAAAATTTTGATTTAGCTATAATTGATGAGGTTGTAGTACTTGATAAAAGAAGAAGAGATATATTAATGGAGGTTGAAGAATTAAAAAACAGAAGAAACACTGAATCAGCCCTTATACCAAAGCTTAAAAAAAGTGGAGAAAATGTTGAAGAAATTATGGTGGAAATGAAAAAACTTTCAGATGAGATTAAAAATTTCGATCTTGAATTATCTGAGGTGGATGAAAAAATCAAATTTATTATGTTAAGAATTCCGAATATACCGAGCGTCAATGTACCAGAAGGTGATACAGAGGAAGATAATGTTGAAATAAAAAAATGGGGACAGCCAAAAGACTTCAAATTTGAAACGAAAGCTCATTGGGATTTAGGAATAGATAACGACATTTTAGATTTTGAAAGAGGCGGAAAGATTACTGGTTCAAGATTTACAGTATATAAGGGCTTAGGAGCAAGACTTGAAAGAGCATTAATAACTTATTTCTTAGATCTCCATGTGGATACAAATGGATATACAGAAATATTGCCTCCATATATGGTTAATAGGCAAAGTATGATAGGAACGGGTCAATTACCTAAGTTTGAAGAAGATGCGTTTAAAGTTGCTAATACAGACTATTTTTTAATACCTACAGCGGAGGTACCTGTTACAAATATATATAGAGATGAAATATTAAATGGTCAAGATTTGCCTATAAAACATGTTGCTTATAGTGCTTGTTTTAGACAAGAAGCAGGTTCAGCAGGTCGTGATACTAGAGGACTTATAAGGCAGCATCAATTTAATAAAGTAGAACTTCTTAAATTCACAAAACCTGAGGATTCTTACGCAGAACTTGAAAAATTACTTGTAGATGCAGAATCTGTTTTACAAGGACTTAACCTTCCTTATAGAATAGTTAAGATATGTAAAGGTGATTTAGGATTTACAGCAACATTTAAATATGACATTGAAGTTTGGATGCCAAGTTATAATAAGTATGTTGAAATATCAAGTTGTAGTAATTTTGAGGACTACCAAGCAAGGCGTGCAAATATTAGGTATAGAGATGATAAAAAAGATAAGCCTAAGTATATTCATACACTAAATGGATCAGGAGTAGCAGTAGGTAGGGCACTCGCAGCAGTACTTGAAAACTATCAAAATCAAGATGGATCAATAACTATTCCAGAGGTTTTAGTGAAGTATATGGGTGGTAAAACTACAATTTCGAAATAAAGGGTTAAGATAATACATTTACCTACTAGTAAATATAAATAAACAACTTTATATTTACTAGTAGGTTGTTTATTTATTATACAAACACTAGTTATATATTACATTATACAACAAACATATAAATGTGTTGACAGGTGATATTTATGCTGATATAATAAACCTTGTTGTTGCATATGGAGGAATGGTCGAGTTGGTTTAAGGCACCAGTCTTGAAAACTGGCGTACGTGTGAGCGTACCGTGGGTTCGAACCCCACTTCCTCCTCCATTTTTTTTATAAACACATAAAAATTAGCTATGGAGAAATACTCAAGTGGCTAAAGAGGCGCCCCTGCTAAGGGTGTAGACTGGGTAACCGGTGCGAGGGTTCAAATCCCTCTTTCTCCGCCAGAACATCTAACAATTGTTAGATGTTTTATTATTATAAAAGCAACAAAAGCAACAAAAACAATAAAATTCAACAAATACATTGACATGCTATATTTATGCTGATATAATAAAACTTGTCGTTAGGATATGGAGGAATGGTCGAGTTGGTTTAAGGCACCAGTCTTGAAAACTGGCGTACGTGTGAGCGTACCGTGGGTTCGAACCCCACTTCCTCCTCCATTTTTTTTATAAACACATAAAAATTAGCTATGGAGAAATACTCAAGTGGCTAAAGAGGCGCCCCTGCTAAGGGTGTAGACTGGGTAACCGGTGCGAGGGTTCAAATCCCTCTTTCTCCGCCAAAACATCTAACAATTGTTAGATGTTTTTTTATTGTTCGAATTAAATACCTAGTTTATTTAATTTCATAATAAATCCATAATTTATTGAATTAAGGATAAAAAAAAGGTATAATTATGGTATTAAAATAATTATAAACCAATAAATAAGGAGAATTTATGCTAAAAGGAAATAAAGTATTACTTAGAAGTGTTGAGAGAAGAGATATAAATATATTTTATGATATTTGGTGTGATGAGGAGGTTAGAAAACTTGACGGTAGTTTTGTATTACCACCTTCTAAAGAAGATATATTAAACAACTTTAATAAATTTGTTAATATTGACAAAAAATATATTAGTATAGTTAATGAAAAAGGAGTAGTTGTAGGATATATAACATATAAAGAAATTAGCGGATGCAAGAATGTATATGTATTAGGTATAGTCTTAGGACAAAATTTTTGGAATAGAGGATATGGACAAGATTCTATAAAGGTTTTGTTAAAATATTTATTTATGGATATGGCTGCACATAGAGTGGAACTCGAGGTACTAGATTTTAATTTAAGAGCAATTCAGTGTTATAAGAAATGTGGTTTTATAGAAGAAGGAAAGAAGAGAAAGAGCTGCTTTTCCTATGGGAGTTATAGGGATATAATTATTATGGGAATTCTTAGAGAGGAATTTAGATGAATTTATTAGTGATAGTTTATAAATTACCCTTTACTCTTAAGGTATAATATGCTAGAATAACAATGATGTTTATGCGTTGGTAGCTCAGATGGATAGAGTAGCTGGCTACGAACCAGTTGGTCGCAGGTTCGACTCCTGTCCGACGCACCACTAAAGCCTTACAAACACTAAGTTTGTAAGGCTTTAGCTTTGCCTTAAAATAGAGTTTTGCCCCGCAATTTGCCCCCTATAGGAATTATACATAAAAAAATGAGGGCTATTTTACCCCCATAGATATATACAATTCATTTAATTTTTGTGTAGCTTTTTTCTTCATACTAGCCAATACATGCGTGTAGGTGTCTAGAGTAATAGAGATATTGGCATGACCTAATAGTTCCTGTACTGTTTTTGCTTCTTCTCCTAACTCAAACAACCTAGTTGCATATGTATGCCGAAGAAAATCCAAACGTTTGGATTTTCTTCGTTATCCAAACCTAAATAAAATCCAAACCTTTTTCAAAGATGCCTAATATTTAAGCATCTTTATGAAAAAAGGTTTGGATTTTTTTCTTTACTTTTTCATTGACTTAACACCACAGAATTCTGCCAATCCACCTTTTCCGCTTTTCCATTTTTTAGATACTTTTTTCTCGTTCTCATCTTCAAGTGTTGCAAGGGCTTTTAATTCCTGCTCTATGGTAATGTCAATATACACCATTGTTGTCTGTAACTGTTCATGTCCTAATAGTAATGAAATTTGTACAATATTCATGCCGTCTTCCAACCAATGGGAGGCCTTCGCATGTCGAAGCTGATGAGCATGAAGATCTAGAGGTACTTCGTCGCATACATAATGTGCGGCTAGGGCATGTTTTTTCAGTTGCTTATTTACTGCAGTCTGACTCATTTTTCCATATATCCCGATATTTCTTGAATAAAAAACATGAGCTTCAGGATTTGGAGCATCACCATGAAATTCTTTTAGGTATTTCTTTAAATGTGCAACTGCTTTTGGTAGAAGATACAGGGTTCTTATTTTGTTTCCCTTTCCAATAATGGTGGCATTCGGTTTTTCCGCATTCAAATGAAGTTGATCTATCTTTAAAGACAGGATTTCATCTATTCTAGCGGCAGTGCTATATATCTCATCTTCCGACCACATACAATACTTTCCAATGAATAACTCTTCTTAAAAGATATTATTGTATTTATGACATTCTATAAATTAAAAACTAGGCCTCAAAAATTTATCTACACTTTATAAAG
>NZ_JBOITM010000048.1:0-13319 GCF_050717535.1 Clostridium sp.
CCGACTTCCTTCAGATTCCGTCTCGCGATGGACACCCTTGTCTTAAGCTATGCACTTGGCACTATTAACCCGTGCTAGGGACTTTCACCCATTAGATTGCGCCCATGCCGGGCGCACAATAAAAAAACACAGTTCCCTGCGTTTTTCTCTTTGAGTTGTTTAAACCTAAATAAGAATATGCTTTACTCTTTGTACAAACTTTTCCCAAGCATCAGCATCTGAGTCTAAAAAAAAGGCATTATCAACTCCAAATATATTCTGAGTCTTTTGTTTATAGTGTCTTGATGTTTCATAACCATTTATATATAGATATTCGTAACCCACTTGTGCCTTGATAATATCATAGTATCCTTTATAAGTATCAAAATTCTTAGTGGCATGAAGACCACTTGATTTTACCTCTAAAAGAATATGCTTATCTCTCTTACTTATCTTAAAGTCAGTAACTCCTTTGCTTCCGGTTTTAAAACTGCTAAGCTTGAACTGTTCCGATATTTGAAGCTCTTCGAATATCGTTGGTGATGAGCTTTTCAATTCTTTTGAAAGACAATTACATATTGTTTCCTCAAATACCCAACCATTTAATGCTACAAAATTAGGTGTAGTAATAGTAGAACGAAATTTCAATAGCTTTAACTCATTCTGAGCATCTAATAGATTTTTATCATATGAATCCAAAATGTCTTTATTAGTATACATCACAGTATATCCCCCCACTTTAATTTTATTTACATATCTAGTTATTACCTTTTATATTTAAGTAAGTTAAATTCTTTAGTAGTATATTCTTCGGTATCGTAGAAAATTACTTTTTTAAAAAATCACTATATTTCTACATAAACCACCAGATACCAGGTAACATTCTAATTAAAATAACGACAACTAGATTTGATAGTGGTTGGACGTGAATGCTACCAAATAACAATAACAGCACAATTTCGGCTTGCTAATATTATTTTTATTGATATTTTGTTATTCTAAATCTTGAATTTCTTTAATTATAGAAGGGAGTGCCTCTATAATATGATTTGCATTTACACAAAACATTTTCTTTGAAAGTTTATCCCCACAATATCCGTGAACATATGCACCAACACATGATGCAGTGAAGACATCATAGCCTTGGGAAATGAAAGATGCTATAATACCCGTCAAGCAGTCTCCCATTCCCCCTGATGCCATTGCGCTGCTCCCAGTAGGATTAATTTGCAGGGTTTTACCATCTGTAATTATTGTATTAAATCCTTTAAGTAACAAAACAACATCATGTTTTTTTGCAAATTCTTTTGCTATATCTATTCTATTTTCATTTATTTCATCTATTGAAAACCCTGATATTCTTGCCATTTCCCCCATATGAGGTGTAAGAACTATTGGGCAACTCTTATTTTTAAGCATTTCAAGGTTCCCCTCAAGCACATTTAAACCATCTGAATCAATTACAACAGGACATTTAGAATTTAGCAAAACCTTACTAAGTAAATTTAAAGTACCCTGGTTATTCCCTAGTCCTGGACCAATTGCAATACAATTACTATTAGTTATCAAGGAATCCAATCTTTTTTCATCATTAGTTACAGCGGTCATGGCTTCAACTAATTTTTCACTAAGTATATTTTGAATTGAGCTATCGCAGCCTAGTGTAACAAGTCCAGCTCCACTTCTAACAGCCGCCTGGGTTGAAATATACGCCGCACCTGTAAAACCTAGTGACCCTGCCAAAATAAGTGTTCTTCCATAATCGCCTTTATGTGAATATTTGTTTCTTTTAACAATTGTTTTTTTAATAAAATCTATATCCATTATATATTCATTTTCATGAAATTTTTCTACTACAATTCTTGGTATTCCAATACTCTCAACAACAATTTCTCCAGTAAGGGACTCACTGCCTCGCGCAAGAAAACCCTTTTTATAAAGTTCAAATGTAACTGTTTTATTACTCTTAATACAATTCCCCATGACTTTTCCACTATTACACTCAAATCCTGATGGCACGTCAATTGATAAAATATACTTGCTATTTTCATTCATAATTGTAATTGCTAAGGAATATATGCCCTCAACTTCTCTAGATATTCCTGTTCCAAAAATTGCATCAATAGTAATATCACTGTGAATTATACTTATTCTTAAAATATCCAGATCCTCATTATTACTTACTTTTATTATTTTAGCACCCATATTTCTTATAATATTAAGATTAACCAAGGTATCTGCGCTCATATTTTCCTCTGATCCAAAAGAGAATATCTCCACATAATTTCCTCTATTCAAAAGATGCCTTGCGACAGCAAAACCATCTCCACCGTTATTCCCACTAGAGCAAACAATTACAACGTTTTTATTATTTTCTGGTATGTTTTTTATTACCTTTAGAGCTGCATTTTCCATCAGCACAATGCCCGGAATCCCTAAAATATCTATACAATAGCCATCAATACTTCTCATTATCTGTGTTGTTCCAATTTTCATTTTTATTCCCCTCCAAAACTGCCTTTCTTAGCTGTTTTTAATAGAATCAACAAATTTTTTAGTAATTAACTGCGGTCTAGTAATAGCTGCACCTACAACTACAGCCCAGGCCCCCGCATCCAGACATTTTATAGCATTTTCCGGTGAGTCGATGTTTCCTTCTGCAATAATTGGTATATTTAATACATTTCTTAAACTTTTTATTAATTCGATATTTGGTTTTGGTTTATCCAATGTGTAATCAGTATATCCACAAAGTGTGGTTGAGACTATATCAAAACCTATTCTTTCAGCTTCTATACCCTCTTCTAGATTAGATATATCTGCCATAACAAGTCCCTTGTATAACTGTTTTATTTCCTTAAAAAACTCTTCGAGTGTTTTACCATTTGGTCTAGTCCTGCTTGTGGCATCAACTGCAATAATTTCCGGATTAATAAATAGCAATTCCTTAACCTCTTCTATTGTCGGTGTTATAAAAACATTACAATTGCCATAAACTTTTTTATAGATTGCTATCATAGGCAAATTAACATTTTGTTTGATTTCAAAACAATCTGTTGGAGAATTAGCCCTAATACCAATTGCTCCACCCATAAGCGCTGCTTGAGCCATTCTCATCATTATTTGTGAACTATGCAATGGTTCATTTTCAAGTGCCTGACAGGATACAATTAACCCACCTTTTATACTATTAAGCACTGTCATTAAACTTTTCATTTTATCACTCCGTCCTAACAAATTTTAGTATTTGAAATTCTATTTATATATATAAGCATAACATTTGCAATTCACATACTAATTATATTTCCTATCACTTTTCCATTGCCACAATCTATATTATACCGCTTTGACTAAAAACTCAAGTTCCTAGGATTAATCTAAAAACACTAATCTAAAAATACTCACTGGAATAAATTAAAGCAAAAAAGATTTTCTTAAGCTTAATGTGGTTTCTGATATGAATAAGCAGATTCAATAAGGCAACAAAAACCATCTGAGTTCCAGATGGTTTTTTGTTGTTATTTATCTAATTGTTCTAATATAGTGCCCAGTTGCTTAATATACTCTCCATATTTAGTCCAATCTAAAGCCTTTTGAGCATCAAGTGCTTTTGTATATAAATCATTTGCCTGCTTAATTAGTGCTATCTTAGCTTGGCTTAACGGCTCTGTAGTAGCTCCTGTTGAACCTTGAACTACTGCATCTGGTACCTTATAATTGAATATCTGTGCAAGCCCAGTTTCCATATTATCAACCATAAGTAGCTTATTATCGTAAGATAATATTATTTTTTTCATTTCTGGAATACTATTTTTACCACTAGCTCTTAGATATAGTGGTTCAATATAAAGAAGCGAGTTATTTATTGGTAAAATTATAGTGTCTCCGTATTGTACTTTAGATCCACCTGTATCCCACAGTGAAAGTTGTGCTGAAATTGTAGTATCTTGACTTACCCTGGTATTAAATTGGTGAGGACTGTAAACTGATTTTTCCGCTGGAAATTTATTTAAGAACAGTTTACCGTAGTTTCCTACGTCCATTCTAGCACCTAAAATTGCGGTCATGTTATATTTGTCCTTTATGTTAAAATATTGTTGTAATATCATTTCTTGATTGTCTGAATCTGGTAATTTTTCTATAATATATGGTGGAATAGTTGTCTTAACCTCCCCACCTACTGCGTTTGCGTTCTTAGAAACATCCCAAATATCCTCTCCGCTATAGAATACTCCAGGATCAGTTACATGGTATCTTCCAATTACTGCACTTTGAATATTAAATATATCAGATGGATATCTAAAATGTGCTTTAAGGTCAGCTGGAATTTTTGACATATCCTTGAATAAATCGGGATAAATTTTTGCATAAGTTTGCACAATTGGATCAGTTGAATCTGCCATATAATAATTTGTAGAACCATCATAAGTATCGATGACAACCTTAACGGAATTTCTAATATAATTTATTCCATTTTGTGGCTGCGAATAAGGATATTGAGTAGATGTAGTGTAGGCATCGAGTATATAGTATATTTTGCCTTCACTTACAACAACATACGGATCTTGATCATAATTTAAAAATGGAGCTATCTTTTTCGCCCTATCAACTACATTTCTATTAATAAGAATTTTGCTTGTGCTCTTAATATCTCTTGATAATAGAAAATTTAATTCTCCATTATTTATTGCAAATAAAACCTTATTAATAAAACTCATTTTGATTCCGGCTTTTCCATCATAATTTGTTACTTTATTTACGTCACCTTGGGGATAGTCAAATTCACTAACATTAGTATTTACCAATGCATACAAATTTGTTTTCTCACCAAAATAAATTCTCGGATTAGTTAACTTAATATCTGTACTGTTTGAAATTGGCATACCTTTAATTACAAAATCAGGTTGCCCTTCTGTTGTAACCTCATTTACTTTACTCATTACAACACCATACCCATGAGTATAAATCATGTGAGTATTTTGCCAAGTATCTGGTGATAACAATTTCGAGTCTATTTCTCTTGCTGAAATAAACACTTGACTGTATTTACCGTTTATTTTGTATCTATCTACATCTATATCACTAAAATTATAGTAATATCTTAATATTTGAACTTGATTATAAAATTCAAGTGCTTGCGCTGTTGAATTTATCCTAATGTTATCTACTGTCTTCTGATTTTTTGAAATATCCTCTTTTGTCAAATCATTTTTTACATCAAAAGCTTTTGTGGTGATATCGTCTATATTAAATGCTTTCCTTGTATAATTAATATTATTTTGAATATATGTTTTTTCGAATTCCTTTTCATTTGGTTTTACAATGCTACTTTGAACTACTGCTGCTGAGATTACTTCTACAACACTAATTAAAACTAGAGCACCAATTGAAATTATTATTGGCTTAACCTTAGATTTTAAAACACTTATAAATATTACTACTGCAGAAAGTATACTTGCCACAATTAATACTTTATAGAACAGTAGTGTTACATGAATATCCGTATAACTTGCACCATATGCGACTCCCCTAGGACTATAAACTAGATCCAATGAATTTATCAAAAATCCAAGTGAAAGAAAAAGTGCTATTAGCGCTGATATTATTGCAAGCTGTTTTCCTGAAAATGCAATGAGCTCCTTACCGAGTTGTTTTATATTTCCAAAAGAACTTGATATTTTCCCCCCATAAGAAAGATCCTTTGATTTAATTATAAAGAAAACTACTATTTTAACAATAACTAGTAATACAAGTAGTGTCATTATAACTGTATATAAAGATTCAATTAGCGGAAGTTTAAAAATATAAAAAGACACATCTATATTAAAAATAGGGTCTTTCTCATTAAAGCTAACTGCATTAATAAATTGAAGAAGCCTCGACCAATATGCTGATGCAAAAGAAAAAGAAAATAGAAAGGAAAAAATTAAATTACAAGCTATAAATATTTTATTCTCAATAGCTCTTCTCTTAGCATTTACCTCAACTACTATTTTCAAGTGCATGATACTCTTTCTAATACTCTTATAGTATACCCATATACCAAGATAACTAATTATAAAAACAGGTATCATAAACTTAGACACAGTAATTATTTTTGTGAAATATACTGAAAGGTAACCCATTTGATTAAACCATTCAATATTAATAATAAATTGAACTATGTTACCTGTAAAAAGTAAAAGTACAATAATAATTATAAATACAATAGATATAACTAACTTTTTTTTCATAAACGCACCTCTTATTTATTTTGATTGATATTAATGACATTTATCCACTATTTTAATAAATTCCACATAAAACTTATTTTTCCTTCTATTAAAGTAAAAATAAATACCTTTTGGTTGTTTTCAAAGTAATACCCATAAAGCGCACTAATATTCACATTTATCATACAAGCTCCTTATAGATTTTATTAGCCTCTTTGTATTTTCTTTTTTTTTCTAGGTACTCTATTAATTTTAGCTTTATAGGTTTACAAAGATTAAAGTAATTTATACTTTCATAATAAGGTAATATTCTTTTTGTAACTTCTTCATAAAACACACTTTCCTCAAAATTAAAAATACTCAAATAAAAAAAGTATAGTAAATTATAGTAAATTGAGCCTTCATATTCTCTTGTTAAATACTTATTAAATATCTCTTTACATTCTTCAATTCTCTTTAACTTAATACATGCCTCTACATAATTAGAGGCCGATAAAAGGGGGTCACTTTCCGTTTCTAAAGCCTTTTTAGTCCAGACTATGCTTTCCTCATACATTTCTCTACAAAAATATAAGTAAGACAAATTAACATATAAATGCCCGAAAATTTTATTGATATTAAAATAATCAGCGCCTGTTAATGCTGCTTTAAAATGTTCTTCTGATTTTTCATATATCTTTAATTCTGTGTAACATATTCCCAAATAGTTATGACACCATAATGCATTAATATACCTCCCGCTGCTTTCATAGCCATCTAGTGCTTTTTCTAAATAGTATACTCCTTTTAAAGGCTCATTGTTAAAACAATAGGAAAATCCCAAATTATAATTAATCCAAGGGGTTTCTTTTAGTTTATAGGCATTAGTTAATCTTTCTATGCCTTTATTATGATTATCGTATTTATATAAAATTTTTCCAGATACAAATAGATATAAATATTGAAGTTCATGGCTTAAAGAGGAATAAATCTTGTCTAAAGCTGCTATATCCTGCTTTAAATCATTATAACTTACATGCTCTACGAAGTTATTATACATAAGTAGATATATTTTATACTCAATATTATAAGGGGATGTACTTATTAAATCTTCTACATTTAGAAGCTCATTATATATTATTTTTGCTTCTTCATAATTCAAGCTTTCTATTTGGAACATCATATTATAAAATTGTTGTCGTATATGACCGATATTACCAAACTCTTCAATTTGATTTATATTTAACTTTTTTAAAAGAGCTTCAATTATTTCGCCTCTTAATTTTTTCTTACCATTTTCAAAATAACTTAAGTGGCTTATAGAACATATACCATAAGCTAGAGCACTTTGGCTGATTTCATTATTCAATCTATTATATTTAATCCAACCTGATAAAAAATCATACTCCATTTTTTTACCAAATATCTCTATTGTATCTGTCATAATTAAGCTCCCTCGTTTTTATAGGTATAGATTTGGCTTTAACTGAACATTATATGCAGATTTCACTATTTATTGTGAATTATATATAATATTATAACATTAAAAGAAGATATTAGTAAGATTTTTTCAATATAAATGATTTGATATTTTAATGAAACTTCATTAAACTTATAATAAATAACAATTTGAAAAAAAGGATATTTTATGAATTTCAAGAAAATAATTTAACAGGATTGGTAGGGGTAAAAATGAAAAAGATAACTAATTGTCTTAAACCATATAAAGGGTTACCAATGAGCATATATGTACTATTCTTAGCTTCTATAATTAACAATATGGGGAATTTCGTGGGACCATTTTTAACAATGTTTTTGACCTATAGAATTGGAATTAGCATTAGCCTGGTTGGAGTTATAGTTGCAGTAAATGCAGGTCTTGGCATGATAGGTACTATGCTAGAGGGCAAGCTTATAGATACCATAGGAAGAAAAAAGGTACTTGTAGTGTTTGGAATTGCAGCAGGAATAGGATACGGAATTTGTGCATTTATAAATAATCCAATTATTATTACAAGCATATTAATGGTATCAAGTTTTGTTGGAGGATTTTCACATCCAGTTTACAGTACAATAACTACTGATTTAACGCAGGGAGACCAGCGAAATGCAGCATTCTCTCTGAATTACATGGCAATGAATATTGGATTTTCAGTAGGTCCACTTTTAGCTGGATTTCTTTATGAAAATTATTTGATGTGGTTCTTTTTAGGTGATGCTATTACAACTTTCCTGTCTATAGCACTTATATTAATATTTATACCTGAGAGTATGCCAACTAAAGAAGAAATAGAAAAGTCAAAAGTTAAGACTAATGAAAGTGCAGAAGACGGTAACTTAGCACGTGCTCTTTTAAAAAGACCTACATTGTTAATGTTCTCTTTTATCATAGTTATATATTTTATAGTATTTTCACAGTTCACCTTTGGACTTTCAATACAAGTTGGCGATATTTTTAAAAATAACGGTCCTACTATATTTGGAAGTCTTATGACCGTAAATGCAGTAATATGCAGTGTGCTAACAATATTTATTACTTCTGCGACTAAAAATATTAAAGCATCTTTATGCATAGCTATTGGAGGATTATTGTATGCGATGGGATTTGGAATGATGTTTTTTATAGATGCATATTATTTGTTTATTATATCAGCAGCTACATGGACTGTGGGAGAAATACTTGTAGCAACTAATACAAGTGTATATATTGCCAGTCAGACCCCCATTACCCATAGAGGAAGGTTTAATTCGGTATTTCCTATAATAAGAAAGCTAGGATTTATGATTGGACCCATGATGGCTGGTTTTTATGTAAAGTACACTAATATCAGAAACTTATGGCTTCTAGTGGCTATTTTAGCTTTAATTGCGTCTTTAATGATGTATAGATTATATGTAGCAGATAAGGTAGAAATTAAAGAAGCACAACATAAAACAGCATAATCATGTCCTAGACAAGAGATATTTTACACAACTCTTGTCTAGGACATGTTTTTTCTTTTAATTATTTTCCTGAACAGTCAATTCTGATTTCATGCCAATGGCATCATTTCTAAAATCTTCATCTGTAGTGGCTTTTATTATAAAGTCTAAACATTCTATTGCCTGCTCGTCATCATCTAACGCATTATATGCATAAACTTTATAATAGTAAATAGTACAAATTGATTCTACGTCGCTTTTATCTGCTATATAAAGCATTCTATCACAAATGCTAACTGCCTTTTTAAATTCATCATTATTCATGTAGAGACTTAGCAAATAATATAATGAATCATATTTATCCCCTTCTATAATTATAGTATCTTCTAAAGCTATTATGGCTCTACTAAACATATTAAGACCTATTAGTGACTCACCTACTCCAAATAAAGCATCCGCAGTATCATCAATTTCCCTTGCAGTATTGTAATAGAGAAGTGCATTATAAAAATCTTCCTTCTTAATTAAACTCTCTCCTTTTTCTATAAGCGATTGATAATCCTTATCTTTCATATTTAAAGTCTTTTTAATCAATTCTTCAGAATAAACTGTATTTATAAACCCTTTATTATATGATTCCATAAATTCTAAGACTTTCGGAATGAATATTGTTTTAGCATATCCAGATTCCGCATACCATATGTTTGACTGCCCCATGCCCATATCCTTTCCAGCAACTGCAGCTCTAGGAATTTCAAATTTTCTTTCTGATTCGGGTAGTAAAAAACAATCTTTACTCTCTGCTTCTATACTAAAATATAAATCTCTGCCTATCCCACCATATGGGTAAGCTTCTTGTGAGTATCTATATAGAGTTGCATTTTTGTACCAACCAACAATAACATTTTTCCCGATTTTTCCTTGTTTGGCAACCCAAATCACAAGTACATTATCTACACTATCATCGTTTACTGTTGCCTTTTCAAATCTCTCTAAATGCAGAGAACCGCCCCTATTTGATACATATCCATAACATTTACCGTTATAATCTTGAAAATTATATGCTTCATGAGCCTCATTATTTTCCCCTATGTATCTTCCACCCGTTTTGCCTAGTTTATCTTCATCACTTACTCCAATATAATTTTTTAACCATGTAGCATTACAAAATATGATTCTCATATTATTTCTCCTTCCAAATATGCCCAGAGGTCAGCTCCCTAATTTGTACACCCTCTTCATCAATTTCTAAATTCAGTGTTTCCCAATTTCCTGAAAGGTGTTTCAAGAATTTTTTCAACTTTTCCTGAGTGTTGTTATCTTCTTTTTTAAGGATTACCATAATTGTTGGTCCAGCGCCACTAAGATATACTCCTAGAGCTTCACTATCTTGAACAAAACTCGTAATATCTGAATAATTTTCAATTAAACTTGTCCTATATGGCTGGTGTAACTTATCATTACAAGCTAGTTTTATTCCTTTATAATCACCATTAACAAGAGCTGCAATAAGCATTGAAACCATACCTACATTATAAACCCCATCTTTAAAGGGTATTGTCTCTGGAAGCACCGCCCTGGAAGCCTCCGTTGATAATTGTAACTTCGGAATTAATGCACAAAATTTTATTCCTCCACTAATTGGAATTTTATTATAATGAGTAACTCCCTCATTCATAATTGAAGCAGTCATGCCCCCAACCATTGCAGGAGTAACATTATCTGGATGACCTTCAATCACGCAAGCAAAATTTAAAACCTCTTGTCTTGTTAAAATATCTCCACATAGCTTATTAGCAGCTATAATCCCTGCTAATATACATGTAGCACTACTTCCAAGGCCACCCTTAACTGGCAAATCAGTTTTAAATGTTAGCCTAACACCTTTTGGAGCTTTTCCAAGCTTTTTAAAAGTTTTTAGCATTAAGCTATAAACCAAGTTATCACTATTTCTAAATTTTTCATCACAACCAAAAATCTCAAATCCAGTTTCAATCTCTTCAACTATAAATCTATTATAGAGTTTGAAAGCAACCCCAAGCGTATCCAGTCCTGGTCCCATATTTGCACTTGTAGCAGGTACTTTAATTTCAAACATAACCATTCCCACCTTTTCTTGTTATACTAAGGCAATTCATGTAACGACCTTTTAATATGACAAAATTTATTTGTTTTAAAATATATTATACCGTTTTGACTAAAAATTCAAGTTCCTAGGATTTAAAACTGATTTACTAATCAAGATAAGGAATTATATCAATCCCGTAAAGTAACCCCTGATACTTTCTCAACTATGCGAGAAAGCATCCAAGCCCCTTTTCCTGTACAGTTAGTCGAAATTGATTTAATATAGATTTTTTCATGTTTCCCCCTCCAATTTTTTTCATAATGTTATAAGCTAACGCATTATATGTAATGTTATTATTTCAACCCTATAATTTCTTATCAATCTCCAAAACTGTTTGCAAAACTACGTTTATACCTCGCAAGCAATCTTCAACAGATGTGAATTCAGGTTCGCAATGGCTGTGTCCATCCTTACTTGGGACGAAGATCATAGTAGTAGGAACTATGTCCGCAGCAAACTGTGCATCATGTCCTGCACCGCTGTACATTCTTTTGCTTGTATAACCAAATGAGTCAGAACTCTTCTGAACCAAGTCAACTAATTCCTTATTGAATTCGATTGTATTACGAGCCCATGCTTCTTGATACTTCACTTCACATTTATCGAATTCCTTAGGCATATTCTTGATTATTTCAACAACTTGTCTAATTACTTCCGGATTCTGATGTCTTGCATCTAATGAGAAGTCAACCAAGTCAGGAATAACAGTATGTACACATGGATGGCAAAGAATTTCGCCTGTTGTGTAAACAAGATTGCTATCAAGCTTATCTAACTCTGTATGTAAATACTTAATAGCAGAAGCTGCAGCCAAAAGAGCATCTCTTCTGTAAGGCATTGGTGTAGTTCCCGCATGATCAGCCTGTCCATAAGTCCTGATTCTGTAATTTACCATTCCTACAACGCCCTCTACAATACCAATTTGCTTCTTTTCAGCTTCAAGTACAGGCCCCTGTTCTATATGGAGCTCCAGCATTGCCATGTAATCTTTAGGATTTAATCTGTTGAGAGCATCCCCTACATATCCGCTATTCTTCAAAGCTTCGCCAAAGGTCTTGCCTTCTGAGCTCTTTGAATTAAGCATCTCAGCTTTATTAAACTTACCGCAGACAACACCCGAAGACATCATTGCAGGTGGATAAAGTGAACCTTCTTCATTGGTCCAAATCATAGCTGTAATTGGATGATTATGAGAAATATTTTGTGAAACAATTGTTTCGACTACTTCCATTGCTGTAATAACTCCAAGTATACCATCGTAGTTACCACCATTTCTAACAGAATCACAATGCGATGCCATTACTATTTTAGGAAGGTCAGTTTCCGTTCCTGCAAAAGTTGCATATATGTTCGCCATATCATCGGTTACGATTTCAGCACCAATTGCTCTCATTCTTTTTACAAATTCTGCTCTTGCCTTGAGATCTTCTTCAGACAAAGAAAATCTTGTGATACCTCCATGTTCGGCATTACCAAACATTGAGAATGTTTCAATTTTATTTTTTACTCTATCTTTATTGCAAGTTAACATATTACAAGCCTCCATTTTTAATTTCCTCTAAGAATTTCACTATCAAGCAATCCGTTGACCACATTATATTGACCTTCTATTAATTTAATACTATCATATAGCTTTCTATTTACAGGTGTAGGAATACCATATTTTTTACCTAGTTTCAATATTTCTCCTGCAAATAACTCCACTTCACTATAGCGCCTCGCTTCCATATCCTGGCGCATTGATGGTTTTCCTTCTTGATTTAATTTGCTTAATACCTCCAGCCAATAATTTAAATCTGCCACCGTTAAACTGATGCTGCCATTTCAGACAAAGCCGAGACCTATAATTGATACTGTTTTTATTTCCATACTTGCTCCCACCCTTTCAATATTATAAACCATAAACCCCGGGGGGCTGTGCGAAAACCTATAAAAAACTATTAATAATCTGTCAATTTTGGTATAATTAATTTATATTATACCAAAGGAGAAGGATAAATTATGAACTATATTTTGGGAACAGATAGACTGCAAGCAAGTGTAGAATGTTTTGAAGATTATATAGAAACCGATAACGAAGTTAGAGTTATCGATAAAAT
>NZ_JBOITM010000049.1:0-12013 GCF_050717535.1 Clostridium sp.
AGTTTCTATATCTGAGACATATTTATTAAAACATTAATTTCTATTGAACCGCCGTGTACCGAACGGTATGCATGGTGGTGTGAGAGGTCGCTAAATAAATTAATTATTTAGCTCCTACTCGATTTCAGAAAAAACTATGGGGTATCCGAATTTGCGTTTTCACTGACATGTAAAATCTCGCCAATCTACAGTGTATCTATAAGGTCGAATATTTCAGAATTTTCAGGTATATCTTTCATAGAGTGACCATAATGTATATATCGTAATAAACCTTCTTTATCTACTAACATCTGTGCTGGCATTCTCCCTAGCTTAAATAAATTAACTTCCTGTCCATATAGTTTAAGCACATATTGTTTTTCGTCAGGAATACCATAGAATTTAAAATCATTTTCTTCCCAATACTCTTTAAATTTCTTTTCATTTTCAGGTCCAATTGCAACTATTTTAGTATCTCTTTTTTCAAACTTATCATAATCTTGATGCAACTGCATCATATGCTTTCTGCAAAAAGGTCAAACAAATCCTCTATTTAATACAATTAACACATTACTTTTTCCTCTAAAATCAGAAAGCTTAAATTTATTTCCATTAGAATCTTTCATTTCAAAAGCTGGTGCTTTTTTATTTAATTCTGTACTAGTCATTTTTATCATCTCCTCATTTTATTACCTGTACGTTATAAGAATAACATTATATTACACTTTACATAAGTACTATCACCAAAATTATATGTTGCATTATTAAATCTTTTTATAAATGTGTACCTAAAGTATCCTGAATTTTTAAACTTTTTAGAGCATTTTGACAATTATATTGTAAAAGAAGCTATACCATTAGAAAATTTGGTGAGTTATGAAAAAATAATAATTGATACAAAATCAGCTATTTTTGATGCAATGGATCAAGGGAAAAAAGATGGGTCAATTAAAAGTAATATTGATAATGATGCCTTTTATATCACAATTACCCATTCATTAATGAGTTTGTGTCAAAAGTTGATTTTGAGAGGTACTATTCTAAAAAGTTATAAAGATATTGGAGGAGAAACCGCTTATTCGTTAGGTCAATTTGGTTGGTCCTTATTATCAGGTATTGTAGGTTCATATTTAAATTTCTATTATATACCAACTAAAGAATCAGGTATTATCACAGTAATTCTCCAGGTAGCATTTTTCGGATTTTTAACAATAATCGGATTAATCACAATGCTTGGAAGATTTTTTGATAACTGAACCATGGATTGCAACGTTAAGTGACAGAAGTAAATTCAAAAAAGGTAGGAGAATTTCCTTTATGGGCTTGCTCCTTTTGTTTGTGAAACAAATTCTAAGATTTTCAAAGAAAAAAAACACTGGATTTTAAAAGATAATCATGGTGAACTTGCGCTTTCTGGAAGCAATTGGAATAGATTTTATGCACTTGATAATATAATGAACTTAAAAGAAAAGAAAATACAATGCGTTGAGCCATTTAGAAATGGACTTGTTGAAGTTATGTATACACAAGATGAAAGTAGATATTTAGCAATTATAAATTAAAAAAACAAGGATATAAGCTATAATAATAAATTTAGTGAACTTAAAGAGATTTATTTTGACAAGGCAAATCAAGATACGCTACAAGAAAAAACATTAGTGTTAAAGCCTTATGAGAGTAGAGTATTTGTTATAAAGGGGGATTTATAAATGGAAAGATCAAGAAGTATTTTCGGTAATGAAATTTCAGATAAAGTCTACAATAAAGCTGTAAAAGCAAAAAACAAACACATTAAAAATTTTGGTGACGATTCAAACAGTGTATATTATTTAAGTGCTTCTGATAATGCAACCTTATCACCATTCATTGGCATAAAGAATATTGTAACTTCAGAGGGTACGGAAAGTATTAATACTGATAAAGGCATTATTATTGGTAATATTAGAATGGGTTTTGGACATTATAGAATATCTGTAGCAATAGCTTCTGCTGCTTATTCCATGAGCTATACACCTTATTGGTTTGACTTAAATTCATACAGCGAAACTACGGGAGGAAAGGTAAATTCGCATCTTAACTCTCTGTATTCTATGGGACCTAGATGGTCACAAAAACAAGATAGGGAGTTGTAACGGAGCATATAAAGTTGTAGAACTGGCTATTAGAAAATCACTGTAACCATAAAACATTTAGAAATTTACACAAAACTTGAAATAAATAGTAGAAAGGTGCTTGTAACTTTTCTATTTTTTTCATCAAACTGAGGGGGATTTATGGTCAGGTGGGTTTAAAAATTCAATATAGTTTATTGAATTCAATATTTTGGAAAAAATACGAAATATGTGAACAAAATTGAGAGAATTTTGTAAAAACACTATCTAAATGTACTAAATTTGTAAAAATTTCAGTGTAGATTTATATTGAAATATGTAGAAATTCCTATATAATATTATTAGTAGTAGTTAGCTATAACTAACATGGAGGTATAAGCAGCTATATATAGGCATTTTAATAGTGAGAGGGAAATCATAAAATACTTTTGTAAAGCATATGCAGAGGATTACCAAAATTATCCTCAAATTACAACCATAATGTTTTCTTTTGATAACTGAACCATGCACACTCGTGATTTCAATCGTGAGTTAATGGTTCTTTTATGCTAGTAAAAACATTTTTTAATTTAAAAGAGCGAATGCTTTTAGCCGTTGATAATATATTAAGCTTTTAGAGGGGTGGATTTTAATGAAAAGAGTTTTGATTACAGATGATGCAGTATTTATGAGGATGTCATTAAAAGCTATGCTTGAAAGAAATGGGTTTGAAGTAGTTGGCGAGGCCGAAAATGGAGAAATAGCTGTTGAAAAATATAAACTTCTTAAACCAGATATTGTAACCTTAGACATTACAATGCCTGTAATGGAGGGACTTGAGGCATTAAAACTTATAAAAGCCTTTGATAAAAATGCAAAGATCATTATGATTTCTGCAATGGGACAAGAAACGATTGTGAGAGATGCCGTGATTTCAGGAGCATTGGGCTTTATAGTAAAACCATTTAAGGAAGAAACAATAGTAAAAGCTTTTAGTAAATTTTAGCACTATTCTAGAAAGAGGGGGACATTTATGTCAGATGATGGAATGAGCAGAGAACCAATGCTAGAAGTATATCTTTTCGAAGCTACGCAACTAATGGAGCAGCTTGAAGAAATTAGTATTGAATGTGAAAAAAACAAAAAAATTGATACAGAAGCAATAAATGTGATTTTTAGAATAATGCATACTATAAAAAGTTCATCAGCTATGATGATGTTTAACGATATAGCTGTTCTAGCACATTCGCTGGAGGATTTATTTTACTTTATCAGAGAAAATAAAGCTGTAATAATTGACTTTGAAAACTTGTTTGATTTGGTGCTTTCCGGTATTGATTTTATCAAAGGTGAGGTTTCAAAAATTGAAAACGACAACGAAGCGAATGGCTCTAGTGAAATATTGGTGCAGAAAAGTTCAAACCTTCTGAGGACCATGAAAGAAGATAATTGTGAAATCAGCAATAATAATTCTACAGAACCTAAAGTGGATATTAAATATTATATAAGTTCATATCAAAGCGCAAGCAAAGAAGTTAATCAGAAGTATCTTGCAAAAATTTTTTATGAAGATGGTTGTGAGATGGAAAATGTAAGAGCATACACTGTAGTTCACAATCTTAAGGATATAGCGGACGAAATTTATCACATCCCAAAAGATATTATAGAAAGCAACGATAGTGTGGAATACATTAGAAAAAATGGGTTTTTAATAGGGTTTTCTACCTCGGTGGAAAAAGAAAAAATTGAAGCACAACTAAATGAAACTATTTTTTTAAGAGAATTGGAACTGCTACAAGTGGAAGATTACCCAGAAGAAATCAAAGCATTAAAAGAAAAAAAAGAAATTATTCTTGAGGATGTTCTGGAGGAAGTAACGCAGCAGCAGGAACCAAACAAAGAAGAGAATTTAGATATAATTAAAAGTGGAAAGCCACAAAGCATTATAAGTGTAAATATTTCAAAACTAGACATGCTTTTGGATTTGGTTGGAGAGATTGTAATTTCAGAAGCCATGGTTACAAAAAATCCGGATTTACAGGACTTGCAATTAGATAATTTTAATAAATCCGCAAGGCAGCTACGAAAACTTACTAATGAATTACAAGATATTGTAATGTCCATACGTATGATACCAGTATCTATGACTTTTCACAAGATGAACAGAATTGTGAGAGACATGAGTAAAAAATTAAATAAAGAAGTTGAACTTGAAATTATTGGTGAGGATACTGAGGTAGATAAAAACATTATTGATCATATTTCCGACCCATTGATGCATCTGGTGAGAAATTCACTAGATCATGGGCTGGAAGAAAAAGAGGAAAGAATAGCTTTTGGTAAACCCAAAACGGGAAAAATAACCTTAGAGGCAAAAAATGCTGGTGGGGATGTATTTATAATTGTTAGGGATGACGGAAGAGGCTTAGACAGAAAAATGATATATGAGAAGGCTAAAATTCAAGGATTACTTACTAAACCTGAGGAGGAATTAACAGACAAAGAAATATTTTCGAATATTCTATTACCTGGGTTTTCTACAAATAAAAGTGTTACAGAGTACTCTGGGCGAGGCGTAGGAATGGATGTAGTGAAGAAAAATATTGATAGCATTGGGGGAGCTATTTCTATTGAAAGTATAAAGGGAAAAGGAAGTAGTATATCAATTAAGATTCCCTTAACTTTGGCAATAATTGATGGGTTAGAAGTAGCGGTTGGAAAAACTAAATATACAATACCGATTACAGCTATTCGTGAGTCTTTTAGACCAAAAGAGAATGAGGTAATTGCTGATTCAGAGGGGAACGAAATGATAATGATCCGAGGTGAAGCTTATCCGATATATAGACTTCATCGAATATTTAATATAAATACTAAGGTAACCAATTCAACTGAAGGAATAATGGTGATGGTAGAGGATAATACAAAAGCTGCATGTTTGTTTGTGGATTCTTTAATTGGAGAACAACAAGTGGTAGTTAAGGCACTACCCGCTTATATTAAGAAAGCAAAAGGTATTGCCGGATGCACAATACTTGGGGATGGTAATATTAGTCTTATAATAGATGTAAGTAGTGTTTTAGACAGATAAAACTAAGGAAAGGTGGTAAAAAAAATGGCAGAGGTTTTAGATGAAGTTCTGGAAACTTCAGAGGACACTCAAAAAGGTAAATTTCTCACATTTTCTGTTGGTAGGGAGGCTTATGGCATTGAAATTAAGTTTGTCACGGAGATAATTGGTATACAGGACATAACGGAAGTGCCTGAACTACCAACGTATGTAAAAGGAATAATAAACCTCCGGGGAAAAATTATTCCCGTTATTGATGTAAGACTTAGGTTTAAAAAAGATTCAAAGCAGTACAATGATAGGACTTGCATAGTTGTAATTGACATAAAGGGAGTTTCAGTGGGACTTATTGTAGATAATGTGGCTGAAGTAATTAGTATAGATGACAGTAATATTGTCCCCCCACCGGATATAAAAACAGGATTTCATAATCGTTATGTTAGGGGAATAGGAAAAGTAGGAAATGAGGTTAAGCTACTACTAGATTGTGATAAATTGCTTAATGATGAGGAATTTCAAAGATTAGATGCAATAATTTAGATTTAAAGGAGGATTAAATGGCTTTTACGTACTTTTTTAGGGATATGCAAACGCTAGATACTATTAAGGAATATGCGCTGCCTTACTTAAAACCTCGTCAACATATTAAAATATGGGATGCAGGATGTCAATTACTCAATCATTGGAAAATATTAATCATTAAAAAATAAAAGAAAAAATAGTATTAGGAGGCTATACTTATGAAATGGTTTATGAATATGAAAATTGCAGGTAAGCTTTTATCATCCTTTATAGTTGTAGCTATTATTGCGGCAGTTGTTGGAGCAGTAGGTATAATAAGTTTAAAAACAGCAGATAACTCAGATACGGAGCTTTATGAGCATATGACAGTGCCAATATCACAAGTAGCGGATATAAATAAAGACTTTCAAATGATACGTGTAGGGTTAAGAGACATAATCATTGAGCAAAATTCTGGGAAAATTAAAGTGATAGAAGATTCTATAAATGTAAGAATGGCTGATATGAAAAAAAATGCAGCAGAAGTTGATAAGACTTCAATTTCAAGTGAAATGAAAGATGCATTTAAAGATTTTAATAGCAAGAATAATAACTTTGAGGTTCAACTGGGTAACGTATTAGTCTTGGCAAAAGCTAACAAGAATGTTGAAGCTGTTGCTTTGCTAAGTGCAACAGGGGATTTAGGAAAAGCATCAAATACCTTGCAGGAGTCTATAGATAAATTAATTGCTATGAAAGTAGCAGATGCAAAGACTAAAGCGGAGGATAATACAACTGCTGCAAGTAGAGCAATAAATATCATGCTTATTGTTATTGTTATTGGAGTAATTATGGCAATTGCTTTAGGACTTTTTCTTAGCAAGATTATTAGTACACCTATGAAACTCCTAGCACAAGCAGCGGATAAGCTAGCATTAGGTGATGTTGATGTAAATATAGAATCAAAAACAAAGGATGAAATTGGAAAATTGACGGGGTCTTTTGCTAAGATGATAGATAATATTAAGGGGCAATCAGAAGTGGCGCAGAGAATTGCAGCAGGAGAACTAAGTATTGAAATTATACCCAAGTCTGATAAAGATGTGTTGTCAAAAAATTTGAAACTTGTAGTAGAGACACTTCAAAAACTTGCATTAGAGACAGAAATGCTAACAAAAACTACAGTTGAAGGAAAACTTGATACTAGAGGAAATGGAGATGCTTTTAAAGGCGGATACAAAGAAATTGTAGTTGGGGTAAACAAGCTTATAGATGCCTTCGTAGGACCGATAAATGTAACAGCAGAGTATGTAGATAGAATTAGTAAGGGAGATATACCGCCAAGAATCACAGATACCTATAATGGAGATTTCAATGAAATTAAGAATAATTTAAATAGCTGTATAGATAGTATTAATTTACTTGTATCTGATGCAAGCAATTTAGTAGAAGCAGCTGTAGCAGGGAAACTATCAACTAGAGCAGATGCCTCAAAACATAGTGGAGATTACAAAAAAATTGTACAAGGTGTAAATAATACCCTGGATGCTGTTATCGAACCTGTCAAGGAAGCATCAGCAGTACTTGCACAAATGGCAAATGGTAATTTAAAAGTGAAGGTTAAGGGAGATTATAAAGGAGATCATGCAGACATTAAAAATGCATTAAATGACACCATAGATTCACTATCCTCCTATGTAACTGAAATCTCAGAGGTTTTAGATGAAATGTCTAACTCAAACCTTAAGTTATCAATTAACAATGAATATAAAGGCGATTTTGCTCAAATTAAGGATGCATTAAACCTTATAATTCAATCCTTTAATGAAGTATTTACAGAAATAAACAATGCTGCAGATCAAGTATCCGCAGGCTCTAATCAAGTATCAGATGGAAGTCAGGCATTGTCTCAAGGTACTACAGAGCAAGCAAGCTCTATAGAAGAATTAACGGCTTCTATTACAGAAGTAGCAGCTCAGACTAAACAAAATGCAGTTAATGCAAGCCAAGCAAATGAACTAGCACTTAATGCTAAAGAAGGAGCAGCCCTTGGAAATTCTCATATGAAAGAGATGCTTAAGTCCATGGAGGAAATCAATGAGTCTTCCTCAAGTATTTCAAAAATAATTAAGGTTATTGATGACATAGCTTTCCAAACTAATATGTTAGCACTTAATGCTGCAGTTGAAGCAGCAAGAGCGGGACAACATGGTAAAGGATTTGCAGTAGTAGCAGAGGAAGTAAGAAATCTTGCAGCAAGAAGTGCAAAAGCTGCTAAGGAAACTACAGATTTAGTTGAAGGATCTATGAAAAAAGTAGAAATAGGAACAAAAATCGCTAATAATACTGCAGAATCTCTTGACCAAATAGTTGTAGGAGTATCTAAGGCAGCAACCTTAGTAGGAGAGATAGCGGCGGCTTCAAATGAACAGGCAACTGCGATATATCAAATCAATAAGGGGATAGAACAAGTTTCAGATGTGGTGCAAACTAATTCAGCAACTGCAGAGCAGAGTGCAGCAGCCAGCGAAGAACTCTCAAGTCAAGCATCTATGCTTAAGAATATGGTAGGGAAGTTTAGACTAAAAAGAGGCAGTACTGAATCTTACAATGAATCATCAATAGGAGCTCAGAGAAATTCAAATCAGATAAATAATAAATACTCTGCGCATGCTGAGGCAGCTGCAACTAATAGTAAACCAAGAATATCACTCAGTAATACAGATTTCGGAAAATACTAAAAAAATATCTATTAAGATCATGGTATTTAGCTTTCAAGTACCATGGTTTAATAAAAAATTAAAGGTGACAATATGATAATTTTAAAAGATAGTGAATTCAGAGAACTTACAGGATATATGAAAACAAATTATGGAATAAACCTTATAGAAAAAAAAATTCTCATTGAGGGTCGTCTTAGTAATATGATTATAGAGAAAGGTTTTAGTAATTTTTCAGATTATTTAAAATTTGTTTTTAAGGACTTTTCAGGAAATGAAATTAGTACTCTTATAAATAAGCTTACTACTAATCATACTTTTTTTATGAGAGAAGCAGATCATTTTGAATACTTTAGAGATACTGTGCTTCCATATTTAGAGTTAAGTTCTAAAACTAAAGATTTAAGGATTTGGAGTGCAGGTTGTTCTAGTGGGGAGGAACCATATACCCTAGCAATGATAATTGCAGATTATTTTGGAACTAGTAAGCCTATGTGGAATACAAAGATACTGGCTACAGACATATCTCAAAAAGTATTAGAAACAGCTGAAAAGGGAGTCTATTCTGGTGATGCCGTGATCACTATTCCGAAATGCTGGGGGCTAAGATATTTTAATAAAATTAAAGATGAAAATTACCAAATTTCTGAGAAAATAAGAAATGAAATAATTTATAGAAATTTTAATTTAATGACTGAAATATTTCCTTTTAAAAAAAGGTTTCATGTTATATTTTGCAGAAACGTGATGATATATTTCGAACCGAAAACAAAGATGGAATTAATTAATAAATTTTATGATATGACAGAACCAGGAGGCTATCTTTTTATAGGTCATTCTGAGTCTGTAAATAAGGATGAGACTAAATATAAGTATATTATGCCCGCAGTTTACAGGAAAGGATAGAAGACCATGAGTATAGTAAAAAAGGTAAGAGTATTAGTTGTTGATGATTCTGTACTTTTTAGAGAAACCATTGCAAGAGGACTCGCTGCAGATCGTGGCATAGAGGTAGTGGGCACCGCAGGAGATGCATTTGAAGCAAGGGATAAAATAATAGAGCTTGAGCCGGATGTCATGACTCTAGATGTAGAAATGCCAAAGATGAATGGTATTGAGTTTTTAAAAAGACTGATGCCACAATATCCCATACCTGTGGTTGTGGTAAGTGCAGTAAGTGATAATGTTTTTGATGCGCTAAACGCAGGAGCTGTGGATTTTGTTACAAAAATGAACTCAGTAGTAGGTTCAAATAGGGAAGTCTTTATAAATGAACTAATTATAAAAGTGAAAATTGCATCTATGGCCAAGGTTTCGCATCTTAAGGTGGATAATGCCAGTGAAAGGCATATAGGTAAAATTAATTCTAGAAGTAGTAATAATATTATTGCAATCGGTGCATCTACAGGTGGAACTCAAGCTATTTTAGAAGTGGTTAAAGGATTTCCTATGGATATGCCCGGTGTAATAATAACTCAACATATGCCTGCTGTATTTACAAAGATGTATGCTGATAGATTAAATAACCTCTGCCTTATGGATGTTAAGGAAGCTGAAAATGGAGATATAGTTCTTCCAGGAAAAATCCTTATTGCCCCAGGAGACAGGCATATGGAACTCGCAAGGCGGGGAAATGATTATTTTGTAGAATGTTTTACAGGTGACAAAGTAAATGGACATTGTCCATCAGTGGATGTTCTATTTAATTCAGTGGCAGAGAAGGCTGGGAATTTAGCAATTGGAATAATTTTAACAGGAATGGGTTATGATGGAGCAAAAGGCCTTATGAAAATGAAGCAAAGAGGAGCATTTACTATCGGACAGGATGAAAAGTCTAGTGTGGTTTATGGTATGCCAAAGGTGGCCTATGATATTGGTGCGGTTACTAAACAAGCATCTTTAAAAAACATTTCTCAATTAATCTATTCTATTTTAGATGATAAAAAATAATGCGATAAAAGGGTGGGGTTAATGCTTATACAAGGTTTAAAAACTTTTTATGCGGCATCTGAAAGACTGGATACGAAAGAAATAAAAAGGCAGGCGCAAAATTTTAATGTTAATGATCCTTATCTCAAGGCATTAGATTCTATGAATGTTTTTGTAATTATAATGAATTCTTATAGACAAATTGTCTATGCAAATAAAGCTTATTTAAAATTTCTAAAACTCAATGATATATCGAGCATTTTAGGGCAAAGGTCAGGTGAAAGTTTAATTTGCATTAATGCTTTCAAAAATGAGGGAGGCTGTGGGACTTCATCTGCTTGCCAAAATTGTGTGGCAGGAAATATTGTTTTAAAGTCAATTAATGCAAAGCAGGAAATAGAAGGAGAGATTTCAATAATTAGGGAAGTGGATGGGTTTGATTCACCGCTGAACTTATTTGTTAATGTTGCACCTCTAGAACTAAACAAGGAAATTTTTTATTTGGCTTCTTTTATTGATGCCACAGATTCTGTTAAAAAAAGAGCTATGGAAAGGATATTTTTTCATGATGTAATAAATACTGCAGGAGCTTTAAAAGGCATACTTAGCCTACTAAAAAGCGAAGTGCCTGCAATATATGAAAATGAAGTTGCGGAGGTTGTGGGGTTATTTGAAGGACTTATAGATGAAATACAATCTCAAAAGCAAATATTAGCTGCTGAAAATAATGACCTTTTTATAGAAAGGTTGGAGTTTAATTCTAAAGAAATATTGTATGCATTAAAAAAGCTTTATACTGGTTATAGCAATTCAACAAATAAGACAATAAAAATAGCTGAAGATTCTATGGATGTTGAACTTAAAAATGATAGTAGCATATTAAAAAGAGTAATAGGTAATATGATTAAGAATGCACTTGAAGCTACAGTGGATAATGGAGTTGTTACTATGGGTTGTTACAGTGTTCAAAATGAATATGTGCGATATTGGGTAAGAAACCCTAGCTATATTAGTGAGTCTGTGCAAAATAGCATTTTTAAGCGGTCTTTTTCTACCAAAGGGAATGATAGAGGACTAGGTACATATAGTATGAAGCTTTTAGGTGAAAAATATCTAAAGGGTCACGTTGGATTTACTTCAAGCAAAGACGAAGGTACTTGTTTTTATATAGAAATACCATAAGATAGATTTAGATAAAGGGGTGTAAGAAATGAGAATATTAATAGCAGAGGATGACGTTGCAAGCAGATTATTTATGAAAAAATTTCTTTCTAAATATGGTGAGTGTGACGTTGCTGTAGATGGTATAGAGGCCCTTGATGCCTATTTAAATTCTATAAAAGATGGAAATGTATATGATTTAATATGTCTTGATATTATGATGCCAAGACTTGATGGAATAAAGGTACTTAAATCTATCAGAGATATTGAAAAACAAAATGGTATTGAAACTGATAAAAAAGTAAAAATAATAATGACTACAGCATTGAATGATAAGGAGACAGTATTAAAGACATATGATTCTGGTTGCGAAGCTTATGCTTGTAAGCCAATTGAAATAGATAAATTTATTCTTGTTATGAGAAACTTAGGCCTAATAAAAACCCCCGGCAGGCTGTGCGAAAACCTATAAAAAACTATTAATAATCTGTCAATTTTGGTATAATTAATCTATATTATACCAAAGGAGAAGGATAAATTATGAACTATATTTTGGGAACAGA
>NZ_JBOITM010000050.1:0-11830 GCF_050717535.1 Clostridium sp.
CTTGGCCTATTTCATGTTTTGGAAGTTTTGTTACAAAATATGCTTCCTTACCATAGTTTGCAAGTGATACAGCGACATTTGCTTCTCCCCCGCCATAAACAACTCCAAACTCTTTTGCTTGTGCAAACCTTTCAAAACCAGCTGGTGCAAGTCTAAGCATGATTTCACCAAATGTTATAATTTTTCCCATGTTATTACCTCCTATAAATTTAGTTCATTGATTTCTCTTTTATCTATTTTATACTTTTCTTGCTTATATCTGATTTCTTGCCGTTTTAACCGCTTCTACAAATTTAGCTGCAGTTTCTGTTACCAATTCATAATCACCAGTTTTTGCTCCCTTTGTTAAATCTCCACCAGTTCCTACTGCTACGGCACCTGCCTTAATCCAATCTTTTACATTAGCAAGAGATACTCCGCCCGTTGGCATAAAGTTAGCTTGTGGAAGAGGTCCTTTAAAGGAACTAATAATTGCTGGCCCAAAAACATTTCCTGGGAAAACCTTAATTATCTCTACTCCTAGTTCCAAAGCTTCTACTGCTTCTTTTACAGTCATTACTCCTGGCATTACTGCTATTCTATACCTATTACACAATTTTACCGTTTCCACATTTAAACTTGGACTTACAATGTACTTTGCACCAGCTAGAATACAAGCTCTTGCTGTTTCTGGATCAAGTACTGTTCCAGCTCCAATAAGCATATCTTCATCATCTTTATATATTTCAGTTAATTCTTTAATTATATCTACCGCACCAGGCACTGTCATTGTTATTTCTAGTGCTTTAATTCCACCTTTTTTAACTGCTTCTACTATTTTTACTCCTTCCTCTTTTGAATTTGCTCTAATTACTGCTACTAAACCTGCATCACTTATTTTTTTAATCATTTCTAATCTTTTCATTATTTACACCCCTAATTTTATATTTTGTTTAATTTTTTATATTTTTTCAACATTATTATATATTAGTGTTACAGTATTTTTTTAGAGTTAACCGAATAGCACCTTTCCCACCGATTAATTCTTTAAAATAAGTTTCAATTTTATCACCTAGACCTACTTCATATAAATCAACACCAAATATTGTCTTATTTGATAAAATTCTAATTAAAACTTCATGAACATCACAAGCCTCACCTAACTTAATATCAGCTATTAATGGAGTTAATGATGAAAGCATAGGATCAGGACTTAATTCAAAAGCATTTCCATTATCATCTATAGCCATTAAATAACGACACCAGCCTGCTATGGCAAGAGGTATAAAAGTTAAGTCTTTAACATCCAAATTAGGATTTTTAGTATATGCTTTGATAGTCTCACCAAAACGTATTCCCAATTTTTGTGAAGTATCGCAGACTATTCTTTGTGGTGTATCAGGCATAAATGGATTTGGAAGTCGCACCTTCATTACTTCATCTATAAATTCCTTTGGTGATATAATCCCAGGATTTACAACAACCGGTAGCCCCTCCACATAACCTATATTTTCTATTAATGTTACAAGCTCCACATCTTTCATTTCATCTGATATTTTATTGTAAGAAAGTAGACAACCATAAATCGCCAATGCAGTATGAAGAGGATTTAAGCAAGTACAAACTTTCATTTTTTCTACTTTATCTACTGTTTCTTTATCTGCATATATAACACCAGCATCATCAAGTGGAAGACGACCATTTTTAAAATTATCTTCAATTACTAAATATTGAGGTTCTTCAGCATTAACAAAAGGTGCAATAAATGTATTTTTTGAAGTCATAATAGTTTCTGTATCTTCAAACCCGATATCCTTTAACATATCTATAACAGACTGTGCAGGTCTTGGTGTAATTTTATCAATCATAGACCAAGGATAGGATATATCCTCTGTTACATAAGTTAGAAACTCAGCCTCTACCAATTTGTTTTCTGTCCACTGTTTTGCAAACGTAGTAATAGCTAGCTCTAGCTTTGTACCATTATGAGAACAGTTATCCATGCTCACCAAAGTTAATGGTAATCTGCCCGCTTTAAATCTTTCATAACATAATGCTGCTAGTTTACCAATATAACTTGTTACTGAGGTTGGTCCATTATTAAAATCTGCCCAAACATCCTTTAAAAATTCATCTTTTCCATTTTTTAAACTATAGCCTTTTTCTGTAATTGTAAAAGAAACCATTTTTAAACACTGACTTCTAAAAATTTCTGTTAATCTATTCCAATCTTTTAAATTGTTTGTATCTACACATAAAGATTCTGCAATACTCCCAATTACTTTTTTTTCTAATCTTCCATCAGCTTTTAATGTTACCAAAACACTTAGATTATCAAATTTCTTATAACACTTTTCAATTATTTCATAGTCATACCCTTCAGCAACTATAATGCCTGTATTTAATATTCCTTTATTTAATAAATCTTGGCACACAGCTGCAGGGAAAGCACGGAAAATATTTCCTGCCCCAAAATGTACCCATTCAGGATTTTCTTTTGTATCTTTTATCATTTTATTTCGATCAAATTTAGGTAATTCAAAGCCATGTTCTTCCCAAAGTTTTCTATTATTTAATTCTTCTTGCTTTAGTTTCATGTTATTTACCTCCCTTGATTTAATTTCTTTAACTATTTTATTTTGCTGTTTTTTTCAATTGCTTCTATAAGGCCATTTAGATATGTAGCCCCTAGTGCCCGATCATATAATCCATATCCTGGCATTGCAACCTCTCCCCAAATAGCACGACCATGATCAGGACGAACTGGTCCATCAAATCCTATTTCATGTAATGCACTAATTATTTCATACATATCTAATGAACCATCTCTTGATAAATGAGCTGCTTCATCAAACTTACCTGGTGCATTATAAATTAAATTACGTACATGAGCAAAATGAATTCTTCCTTTTGCACTTCGGATTACATCACAAATATCATTATTGGGGTTGGATCCTAGGGAGCCTGTACATAATGTAAGTCCATTAAATTTAGCATCTACAGCTTTTAGTAGTTTTAAGATATTCTCTTTATTATTTATAATTCTTGGTAAATCAAATACTGGCCATGCAGGATCATCTGGGTGAATTGCCATCATTATATTGTATTTTTCACAAACTGGACGGATTTTGTTTAAAAAGTATACTAGGTTGTCGAATAACTTTTCTTCATTAACATCTTTATATTTTTCAAACAATTCTTTTACATATTCCATTCTTTCAGGTTCCCAGCCTGGCATTACAAACCCATTACTATTTTTATCAATTTGTTCAAACATTTTTTCAGGCTCTATTTTATCAATTAAGTCCTGATCGTAGGACAAAACGGTGGAACCGTCGGACCTCATCTTAGCAAGATTCGAACGAGTCCAATCAAATACAGGCATAAAGTTATAACAAACCATATTAATACCTGCCTTGCCTAAGTTTTCTAAGGTTTCTATATAATTCTCAATATATTGCTCTCTTTCAGGCAACCCAATTTTAATAGAATCATGAATGTTTACACTCTCTATTCCTTCTATTTTCAGTCCATTTTCTTCAACTTCTTGTTTTAGTTTCATGATATTCTCTAGTGGCCATACTTTACCTGCTGGTATATCATAAAGCGTTGTTATAACACCTGTAACCCCAGGAATTTGTCTTATTTGCTCTAGGGTAACTGAGTCATGTTTACTACCAAACCATCTTAATGTCATTTTCATATAATAGTCCTCCTCATATATATATTATTTTATTTTTTATAACCCATTAATGTTGGTAACCACATTGTAATATTGGGTACGTAAGTTGTAAGCATTAATACAGTAAAAATGGCCACATAATATGGTATTAACTTAAGCATTACATTTTCAATAGTTGTTTTCGCAACTTTAACTCCAACAAAAAGTATGTTTCCTACTGGAGGTGTAATTGTACCTATACATAAATTAAATGTAACCATAATGCCAAACTGTATTGCAGACATTCCAAAACCCATACATATTGGCAAGAAGATAGGTGTAAAAATAAGTATTGCTGGTGTAATATCCATGAAAGTTCCTATGCATAATAACACAATGTTAATAATCAACAATATTATTATATGATTACTACTTACACCCAATAGCGCAGTAGAAATTGCAGAAGGAATTCCAGTGAATGCCATAACCCATGCCATGACACTTGATACACCTATTAAAAATACTATGATACCCGTCATTTCAGCGCTTTCTTTATAAATATCATATAAATCTTTAACTTTTATTGTTTTGTAAAAGAATATAGATAATATTAAGCTATAAGCAACCGCTACTACCGAACCCTCTGTGGCGGTAAATATACCAGTGATTATTCCACCTATTACAATTACAATTAATAACAAGCTTGGCACTGCTTCAAAAGTTATTGCTAATGCTTGTTTTATCGTAACACGCTGCGAAGTCCGATATCCCTTTTTTCGTGCTATAAAGAATGCCACTACCATACAGCTAAGTCCCCAAAGAATTCCTGGAACATAACCTGCCATAAATAGTGCCGCTACTGAAGTTCCTCCGCTTACAAGAGAATATGTTATTAAAACATTGCTTGGAGGTATTAGGAGTCCTGTTGGACCTGTTGCTATATTAATAGTTGCCATGTAATCACGGTCATAACCATCCTTTTCTGCAATTGGTCCTATAATCGAACCCATTGCTGATGTTGCTGCAACTCCAGAACCTGAGATTGCTCCAAACATCATATTTGCAACTGCATTTGTATGTGCCATTGCACCAGGTATTCTACCTGATAAAATTTTCGCAAAATTTATTAGGCGTATAGCTATTCCACCTTTATTCATAATGTTACCTGCTAGAATAAAGAAAGGTATTGCTATTAATGTGAATACAGATATTCCTGAAAATGTTCTTTGTGCAGCTGTCAAAACGGCAGCATCGAAATTTAATGTTGGTAATATCGCTAGTAATGATGCTATACCTAATGCGACTGAAATGGGTATTCCTGCAAGTAATAGGATCAGTAAAACAATTGCTATTATTAGTCCTGCTGATAATGCTATAGACATATATTTTTCTCCTCTTTTATTTAGATTTTTCTGCTTTTAATTCTAGAATTAATTCATTTATATTAAAAATGTTATAAATCACTGTTAAAACTCCACTTATAGGAACTACAACGTATATTAATGCCATAGAAACTCCAAGAGATGCCGTAATCTGTGTAGTTGTAAGTTTTGTAATTGCGATTCCGCCATAAATAAGTATTAAAGCAGCAAATAATAAAACTACCACTTCAGAAATAATACTTAGATATATTCCTTTTTTTCCTGTAAAGAAATTTGCAACGTATGACATTCTCATGTGTTCACGTTTTCCAAAAACCAATGCAGCTGAAAGTAGCGCCATCCATGTAAATAAAAATGTTAATAATTCCTCAGAAATTGTACTGGGAGAATTAAATACATATCTTGTTATAATTTGATATAATCCAATGATTGTTATAATTACAAATAAAGAGATACATGTAACTTCCAATATCTTAGTTAGCTTCACTTTAAGATTTTTCATATTATTTTTTCTCCTTCGTTTGCAAGTTTACTTCCTGGATTTTATCATATATAGGTTGTAATTTTTTATTTTTTGCCAATAACTCTTTCTGTAACGGTAGTACTTTTGCTCTAAATAAATCTACATCTGGTTTTATAAATTCAACTCCCATTTCTTTAGACTGTGCAATAGCATCGTCTATTTGAATATTCCATTGTGAACGCTCAACTTTTGTACATTCCTTAGCCGCATCGTCAAATATTTTTCTCTCGTCTGGTGATAAACTATTTAAAAATTTTGTGTTTCCTATTAATAAATCTGGAACCATTTGATGTTCGTCGTAAGTATAAAATTTGGCAACCTCTCCATGCTTGTTGTTAGTAAGTGCCAATTCATTGTTTTCCCCTCCGCCAATTACCCCTGATTGTATAGCTGTGTATACTTCTCCGAAGCTCATAGGTGCAGCTGCTGCCCCAAATAATTGCATCATCCGTACATTTGTAGCACTTTGTTGAACACGGATTTTTTTACCTTTTAAATCTTCTGGTTTTCTAATAGGTGTTGTAGAATAGAAGTTTCTTGTACCTGCATCAAGCCAAGTAAGTGCTTCAAATCCAGCTTCCCCTGTAGATTTATAAATACCATTCATTAATTCTTTATTTTCCATTACTTTATGAAAACTATCTACACTATCAAATAAATAGGGCATACTAAATATTTGATAAATATTATCAAACGATTCAAGATTACCAGTACTTGCAACCGCAAAATCAATTGCCCCTGTTTGAACAAGTTCTATTGCTTTGACAGAAGGTCCTAATAATTCATTAGGAAAAATTTGTACATCATACTTGTCACCCAATCTTGACTCTACATATTTTTCAAATGCTAGAAGCCCTAGATGATCAGGATGAGTTTGTGATTGCGAATGAGATATACGAATGATTCGTTTTCCGTTAGTAACACTATTGCACCCAATTAGTCCAAACGCTAAAGTTGAACATAACATAAAAGCAATAATTTTCTTCATATGTTTTAACATATTTCTTTCTCCTTCTTACCTCTTATATTTTTTAATATTGTTATATTAATACAATTTTTACTAAGCATTGTAAAATTAATATTAATCTGTTAACGTTACCAAGCAAGTTTATTATCCTCCTGCATTTTTAAGCTTTATCCATATAAATATATTATATTTTGCTAAGCAAAAGTTGTTAACGTGAACAATTTAATTGATTCTTTTCAGTACATATTTATGTTATTCTTGCTACCGAGTCTCTCTCAATAAGTTCCGTATTGATATATATCTTTTCACCACAGCTTTTATTATTTTTTTCTTCAACACAATTACTTTCTATAATATGCAAAAGTTTTTCTGCGCCCTTTTTACTTACTTCAATAATAGGTCTCCTTAACGTAGTTAGTGCAGGTCTTAAAAAGGCGCCTAACTGAGTACCATCAAACCCCATAATAGAAATATCCATTGGAACATTTAGCCCGGCTTCAAAAGTAGCCTTCATTGCTCCTACTGCCATTTCATCATTGGAGCAGAATACTGCTGTTGGGACCTCGTCTAAACATAATAATTTTTTCATAGCACTAAATCCACTTTCAATAGTATAATTTCCTTCAACCATATATTCACTTTTTATATGAAGTTTATTTTCAATTAATGCATGTAAAAATCCATTCTTTCTCTCAATAGTAGAATTAAATCCCTTTTTACCTTCTATTATTGCTATTTCTTTATGTCCACTTTCTATTAAATACATTACGGCCTCATAAGCACCTTTTTTATCTGATGATAATATATTAACTAATGAGCTTTCATCTATATCTCTATTTAAAACAACTAATGGTATTTTCTTCTCCATTAAATGGTATATGAAAGCATTATCACTCTCACTTTGACTCATCAATATAATACCATCAAAGCTTCTCTTATTAATAAGTGCAAAATCTTTATAATCATCAATTCCTCTAACTACCAAATTATAACTTTCTTTTATGATACTATTTACACCGCTTACGGTTTCATAAAAGAAACTTGGTGATGTTACTTCACTTATAGTGGTAAAAAACAATCCTATATTATAAGATCTATTTAACACCAAACTTTTCGCACTATAATTTGGCACATAATTAAGTTCCTTTGCTATTGCCATTATTTTAGCCTTTGTATTTACATTTATAAAAGGACTATCATTAAGTGCTCTTGAAACAGTAGTATGTGAAACTTTTGCAATTTTTGCTATATCTTTTATTGTGACTTCCATTTTTAACACCCCTATGTCTCTAGTAAATACTTATATAATACCATATATGACCACACTTAACTAACACATTTAGTCCTTAGTATTTACTATAAGTTGCACTTAATTCTATGACATATATCATAGTAGTCCTTTAATACTCACACATGCTTATAATGCAATTCTGTTATATCTAAGTTGTTTACGTTAACAATCTATTCCAAAATAATTCTTTGCATTGTTGTAACTTATTCCTTGAACAATACTTCCTAGCAGTTGCATATCCTCAGGCACTTCACCATTCTCTACCCATTCTCCTATTAAGTTGCATAATATTCGTCTAAAGTATTCATGCCTTGTATAAGATAAGAAGCTTCTTGAATCAGTTAGCATTCCTACGAAACGGCTTAAAAGTCCAGTATTTGCTAAGGTTTTCATTTGTTCTATCATACCTTCTTTACTGTCTAGGAACCACCAAGCAGCTCCAAACTGTATCTTGCCTGCAACTTCAGTTCCTTGAAAGTTTCCAATCATAGTACTAAGTACATAATTATCTTTTGGATTTAAAGTATATAGTATAGTTTTAGGGAGACAGTTATGATTTTCTAATGAATCCAGCAATCTTGAAATAGGATAAGCAACCTCTTCATCGTTAATAGAATCAAATCCAGTATCTGGCCCCAACTGTTTTAACATTTTTGTATTGTTATTTCTTTGTGCCGCAAGATGAAGTTGCATTGTCCATTTAAGCTGCGAATATAATTTTCCCAAAAATTGTAGTGTATATGTCTTATATTTGCTTTCTTCGACCCTACTTACTGTTTGCCCACCTAATACCTTTGCAAATATCTCGGCTACTTCTTCTTTTGAAGCTTCAATGTATACTATACTATCTATTCCATGATCCGATATTCTACAACCTACCTCATTAAAGAATCTCACTCTTGATTCTAGAGCTTTTAGAAATTCATCATAACTTTTAATATCCCTTTTACATACTTTCCCAAGCTTATCAACCCAAGGAATAAAAGTATCTTTACTTATTTGAAGCCCTTTATCAGGTCTAAACGCTGGTAAAACCTTCACAGCAAATTCATTATCTGCTTTAAGTTTAATGTGATATTCAAGTGAATCTATTGGATCATCTGTTGTACATAATGCTTTAACATTAGATTTTACAATTAAATCTCTTGCTCCAAATCCATCGCCATTTAGTAATCTATTTACCTTTTCCCAAATAGCAGGAGCGGTTTTTTCATTTAAAACTTCATATATTCCGAAAAACCTTTGAAGTTCTAAATGCGTCCAGTGATAAAGAGGATTACCTATAGCCATTGGCATTGTTCTTGCCCATGCCATAAATTTCTCATAATCACTGGCATTTCCAGTAATGTATTTTTCGTCAATACCATTACTTCTCATTGCTCTCCATTTATAATGATCTCCATATAACCAAGCTTCTGTTATATTCTTAAAAGTTTTATTTTCAAAGATTTCTTTGGGACTTAGATGACAATGGTAATCAATAATAGGCATATCTTTTGCATAATTATTGTATAGATTTATAGCCGTTTCATTAGATAATAAAAAATTTTCATCCATAAATTTCTTCATAACTTCACCCTTCTTTTAATAAATTTTAATTATTGTTAACGTGAACAATTTAATCAATTTAATTTTATTATAGACTAAAATATTTGATAATGCAATAGTGAAAACGATTTATATATTTTCAGTTTTGTTTAACACACTTAAAACCACACAAACTATCATCAAAATAATAGCTACTACAATAGCAGTCATTCCAGCCAAAATTCCAAAAGCATCAGACAATGCACCAGTTATAATTGGCATCATAATAGCTCCAATTCCACCTACCATAAGTAGTACTCCCATTGACATAGGATAACTCTTAATAACATTACCAACAGTAGAAATTGTTGTAGGATAAATACCTGCCATAGAAAGTCCCAGGCCCATTATCGCTATGGTAATTACAGTTAAATTATGTGATGAAAGTAACAACATGTAGAAACCAGCAGTTCCGATACTTGTTGCAAGTAACAATGCTTTTTTAGATACTTTATCTCCTAAAAAGGCGCATGTTAATCTACCAACAAGAATAACTACCCACAACAGCGATGCAAGCATCTGAGCATACTTTATGGTCATGATCCTTGAATCGATAAAATATTTAACAATCCAACCGTTAATAGTTGCTTCAGCGCACAAATAAAAAAATAAAATCCCAGCACTAATTAAAAAATTCTTGTTTTTTAAAAATTCATAGGACATTTTCAATCTTTCCTTCTTTTTTGAAACATCATCTATCTTCATTTTGAAAAAAAGAAAAATAGAAATAATTACAAGACCAATAATAACCCCTGCTGCTATTTTCCAGCCACTCTTCCCGGCCGTATTTGTACAGATAATTACTAAAAATGGAGCAATTAAAGCACCAACAGCAAAACTGCTATGTAGGAAATTAAGAGCTACTGGACTACTGTTTGACACCTCATTTACAATAGTGTTATTGAAATTAGATATACTTCCTCTACTTAATCCTGTAAATAAAAATCCTAATATCAATAAAACTGGATTACCTGTTAAAATCATGATTAAAAATCCCATTATGACAAAACTACATAAAAACATAATAGACTTTTTTCTTCCTAGGTAAAGTGGTAGCACGCCTGCAATGAACCCAGAAACCAAGTTACCTGCTTGATGTGCAGACAGCAGCGCACCGCTCATTGTATTGTTTAGCCCGTATTCATTACTAATTATGGGTAACAAAGATCCTAAAATCATAGAGTAAAGACCATTGACTGCAAAAACAAAAAAGCAACAATTTAAAATATATCTCTTGTCTTTACTTAGTTGCGAGTAAAATGATTGTTGTTTCATAAAAATAAAACCCTCCCGGTTTTTCTAAATTATAGTACCTATGATTTTCTTGCCTCTCATTTTATCTTAAATAGTTTATAATGTACTATTATTATCTAAGATTCTATACAAAATATAAAATTCCTCCTTTGATAGCACATTGTTTAAATTCAGATTAATATTTTGTTACCCTATTTCGTACTTCTACATGAAAAAATCCCCTTATCTTAAGATAAGAAGATATATGAATCTTTCTATTATATTTATCTTTGCACCCTTCCTGAAGCATCACCATTCATAAGTGTTTCTACCTCATCTTTGGAAACAAGATTGAAATCGCCCTCTACGGTATGTTTAAGGCAAGAAGCAGCAACTGCATATTCAAGAGAATCTTGATTTGAAAGACCCGAAGTCAAACCATATATAAGTCCCGCACCAAATGAATCTCCGCCGCCAACTCTATCCACTATGTGAATTTTATATTTTTTTGAACTATAAAATTCTGATCCGTTATATAACATTGCTGACCAACCATTGTCTGATGCTGAAAAGCTTTCTCTAAGTGTAATCGCAACATACTTTAATCCAAATCGTTCTGTAAGTTTTCTTGCAACATCTTTATAACCTTCACCGTTTATTGTTCCACCAGTTATGTCTGTTCCCTCTGCACTAATTCCAAAGACTTTTTCTGCATCTTCTTCATTTGCTATAACAACATCACAGTATTTTACGATTTCGCCCATTACTTTACCAGCTTTTTCGCTGCTCCAAAGTTTTTTTCTAAAGTTTAAATCTACACTTACCATAACTCCAGCTTCTTTTGCTGCTTTTACTGCATCTAGTGTTATTGCTGCACATTCATCTGATAATGCAGGAGTTATTCCTGTAAAATGGAACCACTCTGCACCATTAAAAATTTCACTCCAATTAAAATCTTCTCTTTTAGCCTGCGCAATAGCTGAATAAGCTCTATCATAAATCACTTTAGAAGGTCTTTGTGAGGCCCCTTTTTCGCAGTAATAAATACCTACTCTATCTCCACCACGTGTTATCATGTTAGTATTTACGCCATATTTTCTAAGCTCATTTACTGCTGCTTGGCCTATTTCATGTTTTGGAAGTTTTGTTACAAAATATGCTTCCTTACCATAGTTTGCAAGTGATACAGCGACATTTGCTTCTCCCC
>NZ_JBOITM010000051.1:0-11675 GCF_050717535.1 Clostridium sp.
CGCCGACTTCCTTCAGATTCCGTCTCGCGATGGACACCCTTGTCTTAAGCTATGCACTTGGCACTATTAACCCGTGCTAGGGACTTTCACCCATTAGATTGCGCCCATGCCGGGCGCACAATAATAAAAGGTCCCCATGACTTTAGTCATGGAGACCTTTTAACATATAATTATTCTACATATTGTATGCATCTATCTCTATCAAAATTAAATTTCATATTTCTAAGAGAAAAATACAATACAAATGCAAATATTATTGCTACTGCCACATCTGCAAAATAATGTTGCTTAATAAACATAGTAGACAAAATTATTAAACCAGATATAATAAAACAACTTATTTTAGTAGACTTACAAACCTTATCCGACCCACATGTATACAATGCTATTAGCACAGAATTTAAAACATGAATGCTTGGAAAACAATTATAGGGATTGTCAGCCGCATACAAATTTAAGACCATATTACTGAAGAAATCAGTTCCTGTTATCATAGGCCTTGGAACATATGTTGGATAAAAAAAGTATATTACATAGCATGTAATCATGCCTATGTTTAAAGTTATAAGCAGCTTTAAATACCTTTCTTTATCTAATATACATAAAACAGCAGAAAATATCAGCATAAATACATACCAAGATACATAAGGTAATATAAAATATTTATTAAATGGTATAAATTTATCCACAACTGTGTATACAGAGTTAGTATCCCCTCTAAATTGATTTAATATTGGATAAGTCATACTTATAATTAGTATGCTCAGCCCTAATAATGCTCTTTTAATAATATCCTTCCATTCATATGTTGAGGCCCTCTTTTGTAATTGTTCCATTCCCTCCCCTCCTAACTATCTTAATAAAAGCTATATCTTATATTTTTTTAATTCGTCTTTAAAGGAGCTTGTTATCTTTTTAAATTCATATATGCTCAAAGTGAGCTTCTTTATTTCATTAGTATAACTTTCTACATTTGCGCTTACCTCTTCTGATGATGCAGAATTTTCCTCTGCAATAGCAGCTAGAGACTCTATTGTTTCATATATTTTTGCAATAGATTTTGCTTCCCTATCTAAATCATTTATAGTATTTATCATTGAAGTTGAAACTGTTCTAACAGACATTGTAGCCTCATAACTTATATCTCTTACCTGTTCTAATCCCTTAGTTTCATTTTGAAGAATATCGTACTGATCACCAATTTTATCAACAAGTATATTTATATCCTTAACAAATTCTATTAAATTGCTGTTAATTTCCTCTACTGCACTCTTAGATTGTTCTGCCAGTTTTCTAACCTCATCTGCAACTACAGCAAACCCTCTTCCTTGCTCACCTGCACGCGCAGCCTCTATAGATGCATTTAAGGCAAGTAGATTTGTTTGTTCGGCAATTTGAGAAACAATTGATACTATATTAGTTATATCATGAGCCTTTGTTTCTAGTCTAATACCATTATCTTTAACTTCTTGGAATTTTTCTAGTGTTCCAAGTATATTTTTGCTTGTACTATCAACACTTTCATAACTATTATTTATCTTTATAATGGCTTTTTCCAATTCATTTTTATTATCATTTTCATTTTTAACAATACTATTAAGTGATCTAACGTTGTCATTTAAAATTAAAACAGCATTTTCAGTATTCTCTGCTTGGCTACAAGAAGTGCTAGCCATTTGCAAAGCCGCCCCTGATATGTCTTCAGATGTATTGTTCATAGTATGAGAAATTCCATTTATATTTTCAGCAAAAGTATCCATCTCGTCAGTTACACCTTTAAACTCAACAAAATCTGTTCTAAATCCTTTTTTATATTCCTTAAGCTTCCTGTATAGCTCTTCATATTCATCCCCAGTAACTATATCCCCATCTTCAACATAATTATTGCTATTAATTTGATCTATAGTTTGTGAAATTAGCTTTGCAGGTCTTCCCATTATAAAAGATGCAAGACTTGACGTCGCTCCAGAAATTATAGCAAGTGCTAAAATCTTTACCATATTATCTAATCCCATTATTGGCATAGCAACCAGTAAAGATATAATAAAAGTAAATACCCCTACCTTTCCAGGTACATTCTTAATAAATCCTAAAGACATAATTTTATTAATTTTATATGTTTTCTTATAATAAATATCCTTTTCAAATGTAAGTTTTAAACTTAAACTTTCTGACGTTTTTTCTATTTGCTCAATTTTAATTTTTTCATTAAAGTATTCGCAAGTTCCATCTAAAAGCCCCAGAAAATAATCAAACATTCCTCTTTTAGAATTATAAGTAAAGATAGCCTGTCGGCTTGAAATCGGTGTTATACCTACTAGTGGTGGTTTAGCTCCAGCAAACTTTTTAGTCATCACCACATGTATATCAAATAGCGATTTTAAAAATGAATATACGTTCTCAGTATCAAAGAACGCAGGAAAATCTCTATGAAAAGCTATTAAATTATCTTTTCCTATGATTCCCCACAATTTATCAATTGGTATGTTTTGTTTTTGAGCTATATTACCAATTACATTATTAACTTGTCCATCATCTACATTCTCCACTGGTGAAAATATTTTACTAGGACTCCACCCCACAGATTCCATAGCATTTTGAACCACACTATCACCATAAAGTTTTCTACAAGTTTTCATCCATGTCGCTACTACTGTTCCTTTCATAATGTTACCCCCCCTATTTTATCTATTATTAATTTTTGTTATTCAAATTATTAAGATATCTTTTGTTCAATATACCACTAAATTCTTTTCTTCAAAATATATTATAACCTAATAATGGTACTTTGTTAATAAAGTTGATTATTAATTATGGATTTTTGTTTAATTTCTAATAAATTACACTTAACTTATACTTTGAACTCTACTCTATCTAGTCTTGCAATCACTTTAATATCTGTATGTTTAACTGTGTCTGTCTTTATAGAACTTCTATTGCTTATTAACAATATCTTGTTACTATCCAATTTTTTTATTTGTCTTAATAATCTTTCTCCATTAAAATCTACTAATGAAATCGAGTTGTTTTCTATTTCATGTGTCAAATGAGCAAAAGCAATATCTCCACTACAAATTCTAAACCCAAGCATATCATCATTTTCTATTTCTAAAAACAGTACTTTATCTTGAGCATATCCTTCTACTTTGTTTGATATTATAGGCAATTGCTTTGAACCTATAGTTTTAACTAAATCATATTTATAAATAGTAACATCTTTTAAGACTGAACCAAAGGCATCGTTCCAAACCTCATTTACTTTCTCCGCGCTAGGTCTTTGGAGTTTTGGTTGTCTCTCCTCTACGCGCTCATCAGCTTGAAAGGAAACAGAGGTATCTTCAATCTCCTCCCCTAAGATTTTAGATATCTTTTCTAAAAATTTTTCATTTATAACTTTTGTGCCTTTTTCAACTTCATTAATGAAACTCTCAGATACTCCAATTTTTTTACCTAATTGTTTCTGACTTATTGCTTTTGCTTCTCTTACTTTTTTAATCTTATCTCCTACTCTGCTCATAATTCTCCGCCCTTCCAATTAAATAATTACTTCAAAAATATTTTTTAATATTACACGACAATTTGAAATTTTAATAAAAACCATCTGTTATATTTTAACATAAAATATAAATCTTCTGCAATTAGCAGAAGATTATATTTTCATGTGCCATATTACATTTTTCTATAAGCTTCTCTTTCTTCCATTAGATGTTCTAATAGAAAACTAACCGTCCACTTTATAGATGTTGGTGTTACTGCAGCTAAAATAGTATCACTGCTTTTAATTTCTCTTATACTATCAATTAGATCATATAGTTCCTTATCCTTATAATTGTTAAATAAAAGTAATTTTTCATGGGGTAATTCGATATTACACTCTTTATGTTCTACATTGCATAATATATCTTCAATTGTAATGTTGCCCATGTTTTTCTGAATTACTTTGCAAGGTAATATATTTTGCTTTGATAGTAAACTATTAAGTTTTTCTTCTTCCTCTTTAGTTAATCCATATGCAAGAATAAGTCTTTCATTAATAAGCTCCATACTATCTTCCCCCCTACAATTTAATATTTCTTAGAATTAGTTAGTTATACTTTTATTATATTTTTTTGGGCTGACTGTACTCAATGTCGAAAGATTCAACACTCATACTTTTAATTTTTTGTTCTTTCTTTGGCTTATCTCTAAAATCTCTGTCTACCTTAGCTATTTCTAGTGCATTTTCCATGCCTTCTGTTACTTTTCCAAAAGCTGCGTAACTTCCGTCTAAATGATAAGAATTTGCTACCATAATAAAAAACTGGCTTCCTGCTGAATCTGGATCATTAGATCTAGCCATTGATAAAACACCAGTGGAATGCTTTAAATCATTTTTGAATTTATTAGAAGAAAACTCTCCCTTTATTGAATATCCTGGCCCACCCACTCCTGTTCCTTCAGGGCATCCACCTTGAATCATAAAGCCTGGAATCACCCTATGAAAACCAAGTCCATTATAAAACCCTTTGTTTATAAGACTAATAAAATTATTTACTGTATTAGGTGCAACCTCTGGATACAATTCTGCCTTTATAACTTTTCCACTTTCCATATTAATTGTTACTATTGGATTCATATAATTATCTCTCCTTTTATTATGTATTCTTTATAAATTATATCACATTTTATATTATTTACTATTTTTTATATATTAAGCACCTTCAAAAAATAACTAATATGTCTAATTGTTATTTTTGAAGATGCATTAACTATTACCTAACTAAATAGCTTCTTGCCCCAGACTTATTTGAAGAGATATTTTTTCCTCCGGTTCTTCTAATCTTATATAAATATTTCCTCCGGGAAGTATTATTAAGAAATGTTCCTCTAGCATGTCTACCTCTTGATTTTTACCAATGCTAACTGTATCTATTTCTAAGTTTCCGCAGGTCTCTTCCCCATCATATTCACAACCAACATTTAAACTACCAAATGTCCTTATATCATTTGACTGTTTATCGTCATTTGCAATAAATAAATGTGCAATGTTTTTATTTTCTACTGATTTGCATACCAGATGATTTACCACACACAAACAATTACTTTGCACCGGATTATTGATTATTATGCAATTGAATTTTTTTCTTTCCTCAATTGTCATGTTAAATATATCATGCCCTGTATGAAGTTCATTATTGTTTTTTAATTTGAATACTTTCATTTCATCACCTTATTTCTGATGATTTTTTATATAAAGCAAAAACAAACAAATAACAAGTCGATATGTTTGTTTATTTTGACTTGTTATTTGTTTTAATGTGCCTAATTTAATGTATTCACTTAGACCATAAAATGTGTTTATGATTTTAATAACCTATAACTTAAATCTATCATACTACTATTTGTAGAAGGATTGCTACTTGTAGCTGAACAGCTACTTGTAGCTGAACTATATATAGTTACAATACCTTCCGTTTTCTTTTCATTTAAAATATTATTACAACTAAGTTGCCTTTTTAGCTGATTTACTGTACCTATACTCCCATCAATAATAAAAGTTTTTTCTCCAACTATTTTAACTAACTCGTTTTTGATAAATGGATAGTGAGTGCATCCAAGTACAATGGAAGCTATGTCTAAATGCATAAATTCCTTCAACTTATCCTTTAAATAGCTTTCAATTTGTTCTCCCTCCACAATTCCACTTTCAATTAGTTCAACCAGGCCCGCACAGGGAAGTGGTATCATATTTACTTCACTATTGTACCGCTTCATTAAATTACTAAACTTCTTTTCAGCCAGGGTCATAGGAGTAGCCATAATAATTATACTTTTTCCCCTACTCATTTCTACCGCAGGCTTTAATGCTGGTTCTATACCAATTATCGGTATATCCTTGTATCTCTCTCTAAGATCATCTATGGCTGCACTAGTGGCTGTATTGCAAGCAATCACCACTGCTTTCACACCTTTGCCTAGTAGAAAGTCTACTGCATTAAATGTTAATCTTTTAACTTCATTTACGTCTTTGATTCCGTAGGGTGCATTTAATGAATCACCAAAATACACAAAGTCTTCATTTGGAAGTACTTTCAAAGATTCCTTTAACACACTTATACCACCTACACCTGAGTCAAAAAACCCTATTGGTTTTTCTTTATTATTCACGTTATCACCGCCCTATTAAGATTATCTAATTTATAAAAAAAAGAAAACTATATCTTACATCCACCACATTTTTTTAGTCACACATACACTATACCTCAAATAATATATTAATAAGTCTATCCATTTAATTAAATAGTAACATAAAAAGGAGGAAATGGTATGCCTTCATTACCTAGTTTAAACAAAATAAAAGATTCAATAAACAATGGATTAGAAGTTTTTTCAAACAAGTCTGAAGATTTTGTTGAAGCATCTAAGCTTAAATATAAAATTCATTCGCAGGAAAATAGCATGGAAGACCTCTACAAAGATATGGGTAAGGAATTGTACACAATATTTAAATCTAATAAGCACATTGATGAATCACTATTAGATTATTGCAACACATTAAAAAAAATAGAGAATCGCATAAAAAAACTTCAAAAGGAACTTTATAAAACTGATAATAAAGAATAAAACATTTTATTCTTTGTTCTTTATTATAATATAAAAAATAGTAATGTGTTTCCTTACTATTTTTTATATTATTTGTTTAAGTATTTTATATGTTATTTGTTTGTGTATATCTTATATTATTACATCCTTATCTTCACTATGTAATTTATTTAGATGTTTAATTTCTATTAATAAGAATACAGCTGTTAAGATTGAAGCCAATGCATCTGATGTAGGTCCCGACATCCATACACCATCTAGCCCAAAAAATCTAGGCAAAATAAATAGTAATGGTATAAGGATTATAACTTGTCTGCTTAAGCCTAAAAATATTGATATTTTAGCCTTACCTATAGCTTGAAAATAGTTAGAACTAACTATCTGAAAGCCTATTACAGGAGTCATAAATAGGTATATTCTAATGCCATGGACACCTATCGCTATTAGCTCTGGGTCCTTATTAAATATACTTATAAGCTGTACTGGAAATAATTGTATGATTATAAAGCCCGCGGTGGTAATTATTGTAGCTGCCAGTATTGCAAGTTTTAAAGCATGTTTCACACGATGGTATTTTTTTGCTCCATAATTATATCCTATGATTGGTTGGCTACCTTGATTTATTCCAAATATGGGCATTAGAACCATCATCACGATACTCATAATAATTCCCATGGATCCCAAGGCTAAGTCTCCGCCGTATTTAACCAAACTCCTATTAGAAATAATAGTTACTATACTTGCAGCTATTTGCATGGAAAACGGAGACATTCCTATAGCAAAAATTCCCATTACAACCTTGAAATTTAGTTTTAAATTTTTGCAATGTATTTTTAAAACACTTTTTCTTCCAAGGAAATAAGCTAATACCCATATTGTATTTACTACTTGAGAAATAACAGTTGCTATGGCTGCTCCTCTAGTTCCCATATGAAAAGCGAAGATAAATATTGGGTCTAAAATTGTATTTAATATTCCACCTATTAACATGGTATACATAGCTATTTTGGGATTTCCCTCTGATCGTATAGTGTTATTAAGACCAAAACCTACATTTTGGAATATTACACCAATAAGTATTATTGTTATATATTCCTTTGCATAAGGCAAGGTATCACTACTAGCCCCAAATTTTATTAACATGGGTTCTAAAAACAAAAGTCCTAAACCAGTTACTATAATTGATGTTATAATTATAAGAGTAAGTGCATTCCCTAAGATATGCTCCGCCTCATCCTTCTTTTGTTGTCCAAGCTTTATAGATATGAGTGCCGCAGATCCAATTCCTACTAGCATTCCAAAAGCTAAAATTATATTAGCGATGGGAAATGTAACCGTAACTCCTGTTAGGGCAAGTTTTCCCACACCCCGGCCTATAAATATTCTATCTACAACATTATATAGCGCATTAACTAACATGCCTACAATGGCTGGAATAGAAAATTTCATAAGTAGCTTACCAATATTTTCTTCACCTAATTGTTTTGACTTATCCAAATAATCACCCGTTTCGTATAATGCAAAATAACCAACCTTATATTAAATAATATGTTGGTTACTTTATATCTTACTTATTTATTCATTAATTCCTTTAGCTTTTCTTCTATGTACTCATTAAGTTCAATTTCTCCGATAAATGTTTTATCCTGTACAAAATCAGGCTTTACTCTAAAAAAATTAATTACTAATTTATTTTCTTTAATTATATACTCATCTGAATGTAGTGGTGAAAATATAACCTCTAACTCCGCATATTTATCAGCACCTGACTCCTTTGAAAGCTTGCCTACCAAGTTATCTAAGTTAAGTTTTTTTACAGGGGATGCCATTGCATTTGTATATTCAAAATCCTCCATCATCCACATATTATTGTTCCAAAACACCCTTTCCTTCTTGTTTCCAACAAAAGGTTCCCTATTCTTAATTGCACTTAAGGCTCTTCTAACTGATTCCCCATTAAATTCATCGTCATAGGCACAGGATAATCCTGGCATATCAGCTACATCATAGAAAAACTTTTCCGGAACATTTTCTTTTTCACTTGCAGCCTGCCAAAAATAAAGCATAGCCTCTACCGCTTCTAAATTCACTTTAATCCTCTGTAACATTTTATTACTCCCTTCAATATCTAAAATTTATCAAAAAATTTTTACTTTGCCAAAACCATACATATATATATTACTACATATAAACCTAAAAATCCTTTGGATAAGATAAAATTTATAAAATTTCCATCTCCACTTTTTCCACAATGGCCTCAGTGTTATCTTCTATAAAGTCCAGTACATTTTGTATCATACTATTAGCATGCCTTGAATCATTACTAACACAAGCTATCCCAATTACTATAGATTGATGTAAATCTTGATTTTCAACCTCAGCCACAGAAACATTAAATTTATTTTTCACCTTAGCTATGGTACTTTTTACTATCATTCTTTTTTCCTTCAATGAATGAACCCAATTTGCATATAAATATATTTTACCAGTGCCGATAATCATACCCTTGCTTGCTTCCTTCCTATTTTACATTTTTTATAAATTTAAGTGTAAAGCCATTATCCCTTTAGAGTAGTTGGCAGTTGACTGTATAACTAATTTTACATACTATATTTAATTATACCCCAAACCCATGGAAATATAACTTATACTCATATGATAATGTAGAATATAGCACTTACAACCAGTATGAACTTTCCAGTTTCAAATTCGTTTGCACGTCACGCGGAAAAATTTCATACTCCTTTGTAACCCGTATCTACTATCTTTTAATATTTTGAGCAATCCTGATTTCCATTCTCCTTTAATCTGATTATAAATCTACAACCTTCATTTATATCACGAACTAAATATATACTTCCTCCATGTTTTTCAATTATAGACTTTGATATGGCAAGGCCAAGCCCTGTACCTCCATTTTTAGAGTTTCTTGTATCATCTACTCGAACAAAAGGCTCAAAAATGTCGCCTTGGAATTCTTTAGATATTCCTATTCCATCATCTTCAATAATAATTACCGCCTTTGCATCAGAGGTTAAAAGCTTGATTCTAATAGTACTCCCTGGCTTATTATATTTAATACTATTTAGTATAATATTGCTTATAGCTCTATCCAAATTTTTCCTATCAAATGAAATAACCACCTCATCCTCAGTAATATCAAATTCATAATTCACACCCTTTTGCTCCATTATGGGAACATAACCCGCAATAAGTTCCCGCAGAAATTCGCCTATATCATGCTTACCTATATCTAATTTATATTCCGTACTTTCAACCCGAGAATATTCAAAAAGATCTTGAATTAAGTCGTTTGCCCGCCTACTATTATTATTAATGACTTTTAATAACTTATTTTTCTCTTCTAGCATAATATCCTCATTCTCCAATAAGAATTCTGAATACCCTAATATACTTGTTAACGGATTTTTTAAATCATGAGATATGTCAAGAATCATTCTTTTCCTATTATCCTCTGCTTTTTTCTTTAATAACTTTTCTTGCTGTATTTTTTCTGCCATTAAGTTAAACGCATCCATTAATTCACCTATTTCATTTAAAGAATCAATTTCAACTCTAGCCGAATATTCGCCATTTTTCATTGTATTAACCCCTTTTAAAAGCTTTTTTAAAGGGTTAACAAAAATCCTTGATGTAAGTTTAGAATATAGTACCATTGTAGATAGCAGAAATATGAATATAATGAAAGGAAATATATTTAAGAAAGTGAATACCCTATCTGTATGATTACCACTTTTTTCTAATTGTTCTTGGTGTTCAATTCCCCAAGTGTAAGTATCAAAAATGCTATTGGGCATAGCCGTAATTAAAATAAATTCTTTTTTATTACCATATTTACTAGAATAAAAGTACCCATCTTTTAGATTGTTAGTAATCATATCATGATAATATTGCACTGTATATTTAAATCCCACTTCATGTTTACTTCCATTTTGCATAACAATAACTAAGTTTTTATCAAGCACTTCAACATATCCCTTATATTTTATAAAATTCAAGGCCTTAATATCCTTATAACTTTGCTCTACAATATACTGCGCTGTAGTATTATCTTTTGTTGACTCCTCAAAATTAATAGAAAAATAAAAAAGCAGAGCTCCCATTGTTAAAATAAATATCCCAATTAAAATAACTAAAAACATAATATAATTTTTAAATAATTGAGTAGCCATTTTTTTGCTTTTAAAGTGTGATGATATTTTCTTTAATTTATTTCTAGTAATCATGGTGTTGCTCCATTTTATATCCTATGCCTCTTATGGTTTTTAAATATTTAGGATTCTTAGGATCCTCTTCAATCTTTTCTCTAATATGACTTATATGAACCATAATAGTATTAGAATCTCCATAGTAGGGATTTTCCCAAACTATTTCATATAGTTGCTTTTTAGTGTATACTTTTCCTGGATTCTCTAAAATAAACGCAAGCAGTCTATATTCTTTGGGATTTAATGCTAGCTCTATATCATTCTTATAAATACTACAACTTTCCTTGTCTAGCATTAATTCGCCAATTATTATTATTTCAGTTTTATGAGTTTTATTTGAATATTTATAATATCGTCTAAGCTGGGCCTTAACCCTTGCAATTATTTCAATAGGACTAAAGGGTTTTAGCACATAATCATCTGCACCCAGTCCAAGACCTAAGATTTTATCCGATTCATCTTCTCTTGCCGTTATAAAAATCACTGGAATTTCACTGGTTTCTCTAATCTTTTTCAGAACCTTAAATCCATTAATTTTTGGAATCATAACATCCAGTAGTGCAATATCTATATCTTTATTCTGGAATAGATCTAAAGCTTGCACACCATCTTCTGCCGTAAATATATTATATCCTTCTTTGGATAAATGGATTTCTAGCAATTCTCTAATGTCCTGCTCATCTTCCACAATTAGAATATTCATCATGTACCCTCCCCCATCCTATATACATTGTAACCCAATCGAGTAGGAGCTAAATAATTAATTTATTTAGCGACCTCTCACACCACCATGCATACCGTTCGGTACACGGCGGTTCAATAGAAATTAATGTTTTAATAAATATGTCTCAGATATAGAAACTA
>NZ_JBOITM010000052.1:0-11478 GCF_050717535.1 Clostridium sp.
TAGTTTCTATATCTGAGACATATTTATTAAAACATTAATTTCTATTGAACCGCCGTGTACCGAACGGTATGCATGGTGGTGTGAGAGGTCGCTAAATAAATTAATTATTTAGCTCCTACTCGATTTTTGATTACTATAATCAGAAAACTAAAAATGATGAAATTGATTATTACTTCCAAGTTAAAATAGAAATTCTTAAGAAAAGGGATATAGTGATTAAAATTAATTCGCGTCGCTAAGTAATTTATAAAATTACTTAGCGACGTGAAAGCATAATCTAAGAAAAACATCTAAAGCAATTTTTTTATATCGAATAGTGAATTTTGAACCAGCCAAGCTTGAGGGAAGTATTTACCTATCGTCCAATAGCTAACCCCGCCTAAATTATAAGCATTAGCAGTCCTAAGTTTAGCATCCATACTCCTAGCATCTTCAAACCAAACTACATGTCTTTTCCCATCAGCATCATAGTAGTTAAAAAATGGTGCTTGAGATATATAGTCATATTGAATAGATGCAAATACTTCTCTGGCAAGATCTACTGCCGCTACATTACCAAGTGCAGTTGCTTTAGTTCCTTTTACATAAGGTAGTGTCCAATCATAACCGTAATTAGGTATGCCCATAAAAATCTTTTTACTTGGGATTACTGTTACAGCATAATCAAGAATTTTTTTAACTTGGTTAATAGGCGCCACTGCCATTGCAGGACCAGATGTATATCCCCATTCATAAGTCATAAGGATTACATGGTCAGCTAGTGCACCATGAACTGGATAATCATGTGCTTCGTAAAGTAGTCCCTTCAGATCACCAGAAGTTTTAGGAGCCAAGGCTGTAGTAACAACATAGCCTAATGGTCTTAGTTTACTTACAGTTTTACGCAAAAAACTATTATATTTTTCTCTATCTTCTGGGAAGACGTACTCTATATCCATATCTAAACCATAATAATTTTTATTTTTTAATGTAGTAATTATGTTATCTAATAATGTGTTTTGTACTTTTTCATCCGTAAGTATAGTATGGGCTAGGTCACTATCAAATCCTCCACCCTCTTTCAAATTGGTAATTACCATCATAGGAGCTACTTTAGCACTCCTAGCTGCTTGTATTAGTGGAACATCATTAATGCCTTTAAGAGAACCGTTTGCAAGTATCTGATAGCTGAATATACTAAGGTAAGTAAGACTGGGAAGCGTTTTTGCTAGAACAGCCATATTTGTAGTAGGAAGAGCATAACCATTAGCTTCTAGGAGACCTAATTTTTGCGTAGATGATGGTATTATAATAATTTCACCAGGATAAATTAATGAGACGTTTTCAAGCTTAGGATTTGTAGTAAGTAAATCTGCAACAGTTACACCATACATTTTAGCTATCATGTAAAGTGATTGACCAGGAAGGATTTTATGTGATCTTGTGCCTTCAAGTATTACAATGGTTTGACCTACAACAAGATCATTTGGGTTTGTAAGCTCATTATCAGAAGCAATTTTATTATAAGAAACTCCATATAATTTAGAAATTTCATATAAGCTTTCGCCGCTTTTTACAACATGAATAATCAAAAAAAATCACACCTTATATAGTAATATAATTCAATATATGCAACATAATGCAGGAGAGTACATCCTATATTATTTTTAATTTAATATTCTATAATTATTAGAATAAATAGAACATACACAGAAAATACTAAAGTTAGTAAATGAGTGGACATAATAATTTTAATATGTTTTTTGATTAATCATATATTATCTTACAAAATATTATATTAATACTAAATTTTATTTAAAAACTTGATTTATTTAATGGAATAAACTAAAATTATATATATTGTTTTATTAAGTTAACGTATAAGAAGATAGAGGTTTATGACTTTTATCTACTGAATAAAAATATAAAGAACAAAACAATGGTTAATTGTTTTTCTTCGGAGAGACAAACAAGGAGGAATATTAATGAAAAAAATTTTATCTTTAGATTTAAGCAAAACAGTACCCTATTTAGGTGATCATGAAGTTTCTTATTTACAACCAATGGTATCTACAGCACACAAAATGCTTATGGATAAATCAGGCCAAGGAAATGATTTTTTAGGATGGATAGACCTTCCTATAAATTATGATAAAGCAGAATTTGACAGAATTAAAAAAGCAGCAAAAAAAATAAGAAGTAATTCTGAAGTCTTAATAGTAATTGGAATAGGTGGATCTTACCTAGGAGCTAGAGCGGCTATAGAAGCATTAACACATAGCTTTTACAACAGTCTTTCAAAGGACAAAAGAAAATCTCCAGCAATATTTTTTGCAGGAAATAATATAAGTTCTACATATATGGCTGATTTAATTGATGCCGTAGAAGGAAAAGATATTTCTGTAAATGTAATATCAAAATCAGGAACTACAACAGAACCTGCTATTGCTTTTAGAGTATTTAAAGAACTATTAGAAAAGAAATATGGAAAAGAAGGAGCAAAAGAAAGAATTTTTGCTACTACTGATAAGTCCAAAGGAGCTCTAAAAAAATTAGCGGATGTAGAAGGTTATGAAACTTTTGTTATTCCAGATGATGTAGGAGGAAGATTTACAGTATTAACTCCTGTAGGATTACTTCCAATAGCAACAGCTGGGATAGATATTGATGAAATGATGAAGGGTGCAGCAGATGCAAGAATAGCATATAGTAATGAAGATATAAATGAAAATGATTGTTATAAGTATGCAGCAGCTAGAAATGCATTATATAGAAAAGGTAAGGTTACAGAAATTCTAGTTAACTATGAACCAGCACTTCAATATTTTGGAGAGTGGTGGAAACAGCTTTATGGAGAAAGTGAAGGAAAAGATCAAAAGGGCATATTCCCAGCAGCTGTTAATTTCTCTACTGACCTGCATTCTATGGGACAATATATTCAAGAAGGTGTAAGGAATATATTTGAAACAGTTATTAATGTAGAAAAGCCAAGAAGAGAATTCGTAATTAAAGAGGAAAAGGGCGATTTAGATGGATTGAACTTTTTAGCAGGAAAAACTATGGATTTTGTTAATAAAAAAGCTTTTCAAGGAACGGTACTTGCACATAATGATGGAGATGTACCTAATATTATATTAAATGTACCAGCACTCACAGCATATAATTTTGGTCATATGGCTTATTTCTTTGAAAAAGCTTGTGCAATAAGTGGATATTTGTCAGGCGTAAATCCATTTGATCAACCAGGAGTTGAAGCATACAAGAAAAACATGTTTGCTCTTCTTGGGAAATCAGGATATGAAGAGACTAAAGCAGAACTTGAAAAAAGACTTTAGAAAAATGAGAAAAGTCATATGAGAATTATTGTAGATGCAGATGGGTGTCCTGGGAAAAAATTAATTGAAAAAGCAGCTGTAGAGCACTCTATAGAACTTATTATGTACTGTGATATTAATCATGTTTTAAGTAGTGATTATGCGCAAATAAAGTATGTAGATAGTGGATTTCAAAGTGTTGATATGAAAGTAGCTAATGAAGCAAAACCTAGGGATATAGTAATTACCCAAGATTTTGGGGTTGCTGCTATGGTTTTAGCTAAAGGAGCCTATGCTATTGGACCTAAAGGACATATATATGACGATAGTAATATTGATAAATTATTATTTGAAAGACATATGTCCGGCAAACTAAGACGTAGCGGCGGTAAAACCTTTGGTCCTAAAAAAAGAACCACAGAAGATGATGAAAAACTTTATTACAACTTAGTTAAATTGATTTTAAAGGCTAAGTCATAGCATGAGTATGATTGTATATAATATTTAAAATATATAAAGGGACTAGTAATAAAAATTACTAGTCCCTTTATAAAATTTAGAGGGCTAAACAGTTAAGGATTGTTTAGTCCTCTAAAAATTAATCAGTATCTTTTAGTTGTTGCATATCAACACTGTTTTTAAGAGAGTCAGGAAATAGTGCACCATTATTTAGGCTTTCGAGCATAGGATAACCATTTTTATTGTTTTTATCAATAGTTACATTTTCTTTTTTATATGGATAATCAGGATTATAATGATCTAGTTTTTCATCAGTCATAGCAGTTCTCCTCTCTTTAATTATTTAAAAGCTATATCTATAATAGTTTTACCTTATTATTAGATTTTATAATAACAAATTTAATACCATAAATAGATAAAAAATTTAAAATAGGATTGTTTTAAAATAAAATCATGAGTGTTTATGTCTATAAAAAAAAGGTTGAATTTAGATTATACACTGTTACAAATAATGGTAATATAGTATAATATATCAATATAGACAAGGATTTTTATAGAAAAATTTCTAATATGTAGCTTTTTATAAAGGTAGGTGAATTTATATGAATGAAATGAATATATTATTTAGCACAGAAAATCTTCAAGAAAAAGAAAAGGAAATCGTAATAAGTGTTGGAAATAAAGTAGAGGATAATTTAAGCTATAAGTTTCTTATAGGTTTAAAGGGGACTTGGACTACTTTGAAGGATTTAAGTGAAGCTAGTGCAGCTATATGGAAACCGGATACAGAGGATAAGTACTCTATAATGGTACAAGCTAAACGAAAAGAAAGTAAGAAGCCCTTTGATTTTATTTCAAAAACAGAATATACAGTGGGTACTGTTTGTGAAAAGCTAATAAGTGAAATTTACATAGACAAAAATGAGATAAGGGTAGGTGAAAAAATTACCTTAACAGTAGATTCCACAAAAATTCCTATTATGTATAGATATTGGGTATGTGAAAATGATAATTGGTTACTTTTAAAGGATTATTCAACAGAAAATGTGCTAACTTGGGCTCCAAAATATTCGGGTGAGCAGGAGTTTTTGGTAGAATGTAAGGACTTAGATTCTAAAAATGCTTTTGATGATTTTATGAAAATAGAGTTTAATGTAAAAGGTATTAAATCCTTAGAAATTATTAGGTTTGAATCTTTGACTGAAGATATGTTTGAAGATAGGGAATTAGTTTTTGAGGTGGGGGCAAACTATGAAGATAACAGGCTGATTTTATATAAATTTGTGAAAATTAATTCTGAGGGAAATAGTACTTGTATACAAAATTATTCTACTAGAAAATTAGTTAGTTATGTTGAAGAAAATAGCGGAGATTATAAGTTATTATGTATGGCAAAGGATATGTATTCTCTGCTTGAATTTGATGATAGAGCATTAATTTATTATACCGTAAAGCCATATGAAGAAATAAATATACAAAGTTTCACTAGTGACTTAAGTTCACCACAGTTATGTAATACTCCAATCAATTTAAAGTGTATTGCTAGAGGCGGAAAAAATTTATTGTACAAATTTATTATTAATGGAACTTGCGGGGAGAACTCTGGTTATATTAGAAAAAACAATTATATATGGTCGCCCAAAGAAGCAGGAGAATATAGTGTTTCATTATGGGTGAGGGATGTATCTTTTAAGGGAGGATATGAGAAAAAAGCTTCTTTAAATTTTATAATAGATAATATAGGTAACGGAAATATAATTATTGAAGATGTGATTTTAGATAATAAAAACACTGTATTAGTAGGACAGGCTGTTCATGTGAAGGTTAAAGCTACGGGAGGAAATTCATTAAGGTATGGATTTTCGGTTTTTCAAAATGATAGTGAAATAGAAAAAATTGAATATGGAATCTTTGACTTTGTGGATTTTACTCCAGAAGAAAGTGGCAAATTCAAACTAGAGGTTAAAGTAAAAGATAAATATTCTAAGAGAGAATTTGATTGTCACGCAGTGGTATATATTGAAGCACGGAAATGTATTCCAGCTAAAATAGATTATGTTTTATTACCACCAAAAGAATATTATATGGTTGGAGATACTATTGAGCTTCAAGTTATTTCTGAAAAAACAAGAAATGTTCTTGTGAATTATGTTTTGAAAATAAATGGTCATTGCGTTGAACAAACAAATTTTGTACACCATATGAATTATGAGCTTAAACCTAAGTGCAGTGGAACCTATTCAATAGAAATTAGGGCAAAGAATAAATCTAGTGCAGAGGTATATGATAGCATGAGGGAAATAAAAATAGAAGTGCATGAGACTATGCCTATAACAAATACAAAAATTTTATGTGATAAGCGAAATTTTATGGTTAACGAAGCAATAACATTTATAACAGAAAATCAGGGAGGCAAGGATGTTATATATGAGTTCTATCTTATGGAAAAAGGTGATTGGACATTAGTACAGAGGTTTAGCAAGAAAAATGATTACACTTTTATGCCATTTAGTAAAGGCAATTACAAAGTGTTAGTTTTATCAAAAAATTTTTATAAGAGTATTTCATATGAAGATTATGATATAATGGAGATAGAAGTAGTAGAGTGAATTAAAAACAGCTTTTCAAGGCTGTTTTTTTTATGAGAAAAGGGTTTATACTAATAATATGCAATGGCTATTTTGTATACTGTACATTATGAACTGAAGGTTTAATAAACAAATACACTAGTTATTTTGAGGAGATGGATATAAATGGAAAGAATAGATAAAATATTGTCCAATTTAGGTCATGGAACAAGGAAAGAAGTAAAGGGGTTATTGAAGAAGGGCAAAGTAGAGGTTGATGGAGTAATAGCTTCTGATAGTGCTATGAAGGTTGATCCAGATAAGTCTGTAATTAAGTTAGACGGTGAAGAAATTAAGTATAGAAAAAATATATATTTAATTATGAATAAACCATCTGGAGTTATTTCTGCTACTGTAGATAATCATGATGAAACTGTAATTGATTTAATAGATGAGCAGTATCATGCTTTTAAGCCATTTCCAATAGGTAGACTTGATAAAGATACAGTAGGGTTATTACTAATTACTAATGATGGTGAATTAAATCATAAGCTGATAGCACCTAAGAATCATGTAGATAAGGTATATTATGCTGAAATCAATAAATTTATAGATGCCACGGATATAGCTACCTTCAAAAGTGGGGTAGTTATAGATGATGGATATAAATGTATGCCTGCAATACTTAAAGTATTAAATGCAGATGAAAATGGATCCGAAGTAATGATTACTATACAAGAAGGTAAATTTCATCAGGTAAAAAGAATGTTTGAAAGTGTAGATAAGAAAGTTGTATTTTTGAGAAGAACTAGTTTTGGACCTTTAAAATTAGATGAAAATTTAGCTGAAGGACAATACAGGGAACTGTCAGAAGAAGAGCTAAATTCATTAAAATTGATTTAATTAAGTCAATAATATAGTAGTATACAGAAAACATGAATAAAACATGAATAAAATACCACTATTTTAAAGATTATTTACAAAAAAAGATTGAAAACCCCTTGCAAAATTGTGCTAAGTTTAATATAATTAAAGAGTAAAGATAAATAGAGAGATAAATAGCCCCCTTTTTATTTATTATAAAACAGCCCAACCCCAAGGGCTGTTTTATTTTGCAAAAAAAAGTCGATTTCTGTGAAGAATTGTTAATATAATATATTTCGACAAAACGCCCACATTAAATAGAACTATTTAATGTGGGCATTTTTTATTGAATAATTGGCAAGAATATAATAATAGTATATACTAGATGTATTTTTTGCATTATAATAAAAGTGAGAAGTTTTAGAAATATATGAATATATTAGCACAATATATTGTAAAGAACTAAAACAATAATAGATATTTTTTAGGGAAATTAAAAAAAATATAATAATACAAAACTACATAGTATTAATATAAAAAATAAGTAGGAGGGAAAACCTTATGGAGATAAAAGAAACACTAATAAGTCTTATGACAGAACAGGCATACAAACCTATGAATATAAAAGAACTTTCAAAAATGTTTCATATTAATAAATCAGACATAAAAGAATTTACTGATTTATTATCTGAGATGGAGAAGAGTGGAGAAATAGTTAAAACACGTACGCAGCATTATGGTATTCCAGAAAAGATGGGTCTTGTAATTGGTAAATTTCAAGGTCATCAAAGAGGGTTTGGATTTGTAATAGCGGAAGTTGAAAGACCAGACATATTTATCCCAGCAGATAATGTAAATGGAGCAATGAATGGTGATAAAGTTCTTGCTAAAGTTTTAAAAGAAGAAAATAAAGGCAAGAAATGCGAAGGTGAAATTACAAGAATAATAGAAAGATCTAATAAAACCATAATAGGAACTTATGATGACAGCAAAAACTTTGGTTTTGTAGTAGCAGATGATAAGAGGATTGCTCAAGATATATTTATTCCTAAAGCAGAAAGAAATGGTGCTAAAACAGGTCAAATAGTAATAGCCGAAATAACTGAATGGCCAGAACAAAGAAGAAATCCTGAGGGAAGAATTATTGAAATCCTGGGTGATAAAGGAGATCAAGGCATTGATATATTAACTATAATTAAAAAACATAAGCTGCCAGAAGAGTTTCCACAAAAGGTTGAGAATTTTGCAGCCAATATAGTTGATGAAATCTCAAAAGAAGAATATGCGCGAAGAACAGATTTAAGAAACTTACAAATGGTAACTATAGATGGAGAAGATGCTAAAGATTTAGATGATGCTGTGTCTATTGAAATTCTAGCTAATGGTAACTATCGTTTAGGGGTACACATAGCGGATGTTTCTAATTTTGTAAAGGAGAAAAACCCACTGGATATAGAAGCACTAAATAGGGCTACTTCAGTATACTTAATTGATAGGGTTATACCAATGCTTCCTAAAAAGTTATCTAATGGGGTTTGTAGTTTAAATCCTAAAGTAGATAGGTTAGCTCTTACTTGCTTTATGGAAATAGACAAAAATGGTAAAACAGTAGATCACGAGATAGTAGAATCAGTTATAAAAACTAACGAAAGAATGAATTATTCTGATGTTACAAAAATATTAAGAGATAAAGACGAGGAAACAATCAAAAAATATGATTATCTATATGAAGATTTTAAACATATGGAAGAGTTATGCGGAATTCTCAATAAAAAGAGAATGGGTAGAGGGGCCATAGATTTTGATTTCACAGAGTGTAAAATATTACTAAATGAATTTGGGAAACCTGTAGATATTGTACCTTATGAAAGGGGAATCGCTAATAGAGTTATTGAGGAATTTATGTTGATAGCTAATGAAACTGTGGCTGAGCATATGTTCTGGCTCAATGTACCATTTGTATACAGAATACATGAGGATCCGGATGAGGAAAAACTAATACATTTTAGTGAATTTGCACATAATTTAGGCTATGCTATGAAGTGGGGAAAAGAGATACATCCTAGAATGCTTCAGGAAGTAATAGCAAGTGTAAAAGGAAAGAAAGAAGAAATGGTTCTAAGTACACTCTTACTTCGTTCTATGATGAAAGCAAAATATTCTCCAGAATGTATTGGGCATTTTGGTTTGGCATCTAAATATTATTGTCACTTTACTTCGCCAATTAGAAGGTACCCAGACCTTATGATCCATAGGATTATTAAGGAAGTTATTAATGGTGGCTTAAGTGAAAAGAGAACAGAAAAATTAAAAAAAGAAGTAGAGATAGCATCAAAACAATCATCAGATATGGAAAGAGTAGCTATGGAAGCTGAGAGAGAAGTAGATGATTTAAAGAAAGCAGAGTACATGAATGAAAGAATTGGTGAAGAATTTGAAGGCATTATTTCTTCAGTAACTAACTTTGGATTGTTTGTGGAGCTTCCTAATACTGTAGAAGGATTAGTTCATATGAGTAGCTTAGATGATGATTATTATGTTTTTGATGAAAGGCATTTAACCCTTGTTGGAGAGCGAACTAAGAAGATGTATAAATTAGGAGAAGCAGTAAAAATTGTAGTTAGTAAAGTTGATTTAGCTTCCCATGAAGTTTATTTTGATATACTTAAAGATGAAGAAGATCAAGAAGACGATGAAGAATATACGGTTAAGGATTTAGATGAACTTATAAAAGATGATTCTGAAAAATAAGAACAATATATTTTAAAACAATGGAAAAATGAAAACGCAGAAGAGGATATGCCCCCTCTTCTGTTTATCATTTTCAAAGATTATCTTGGAAGAATAGGTGCTGCGAGAATAATCTATATATTCTTGAAAAAGAGTACAGTATAGAGTATAATTATATATTAATAAGAATAAAGTAGGTGAAGTTATGGCAAAGGTAACAGGAAATAAAACACTAGTAGAAAATAGAAAAGCAAGACATGATTATTTCATAGAAGATGCAATGGAAGCTGGTATAGAACTTGTTGGTACAGAGGTAAAGTCTATTAGAGCCGGAAAGGCAAATTTGAAAGATAGTTATGCAGATGTTATAAATGGTGAAGTGTTTATTAAAAATATGCATATAAGTCATTATGAAAATGGAAATCAATTTAATGCTGATCCACTAAGAGTCAGAAGGTTATTGCTTCATAAAGAACAAATAAATAAACTTGTAGGATTTACAGCGCAAAAGGGTTTTACGCTAGTCCCATTATCTCTTTACCTTAAAGATACTAAAGTTAAAGTTAATCTTGGTATTGTTCGAGGTAAAAAAGATTATGATAAAAGAGACGCGATGCTTGAAAAAGATGCTAAGAGAGATATGGCTAGGCAGTTCAAGGAAAGTATGAGATAATAAGAAGTAATACACTTAACTTCCATAATATTAGCACTTGATAAAGCACCTAATATAGTGTATTATTAGGTACATAGACAGTAGGATATTAAAAACTGATCTATAGTTTATTTACAAGAGTTTTTAAAATTAGTAAATGTAAATTGCGTTATAAATATGCAATAAGTTTAATATATTATTGCGTTGCAAGAGATTTGGATTAATTCTTTTGACAATATGGGGGCGTACTTGGTTTCGACGGGGGTACGTTGCATCGAGGAAGCGAGCCGGGGGAACCTATGGACCCGCGTAAACAACTATAGGAACAATTTAAACGCAAACGATAATTTAGCACTAGCAGCTTAGTTCTGCTACGTCTTACCTTTGATTACCGCGACTTAGGATAGGGCGCCGACAGCGGTGAACCGAGTCTGGGAAAGCTTTGACCTGGAAACGGAAAATATGAAGCTACCAAAACTAAAACCCGGCCAGTAGGGGCTTAGTAGAGGGAATTTTAAATTATTGGCTACGCTCGTAGATGCCTAGGTGTTATGGCTTTCGGACAGGGGTTCGACACCCCTCGCCTCCACCATAAGAAAACAACAAGTTTGATACAATGGAAAACCCTTGAATTCAGGGGTTTTCGTTGTTTTTTGGATAAAATACAAGCTGTAATTTGAGATGAAAGTCATGACTTATATTCCGCTGAATGAATTTCAAAACTAATTATTTACTAAAAAGATATTAATTTACAATTATTTACAAAAAGGATTTTTTAATTTTATATCGAATATATTCATAAAATACTTTTTGAAGGTGAGTAAACTTATGGATATGAATGATATGTTGTCTCTTGATATTGAAACGTACTACGATAGTAAGATGAATTTCATGGTTGGTCTTTGCGAACAGC
>NZ_JBOITM010000053.1:0-11459 GCF_050717535.1 Clostridium sp.
CTACTCCAACTCTGCTTGCTAATAGTATATGTTCTCTTGTTTGAGGCATTGGACCATCTGCTGCACTAACTACTAGGATTGCTCCATCCATTTGTGCGGCTCCAGTAATCATGTTCTTTACATAATCCGCATGTCCTGGGCAATCAACGTGTGCATAATGTCTATTTACTGTTTCATACTCAACGTGTGCAGTGTTGATTGTAATTCCTCTTTCTCTTTCCTCTGGTGCTTTGTCAATTTGGTCAAACTTTGATGCTTGTGCTAACCCCTTAGTTGCAAGTACTGCTGTTATTGCTGCTGTTAGTGTTGTCTTACCGTGATCTACGTGTCCTATTGTACCAATGTTTACATGTGGTTTAGTTCTTTCAAATTTTGCTTTTGCCATTTTGTATTCCTCCTTGTTTAAACAATTACATTTTCGCGTTCGTAAACTTATCCTAGTGTGTAGTAGGGCCTTAATAATTATGGAGCCCATAACCGGGATTGAACCGGTGACCTCCACCTTACCAAGGTGACGCTCTGCCGACTGAGCTATATGGGCACTTAATTTTGGAGCGGGAAACGGGTCTCGAACCCGCGACACCCAGCTTGGGAAGCTGGTGCTCTACCACTGAGCTACTCCCGCCGACGTACAACTTAAAGCTATACACCAGTTATTAATGTTACTATTGTTTGTTTTTTTTGTCAATACATTTCTACCTTTTACTTAGACATTTTTCTAATTTTCTTTTTACTCTTTGAAGTGCATTGTCAATAGACTTTGCGTGTCTGTCTAAATCACATGCAATTTCTTGATAAGATTTACCATCTAGATATGACATCAATACTTCCATTTCTAACTCTGAAAGAACCTCACCAATTTCATTTTGAATACTAATTACTTCTTCCCGACTTATAACTAATTCTTCAGGATCAGTAATTTTAGCACCTGATAACACATCCAATAATGTTCTGTCTGATTCCTCATCATATATTGGTTTATTTAAAGATATATATGTATTAAGAGGAATATGTTTCTGGCGAGTAGCTGTTTTTATTGCTGTAATTATCTGCCTTGTAACACAAATTTCTGCAAAAGCCCTAAACGAAGATAATCTGTCGGCTTTAAAATCTCTAATAGCCTTATAGAGACCTATCATTCCTTCTTGATATATATCTTCTTTATCAGCACCAATCAAAAAATACGACTTAGCCTTGGCTTTAACAAAGTTTTTATACTTATTAATTAAATATTCTTGTGCTCTAATATTTTTTTTTTGTGCCTCAATAACTACCTCTTCATCCAACCTGTCTTCAAAGCATGAAATATCAACACTTACTCTAATTATTTTTTCCAACAAATATCCCCTCCACAGCTAGCATGTGTCATATAAATGATTATACCTTAGAGGAATTTCCATAGTCAAGACAATTCAAAGGTTCCTTCGTATTTTTTCAAGTTTCTCCAATGTTTTTTCATCTATTCTCTCTTCTAAGGAATTTCTTTTTTCTAAATACTTCTTTTCTGTCTTAATTCGAATTTTTTTTTCTATGCTAATTACTTCATAATAAAATTCAATAGAAGACATTCTGGTGGCCCCTCTTTGAAAAGTAACTTGTTGCACTAAAGAATCCGATGTAACAACAGATATTTCGCATTTTCTTCCAATATTATTGACCATTCTTTCAATATATTTATCTGCTGTTTCACCTTCTTTTGTGAAAACCACAAATAAGTTTCCTTGTTTTTCTTTTTTTTCAAGACTTCCTTTGACCATATGTGCATCAAAAACTATAAACATTTTATAACCCTTAAATTCCGTGTAGTTTTGAAGAGTGTCAATAAGTTGCTGCCTAGAAGATTCATAACTATAATCTTTAATTATATTAAGATTCGGCCAGCTATTAATAACATTATACCCATCTACAAAAACTGTTTTCACTTTTTACCTCATCTGATTTTTTGTTTCATAATTTCATACATTATTATACCACCAGCAACTGATGCATTCAAAGAGGTTATTTTACCAGCCATAGGTATTTTTACTAAAACATCACATTTTTCTTTTGTAAGTTTAGAAATACCTCTCCCTTCACTTCCAATAACAAGCGCTACTGCACCAGTTAAATCAGTGTTAAATATATAATTTTCAGCATCCATGTCCGCACCATAAACCCATACACCACGTTCTTTTATTTCATCAATGGTAGCATTTATATTAGTTACTTTTGCTATCTTTACATGTTCAATGGCACCAGCGGATGTCTTATAAACTGTTGGAGTAGCCCCTACATTTCTCCTCTTAGGTATAATTATACCATGAGCTCCACATACTTCTGCTGTTCTTATGATAGATCCAAAATTATGAGGATCTTCTATCTCGTCTAGTATAATTATAAAAGGTTTTTCTCCTCTTTCTTCTGCAGTTTTAAATATATCGTTCAGTGAAAAATATTTATAAGGAGTTACTATTGCCATAACACCTTGATGTGACGCCGTTTGTGACATTTCATCTAGCTTTCTTCTGTCAACCTCTTTTGTAACAATTCCCTTTTCTTTGGCAAGGGCCAACACTACACTTATAGATCCTATCATATCACCTTTGGCAATAAGAATATATTCTATAGTTCTATCTGATTTTAGTGCCTCTATAACTGCATTTCTTCCTTCAATTAAGTCTTCTCTAATGATTTTAGTTTCAGATCCTTCGCAAGCATTATTAGTTTTATGTCTCATTTCAGATTTTTCCCTAGTAATTTTCTTGCCATCTATAACATTCTCGTCCATTTGTCTTTTAGTACTTATTTTACTTTTTTCTTCTCTGCTCTCTTTTGCAACTTTCCCACCTTTTTCGTCATCTCTAAATCTTCTAGCGGGTTTGGCTCTTTTATTATATTTACTGCTTGAAGAACCTCTACTTTCTTTTGACGCAGATTCCTTAGTCCAAACTCTTTTAGACCCCGTTGCACTTTTATCTTCTCTAGTAGTTGAAGCTCCTCTATTTTCTCTAGGTTCTCTACTCCCTTGATGCTTTTTGTTGTCACTCATTTTAAATTCCTCGCTTTCTTTATCTATTTTATTTCATATTCTTTTCAATTTCTTCAGGACTTAGTAGTTTTTCTAGGGTTAAATATTCTTTTATAAGAATATCCAATTCATTTTTACAAAAAATCCCCACTAACTGATTATACTCTATTTGAACGCAATTCATATATTCTATAAATATTTTCTTTTTAACTTCGTATTTCTCAATATTGGGAGAAATTATGTATTAAAATTGTTCTAGCTTTAGATATTCAAAAACTTTTCAGTTTTCTTCTCATCCAGATTTTCTAGTATTTCATCAATGCCTACAGGACTATAACTTTCTCTGGGCTAAGTGTATGTTCTATTAATTTAGCTACAAGTATGACTATTCCTCCCCCAAATCGAAATTTATAATTTTTTCAAAAATGCAATTTAATCGTTCATTTTTTTCACTCAAATATAAATAACCTACTAGTGCTTCAAACCCTGTAGCCCATTTATACTCATTTAAATTTGCATTTTTAGGTGTAGTTCCACTTTTGGAATTTCTAGCTCTTTTAAATATACCCAGTTCTTCTTCATCTAAATCTTCTATTAATAATTTCATATATTCACTTTGAGCATGTGCTTTCACATATGAAACTGCTTTAACGTGAATTTTATGAGCATTCATATCTCTATTTTTTTCTACAAGGTAAGCTCTGATAAACACCTCATAAATTGCGTCTCCAACTATTGCAAGCACGAGAGAGTTTAACTGTTTAACTTGCTGAGTTGTAAATTTACCCTTTAGAATATTAAATTCCATGTTTATTCTGCTCCTTTACATGTTACAATTTTATGTTATTACTTATAAATTCTAATGAACTTGTACTACAATTTTTCTTATCATACCAGCTCTTAACATTAATATTTGACTACATATTTCTGACCCTGCAGGTACTTCTCTTAGGGTACTTATTAGCATTTTCGATAATTTCATGAATATCACCACTTTTATAGTTACACATGCTCAAATAAAAGCCTAATTATTAATATAACAAAATAATAAATATCAAAAAAAATAAAAAACTCACCCTATTTTAGGGCGAGTAGCCTTGCGGTGTCACCTAAATTTTCACTATTTTTTAACGATATATACTACCGGTAGTTTTGCTACAGTTCAAAAGTAGGTTCAAATAATTTACAAATCTCTCAACCTAGTATTTTCTATCTGTAAGCGGCCTTTACTATCCTTAATCATTGCCTAATATTTAGTTATTAAAAGTTTTCTTTATAATTACTATTTACGATACACATTAAATGTGATGATGTCAACAGTTAATCTTTTCTAATATTTGCCTTCCCATCTCCAAATCCTCTGGTGTTGTAATCTTTATGTTGTTGTAACTCCCCTCATAAAGATACACCTTATTACCATACCTTTCAACTACCATAGTATCGTCAGTTACCCTAATGCCCTCTTCTTTAATTTTATTATGACAATTTAATATAAGTTCATACTTAAATGCCTGAGGTGTTTGAACACAAAAAAGCATTTCTCTATCAGGCGTTTTCATAGAAAATCCTGATGAGTCTTTAATCTTAATAGTATCCTTAGGCCTTACCCCACAAGCAGTGGCTCCATATAAATTAGCATATATGATTGCATTTTTAATAATAGCTTCGGTTATAAAAGGCCTTGCACCATCATGAATAAGTACAACTTCACAATTTGATACAGCCTTTAAACCATTAAGTACAGACTGTTGTCTCTCCTTGCCACCAAGAACCACATTTTTGACTTTAAAAAAATCATATTTTTCAATTATTTCTTCTCTGCAATAATCCATTTCACCTTCTGCCACAACTACTATAATATCATCTATACAATTGCACTGCATGAAGGCTTTTAAAGTGTAATACAAAATGGGATGCTTCTTAATATTTAGATATTGCTTGTTAATAGGCTCTCCCATACGGCTACCCTTACCCGCCGCCAAAATTATGGCACAATTTCTACTCATATCAACCCCCACTTACGAAATATGATTAACTTTTCACTACGGAATCCTTATTTTTAGCAAAAATCATCCTACCTGCAGCTGTCTGAAGTACTGATGTTACAATAACAACTATATTTTCACCAATATAACGTCTTCCACCTTCAACAACAATCATTGTGCCATCATCTAAATATGCTATTCCTTGGCCTGATTCTTTTCCATCTTTCATCACTTGAATTTTCATTTCTTCCCCTGGAAGTACTACTGGTTTTACTGCATTAGCAAGTTCATTAATGTTTAAAACTGGAACCCCTTGGAATTCAGCTACTTTATTAAGATTAAAATCATTTGTAACTACTTTACCATTCAAAACCTGAGCTAGTTTTAAAAGTTTGCTGTCCACTTCTGCAATATTCGGGAAATCTTTTTCCCAAATTTCAACTTCTATATTTAATTCTTTTTGAATTTTGTTTAGTATGTCTAGTCCTCTTCTTCCTCTGTTTCTCTTAAGTCCATCAGAAGAATCAGCAATATGCCTAAGCTCCTCTAATACAAATGTAGGTATTATTAGCGGACCTTCAACAAAGCCAGTTTGACATATATCAAATATCCTACCATCAATTATTACAGATGTATCTAGCACTTTTGGGTTTTCATTAGTAAATCCTTTGGTTTTTTTGTCCTTAAATCCGTCTTTCTTTTTAATGCTTGTAAAGAAAGATAATATTTCATCTCTTTTTCTAGCACAAACATCAGCTCCCAAAGCCGCCATTATCACTGTAAAAATAACTGCAATTATATTCCATATAGGCGATTGATATTTAAATAGCCCTGCAAACAAAGATGCAATTACAAGACCTATTATTGCTCCACCTGTTCCAAAAATAATTTGTGACGTAGGCATCTTCTGTATACTTTTCTCCACGTAATCCATCAGTCTCATTATCAAAGATACGATCATAGGAGATACTAGAAATAAAACAACTCCAAAAAACAAACTAGAAAAAATAATGAATATTATTCCCTGAATCCCACTTTTAAAATTATTAAGACCACCAAAATAACTTGTGCTTAGAAGCATATCCCCTACTAAGTACCCTATAATTAATCCTATTATTGTAAAAAGTCCTCTTAAAATTTTCTTTAACAATAAATTTCACCTCCTTTTAAATTATTAACACTTAATCCAATTTATATCCTGTTATTATCTAATATATACTATAAATATCTGTATTTCAATGAAATCTGTCATACAATTAACAATTTGTTAAACTAAGTTCCTTATTTTACGCAGTGCGCCCTCCATATTTATTCCAAAAGCTACCATTATTTCACTGGCTACCATACCTTCAACTCTTTCTAAAATCCTTTCCTCTCCTGGCGGAAGCATATTTTCTTTTTTCAAATAATGTAAATCCCTAACTACCTGGCACATTTTTACAACATTTCCGCTTTGAATTTTCTTCTTATTAATTCTATATCTATTATTCCAATTACTTTCTATATAATCAAAATGGTTTGATATTATTTTAAGGGCATTCTCTAATTCTACTTTACTTAAAATGCTTCTTATTTTGTAATTTTCTATTTTTTCTATAGGAATCATCAAATTCATATTATCTAATATAAGATAAATATTTATATAATTATCTTTTATAAAAGATAATTCATTACTATCTATATTTTGTACATACCCAGCACCATAATCTGCTAAAAATACGTTTTCGCCAATATTTAACATAACATTCCCCCTATGAATAAAACTGCTATTGATTTATTATATATGCATAAGCTTAAATTCGTACTTAATTTATTGACAAAAACATAATATAAAACTTATAATTAGAATAGTGTAGTTATTTAAATCTTTATAAGGAGCTGAACACAATGAAAGATTGTATATTTGATAATTTTCAAAATTCTGTGGATGGATCACTATTGCGACATAGAAGTATTTTAGATATAATTACTAAGCTTCAAGAGTCAGAGGCCCGAGTTAATAGAGCTGTTGTAAAGTCTATTACAAATTGTGGTTGTATTAAAGTGGAAGCAAAAAAGCAGTATACTCCTGCTAATATAGATGATTTGGATTTAGATACTCTTAGTTCATCACTTGATACACATATGGAAGGTAAGCTTTGCGAAAACTGTAGAGAAGTCATAGAGAGAGAAATTGGAAATAATCTTTTCTATACTACCTCACTATGCAATCTTCTAGATTTAAATTTATATGATGTTATTTTAAAAGAATATGACAAAATTAACACCTTAGGTAAATATAACCTTAGATAAAAATATAGCACAAAATAAGTTGGAACTTATTTTGTGCTATATTTGTTTGTCTAACATAAATTTCTCTTTTAATCTTCTTAGTCCATTTTTAATAGCTTTGGCTCTTGCTTCACCTATTCCCTCTACACTATCAAGTTGTTCGTAAGATGCTTCCATTGTACCTTTTAATTCTCTAAAGTTCTTAACTAAGTTTTCTATAACATTTACAGGTATGCGAGGTATTTTATTTAGCATCCTATATCCTCTTGGAGAAATTAAAGTATCCACTAGTGGAACACCTACATATCCAATGATTTTAGAAATGAAATCTAAATCTATAAGTTCCTCGGAACTCATGTTTTCTATTTGTCTATACATTTCAGTATAGTTCATACCACTTTGACAATAATCTCTAATTAAGAGTATTCCATCCTCTTCAACACTTCTAATTAGCTCATTGAGTTGCATTGAAATTAGTCTACCTTCATTCCCTAGTTCACAAATATATCTTTCTATTTCTCCAACTATTCTCATAACCATTTCTGTCCTTTGTATAGCTGATATTACGTCAAAAAGAGTAGCTAAATCTTGAAATTCTAAAAGGTTTAAATTACTTACTACTCGCTCAAGAACTGAAACATATTTTTCTAAGGTCTGAACAGCTTGATTTGCCTTTGCTAAAATTACACTGCTATCCCTTAAAACATATTTTATATCATCTTTGTAAACGGTTATGATAGTTCTTCTTTGTGATATTGCAACAACAACCGACCCAGTCTGCTTAGCTATTCTCTGAGCAGTTCTGTGCCTTGTTCCTGTCTCAAAAGTAGGTATAGTAGGACTAGGCATAAGTTGAGTATTTGCATATAATATTTTTTTCAAATCACTGCTTATTACTATAGCTCCATCCATCTTTGCTAGTTCATATATATAAGCAGGACTATATTCAGCATTTATTCCAAACCCGCCATCTACGATATCTAATATTTCTTTTCCATCTCCTAAAACAATAAGACCACCAGTTTTAGCTCTTAAAATATTTTCAAGCCCTTCTCTAAGAGAAGTACCTGGCGCCATTATTTTTAGTATACTCATAAGTTCCTTGCTTTTCTCTTCTCTCATTTTTTTCTCCCTATTTAATAGATATTACCTTTAAAAAAACTTGCTTAAAATATCCTTTAATGAATCTTTACCTTTAACATTCCTGAAACACAAATATAGTTTTACTCATTACCACAAATGTGTCTCCTATTTTTATTTGAATTATAATATCTTTATTTTAAACAATAGCATCATATAAAAATCACTTTCAAATTATTTGTTTTTAATGTAATTTAAAAAACCACTCAAGAGTGGTTTTAAAGAAGTCATATAATTAAATTATATACTTTTTGCTGTATATAAACAACATTAAAATTATAAAGTCTTAAAAATCAATTTATTCTCTCTAACCAAAACACTTACATTATCGCCTTTGTTAATATTCCCCATAAGTATTTCTTCAGATAACACATCTTCTACAGACTTTGTAATTTCACGCCTTAACGGCCTAGCACCGTATTCAGTATTAATTCCAGACTTAGCTAAATATTTTTTAGTATCCTCATTAAAAATAATATTAATTTGAAGTTCTTTAAGGCGCTGCTTCACTATATTAAGCATTAATTCTACTATTTTGTATAATTCCTCTTTTTCCAATGAATGAAATACAATAATGTCATCTAATCTATTTAAGAATTCTGGTTTAAACGAACGTTTTAATTCTTCCATTATATTTTCTTTCATCTTTTCATATTCTGAATTTATACCCTTTTCCTTTATATCGAAGCCTAGTGAATTCTGCTTTTTTAAAGTAGCTGCACCTACATTTGATGTCATTATAATTACTGTATTTTTAAAGTCTACTGTTTTTCCTTTTCCATCTGTTAGTCTTCCATCTTCTAATATCTGCAATAAAATATTAGTTACGTCTGGATGAGCTTTTTCAATTTCATCAAAAAGTATAACGCAATAAGGGTTTCTTCTCACCTTTTCTGTTAATTGACCACCATCATCAAAACCTACATACCCTGGAGGTGAACCCATAAGCCTTGAAACAGTATGTTTATCCATATATTCAGACATATCTATTCTTACCATGCTATTTTCATTACCAAACATGGCCTCAGCCAATGCTTTTGATAACTCTGTTTTGCCTACACCAGTTGGACCTAGAAATATAAAAGAGCCTATAGGTCTCTTTGGGTCTTTTAAGCCTATCCTAGCCCGTCTAACGGCTTTTGAAATAGATTCTATAGCCTCATTTTGTCCTATTACTCTCCTGTGGAGTGATTCTTCTAAATTTAGTAACTTTTCTGATTCCTTTTGGGTCAATTTTTCTATAGGAATATTAGTCCATTTTGATACAACATTCGCAATTTCAAGTTCTGAAACTATTAGTTCATCCCCTTGGTTTTGAGTTTTCCAATTGTTTTTGGAATTATCTAATTTATCCTTTAATTGTTTTTCGTTGTCTCTTAACTTAGCAGCTTTTTCATAGTCCTGTACTGAAATAGCATCAGATTTTTCTTTAGATATTTTATCTATTTCATCTTCCAAATCTTTTAAATTTGGTGGGGCAGTCAAATTTCGAATTCTTACTTTTGCCCCGGCCTCATCAATAAGATCTATTGCTTTGTCAGGTAAATATCTGTCCGATATATATCTATCCGATAAAGTTACAGCTGCCTCGATTGCACCATCTGTAATCTTAACTCTATGATGTGCCTCATACTTATCTCTTAATCCTTTTAATATATCAACAGCTTCCTGTTTACTGGGTTCGCCTACTGTTATAGGTTGAAACCTTCTCTCCAGTGCTGAGTCTTTTTCGATGTACTTTCTATATTCATCTATAGTAGTAGCACCTATGCATTGAAGTTCCCCACGGGCAAGTGCTGGTTTTAATATATTAGACGCATCTATAGCACCTTCCGCTCCTCCCGCTCCAATGATAGTATGGATTTCATCAATAAATATTATAACATTCCCTGCTTCTACTATCTCTTGCATAACTTTCTTAAGGCGTTCCTCAAATTCTCCTCTATATTTAGATCCTGCCACCATGGAGGATATATCCAATGTTATTACTCTTTTATTTTTTAGAATTTCAGGAATACTTCCTGTTGCTATTCTTTGTGCAAGACCTTCTGCTATAGCGGTTTTACCTACACCAGCTTCGCCAATAAGGCACGGATTATTTTTCATTCTTCTGCATAAAATTTCCAGTAGCCTTTGGGTTTCATTATCTCTTCCAATAACAGGGTCAAGCTTACCCTCTCTTGCCATTTCAGTTAAGTCTTTGCCAAAACGATCTAACGTTTCGGTACTATGCTGCTTTTTTTCTTTTGATAAACTTCCCTTTTGAGTATCTTCAGAAGACCAATTATTTAGTATATCATTTCTTAGCATGTTAAAGTCTGCTCCTAAATTAGTTAAAATTGTGTAGGCAACACCTTCTGCTTCTCGAATTAAAGCAAGCAAAATATGTTCCGGACTAATATAATTATGATTTAAATTTCTGGCTTCTATCAAACTTAATTCTAATAATCGTTTTGTCCTAGGAGTTAAAGGTATCTCATTTCTACGCATCTCTACGTCCCCTTCACCTTCATACTCCATTACTAATTTTTTTACACTTTCTGTAGAAATTTTCATATCATTCAATGATTTTTTACATAATCCATCTTCTTCCTTTAAAATGCCTAAAAGTATATGCTCTGTGCCTACATACCCATGCCTTAACTCCTCAGCCTCTTCTTGAGCATACACCAATACCTTTTGCGCTCTTTCTGTAAATTTATTAAACATCATATTCAAACACCTCACTTGCAATGAATTTACTTATACTTATAATTATGCCCACTTTCATATCATTCTTACATATTATTTTCCTGCAAAATCAAAGTAATTATTTCCCATATATTGTTATTCTACAAATTTTATTTTTACCCTGCTTTAAAAAATACTTTCCGTGTTAGTTTTTTTTACATTTTTATACATAATATTCTTATCTTCTTATATATTTTCGTAAATCGAGTAGGAGCTAAATAATTAATTTATTTAGCGACCTCTCACACCACCATGCATACCGTTCGGTACACGGCGGTTCAATAGAAATTAATGTTTTAATAAATATGTCTCAGATATAGAAACTA
>NZ_JBOITM010000054.1:0-11129 GCF_050717535.1 Clostridium sp.
CCGACTTCCTTCAGATTCCGTCTCGCGATGGACACCCTTGTCTTAAGCTATGCACTTGGCACTATTAACCCGTGCTAGGGACTTTCACCCATTAGATTGCGCCCATGCCGGGCGCACAATAAAAGAGAAGTGTCTCTTGAAAGAGCTCTTCTATATACAGAAAGCTATAAAGAAACTGTAAAAGATTCTACAATTATTAGGCGAGCAAAAGCAACTTCTCACATACTGGCAAATGTACAAATATCTATAAGGGCTGAAGAGCTTATAATTGGTAATAGGACATCAAAGCCTAGGAGCGGAATCATTTCTCCCGAAATGGATTCCTACTGGATTAATGATGAACTTGATACCTTAGGGAGTAGACCACAAGACCCCTTCACAATTTCAGAGGCAGATAAAAAAGTTTATAGGGAAGTTCTTTATCCTTATTGGGCCGGTAAATCCTTAAAAGATTTCATAAATAAGAGGCTTACACCTGAAGTACGGGGACCTGTGGATTTAGATATTTTCAAACTTAATCAAACTGATAAGGGTCAAGGGCATATAATTCCCAAGTTCGAAAAATTATTAAATTATGGTCTTGGTCAAATAATTAATGAAACAATAGACTTATCTGAAAAATATCCAGGCAACGATTTTTATAAAGCCTCAACAATAACTCTTAAGGCTTCCCGAAATCATATTTTAAGGTATGCAACACTTGCAAAACTAAGTGCTCAGGAAGAATGTAGTGAAAGAAGAAAGGCTGAATTTTTAGAAATTGCTAGGATTTCAACAAAAGTTTCTTCAGAAAAGCCTGAAAACTTTTATGAAGCCTCTCAATTATTGTGGTTTTTATGTGTAATCCTACAATATGAGTCCAATGCTAGTTCCTTGTCCCTTGGGGGTTTTGATAAGTATATGTACCATTTTTATGAAAATGACCTTAAGAATGGGATAACAAAAGAAAGTCTAAGAGAAATTTTAACCTGTTTATGGATTAAAACCAATGATGTGGTTTTAATTAGAAGTAGTAATAGTGCTAAATACTTTGCTGGGTTCCCAACTGGATATACTATAACCCTTGGAGGGCTTACAGAAACCGGGCGCTCTGCAGTTAATAGTTTATCTTATCTTGCTCTAGATACCTATCAAGATATCCGTCTTCCTCAACCAAATTTGGGGGTACGTGTAAATGAACTTATAGAGCCAGCTTTTTTAAAGAAAACTGCTGAAACCATAAGGCTTGGTACAGGAATACCTCAAATATTTAACGATGAAGTAATAGTACCAGGATTTTTAAATCGAGGTGTTAGTTTAGAAGATGCAAGAGATTATTCCGTGGTTGGTTGTGTTGAACTATCACTTCCTGGAAAAACTTACGGACTACATGATATAGCACTTTTTAACTTACTAAAGGTAATGGAAATTTCCCTAAAAGAAAATAAAAACAATAGTGATATTACTTTTGATGAAATAATTGAAAAGATAAAAATAAATATCCATAAATATGTTAAACTCATGGTAGATGGCTCAAATATAGTAGATACTTCCCATAAAGAATTTGCACCTATTCCGCTGCTTTCATGTTTCATTGATAATTGCTTAGAGAGTGGAAAAGATGTAACCTATGGTGGTGCAAAATACAATTTTTCCGGTGTACAAGGTATTGGTATAGCTAATTTAAGTGATTCTCTTTATGCTCTAAAAAAGATTGTGTATGACGAGAACAGAATTTCTTTAAAGGATCTAGTAGAGGCTTTAGATAATAATTTTGAAGGCGCAGAGAATGAAAAACTTAGGGTTCGCTTAATTAATAAATATGATAAATTCGGAAATGATAATGATGAAGTAGATAATCTTAGTTCAGATATTCTTAGATACTATTCAAAAGCTGTAGAAAAACATATAACACCTAGAGGTGGAACCTTTGTACCTGGGTCTTACACAGTATCCGCTCATATTCCACTTGGAAAATCTGTAGGCGCTACGCCTGATGGACGTAAATCTGGAGAGCAACTTGCAGATGGTGGCCTGTCTCCTATGGTTGGTCGAGATGTGCTTGGTCCTACTGCAGTGCTAAAAAGCGTGAGCAAGTTAGATAATTACTTAACAACAAATGGTAGTCTATTAAATGTTAAGTTTAGTCCTAAAACTCTGGAGGGCCAGGAAGGCATCCATAAATTATGTGATTTTCTTTATGCCTTTATGAAGCTTAAAATACAGCATATACAATTTAACGTGGTTTCCGTTGAAACTTTAAAAAGCGCTCAGGCAAGTCCAAATGATTATAAGGGCCTAGTTATAAGAGTAGCAGGTTACAGTGCTTTTTTCATAGAACTAAGCCGTGAAATTCAAGATGACATCATAAGAAGGACGCAACATAATTTATAGGAAGTGATTAGGTGAAAGCATGTATACTAAATATTCAAAGATACTCCTTGCATGATGGCGATGGAATTCGGACAATTGTATTTTTTAAGGGTTGTCCCCTTAAATGTCCTTGGTGTAGCAACCCCGAATCCATAAGCTTTGAGCCTCAAACTGTAAAGATGGAAAGTAAATGTATCCATTGTGATCACTGTAGCTTTGACGTAGATGAATGTCCAACAGGTGCAATTACACAGTTTGGTAAATACATGACTGTAGAAGATGTTGTGACAGAGGTTCAAAAAGATATGATTTTCTACCGTACATCAAGCGGTGGGGTAACCCTTTCAGGTGGTGAAGTTTTATCTCAAAGTGCCTTTGCAATAGAACTGCTTAAGCAGCTGAAAAGCCTAGGTATAAATACAGCCATTGAAACTAGTGGACAAGGTAATACCCAAAGTCTTATTGAACTAGCAGCTTATTTAGATTTAATTTTATTTGATCTTAAAATAATGAATAAAGAAAAAGCTAAACTAATACTGGGGTCAAATATAAATCTAATACAAAATAATATTAGAACCTTGGTTAAACTGAATAAAAAAGTTATACCAAGAGTGCCTTTAATACCCGGGTATACAACAGATGATGAAAATATAAATGAGATAATAAATTTTGTTAAAAGTTTAAATCTTACTGAAATTCACATTTTACCTTTTCATCAATATGGAAGCAATAAATATAAATTGTTAAATCAAGATTATAAACTTAAGAATATAGAAATTCTTACTCCTGAATCCATAGAAAAAATAGCAAATGTAATGAGAGACAATGGTCTTAACGTTGTGGTTGGTGGCTTGTAATCAGATGCTCGTGATTTATGATTATATTTTAGTAACAAGCTACCCATGGTTTAATTAATATAAAAATTTAAGATGAGGTGTTAAAATGAAAAAAATATTATTAACAGGCGGAAATGGTTTTTTTTGTACAAGATTTGCCCATAGATATAACAACACTTATGAAATTCTTTCAGCTAGTTCATCAATGCTCGATATCACAGATGAAACGCAGGTAAATGAAACTATTAAAAACTTTAATCCCCACTATGTTATTCATGCAGCCGCAAAAGCAAGTACACAGTTTTGCGACAAAAACCCTGAACTTGCACATAAAATTAATGTTACAGGAGCTTTAAACGTTGCAAAAGCTTGCAAACAAGTACACGCAAAAATGATATTTCTTAGTACTGAACAAGTTTTTAATGGCAATGTGGAAAGTGGTCCATATACAGAAGACTCCATTCCTTGCCCAGATACAATGTATGGGAAAAACAAACTTGAAGCAGAAGGTTTACTAAAAGAAATATTAGATGAACTTTGGGTTGTAAGATTCACTTGGCTTTTTGGTATGCCTGAACGGAATTGTAGCATGTCCCCTAATATACTTTGGGGTACCTTGACTGATATAATGCAAGGGAAAAAATCAAAAGTTACAAATAACGAGTATAGAGGCCTAACTTACGTTCACGAAGTTATAGATCAATTCCCAATGATATTTAAAATTCCCTATGGTACATATCATATGGGAAGTCATAACAGTTTAAGCCGTTATGATATCTGCTCTTTAATATTTAAAGAAGTAGGTTTAGAACATAGAATAAATGAATTATTAGAAGTCGACACAGAAAAATATAAGGATTGCCCAAGAGATGTAAGACTATGTACTGATAAAATTAAAAGCTATGGTCTAAAGTTTTCAGAATCAACAGATGGAATTAAAAAATGCTTAAATGAATTTAAAATAAAATTATAAAACAAAAGGAGAAATGTATATGTTATATATAATAGATACTGCAAATTTAGAAGCTATAAAAAAAGCTTACAACTTCTACCCAATGGCGGGTGTTACTACAAATCCAACAATTATTTCTAAAGAAAATAAAAGTTTTTTAGATATTTTAAATGGTATCAGAAAAATTATAGGTAATGAGTCAATGCTACATGTTCAAGTTGTCAGCCTAACTGCTGAAAAAATGGTGCAAGAAGCTGAGTACTTAAATAGTGTAATTGGTGGAAATCTTTATGTTAAGATTCCAGTAATACCTGAAGGATTAAAAGCAATTAAAATACTTAAACAAAAGGGTATAAAAACAACTGCTACAGCAATCTTTACGGCGGAGCAAGCGCTTATGGCAGCAGTGGCTGGGGCTTCCTTTGTTGCTCCTTATGTTAATAGAATAGATAATATTAGTGGTGATGGAGTCTCCGTCGTAGCTCAAATAGTTCAATTATTTGATCAATATGATATAGATGCTAAAGTTTTAGCTGCTTCTTTTAAAAACGTTCAACAAGTATATAATGTAGCTCTTGCCGGTGGCCACTGCGTAACTGTAAATCCAGAAATATTAGATGCAATGATTGCACATCCTCTTACTGATTGGAGTATTAATCAATTCGTAAATGATTGGGAAAGTGTATATGGCATAGGAAAAACTACAATAGATGTTAAGTAACTAAAATAATTTTCTAAGAAGAAAACAACCTGTAATTTTTATTACAGGTTGTTTTTTTATAAATTTAAGTGTAAACCCACTATACCTTTAGGGTAGCTGGCAGTTAACATGGTTTATGTATAATTTATAATTTCTGAACAAATAATCAGTATATACATATGTATACTAATGAGCCTATGCTTTTGTGCATCACACTAATTGTATATATTATACATTATATCTAGTGTAATGCAATATAATTAACTTTTCATAATATAAGATATGTAATAAAAATATATTTTTATTACATATTGAATTTATGAACAATGTTCATTATAATATAAATATAATAAAATTTCTTATCTAATAATTAATATTCAATAAAGGAGCGATTAATTTGGAAAATAAAAAATTCACCATACTGCCCATATTTTTCACAGTATTTTTAGACTTACTAGGCCTTGGCATTGTAATTCCCATATTGCCTGCCGTTTTATTAGATCCACGTTCTGGTATATTACCTGTTAGCTATGTTTTTTCAACAAGGACCTTAATATATGGATTCTTAATAGCCTCTTACCCACTAGCTCAATTCTTTGGAGCCCCGATTTTAGGTTCTTTAGCAGACCAAAAGGGAAGAAAAAAGCTATTAATAGTTTCACTGATTGGAACCTTTATTGGATATATTCTATTTGCTCTTGGAATAGTTTATAGTAATATTTATCTTTTATTTATTGGTAGAATTCTAGATGGATTTACTGGTGGTAACATCTCTATTGCACAATCTGCTATAGCTGACATTAGTACTCCAGAAACAAAGTCTCGAAATTTTGGACTTATTGGTATGGCTTTTGGTTTAGGTTTTATTATTGGACCTTACATTGGTGGAAAGCTTGCAGATCCTACTATAGTAAGCTGGTTTACTTATGCTACACCATTTTGGCTTTCTGTTATACTAACTTCAATAAACATATTGCTAGTTTTATTGTACTTCCCAGAGACTTTAGTTAAAGCAACAAAAGCAACTAAAGTTAGTGCACTTACAGGTTTTAGGAATATTAAAAAGGCTTTTGCATACAAAGATTTAAGAACTATGTTTTTGGTTGCCTTTCTCTTAACTGTAGGTTTTAATTTCTTCACTCAATTTTTTCAAGTATTTTTGATAGGTAAATTTAAATTTAATCAGTCAAGAATAGGAGATTTATTTGCTTATATGGGTATATGGATTGCAATAGCTCAAGGTGTATTTTTACGACCACTATCTAAAAAATATAAGCCTATGAGCATCTTAAGTATTTCCATAATATTATTGGCTATAACCTTCCCACTACTTTTAATACCTACTAAAGCTATTGGTATTTACTTAATAATACCTTTTATAGCTATATTTCAAGGACTTACTCAACCAAACAGTACAGCCATTATTTCTAATTTAGCAAATAAGGATAAGCAAGGAGAGATCTTAGGCATAAACCAATCTATTTTGTCACTTGCTCAAGCTATCCCTCCAATTATTGCAGGTTTTGTAACTTCTGTAAGTTTAAATCTACCTACAATATTTGCGGCTGTTAGTACTTTCCTTGCATGGATTGTCTTTAGAGTATTCTTTATTAAAGAACAAAGGCTTAAAAATGGAGGAATTGTAGATGCTGCTATAGATATGGATACCGAACCTTACGAATAAAATATGCTTCAAAATAAAAAATGGAACGGGCTGTAAATACATCCCATTCCATTTTTTCATTAAATTGTTGTATAGAAAATAGCTTCATAATATGCTTTGGGTAATGAATTCTCCTCTATATTAAGCTCCTTTGAAGCTTTTGATACCTCATCCCAATTTCCATTTTCATAGGCTATAATTAAACTTAATAATTTACTATAACCATTATTACTAATTCCATTTAAAGCATCCTTTACATCAATGGGTATTAACAATTCATGAAGTATTTCATCTATTGGCCTATCTAAAAGCAAATCTATAAGGGATAACATTCCTAGTAAATAGGCATTGAAAGGATTTATCTTCTTATCTGTTTTACCAGCAATTATTTCTGCAAACTTTGCTCTAATTAAAGAATTAATAGTTAAAATCTCCGGCTTATCTTGTCCCATATTCTTGAAGACCATTAAATATAACCATTTCTTTACTTCTTTTTCTCCAAGCAGTGCCAATGCTTGTTTCATTGATTTTATTTCACTTATAAAACTATAACTGGCAGAGTTCATGAGCTTTAATAATTTGAAAGATAATGACACATCCCGTTTTATTAAATTTTCTATGCCCTCAATAGCAAAATTGCTACTCGTAATTTCTTTCAATAATTTCATATATATAACTTTATTTTCTGACATTCTTTTTCCCAAAATCATCACAGGTTTACTAAAATAAAAGCCTTGAAAGTATGAATATCCCAAAGAAACTGCTTCATTATACTCTTCTAGTGTCTCAATTTTTTCTGCAATAAACTTTATATGTTCACAATTTACTAGTTCAATTACTTTTCTTCTTTCGTTTCCTTTAGTAATTTTAAAATCTACTTTAATGATATCTGCTATTTCTATGAGTTGTCTATATCTGTCAGAATATATAAAATCATCTAAAGCTATAATGTAGCCCTGTGCTTTTAATGTTTTGCATAGCTCTATTATATCCTCTGTAGGCTGCACATCCTCTAATATCTCAACTATCACTGATTCTGGAGTCAAAACTTGAAATATATCGGACTTTAATATATTTTCAGTAAAATTAATAAAAGCTTTTTTACCACCTGTCACTTTGTCAATTCCTATATTTACAAAACTATTCTTTATAACTGCCATTGTTGCTTTATCGCCATCTTCACTTTGGTATATATTTTTTTCACTATGTCTAAATAGTAATTCATATCCAAATAATTTATTAAATCTATCAAGTATGGGCTGCCTTGCTAAAAAAACATCCATATTATCCTCCCTATGTAATTTCATTTTCTTGTCAATATATATTGTTTTACCACTTTCCATGTGAGTGGCACATAATTTTCTAGTTTCCTAATCGTCTCATGTATTTAACAATTAACTCATCTAAATACCTACTTACAATAAGGCTTTGTTCTTTCACTTCCATATTTTGTTCTTCACAACACATTTCATTTAAAATTTCTCTTAAATAATCTATGCGTTCCTTTAAATCTTCAATTGTAATATTATCAAGAGTTATATTATCCATATACACCTTACCTCTCAAATATTTTAATTGTTAATACTAATTATACATTTATTTATATTATTTTCTACTATTTCTATTATACATATATTTACACCTTTTTACAATATTTTATATAAAATAGCATATGTTCTTTGTTTTTATTAATACAAATAAAATTTTCATTCAAATATGTGTTTATAAGAAAGAAAAGCATGCATTATTACAATTTCAATTGCTACTGCAACCGACTTTTGCATAACGCATACTTTCTATATTTTAAATCACAAAGAATACAATAATATATTTTTATTAAATTTCCATTATTATTGGTATAATTATAGGTCTTCTCTTAGTTTTTATATATAAAAACTGACCTAGTGCATTTCTTATACAAGACTTTATTACTGCCCATTCTTTAACTTTATTATTTAAACACTGTTCTAACTCTTTTCTCACAATATCTCTTGCTTCATTAATAAGATCATTAGATTCTTTCATATATACAAAACCCCTAGTTATTATATCTGGTCCTGCAAGTATACTATAAGTTTCTCTTTCTATAGTAACTACTACAGTAAGTATACCCTCTTCAGCTAGGTGCTTTCTATCTCTAAGTACAATATTTCCAACATCCCCTACACCTAGTCCATCTACCATTATAGCTCCTGTTTGAACTCTTCCACCAAATTTACATTCATTTTGTGAAACTTCTAATATTTGCCCAGTTTCTCCGATAAATATATTTGCTGGGTCCATGCCTAATTTTTCTGCAAGTAACGCATGTTGTTTTAAATGTCTATATTCACCATGCACTGGCATAAAGTATTTAGGGCGAACTAAGCTATGCATTAATTTTAATTCCTCTTGACATGCGTGCCCCGAAACATGAATCTCCTCTGTAGTATTGTATATTACATTAGCTCCTTTTTTGAATAATTCATTTATAACATTGTAAATGAATTTTTCATTTCCAGGAATTGGAGATGCAGATATAATAATTAAATCACCCTTTTGTATTTCAATACTTCTATGAGTAGCTGATGCCATTCTTGTTAATGCAGCAAGTGGTTCACCTTGACTCCCAGTAGTTACTATTGTTACTTTTTCATCAGGATAATTATGAATTTCTGCCACAGTAATTATAGATTCCTGTGGTATATGCAAATATCCAAGATCCATAGCAACTTGAGATATTCTCTCCATGCTTCTTCCACTAAAGGCTATTTTTCTACCATGCATAACTGAAGCATTTGCAATTTGTTGTATTCTATGAATATTTGATGCAAAGGAAGCTACTATTATTCTTCCTTTAGCCTTGTAAAATAATTTATTTAATGATTCGCCAATTACTTTCTCAGATATAGTAAACCCTGGGCGCTCAACGTTAGTACTATCAGCCATTAATAGAAGTACTCCTTGACCACCTAATTTCGCAAACCGCTCAAAATCTAGAAGTTCTCCATCAATTGGAGTATAGTCTATTTTAAAATCACCTGTGTGTACAATTCTTCCAATTGGTGTATGAACAGCAATGGCACAAGCATCTGCAATACTATGGCTAACTCTTATAAATTCTACACTTAGTTTTTCTAGTTTTATAATGTCTCCTGCTTTTACTACATTTAGGGTACAATCTGCTATTATCCCATGTTCTTGTAACTTATTCTCTACAAGTCCTAAGGTTAAACGTGTTCCGTAAACTGGAACATTAATTTGTTTTAATACGTAAGGTAATGCCCCTATATGGTCCTCATGACCGTGAGTTAAGAAAATTCCTTTTACCCTATCTCTATTTTCTAGAAGATAAGTTACGTCTGGAATAACTAAATCCACCCCATACATATCCGCATCTGGGAAGGAAATTCCACAATCTATAACAATAATTTCATCTTTATATTCTATTGCAGTTATGTTTTTTCCAATTTCTCCAAGTCCACCTATTGGAATAATTTTAATTTTGTTTTTACTTTTGCCTTTATAATTATTATTCAATATTTTTCCTGATTTCTAAATATCCATCGATTTACTTATCCAATATTTTCGTTCTGTCGACTAAACAGCATGGTGGTACCATAGGTTTCAAATAATTAGGTTAATTCTGTTATATTAACAATTCTATTGTACAAATAGTTCTGTTATGCCAACGACTATCCCAAGTATTTTCTTCCTATTAACTAACCATAAATCAGGGTTTTCACCTACCTTTTCTTTTATATTTTTGTTGCTTTGTTATTTTTGCTCCTTTCTTGTATTTTTTCTAATTAACCTATATTTCAAAGTGTTGCTTTTTAAATAAACATCACTCTCTTTACTACACTATATGTTTTATAACTATTTCTTTATAAAATTATTTTAATCCAATCATCCCATTATTGCAGTTAGCAATTTACTCCGCTTAGGGCTTATATAAACACCTACGTAGCTATTTATTATCTTCGAAGCTGCTTTTCACCTTCGTTACCACAATATTATCAACTCAATTTATACTAATTAAATATAATTATACCATATTACATTTGATTATATTCGATTATAAATTAATAAAGGTGGAGAAAGAATTTATAAGCCACAAAATATTACCTTCTTCAGCAAATAATGTTCTTAAAATAAACTCTATATAATGCACAAAATGCAACTTGAAGGAGTCATGTCACTTAATATCAGTGGACATTTTCCCGATTCAATTTGCATTTCAAGTTAGTTACCTATTTATTTTATAATATAGTGCTTTTTAAATAATCCACCTTGCTTAGTATAATGCAAAATGTACTCTTTTTCGTATACGTTATGTATTTCTAGGTTCATAATTCCTTTTGTTTTTAAGACCAATTTTATTTTATCGAATTCATCAATTTCTTCTTTGGAAGTTAGCTTAGTGTAGAAAAGTTTTTTTGAATACGTCGCCCAGGCATCTAAAAGGTCGTCGAGTGGTGTGTTTACATCTAGAATCATTTATCTTCCTCCTTGTATAATATTAGTGAATTCGGAAACCCTTAGGCTCCCGTATATCTCAATCCCGAAGGGATGATTTTTATTCTTCCCCCCAGGATTTCAAACAAAATCTTTTGAAATTTCTTATATTTATAAAAAAACACTTGA
>NZ_JBOITM010000055.1:0-9727 GCF_050717535.1 Clostridium sp.
AACATATATTTTTGACCCCCTAAATTATGAAAAATTTACTTGTAAAAAGTATATCATAATTGGAAGTTTAATGCGTCTATTTTAGTACTTATAATATTACAAATCCACACAATATGAGAAAGAGCCACATAGATGTTGAACTGAAGTATGCTGGTCCAACTAAGTCTTCGCAGTACCGCTGTATAGCAGCTTATGAAGGAGGCACGACTAAGTTTGCTATAAATTTACATTAATTATTATAGGTAAAAGTTCACCATTGTCTTCCAGGGTCATCTGCCATAGAATTAACGGTACCTCTGGGATAAAGAACATTATAATGATCCATCACAGGGGCAGGATTACCAATTGTAGGACTACTAAATACCATTTCCAATTTGAATTCTGTACCTGCTGAATATCCTATAATTTCCTCCGTGTCGGTCTTAGAATCAAACTCTGGGGTTCCGAAAAACACTTTTACTTTAGCTAAGGATAGGACCTTAATTTTGGTATCGAAAGACCGGACTTCAAATATTTGCTCTCCCTTATTAATACCAAAGACAGTATTATGCTTAGTATAAGTTGCATAGCTGCCTTTAGCAGAAGCTACGTAAACAGTTTTATCTGGCTTTTCCCAGGCTTTAATAATAGTTTCCATATTCGTTGTTTTGGCAGGAAAGTCACAATCTATAATTTTTCCTAGTTTTGCAAGCTTCATCATATTCAAAAGCATAGCTGTTTTTAAGTCGGTGCTTTGAACTAGCTGAACTGCTTTAAGAGGATGAGTTTCCAATATTTCTTCCACTTCTTGATATCCAATTGGATATGCGAAGTTGTAGCGTGCTGGCAGTGCAAAAACATAAGCATTGTTTCTACCAAGTTCACTTGGTCCAAGTGGTGCAGCTCCTATATGAAATTTGTCTTGGGAAAGTGTGTTCCATTGGTCAAGAGTAAACACCATAATAGGAATATCCTGCCGTGGATCTTTTGAATTCCACTTAGGATGCCTAATTGAAACTTTAGGTCCACTCTCAGTAACCTTTCCAGATGCCATATCATTACCTTCCCAAAGTTCATTAATTATGGAAAAATCTTGCCAGCCTTCTGGTAATATAAAGTTAAAACCATATTCAGTATTCTTATATAAAATTGAGCTTGAGTTTGTAGTATTATTGTTATTATCAGGCTGACTGAATGTTGTAGCTGCTGGCTGATTTTGACTGCTACTTGTAGGAATAGGTGGGGTTTTTACGCTAGAACATCCTACAAGAAGTATGGATGACAGAGATATAATTGCCCATTTTATTGCTGCTTTTTTATATACTGATATCATAATAGTGCTCCTTTTCTATACAGTTCTTCTGTCTTATTAATGATTCTATTTTAGATAAGTATACCAAATTTTGTTCTTTATTAACATATGCACTAATAATATTATTACCAATATGCGAACATATATTCGCATAAAAAATTTTTATTAGTACGGAATTGGCAGAGCACTTAAGTTCAATGGATGAAAGATGAAACAAATTGTAAAAAAGCTATTTATGTTATTATTAGAATTGTGATAAAATGAGTTTAAGAAGAATTAAAAAGTAAAATAAAAAATTATGAAGAGGAATAAATATGAATGAGAATAACAATATGGGAATGTATTTGAATAAAAAAAATAAAAGTAATTTTATCTTCAATTTAATTGCGCCGATTTATGGTTTGTTTTATAATTATCAGAAAAAAGATTATAAAGCAGTTATAGATGGAGTGCAAGATGATTTGGATTTTGCTACATACAAAAATATAATAGATATTGGTTGTGGTACTGGGGCTTTGTGTTCTGTTCTTAATAAAAGAGGAATATTGGTTACAGGGGTAGATCCTGTTCAAAGAATGGTAAGTATTGCTGCAAAAAAACAAGAAAATAAATCAATTGAGTTTATACAGGCAAGTGTTCTTGAAAGGATACCTTTTGAAGACAAAAGTTTCGATGTTTCCATTGCATCTTATGTGGCTCACGGATTAAAAAAACATGAAAGAGAAACTATGTATATTGAGATGAGTAGGATTACAAAACATTTGGTTATTATTTATGATTATAATGAAAAAAGAGCGTTTTTTACAAACATAATCGAATGGATGGAAGGTGGAGACTACTTTAATTTTATAAGAAATGCTAAGTCGGAGATGAAAGAGCATTTTTCTGAGGTTAGGATAATAAATGTTGGTTTAAGAGCAAATTTGTATATTTGTAAACCCTACTAAGTGACAAGAGGGTCATTGCCCTTTAGCTCTGTTATAGTTGGGACCACCTTGGATATTTAGATAGAAATTATGTAGTGATAACGTATTTAAATTTAATTAGGATCTTGTTAAATTTAACAAGAATTTAATTAAACAATTAACTGAAGTATCTACTAATGCACTGATACCAGTGGCTTTTATGGAGTTAAGTTCTAGTTAAGAATGTTGTCAAATCTAATTAAGTTAACAAAATGGATAATATTATAGGGGGACTATTTATGGATAGGGTTTATTGCTAGAGTATAGTTTACAAACAATGATTTTTACTCTAGCCTTAGAAAATGTGTTATAGAGTTGCCAGATCAAATTCGTAATTAGTATAGATAAACGGAAATTTGGAGGAGAGCATTTATGATAGAAGTATTGTTTGGAGAGAGTGAAGCAGGGGCAATGAAAATGGCAAAGAATTATCGAAAACCTGATTTTGATGATGGGCCAACAGCTTATTTTGGGAAGAAACCAAGCAAAGATGAGTTTGAAAAAATGTTTGATGGAAAGGCGGTTGGTGGCAATTCATCAGAAGTGATTTGTATTCCATTAGTGCTGGATATTGGTGATATTAATGTTCCAATTGAAGATGAGTATAGAAAAAAACTTATATTTGATATGTATACCATAAATGGAATGGTTGATAATAGAACTTTAGAATATTTAGAGGATGCATGGAAAAGATACTTAAATGAAATAGAACGGCTGAAAGATTATGCAAACCAAGGAGAAACTATTCGTATATGGTATAGTGATGCTCCGTATTCTATGTGTGGATTTTATTATGTATGTAATATTTTGAGAGAATACAATTGTAAGATATATACTATAAAGCTACCACAGTATGTGCAACTATCAGATAATACGATGCAATTTTATACATCATGGGGTGAAATGCATGCTGGGAAATTTTATGAATTTTTGCCTTTAGAAAAAGAGTTATCTTCTTGTGAAATACAATCTTTTACATCCAATTGGGTTGAATTAAAAGAAGAAAAAAGTACTTTGCGTGCTGTTGTAAATGGTAAGGTAATTGGTGTTCCAGAAGATTTCTATGATCACCTTATTAGAAAAGAGATACCTGATGGCGAGTTTATTATGGGACGTCTTATTGGAAAAATTTTAGAAAAACATTTTCTTGGAGTTGGAGATTGGTGGTATGCTAAAAGAATTAGCAAGATGATAGAAGAGAGAGAATTAATGGTTGTACAAAAGAAGAAGGAAATATATAGTCAAGTACTTAAAAAGGTATAAAGGTTATATATGGTGAATATAAAATAATAAAAAAGAATGAACTAACATAATTGCTTTATAGTATAAAACCGTACCGTATTGGGGAAATCCAGTACGGTTTTTTATATTTTTTTTAACATAATAACTAAACACTGAATAGTATAGTAAAAGATAATATATATTTAGTGCTTTAGTAGGGGGAAAATATGAATACATTAAAGCAGATATCTAAAGTTTTTGAGTCAGCGGAAGAAATTTCTTTTGATGATTCCTCTAAGATTGTTTTAATGAGTGATTGTCATAGAGGTGACGGAAACTGGTCAGATGATTTCTCTAAGAATCAAAATATTTATTTTGCAGCTTTAACTCATTATTATGACGAAAATTATGACTATATAGAGATTGGCGATGGAGACGAGCTTTGGGAGACTAAAAGACTTTCCGATATTAAGAGCGTAAACAACGATGTTTTCTGGCTTCTGTCTAAATTTTTTAAAGAAGATAGGCTAAGGTTTATCTTTGGTAACCATGACATAGTAAAGAGAGACGATATATATGTAAAAAATAATTTATATGAATATTTTGATGAGCAGAGGAAAAAAAATATTCCTTTATTCGAAAATATTAAGCTCCATGAGGGTATAGTTTTAAAACATAGAGTTACTAATAACAAAATCTTTCTAATGCACGGGCATCAAGTAGATTATCTAAATTATAAAATGTGGATATTAACCAGATTTTTAATCAGGTATCTGTGGAAACCTCTTAACTTCTTTGGAGTAAATGATCCAACCAGAACAGCAGAGAATTATCATAAAAAACAAGCAGTAGAAAAAAAACTTATTGAATGGGTAATAAAAGAAAAGCAGATGATGGTTGCTGGACATACACACAGGCCTATGTTTCCTGAAGTAGGAGAGCCGACCTATTTTAATGATGGAAGCTGTGTTCATCCCAGGTGTATAACAGCAATTGAAATTGAATTTGGTAATATCAAACTTGTGAAATGGTATGTTAATACAAAGAAAGATGGAACTTTGTTCATAGACAGAGAAGTACTTGCAGGACCAAGAAAATTAAAGGATTACTTTGACACTCAAAAGTGATAAATCAGAATAGACCACATAGGTAAATAAATATATTTATAAAAATAAACATTGCAAAATTTCTCTGAATAAAGAATAATAAGGTAATATAATATAGAATTATTTCTAAGGTTAGAAACAGTATAAATAACTTAAGATTTTATAATGCTACAAGGGGGAACATATGAAAAATAAAATTAAATCTCTATTAATAATTTGCTGTAGTGTTTTTATAACATTCACGGTATCAATTGATGCGAAAGCTACTGAATCAAGGGTAAGAATTGGAGGTAAAGATAGATATGAAACAGCTATACAAATTTCTAAAGCCGGTTGGGTGGACAAGTCTAAATCTGTAGTTTTAGCTACAGGGCAGGATTTTCCAGATGCACTTTGTGCTGCACCACTAGCTAAAAAACTTGGTGCACCAATATTATTAAATGAAAAAAGTAAGCTTCTTCCTGAGGTAGAGCAAGAATTAAAAAGGCTTAAGGTGGAAGAAATTATTATAGTAGGTGGACCAGGGGTTATTTCTGACGATGTTTTAAATACATTAAAGGAAATGAATATAAAGTGTACAAGAATATATGGTGCAAATCGATATGAAACTTCTATTAAAGTTGCTCAGCAATTAGATAAAAGTACTGAGATAGCTGTGGCAACAGGGGAGAATTTTCCTGATGCTATATCAATATCCTCTATTGCAGCGCAAAAGGGAATGCCTATATTACTTACTGGGAAAAACAACTTACCTAGCGGTCTAGCACAATATTTAAAAAATAATGCTATAGAAACTACTTATGTAATAGGAGGGAATGATGTTGTAAGTGATGGGGTAGCAAGTAATTTCCCAAATGTACAAAGACTACAAGGTCATGATAGATTTGATACTAATGTAGCAGTTCTTAATAAATTTTCACAGGAATTAGATTTTAAATCTATTTATGCTACAACTGGTAACAACTATCCTGATGCGTTGGCGGCTTCAGCGCTAGCATGTAAGTCTAAATCACCTGTTTGCTTAGTAAGTAATGGATCAATAGATAAACTAAAAGGTAGTATAGCATCAAAACTTCAGCACACTACGGAGGTAAAAGCTATTGGACAAGCAGATGTAGTTTCTGAAGATATTGTTGAAGAATTACTGCAAAAGTATGGAAATACTAACGGAAACTTGAAGAGTGGAGATTACCAAAGCTATACTAAACAAGTGGGTGGTTATGTAACTACCCAAGGTGCCTTTGACTATTATTTTTTTGATGGTGGAGAGAGGTATAGTAGAATTCCTAGTGGACTTTACAAAATAAAAAAAGATGGAACTCAAAGTATACTATTAGATAGGGAGCCAAATATAAATATGCTTCACATAAAATCCAATATAAATGTTTTCGGAGAATGGATTTATTATGAGGACGTTATATCTACAGTTGATGGTGAAGATGAAGTTAAAATTACACAAGGAATTTATAAATTGAAAACAGATGGATCAGGTAAAACAAAAATATGTAGTGATAATGCAAGAGAAATGATGGTTATAGGAGACTGGATTTATTACTGTAATTATACGGACAAAGGGAATCTATACAAAATTAAGGTGGATGGTACTAATCGAACTAAAATAGCCGATGATAAATGTTTTAGAATAAACTTTTCGGGAAACTACATTTATTATCTTAAATATGATGATGTTGGTCAGTCAATGATGACTCTTAATCTTTATAGAATAAAGTTTGACGGAACGGATAATATGCAAATACCTTGCGATGATAAAATTCTGCTCCTAAACGTTGAAGGAGATTTTATTTATTACTCAACTCTTATTGATGAGAAAGATTATCGAAAGGGAGTGAGTATATTTAAAATGAAAACAGATGGAACTGAAAAAGTTAAGTTATGTGATACTGAATATAATTATTTTTCAAACTCGTTTAACATATTAAGTGGAAATTTATATTACTGGGGAGTTAGTAAGGTTGAAAATAAAAGTCTAGATACTACTTTATATAGGATATCCAGTGATGGTAAAACCCAGAGCGCCAAATTCCATGGAGCAGCTATAGATAGCTGGATTGTAAGAAATAAAATTTATTATTATACGGAAGATAGTATTTATAAATACATTTATAGAGTCAATTTTGATGGGACAAATAAGCAGTTGATAAACAAGGTTAAATTTAATTATAATACTATTTGAAATAAAGCTTAGTCTGTTACGTCTTACCTTTGACTACCGCGACTTAGGATAAGGCAACCATAGGGGGGGAGTATTTTTTTCGGATATTTTGTATAAAAATAAAATGAAAAGACTTGACATATACCGTGAATGCTTTAAAAAATCGGTTGAGGAGATAAATGACATCATACAAATTCATGTATCTAAATGAGGGGCTTATGAAAGTGAAATAGGTTCTTTTCATTTAGATAGTATAGACACTTTATTGTGGCTTGAAAAAAACCTGTCCTCTGTTACAAATAGATTTTTGCAATTAGTTAAACAGAGTTGATAGTATATAATTCTTTTTATAGGGGTGATTAAATGGCGAGTTTTGAGCCATCCATAGCAGAAATACATCTATATTCCGATGATGATTTTATTAACGGAGAAATAAGTAAGTAAAATATGTCCGCATATGCTTCCATATTTTACAATGGGGTCGTACCTGAAACCTAATGAGACTCGGATATGATGATAAATTATATAAAGCATCCGAAGAAGAAAGAAAGTACTTTTCAATTGGTGAATATGTGCAAAAGGTAGAAGAATTAAAAGAAAGAGATTTAATTTCAAATGGAAAGTACGAAGAGTTGTTGTTAGATGCCTTCAGAGCAGATATAGTTTATAATCTAGGAAGTGAGGGTGTAGAATTATATGATTGATAAATATTTTTTTGACACTGATTTTTTAGAGAAGAAAAAGAACAGTTTAATAAATTAAAAGACCCATCTACATTGATGGGTCTATTTTAGTTCGAGATAATATCTTATTATGTTGTATTTGTGGCAGGCAATTGTATAGAATGTAGAAATAGTAGCATGAATATTTTAGCAGAAATCCTATTCAATTTAGATGAACTAATATGTGCAAGTCCGTTTATTAATCTGCTAAATTGTATCAAAATCAGAGTTATTAGACAGAGAAGTACTTGCAGGACCAAGAAAATTAAAGGATTACTTTGACACTCAAAAGTGATTAGCTAAAGTAGGTTGGGTGGACAAGTCTAAATCTGTAGTTTTAGCTACAGGGTCTATACTAAACAAGTGGTTGGTTATGTAACTACCCAAGGTGCCTTTGACTATTATTCTTGCAAACATAAATTGAATAGGAGTGACCGTATGGTAACGATGACAGTATGACTAAAATAGGATTAGTGCTGCTGCAATTGATTTAGTTAAAATAAGAGGTGGAGTATATCTGATATGTTAAAAGTTACCGGATAGCATGGATATAAACCCTCATAGTACTCGAGGTATTGTTTTATTTGTAAAAATATATTAACATCTGTAATAAGGGAGATGAAATATTGAAAGTGTCTATAAAACAATTAAATAATATGGGAAAAGATGAGATAGTTATTTGCTGCTTAATTGAAAATAAAAATATAAATAAGATTAAAGAATATGCTGAAAATATGGACTTATCTATGGGGGTATTTGATGAAAAAGAAAAAGTATTAATTTATCCTGAGGAAGTATTTTATATTGAAAGCGTAGACAAAAAGACATTTGTTTATCTAGAAAGAAAGGTCGTAGAATCTTCGCTAAGATTATATGAAATTGAAGAAAAGTATAAAGGCCTTACGTTTTTTAGAGCTACAAAAAGCACAATAATCAATACTAGATATATAAGGAAGATTGTACCCATGCTCAATAGAAATTTATTGGTAACACTAAAGAATAATGATAAGGTCACTATTTCCAGAAGAAACATTAAAGAATTCAAAGAAATATTAGGATGGGAGTGATTAGAATGAAAGAAAAAAATATAGATAAGATAAAAGTTGTCTTGAATATACTTGTATTTGCGCTAGCACTTTTTGGAGGCATTACATTATTAGCAAGCGTTTATAGTATCTTCAATGGAAGGGACGTCATTGTTATAGGATTCTTTAAACAAATAATAATATATGTTGGTGCACTTACGTTGTGGATTATCATAGGACTTACTGAAATTATTCCATTAAAAGTATCTCAAGTACAAAGAATTATTATTAGCGGAGGAATATTTTATGCAGTATTTTTAATTTGCTTTAGTAACAGTAAGATTAACCCATTTCAAAGTATTGAATTGTTTATTATAAATACGATTTGGTTTTTGTTAATGGTAGGAGTGGTAACGACTTCGTGGTATGTATACCAGTTCATTGTTTCAAAAAAATATACAAAATATCTTGACATTTATCAAAATAAGATAAAGTAAAGTGACTTAGTTTATTCTTCTTAGTGATGAATTTAAATCCATAATGGAGATAAAAGGATAGAAAGAATTGAGGATTTTAAATCTAATCAAGTTTAATAAAATGGATAGCACTGAACAAGCAGTTAGTAAAAATTAAGGAGATAAAATAATATGAAAAAAAAAGTTATAATAGCAATTATTTTAGTGGTTTTAATAATATGTTCGGTTAGTCTATATTCTGTTATAAAAGAGAAAACACTACCCATCTACACAATGAGTGAGTATGGTATGGATATTACTAAGGATAATATAAAGTATAGTTTAGAGCTAAAATTCGATATTGATAAATCACCCAAAAGAGTAGGAAAAAGAATAGGAAAAGGTGAATTTGGTGGTGAAAAGTTTGATATTTATAGGGATAAAGAAAATCAAGAATATATTATTTCCAATTCGGAAATTCATCAGGGCTATATTTGGTATAAGGCTGTTAAAAAGCCATAGTTCATCAAGATATCATAGGAGTATATGAATTTTTTTCGGTAGATAATATAGCACACTCTTATTTAAAGGTGAATAGTCCATAAGTAAAATATGTCCGCATACGCTTCCATATTTTACAATGGGGTCCATGGCCATCAACCTTAGAATTCAATAATATTACAAATGGTATAAATTGCAATCTAGACTGCAATTGGAATTATTAGTTGATAATTAGTTCTTAATTATAGCCATTAATTGTAAATTAGGT
>NZ_JBOITM010000056.1:0-9352 GCF_050717535.1 Clostridium sp.
TTTAAGGCTTTTTTGTTCTGTCTTATTTCATTCTTATCTTAATAAAACAAGCTATTTCAAAAATATTTTCCATATATTTGTACCAAACTAGTTCTTCTCATTTTTTCATAGCTCACTTTACACTACCCAACTTCCTTAACAATCAACTTTAACCTATATCTAGATTATAAACCATAAATTTACACATTGCTATGAAAAAATAGTCCACCAGACAAGGTGGACGGCAACATTTTATTATAGGTCGTTTTGGCCTCTACAATTTGTTAGCATCTGTATAAGAGTTTATGTATTAACTTGATTCGCTATGTAAAAAATTAGGATTTGTTAATATCTCACATCTATACCTAAGCATTCGTCTTTAATGTCAAAACTAGTGCAATCATTTGTTAGATATAAAACCAAATGATTAGTGTCATTTTCTTGGTTTTCAAGTGTATCATTCAAACATTGCATTGTATCGTCGCATAGAATTAATTTTCAGATACGTTTCTCATCCAAACGCAAAAACTGATTATATGAATGACTATATTCATCTGGAATTTTTCCACCCAATGGTATAATAAACGAATTATTCAGTTTTTCATTTGTATCAGCATTAATAGTGAGATCATTAATCTCACCGAATTTATTTAACTCCTCACGAAATCTGTAGATAAAATCATTATTATCCAAACATTCATTTCTTGATTCAATTTCATACTTTACTTCAGGTACCCTTTTTGTTTTGAAAAACATTTCTCAACCTCCCATATAATCTTTTAATGTGCATTCATAATTAACAATCCAACAAAAAATTAACCGCCTGATTTATTTAATTTAATGAACAGTACAATATAAGTTAAGCAAATGTGAACTAGCGTTTTTTAATACCTTTAGCAAGTAAAAATTCTCCACTATCAACCATTGTAGGTTTTGTATATGTTTCAATCTCAATTTGTAATATTGTATTAAATGCTTTTTTATCTTTCCCCAATTCCTCAACTGATTGAGAATTACCACAACTAAAGCATGGACTCCCCCCTAAACTAATTTTATCAAATCCATTTTCCATTATTAAGCTATTAAGTTCTACAGCCTCAAAAAAGTGTCTCGCAGGTTGATTAACTTTCTCATGTTTAGGTAAATCGCCAGTTTTCATAACTTTATCTATATACCAATATTCGGGATTATTAAAAAAATCAGGGTATTTATTGCCTAAAAGCATTTTAAGTATTCCCCATTTATTATTAACACTAACAAACAGAAAACCACTTTTACTTAATACCCTATTAAACTCAAGTATTGCTTTTTCTCTATTTTCAAGAACATAAGACAACGGAGCACCATAGCAAACAACCATATCAAATTCTTCATTCTTAAATTGAGATAAATCCCTAATATCTCCCTGAAATATACCTTCAATATTTTCATTAACTTTTGCCTCATTAATTTTTTCTTTAGCGATTTTAAGTTGTTCATCAGAGATATCAAACAAAGTTACATTGCACCCTCTTTTGGCAAATTCAATACTAAATCTACCTGCACCGCAGCCCGCATCAAGAATTCTCATTCCCTTTTTCAAATATTTCTCTATAAAATGCATATGTAATAGGAAGTTAATTTTACTGTACGTATTTTCTTCTAATCTATTCCACTCTCTTTCTCCATATTTATTATAAAAATCTCTTACTTCGCTTTCCATAAATATCTCCCCCTAATTAATTATCAAGAGTATTTGTATGTTACTGTAAATTTAGACATAAATCCTACTATCACTTTTTTAATAACTTACTAAACTTTGTAATCTTCTGATTCAAATCGAACTTAAATTTATTGCATTATAAATAAGAATTCATAAAGATTTATGCTTCTTACGACATTATATTCTAAATTGTTTTAGCTATAAATGATATTACTTGAGCTGCTGGAACTAATAAAATCTGAGCTAAAATCGTACCTACTATTAATCCGCCAACAATAAAAATTATACATCTATCAAACTGCAATTGAGAACATTCTCCTTTGATTACATCATCTGTTAGAATTGATATATATGGGTCGATGAATATAACCATGATTATTGTTGAAAGCCCAGTTATTACAGCAGACAATGTACTACAGGTTGTTCTTAATGCAGGATTTAAACATCCTGCATACAGTGATGCCAAAACACCAACCGTTGATATTGAAAATGCGAGCGTGTTAAGTAAAATAATTTTCTTTGGCATAGTTTTGAAACTTTTTAACTGTGACAAGTTTTCTTTTTTTGGTCTTGTAACACTATTTTTAAATTGCAATATTCCTGATTTTGAGAAACCATGTAATAATAATTTAGGTATAGAACGATTAATACTAAATGATTCCACAGCCTTACCAAAAACTTTTATAAAGGTCGGCATTAAGGCTGAGCCAATAATCGTTGCAAATGTTGTGGATAATAATATCCATCTGAATGTAGATAATAAACTTTGTGGATTTCCTGTTTTTATAGTATTTTCAATTGTTTTAGCCAATAATGGTGCTTGAACACTGTTTGCAGTTCTAGAAACTAATGCAAAAATGTTGAATACTGCAAAAGCTACTGCTATTCTTCCTGTTCTTACAGCAACAATTCTTACAGAATAAGCTAGTGTTGAAATTATTGAAATGATAACTGTAAGAATTAAAACGATTATTACTTGTGTAGACATTTACTTTCACCTCTCTATTTAAATATTAAGCAATCTATATTCCAACTGTGCTAACTAAGACAGTTAAGTTAAATGCGAAGTATTATTTAACTTTTTTAGTACTCTTTGATTAAACCTACCTTCTAATAACACAGAAATACTTGCAGGTGAAGCAGAAAAAACTGCATTATTTAACATTTCTGGTGTTAATTTTAGCCACCAGGCTATTATGTATGATAAAGCACATCCATGTGTAACAATAATTAAATTCTTTTGATTCAAATTATAAATCTTTTCCATACTTTTACTAACTCTTATAAAAAATTGTCTCCAAGTCTCTCCCCCTAAAAATGGTTCGTGGTCTATATTAAAACCTTCTGCTGGCATAGGGATTTCATTTTGTTTTACCCACTCCTTTGTTTTACCTGCTGCAATACCATTATTAATTTCTCTTAGTCCAAACTCTTCTATTATTCCTAATTTTAAATAATTATCAATGATATCAGCTGTTTGTTTTGCTCTCAATAAATCTGATGAGTACAAGGCATATTCTTCCGAACCTATTTCATTTTTCAATTTTTCACCAAGCAAATTAGCTTGTTTTTGTCCTAAATTAGTAAGTGGGGTGTTTGTCCACCCTCCTGTCAAGTTATTAATATGATGCTCAGATTGACAATGCTGTATTAGTATAATTTTTCTCATTTTATATCCCCCTTCGTAATATGAACTAACAAGCAAATGTAATTCTAATTATCTTGGGTCTGATTTTAAAATTGCATATTGAGTAATACTGCTACTAATGCTTCAGGGACAATACCTTTATTCCAATATTTTTTTGAAATGCAATAACCTATTTCTGCTTGTTCTAAATCTTCGTTTATTCTAACAGCATCAATACTCCCAATAACTTGATTCCCATTCGCTTTATATACAATGCCCCAATGGTATGTTTTATTTGAGGAATATTTATCTACCCAGATTCCCATAAGATATTTAGTAACATCTATATTAGTATGGGCTTGCCAAGATAGATGCTTTGTAACTTCGGAATCATTTGCCCAATTATTAAACATATCTGTTGCATCGTCCATAACATAAGGACGAAGAATTAACCTATTGGTTTCAAATCTTGTTGTACCTTTATGAACTAACATTTTATCTCCCCCACATAACTTATAATTAATCAAAACTATCCAAAACCATTGTAACTTTTCCGTTAAATTCCCGAATATATTTTATGATTTTTTCAGTCAATCAAAAGTGTATTAATAAGAACCTACAAGTCCATCAATTCTACTCAATTTTTTAAAATAGTTAAAAGTAACAATTCCTACTGCAAGCCAGGCTAGAGAAATTGCAGCTAATATAAAATAATCTGTCATAGGAATTACCTGTCCTATAAGAGCTTTTCTAATAAGGTCATTTCCATTTGTTAATGGTATTAAATTAATAATTGAAAATTTATTTGAAACAACCATTAATGTATTTGAAATAAACAGTAATGTATTTGAATGATGTACATTATTCTACCTATGTTTTTAAATTTCAATGTGAGTCCACCAAAAATCAATCCCATACCATACATTCCTGCAATAGTAATTAATAAAATAGCTTTAAAATTTATAGATATACCTACATGGAAAATTAAAACAGATATCGTAAGTATTATAGCTAATTCTATAAGTTCCATTAACATATAGAAAATTAGTTTTCCTATCATTAAAACATAAAATGGAATTATTGAAGTTAACTTTTGTTCCAAGGTTCCCCTTGTAGCCTCTGCTTCTATATAGGAATAGATTTAATTGTTTTAAGTTCACATACAGCAATCTATGAAATCTCTATACTCTTATCAGTATCACATACCTTCGCAATATTCCCATCATTAACCCAATATGCTTCTCCATACAATGCTGATCTATTGCCATCCACAAAAATAAATGCACCGTCCACTAACGCATAAAACGATCTTATTTTACTGTCGAGTAATGAAATGTCTTCCAAAACTCGTAGCCCGTCAACAGATAAATCTTTTACGTCTTGAAAATGTGGTAATATATTTATTTTAGTTAAATCCAAGCCATCCAAATATCTTTGATATTCTATATCGATTGCTTCACCATCTAGCTCCGGTTGTGCATAAACAACATCCGCGCAATTCATGGTTCCGGCGCTCATACCTATTATTATACCTTCGTAACTTTTCAACAATTCTTTTAAATGAATTCTGTTGAAAAATTCATTCTGAGTTGGAACATGTCCACCTGCGAGCAGTAATAAATCATAATCATATATCATATCAACAAGGTTGCTTTCATTCCTTCTGTCACAAATATCTATTTTTGCTAATGGGAGATTACTGATTCTAAATGCTTCTCTAAATACTATCTTAAAGCTATTGTTCATCTCTTCATTCTCTGGGTCAGAACTTAGTATAAGACATTTTGAATTTATTGGTAAATATTTTCTAAGTAAATTCAAAAAATTATTTGCTCCATCAAAGGCGCATGGAATTCTTATGCTATTCTCCTTATAACTTCCACCAATGCTACTTGTCAGAAATAATTTCATACTGTTCTCCTCCTAATTATTAAAAACTTAAAGTTTGCTATTTTTAATTATACCCACCTTAAAAATTACTCTTTTCTCAAAATTATTTCCCGCTCACCATTTTGCTTTGTGTTAAAATATAATATTTGTTTGCCTATAATAAGTTTTTTAATTTCTTCATTAATATAATATTTAAATATCATACCTTTTCTAAGATCATCTATATATTTAAAACTTCCATCTTCTAGTACTTCATGGCTTAATTCACTATCGTCATCCTCAATCCCATCAAAAGAAAGATATATAAGTCCATTCTTCTTTGTTATTCTAAAAAGTTCATTTAATGCTTTAATTGCTTCTGTTGTCTTAAGATGGTCAATTACTGCATGTGCAACTACTCCATCAAAGTGTTCATCTTGATATCTTATGTTGGTTATACTACATACACAAAACTCCATAAACTTGAGACCAAAATCATTAAGCATAGCCTTTGTAAGACTAACTGCTTCTTCTGAAATATCAAAACCACTGACTTTGAAATTATTTTTGCTCAAAATAGCACTATATTTTCCAAATCCACATGCAGCATCACATATATGTGAAATATTATTTTGCTTAAAAATATTTATAAATTTATACTCATAATTTAAATTTATATATTTTTTATAATCTTTAACTTCTCTACCTGTCCATACACTTCTCCAATAAGTATTCATATAATTATTTCAACCTACCCATTCAATTTTATATTTCTCCCAAGCCTAATAGTCTTCCAAAAGTACACAATTTATATATCCTATACAATTGTGTACTGTAAGTATTTTTTCAAATTACAATTTACAGGTTATAATCTTTTCTTATTATAGCTAATATAACATCATCCTCAAACTTTCCCTTCATAACACTTCTTTCTCTTACAATACCCTCTTGAAGAAAGTTAGCTTTCTTTAAAGCTTTTACAGAAGCGCCATTACCAAGGGTTACAGTGGCCTCTATCCTATTAAGATTCATGATATCAAATCCAAATTTCACTAAAACTGTTATAGCTTCAGTAGCATATCCTTTATTCCATTCATCACGATTAAATCCATACCCAATTTCACTTCTTCTTGAATCATCATTAAAACTCCCTAAGCAGCAATAACCAATAATCTTATTATCATACTTTCTTGCCACACCCCAAGTAAGCTCTTCTTTATTTTGAAATTCTTTCGCATAACGATTTATTATAGAAAGTGCATCATTCTTAGTAGCAATTGGTTTATACCAATCATATTTAGCAACTTCCGGATCACTATAAATTTTAAATATATCTTCTACATCCTCTGAAGTTACTTCCCTATACATCACTCTATCAGATTCCAATTCTGGAAATATGTCAAAACAAGATTTATTGATTTTCAATACGTTCATATTATTACTATTGTTCATTTAAACTACCCCTTTCAGAAACACTCTCCTGAGCCACGGTATCCTTCATATATCAAAGTTTGTTGCGGATTATTTCTGTTTTCATGGCTACAGGCCAATCAATTGTACCATCAACAATATTTAAACTCATCATATTTGTATAAAACTCAACACTCGTTTAGAATTAATTAAAATCATACCATTAACATCGTCCATATCAGGATAGCCTTTCTGCTTCAATTTTAATGCACCCGAAAGACACGATATATACAAATGCAATCTATAAAAACTTAATCTATCTAAATAAGATTCTTTGCAGTTAGGTATTTATAAAACTCACCAAATCTTAACTCCAAAAAACTATGTTCATATTCTATGTCAAAAAACATCGCAGACTCTATGTCAATTAAATAAGTATTGAGATGTTCATCTACAAAAACATGAAATTCCTTTTGCTTTTGTCGATATAGTATATTATTGGTGTGCGAATTCCATTTTGAATAAGAAACTTATTGTTTAATTCAAACAAATCTGCCCCATTTGACTCAAATACAATATTGTCTTTTGTTTCTTCATTAAAATAGTTCATCGAATTGTCCCAAACATAAAGAATACAACAAAAGTTCTGATCACATTCTATTTTATATGTTACTTTTCGTGCGCCTCCATAAATTCTCATAATATGGAGTACACTGTAGTTTATCCCTGAATTTTCTGTTAATAGTCTTTCTAAATAATCTACTTTTATACGACAATCTTTAATCATTAAGTTCACACCTTCCATTAATATAAAATTTGCATATATTATGCTTGCAGCGTTAGTACCAATAGGTAAATTATAAGTAACTACTAGAAGTATACGGTAATTATAACTTAAATTTCAAGTATAAGGAATTAAATTGTCTAAAATGGTTATCTACCTTTACGTGTCGCGATTCTTGTATTTATAAAATAGGGTATCCTATCACCATTTATGTCTAATATAGCATATGGATTCCTTTTCTAATATATTAAACCCCACATCATTAGATATGGGGTTGTGAACTGTCGTAAGTGGTATATTTTTACTACCCTTTTGTCTATTTCTAATGCTATTGGAAGGAGCTTCAAACAAAGTCATTTCATGTTCCATATAGATTATCTCCCTTCTTATAAATACTCGACAACCATTTAATAATACTATGTGATTTTATAAAAAGATTTAAATTTCTAACAATTCATTTAATGATCTAATTATAGGATACTTGCTAATAAGGTCTTGCGTGTCATATCTGTCAATTAATATTGGAATCATTCCAAATTCTTCTGCTGCTACAAGGTTTGATTCACTATCATCTATAAATATCGCTTCCTGTGGCTTGATATTTAATTCTTCAATAGCTATTTTGAATAAAATCTTTTCTTTTTTATAGGAACCATAAACAGATGACATTATGAAAGTCGAAAAATATTGTTTTAAATTCTTATTTATAAATACTCTTTCTAATGATGGCCAAGTATCTGAAACTACTCCTAGTAAATACTTTTCTTTTAGCTTCACTAATGACTGCTCTACATCATCAAAGAATAAAAATTTTTCGTCATTATAAACATTATCACGTGCTAAAAGTTCAATAATTTGATTATTAATGCTAGGATATTTAATCTCCCTTAATACAATTTCATAAAACTCTTTAAACATAGAAAATTCTTGCTCTTCTGATTCAACTAATAGTATTTTGTTAATATGCTCACATGCTTTTGTTATTGCATTATCTAATTGTTTTTCTGTATAAATAAATTTTGAGTTTGCAATAATATTTTTGAAATTAGGTGTAATAAACCAATGTCCTGTGCTAGGTATATTTAACGTACGACCTGAATCAAATAAAATTGCTTTAATACCATTCATCTCCATTATTCTTCCTCCACATAAGTTTTATTGAAAATATCAGATTAATCTACTATTCCATATTGCCGACGTTTTAAGTTTCTTAGTATACTAAATCCATTAACTATCCCTTTTACTGCATCAATTACTTCCTAGGGCCTATCATTCTGTATATAATTGTCCAACATGATTGTCTACGTTTATATCAAACTGACTATATTCTGATAAATCTTTTATATACCTGAAAAAGCTGAAATCCGGGTCATATTTGTTTTTATCGATTTCTAAATACCCAACTGCAAATGCAGGATCATCAAAACAAAACTAATCTCCCTTTTGATACCATTTTGTCATCTTTGATTTTTATAGCTTTATCCATTCCCTCTGGGCCAGAATAGATATCAATCTCTGTTGTTTCTTTATACATTTCTTCAAACTTAGGTATCTCAGAATTTTTCACTTCGATTACTTTTTCCTGAGTAGTCTGATTTATTATTGCTTTTTCCTCATTCTCTTTATTTTTCACTGAATTACAACCTGTTAGAACGATAAATATACCAATAATACTCACAGTTGTTATTATATTTTTATGCATTGCACCCCTCCTTAAGTAACATATCGTCCTTCAAAATACCATTTTGAATTAATGAAATACTCTTCTCTCTCTTGGCATAGTAAATAAAGCCCATAAAATCCCCCGATAAACGAAATATTAGACCCTCTTTTATTATTCATTAAATATCACCTCATTGAACTACCCATGACTAAAAGTCACGGGATTCCTGATTCAACGAACATAGCCTTAACTCTTACGAGTTAATGGTCTAACATGTTCTCCTACAAAAGAAATACTTTTGTTCTTCTGCTAATTAGA
>NZ_JBOITM010000057.1:0-8994 GCF_050717535.1 Clostridium sp.
TTATGAAAGCAGCCTAATATAGGTGCTTTTTTTGCTTTATATCAAGAAAAATAGTTACAATAAAATTTTAAATTTCTAATTCAGCTGCGGATTATATCTAAAATCTAATTCTCGCACAGCCTGCCGGAGGTAATCTGAGTTTTTCACTAATTCTTATATCCTTTGAGATACTCGATTAATTTTGTAGTTTTTTCAACGAAGCCAATTTTTGAACCTATATAGCTGGATATCATGAAAAGTATTGAACCAACAATAAGCCCCCAAATAATAAGAATAAAAATACCTAACACCTCCTTTCAGTTCAAATTAATTCTGAATGTGATTCTCTACATTCTACAGTAATCACATATAATTTTGTATCATGCATTTTCTTCATATTTTTTCTGCTGTTACTTTAATAAATCGTTTACCTAATAGGATAGATAAATTAAATACTGATAGTTATCTACTGTGGTTCCATTTGTTAGTACATTTTGATAACTTGTATATAAATTCTCAATTTTTTTTCCATAAGGTGATTTTTTGCCATTCAATTTAAATATAGTAAATTTATATTTTGCTAACTTTTCTGCTTCATTTATTAAAATTCCTTGATTATTATTTATTATAGGTATAGATAATACTTTAAATTTACCCTGTTTTTCCATCATCTTTGCTAGGGTAAAGTAATCTTTGCCATCATATAAGATGTTTTCTCTATAAATATGTCCTTCGCCAAATTGTCCATAATATTTGCCCCTAGGATTTCCCTCGTATATTCGCATAAAATTATCATAGATAAAGTCATCCCTAGCTGGATCTGGATATGGATCTTTTGGATCTTGAATCTTTACATATCTTATAGTATTCATCATGCTGTTTAAATTGTTTTTAAAATCATTGAAGTTATCACCTAAGAAAGTTTTATAAACCTGTGTATTACTACTAAAGTCCTCATTTAAGTTCGTAAAGACTGTAATTGCTTCTTCTTCTGACACTTTACCACTAGATATTCTTATAAAATCATTCACTTTGTTTTCTATTTCTATAGGTGGTTTTGTATTAGGAATCAAACTTTTCATTTCTTTTAAAGTATAATCACCCATGAAATCTACATCAATTCCAAAGGCTTGTATTTTCTTATCATTAGGTAAACCTTTATTATAATCATATAGCTCTTGCCAAAATTTATAGTAATCCTCTCCACCATATTTTGGATTGCGTTTTTTTACTACATCTACGGCATCTTTAAGAAGTGCTTCGTCGCCTCCTTGAATATATTTATTCAGCTTGCTAACTATACTATATTGCATTTCGCATATTAAATACTTGACCCCTGCTTCTTTATATAAGAATTTTAACATCTGAAAATTTATTTTTTCATTTCCTAAATTACCATGACCTTCACCTGTAAAGAATATATTATATCCTTCGCTATCATCAATTAGCTTAAAGGCAGAACTCATCCCATCTTCAGTAAAATTTTCAGTTTCATAATTATCTGTTAAATAACCATCTACCGACTTAATTTCAGTAGACTTAAAATAAAAAATGGAACCAATTGCAATTATGGCAATAAGCGCCAATGCAATTATTATGTTTTTTTTCTTTATACTCATAACTACCCCCTGTATACACAGCCTTCAAGAAATTAGTCTATTTCATATCTTATGAATATTTAGAACCACACCTTAGTTTTTATTATAGATATAGACTATTGTTTCGTCTAATCTTACAAATGTAATGCAATACTTTATTACCTTATTACATTTACCTAATTATCTTCCGAATTTCATCTAGTAGTTTTTAAGTTCAGGTATATATTTCTTAAATTTGTTACGCAAGTGTCATATGTATTACAAAAGACTACACTATTTAAAGTATAGTCTTAATTTTCCAATATAAGAACTTGCGAACTATTCATTGTTCAATTGTACTCTTACAGAAGATTAATCTAATTTATACAATTCTCTCAGAATAAATATCTACATTATTTAATGGATGCTTCATAAATTGACCCAATTGAATTAGCTAACATCAAATTGAATTCACTGTCTGTTTGCTCTGCAGTAAGCCCTTGTGATAATGCCCGGGAAAAACTAGCTATCAGTCCGTGATTGCGAGCAAGTTTTTCATTTGCTTCACTTCGACTGTAACCTCCTGATAAAGCCACAACCCTCACAATATGCGGATTATCCATTAAATCATCATAGAAATTATCTTCTGTTGGTATTGAAAGTTTAAGCATGATTTTTACATCTTTGTCAAGAGCTACTAATTGATTGTTGATTTCATATTTTAATAGTTTTTCTGATTTTTCCTTATCTTCGCTGTGGATATCAACCTCTGGTTCAATAATTGGAACTAGTCCTGCTTTAACTATTTGCTTGCCAATATCAAACTGTTGCTCAACTATTTTTCGAATTCCTTCTGGATTGGCTTCTTTAATAACTGAACGCATTTTTGTACCAAAAATGTTTTTATCAACCGCACGTTTTAAGAGTTTTTCTAAATTTGGAATAGGTTTCATGAGTTGAACACCATTTTCAAGTTCAGCCAGCCCTTTATCGATTTTTAAAAAAGGCACAACGTTTTTGTTCTCCCAAAGAAAATCAGCGGTAAATTTATCGTCAACCTTACGATCCATAGTATTTTCGAATAAAATAGCACCCAAAATATGCTCTGAATTAAATGCAGGATTCATGATAATTCGCGTTCTCATCTCGTGTACTAGTTTGAACATCTCTTCCTCATTTGAATAACGTTCTTTTGAAATGCCATACTGCAAAAGTGCCTTAGGAGTACTACCCCCACTTTGGTCTAACGCGGCGATAAACCCTTTTCCAGCATGCATTAGAGCCATTTGTTCCTGATTCATATAATTATCCCCTTTCATTTTTGTTAACTGAATATTATGTTTAATTTAATTATAGCACTACAAGCTCTCATAACTATATATTTTATATAAACTTTTCATTAATAACTTTTCCATCTTCATCAACTTATATTGTTGGCTCACTATCTATTGCTTCTATATTATCATCCCATAAATATTTCTTAGTTTCACTTACAATTACAGGACTTAGTAGAAGTAAGGCAACTAGATTTGGAATTGCCATTAATGCATTAAATATATCTGCGAGTACTAATAAAAAGTTGGAATTACCAAAGCCAACTACAAGGTATATTTCCCTGCTTAAATCAGAAACAGAAAAGGCAAGAATTGCCACAGGCAATAGATATTTAAAATTAATATTCTTATGTTAAATATTTGTAATTTGTATTAATATTCTATATAATTGAATAAGGACATACTTATAGTAAAAGTTGAAGCAAAGTTTAGTTTAAATGCAACGACTATTATTGTTAAATGCTTATAATATTAGAAACTAAGGGGGAATGGTATTATTACGAATAATATATTTATACTGTTCATGGTTATAGTAGGATTGTGCATTATTTTGTATGGAATAACGAGAACAGAAACAAATTTTGATATGCTTAGATATGCTTTAACCACAAATACAAAAATTGAAAATAAAAAGGGATATTTAAAATCTTATAAAATTAGCTCTTTAATAATAGGGTTCTTATTATTAATGTTAAGTTTTTTATCGTATGCCGAGGTATTTCCTTTTATTTATACGTCTTTATGTTTTTTTTTAATAATTTTATTTAAATCTATAATAAGAATGTTTATTCAATTTAAATATTCTAAAAAATCTACATCGTAATGGATGTTTGAATATATTAATATATTGAGTGCTTTTCGTATAAAGCGAATAAATTATTTTAGGGGCTAATTATTATGTAAATTATTAAATAGAAAACATTTTTATTTCTATGCGAGACAACGCAAATAAAAAGGCATATCTAAGACTTTATTCTTAAATATGCCTTTATTTATGGGTGTTCCCGTTATCAACGGTTATCTACCGTATATAACAATCCATTATTTGATTTTCTTTTGAATAACATCTATTAATTTCTTACAAGGAATAACCTTTATATTTTTAAATTTAGCCCCTTTTTTCAAACAATTCTTGGGTATATATGCCTTTTGAGAAGCAAAGTGCGCCAAGAATCCCCCCTAGTATCATAAATCCTCCTAACCAAAACAACCAAATAAAAGGTCTTGTTGTATATTGTAAACTTTCAGTAATGATTGTATCTCCTAAGAATTTATGAATAGTTATAGTTTCTCCAGAAGTAATTTCGGGTAAATTTGACTGCATTAAAATTCCCTCTGTCCTAAATACAGAAGATGTAATAGTACCAGTTATAAGCAGCAAAACTCCAATATGAGAAACATGTGCCCAAATATTTCTAAAAGTACTGAAAAATATTATCTTAGGGATAAGTGGAAGCATCACTATCCATAATATAATTAACCATGGGAAGGATGAAAACGCAGTGGTTGCAGAAATAATAATAATTATAATAGTATTTATAATCATTATTTTCATAAAATTTTTTTCAAATAAATTACGCATATAAACTGTAAAAAGTACTGAAGAAAAGATGGCGAACCCCACTGCTGCTGGAGTATAAAAACTAATTTCAGTAGAAACCCCTGAAAAAATAGGTAAGACAGTTCCAAACAAGATATAAACTGCAAAAATATATATAATATAACGGAATACTGATAAAGTCTTTGCTTTGTTAAGCTTAACCTTAACTCTTGTAACATTCCACAGCCTGTCCTTTACTATAGCCATTAAAAATATTAACACCGAAAGGATAAATACTATTAAGAGTGGCAATGTTATTGAGGATGAGGCATAAGAATGTACTGATGTCCCCTGCAAAATTCCACTTCTTGCTAAAAACGTGCCAAAAACAGCTAAAATAAAAGGAATCATAGCAAGTTTAGGAGATATTTTTTTCTTATGCACAATCGCAGTTAAAATAAGAAAGGGAACTAAAGCTGCATTTTCAATAGGATCCCACGCCCAGTAACCACCCCATCCTAGTGCTCTGTAAGCCCACAAACTTCCAGAAAATATTCCAGCTCCAAGAAATAATAAGGAAGCAATTATCCATTTTCTGTTAATTTTGCTAAAGCTTTGAGCAAATAGCACCCCCATTGCAGAGTATCCTATAAATACAAGAGGTGGATGAACTACCATCCATGGATCCTGTAGTGCTATATTAAGTCCATTTCCTTCAGTAGGTCTGTAATCCATAAGAGAAAATGGAGCACTTGAAAAAGCCAAAACCAAAATAACTGTACTTATTATGGTGTAGATAACATATGACTTATGCTCACCACGCGCCAACAAATTAATCCACATTGCAATCATTGCCCATAGAAGAAAAGAGCCTTCCTGCCCTGCCCAAAGAGCTGAAATAAGATAAATTGGTTTTAGCGATGTTGAAATATGATTAAATACATAAGCATATTGAAAATTGAAAGTAAATTGATAATAAATAAGAAGCAACGTAGCAGCTGTTATACAAAATATAGAACTAAATAAAAATATATCAGCCCAAATAGCTGCAAGTTTATTTTTATGAAAGAATATACTTACAATTAAATTTCCTAAACTCATTATTAAAGCAATAACAAGCAATAATTCACCCAGATTCATTTTTAATCTACTCCTTTATATCCGTGTATTTTTCCATCACCCTTTTGCTGATGACATGCTGAACATTTTCTAATAAAATCAGGCACGCCATAAATTTTTATAGGTATTTGGTTATCTAACTTTAATGTAGATGGCCATTCCGCATGTGGACTATTATGACAGGTCTCACAAGTAATATAACCGTTCATTGCCTCAGGTCCATTCTGAAGGTAAGACTTACTGTATAACTTATTAGTATTAGATGCATAATTTTCTCCATGACAATCACCACAATCTGGCTCATTAAGCCAAGCCTCTCTACCTTGCTTAAGAGAATTTGCTACAGTCTCAATATCTCCATGACATTTGCTACTGCTACAAGTATATCCTGCTGCTGCCATAACTCCTCTATTACATTTAGTTTCAACACCTGGATGACAATTATAGCAAGTATTCTGAAGGCTGGACATTGCCATTTTTGGTGCATGAAAATCGTGCATTGCAAGTGAAAGACTTGGGATACCTTCTTTCCCCTTAGCATTTAATGCATTGTCTTGATGACATTCATTACAACTGTGTGGTGTTCCGTTTATTGAATCATCATAAAGTTTTGTGCCTTGGTTTTTATCGTGAGATATTAATATATTAGCATTTGTATTAGTTTTTCCATGGCAATTGCTGCAGAGCATTTCAGTTGAAACCGGTGCAACAACTGCATCTTCTACAGCTATAACCTTCTTAGTTATTGCACTTTTCACTGTAATAGTTACGGTTTGATATGGATTTATAATTTTACTTCCATCATTGTAAGGTGTAATAGGAATATATTCTGCCTCATAATATTTTTTATCCACAGATAGTTTGCAGGTTCCACTTAAGTAATTCCCTGTAATACCTTCGTTAGGTTTTAAATTATAACCATAAGCCTTTGCATAATCCCAAAAATTAACCTTATCAATAGAAGAAGTATTATTATTAACCTTATACTCCACTATTACCCCACCATTTATCAATTTAGCCTCCTCTATGCCTTTTTCAAATACTTGTACACGAATTGTATTAGCTGGGGGAAGTATCATAAAAGAAGAGTAATCAGACTGAATACAGTGCATACCACTATCATTGTAAGCCAATATAAGGTATTCTTTGTCCATTTGTAATATAGTTGTAGTTGATTTAAAAATACTACTGGAGGCCCAGAGCATAATGAAACATGCGGCAAGTAAAATAATTGGTTTAAACAACTTTTTTATATCTAAAGTAATAAAAGCTCTCAAAACTTTACTCCTTTAATATAGTAATCACTTAATTATATTAACAAATCTAAATATTAATTCATAAAATATTTTTATAAACTTATAAGCGAGGCCCCAGATATATATATATAATTTTTCCTACATAAGTAACCCCCTATAATTAAGTTTATATCTTATATATAGGTTTTATTAAAAATGCTTGTACATATAATTCTAATTTACCAGGCTATATATACTCACTTCCACTTTAAATTAGATATAATAATTTAGAGACTATGAATAGATTTTAAAATAAAATCTATTCATAGTCTCTTCTCTATTCTTATGCATTTAATTTATGAATTGTTTTGTGTGGAAGTACGATTTCGCCAGATTTTTCTAATGCCACTTTTGCGGCGATAGGTCCTACTATTGAGTATATAAATGTAGAACATAATATGATAACGCGAATTTGCGCTGCATATTCTGGTATAAGCTTTCCTGCAACTACAATTAATCCTAATGCAACACCTGCCTGTGGCATAAGTGTTGGTCCTAAATACTTACATATCTTATCCTCTTGCTTAGTAACCTTTCCACCTATCCATGCACCCGCCATTTTCCCAACAATACGCGTAATAACATATAAAAGTCCAATGACCCCAATTCCACTAAGTGCGGAGATTTCAAAGCCGGCTCCGGATATAACAAAGAATATCATGAAAATTGGAGGTGAAAAATCATTTGTAATTTTAACAATGCTATCAATATCTCCATAGATATTTACAAGCACACCACCAAGCGCCATGCAAGCAAGCAATGGGGAACCCTGAAGTAATCCAGCTACCCAATAAGTAATTAATATAAATGCAATAATTATACAAAGTCTATTGGATGCTTTTTTAAACCATCGAAATATTAACTTCATAAGTATACTTGCGATACCTCCCAAAATAAAGGATATTACTAATTCATATATAGGAGTTAGTATTGACAAAACAATGTTAGAACTAAGACCTGTGGACATCGTTTTTACTATAGTAGTTGCAAATCCAAATCCTATAAGAGCAACAGCATCATCAATGGCAACAACGCTCATAAGCATTGATGTTAATGATCCTTTAGCTTTATATTGATTTATAACCATTATGGTTTGGGCTGGAGCCGTAGCGGCCGCAATTGCCCCTAATAATATTGAAAGCTTTAAATCAAAGCCAAAAATAATCAAAGTAATAGTTACCAGTATAATTGCCCCGAAAGACTCTGAGATAGCTATTATTATAGGTGCCATTCCAACTTTTTTAAAATAGTTTAAATTAAACTCACTCCCGATTGCAAAGGCGATAAACCCCAATGCTATATCTGATATAATAGAAAATCCATTTACCATATTAAGAGGAAGAAAATTTAAAAAAGACGGTCCTAATAAAAGTCCAGCAATCAAGTAACCGGTTACATTGGGAAGTTTAACAAATTTAGCGAGCCTGCCAAAAATTATTCCAGCAAACAACATTATAGCAACTTCAATTATTACTTTACTTTCCAATTTTTCTAATCCCCTTTGTAAAATCAATTGGAACACTAAAAATTATACCAGTATCATCAAGTGAAAAATCTCCCACTACAGACTCGATAGCACTGACAGCTTCTTCTAGCTTCTCTTCCTTTATAACAGCAAAAATCACTTTACTTTTTTCTCTTTCAGGATTTAAAAATGCTCTAAGAGATCCTAAAAAAGGAATTTCATCCCGATCATGTTCATGACTTAATAATCTAGCCATACCCATGCTTTCCAAAATCGTTGCACCGCTAATGTTAATGCGTGCAAGTTCAGTTAAAACTTCATCCAATTTTTCAGTTTTATTTAATATAAAAAATAAAAGTTTCATATTTTCCCCCTACAACTTTATTTAAAATATTACTAAAAATTACTAATATATCTATTATAGTGCTAATATAGATAAAATACAAATTGGATTAAAAGTGTAAAAATTGCTATATGTACAGAATTGTTTACTGAATTTCAATTCAAAAACAACAAAAGCCCTTTAATTCAAAGGCTTTCCATTAAATCATACAATCTATTGAACTACCCATGACTAAAAGTCACGGGATTCCTGATTCAACGAACATAGCCTTAACTCTTACGAGTTAATGGTCTAACATGTTCTCCTACAAAAGAAATACTTTTGTTCTTCTGCTAATTAGAA
>NZ_JBOITM010000058.1:0-8679 GCF_050717535.1 Clostridium sp.
TGCTATGCTCATTTTTATTAATTTACATTTTAAACAACAATAAATAAGCAATTCTAATGAACCTACGGTTTAAAACACTTTTTTTTAGGCTTTGTTAAATTAGCGATTAGTTTCCGAATTTACTCAATATGTATAATATCATTACATCTATTGTATGTTTTTTCTTACGCACCTCTATTATATAGATGTTATCAAATATAATCAACTTTCATTATAATTTGAATTGATTTAGTCTACTGTGTTTATCTGCTTTAAGAGTGATTATAAATTATTATATTTCTTTATAATTATTAACAATATTTTAAAACTATAAACAATTTTTTTCATAACAAAAGACCCCTACTTAAAGTTAAACTCTAAGTAGAGGTCTTTTATTGCAAAAATACAATAGTTAAGGTGAACTCCATCACCTATTTTTATTATATTTCCATTATTATTGGTATAATAATAGGTCTTCTCTTAGTTTTTATATATAAAAACTGACCTAGTGCATTTCTTATACAGGCCTTTATTACTGACCATTCTTTAATTTTTTTATCTAAACACTGCTCTAATTCTTTTCTAACAATGTCTCTTGCCTCATTAATTAATTCATTTGATTCTTTCATATATACAAACCCTCTAGTTATTATATCTGGTCCTGCTACTATACTATAAGTATCTCTTTCTATAGTAACTACCACAGTAAGAATACCCTCTTCAGCTAAGTGTTTTCTGTCTCTAAGTACAATGCTACCAACATCTCCCACACCCAGGCCATCTACCATTATCGCTCCCGTTTGAACTTTTCCAACAAGTTCACAGGCATTTTGGGATACTTCTAATATCTGTCCAGTTTCCCCAATAAAAATATTTTCAGGATCCATTCCCATTTTTTCTGCTAATAGTGCATGTTCTTTTAAATGTCTGTATTCACCATGTACTGGCATAAAATACTTAGGGCGAATTAAACTATGCATTAATTTTAATTCCTCTTGGCAAGCATGCCCAGAAACATGAATGTTATCTGTAGTATTATATATTACATTAGCTCCCTTTTTAAACAATTCATTTATAACATTGTATATGGCTTTTTCATTTCCAGGGATTGGTGATGCAGATAAAATAACCAAATCACCCTCTTGTATTTGAATACTTCTATGGGTAGAGAATGCCATCCTTGTAAGTGCTGCTAGTGGCTCTCCTTGGCTACCAGTAGTTATTATTGTTACCTTATCGTCAGGATAATTATGTAGTTCTGCCACTGTAATTATAGCTTCCCTTGGAATATCTAAATACCCTAAATCCATAGCCACCTCAGATATTTTCTCCATACTTCTCCCACTGAAGGCTATTTTTCTTCCATTCATAATTGCTGCATTGGCAATTAATTGTACTCTATGAATATTTGACGCGAAGGAGGCTACTATTATTCGACCCTTAACTTTGTAAAATAATTTACTTAGTGTCTCTCCCACTACTTTCTCAGATATATTAAATCCAGGACGCTCTACGTTAGTACTATCAGCCATAAGTAAAAGTACTCCCTGACCACCTAGTTTTGCAAATCGCTCTAAATCTATAACTTTTCCATCAATAGGAGTATAATCTATCTTAAAATCTCCTGTATCTATAATTCTTCCAATAGGAGTATGTATACAAATGGCACAGGCATCAGCTATACTATGACCTACTCTTATAAACTCTACACTGAGTTTATCCAATTTTATAATATCTCCAGATTTCACTACATTTAAGGTGCAATCAGATAATATTCCGTGTTCTTGTAACTTACTTTCTACAATTCCTAAAGTTAGTTGTGTTCCATAAACTGGCACATTAATTTGTTTTAAAACATATGGCAATGCACCTATGTGATCCTCATGCCCATGAGTTATGAAAATCCCTTTTACCTTATCTCTGTTCTCTAAAAGATAATTCACATCAGGAATAACTAAATCTACCCCATACATATCTGCATCTGGAAAAGAAATTCCACAATCTATAACAACAATCTCTTCTTTATATTCTATTACCGTAATGTTCTTACCTATTTCTCCAAGTCCACCTAGTGGAATAATTTTAATTTTGTTTTTAGTTTTCTTTTTATAATTATTATTCAAAATTTGCCTCCCTTATATTCTCTCGCCCTGCTTTAATTTTTCCAATAGTTCATTTAAATCACTTTTTTTCACTCTCCAATTACGTCCAATTTTAAAAGCCGGTATCTTACCGCTTTGCACTAATTTATAACAAGTTACTTCACTAATTTTAAAATATGTTGCAACTTCACTTACTGTCATAATTTCATCGGCTTTTATGTTTTCACTCATTTCCTTATCCTTTCTTGAATTTATTTCTTGAATTTATTTTTTTAATAAACCTATATTTTAAAGTGGTGATTGTTAGGTAAACATCACACTCTTTATTTCACTATTAATTTTATGACATATTATTACACATCTAAAGGATTAAAATAAAAATTAAATTAAACAAGGTTAATTATATACTAACGAAACTTAATTATACCACATTATAATTAATTATATTTAGTTATAATTTAATATAATTAATTATAACATAAACAAAGGACAGACTATTTCAAATAGCCTGTCCACATTTAGAACTACTTAACTCTTCTTGCACCAATGTAATCACTTCTTGTAAGTGCTGATATTTTAACCACATCTCCAGTACTTGGCGCATGAATGTATGAATTGTTTCCTACATACATTCCCACATGATGAGGATTTGAGGATGAACCAAAGAAAATCAAATCTCCGGGCTGCAAATTTTCTTTAGACACATAAGATCCATCATTTATTTGATCAGAGGTAGTTCTGCCTATTGACACTCCAAAATGAGCATATACGTATTTTACAAAACCAGAACAATCAAAATTACTAGGACCATTAGCACCCCAAGCATATGGTGTTCCTAAAAAATTACTTGCATAAGCAACTATAGAATTAGAGCTAAGTGAAGTGTTTCCCCTAGACAATGTATAATTAGATGCATTAGCTCTTACTTCATTTATATTCCCCATAGAAACATTTACAATGGCTTGTCCCTCACTAATCCTACCGGCATATAATTGTCGTTGCTTTTTAGCTTTTTCATTTAATACAATTTGTTTTTGCTTTTTATCTTTAAGGCTAAGTATTTTGACTTCATTATCAGTTGTCAAAAGTGTTAGCTTAGTTTTTTCAGTTTCAAGTACTTCCTTTTTATCTTCAATTTCATCTTTTTTATCTGTTAATCCTACAATAATTTCATTGTCATATTCCACAATCTTTTTTACATTTTCAACTCTTGAAATAAAGTCTTCTATGCCCTCTGAATTTAATAAAACTTCTAAATAACTATCCACACCATTAATATACATACTTCGCATTCTCTTGTTAAATAGATCTTCTTCTTCTACAATATTATTTTCTGCAACTTGTATATCTTCTTTTGATTTTTCTATTTTCAATTGAGTTTTACCCATCTTTACTTTAGCCTTATCAACTTGTACCATAATTTTTTCTATATCTGAGTCCAATTTTTCAATAGAGATTTCTATATCCTCAACCTTATTTTGTGCCTGCTTATAGGCTTCATTTTGATTTGTTAAACTATCTGATAATGGTTCTGCAAATGCGGTTATACTCATTGTAGTAGCTAGCCCAACTGTTAACAGTAATGATATTATTCCTTTACGCAACCCAATCCCCCCTTTAAAAATAATATATATACGTATATCTATGTATTGTAAACGTTATTAATATGTTACTCATAACTCAATGTTTTTATTGTACCACTATTTTACAGCAAATTTCAAGGACAAATCTTATTTAATATGTAAATTTTATATTTTTTTACTTTTAAATGTTTATTTTACATTAAATATTTAAACTTTTACTTATATGTTATGAACTATATTCTCACTTTTTCCTTTTAAAAATGTAAAAAGCACCTAATAGTTAAAAGTATTGCCCGCTATATTGATACAATATAGCGGGCAATACAACAATTGATAATTTAAATTACACCAATAAATCTTTTAATTTATCACCTTTAATTTCATCAGGACTCCAAGCGATTACTGCAAATTTACCCTTTGCATGTGCATCAACCTTGTTAATCCACTCAATTTCATTGCTTGCCTTTGCAGCCAACAATTTATTTGTAGTACCAGTGGCTTGAAGTGATGAATTAATAACCCACCATTTTGTTGAAATTTTTGCACGTATTAAATCTTCTTCGAGACGCATTGCTTCATATACTGGTGTAGCTTCAGCAAGTGTTACAATAATGACCTCAGTTTCATCATCATTACGTAGCCTTGGTAGCAGCTTTTTCACAGATTCTGGGATATCTCCCTGGGAGCGCTTAATTTCCTGATTATAACTTTGTGTGGAATCAAGTAGCAGCAGAGTATGACCCGTTGGAGCGGTATCTATAACAACAATTTGCTCTTCCGACTTATCTACTATTTCAGCAAAGGCTCTAAACACTGCAATTTCTTGTGTACATGGAGAACGGAGATCCTCTTCAACATATTCTATGTCTTCATCAGCCATGGTTTCTCTTGCCTTTGAAAGCACTTCCTGCTTATATTTTTCAAGTTCAACTTGCTCATCAATATGACTCATTGTGATGTTGCTACTCTCATTAATAACAAATTTAAGATGGGCTGCAGGGTCAGTTGTAGTAAGATGTACCTTTTTACCTTTTGCAGATAATCCTAGTGAAATTGCCGCAGCAATAGTAGTTTTACCTACGCCACCCTTGCCCATGGTGAATATTACTTTTTTATTGCTTTTGTATAAGTCTTCAATAACGTCTTTAAGTTTAAGAATAATTTCAGCATTTATCTTTTCACTACTTACGTTGTAATTATCTTTAGTAAGTAATGCACGTACATTTTCCATACCCGTTATATTGTAAGCTCTAAGCGGTACCATATAAGTGGTAATTCCCTGTAACCCCTGTGGCATTTCTTTAAGTAATTTTTGTTATTTGTTATACAGACTTTGGGATACATTACGTTAATACTTTTAGCATTTTTGTTATATTTAATACTCTTAATTATTATTTGTTATTATCTACTCGCTGTGGGAACCAACCACTAGTATTGTTTGCTATTTTTACAAGGATTAACATTACTGGCACTTCGGTCAATACCCCTACAACTGTAGCAAGCGCTGCTGGAGAATCCATACCAAACAAAGCAATGGCGACTGCAACTGATAGTTCGAAAAAGTTTGATGCTCCAATCATTCCAGCTGGAGCCGCAATATCATGTGGTAATTTTAGCTTTCTACATGCTAAATATGCAATAAAGAAAATTAAAAATGTTTGAATAGTTAGTGGCACCGCAATAAGCAAAATATGCAATGGATTGTTTAAAATGGTTTCACCCTGGAATGAAAATAACAATACCAACATAAGTAGCAGTCCAACAGTAGTTGCATTATCAAACTTATGGAGGAAAGTATTTTCAAAATACTCTAATCCTCTTTTGTTTGTCATCATAATTCTAGTCAATATGCCCGCAGCCAAAGGAATAACAACAAATAAAACCACAGATAAAATTAGTGTACTCCAGGGAACCACAATACTACTGACACCCAGCAGAAGTTTCACTATAGGTATAAATGCAACAAGTATAATTAAATCGTTAGTGGCTACTTGTACAACGGTATAAGCCGAATTACCTTTTGTAAGTGTGCTCCAAACAAATACCATAGCAGTACAAGGTGCAGCTCCGAGTAATATAGTTCCTGCAAGATATTGAGTAGCCAGTTCCGGTGCTATAAATGCTTTGAATACAACAAAAAAGAAAAATGAAGATATCACATACATAGTAAATGGTTTTATAAGCCAATTTGTTGTCCATGTTATATACAAACCTTTTGGCTCTTTCCTAACATTCTTAATGCTTTGAAAATCAACCTTCATCATCATAGGATAAATCATTACCCATATAAGAATAGCAGTTGGAATAGATACCTTAGCATATTCAAACTGATTTAGGAATTCAGGAATTCCTGGAATAAACTTACCAATAAGGACACCTACTACCATACAAGTTGCTACCCAAACCGTTAAGTACTTTTGGAAAAATCCCATATCTAATTTTTTAACTTCACTCATTAAAAAAACTCCTTACTTTTTTAAAATCTTATAAATTATTCCTTAATTTTTATATCACATAAACATTGAAGCTTAGATGCTGCCATTTTTTCACAATCACTATTGTAGGTAGATAATTGTTTCAATTCTTTTTTCAAATATGCATATAAATCAGGGTTTTTTTCTATAAAATTATTATCTATTTTGTAGTACACCCATTGTGCTTTTTTATAGCCCTCAAGGATTCCACACCTTCTAAGCGCCGTTAAATGCCTGGAAACATTTGATTGATTCATATTTAGACAATCCTCAATTTCACATACGCACATTTCATCTTTCATAAGCAGTGCCAATATGCGAAGTCTGTTTTCTTCCGCTAATGCTTTAAATATTTCAACCACTATTTTCACCTCCATTATATTTTTATATACTCATGCGCTCATATAATCATATACTATGCATTTAAACTCACATTTGTTACTACTACCAAACCACTTCTCCACTTAAATCAATTTCATTATTTTCAATTCTTTTCTTTAAATCTTTAATTTTTCCATCTATTATTTTTGCTGTCTTTATAAATTCCTCATCAGATTTTCCAGTAGGGTCATCTAGTCCCCAATCTTCTTCATGTTTATGAGCCATTATTGGACAAACTACATTACATCCCATTTTTATTACAATATCAGCTTCTGGTATATCGTCAATTAATTTTGATGTGTGAGTTTCATTCATGTCTACACTATATAAATCTTTTATTATTCTTACCGCATCTTGATTAATTTGAGGTTTAGTTTCGGTCCCTGCAGAAAAAGATTCAAACACCTCTGATGCGAATAGTTTTCCCAGTGCCTCTGCCATCTGCGACCTGCATGAATTGTGAACACATATAAATGCTACTTTTGGTTTCATAAATATTCCTCCTCGTTTTATGTAGATTTTTTAGTTTAAAATCAACTTATATATTCGTATATTCGTTTATACTCATATTGTAATATCAACTACCTATTTTGTCAACAGCATATCATTAAATCTCCTATGAATCCATTAATATTACATCCCATACTTAAGTGAAATTAAATTTATTTATTATAATTGAGCTTAGATTGTCTAAATATTCCCAAAGACTTTTAAAACCCTAAATAAAACATATAAAAAGCAATTAGAAGAATAGCGGTGCCCATAAGATATTTTAGAACCTTACTAAGGTCACCATATTTATTGCTAGATGTAAGCCTAGTTACAAATGCCATTGATGTTCCAGCTACTATAACTAGAACACTATGTCCTATTGAATATAATAGTAAAAGCAGTACCCCTCTTGCAATATTCCCCTCTTTTGCTACTATGGAAAGTAAGACTACAAGTACTGGTGTTGCACAAGGCGAAGAAAATATACCTCCTAGGATTCCTGCTAAAAAAGCTCCTAGGAAACCTTTTTTAGGTTTATTACTCCCTAATGAAATTGATGGTATAAAATTATATACCTCCCAAACTTGAAGTGCCATAAGCACCATTAAAATACCTAGTGCAATGTACCATAAGGGACTTGATGTTCCCATAAGTTTGCCTAGAATAGACGCCATAGTGCCTAGAATGGTGAAAGTAACCGCCATACCACCAGCAAAAACTAGGGATAACTTAAATGCTCTCTTTGTATCATTATTCCCAACACCACCTACATATCCAATTACAAGGGGTACACTTGTAAGCGCACATGGAGTAAATGATGTCAATACCCCTGCCAGAAGTGCAATAAAAGGTGCAAGCCAAAAACTATTAGATATAAGTTTTGATAATGAATCTAACCATTCATTAATCATTTCATACCCATCTCCTTTAACACCTGTAGTATTTGTTCCTTAGTCATTCCACCCTCATGAGTAGTAATTACATGCTCATCAGTTTCTTTAGAAGAATACATTTTCATTTGTGAGGCTTCTGCATTTTTAGGAGTATAAGGTTTACCATCCTTATCTATAAAAACTTGTGTTGGAATTACACTAATAGGATAATCATCTGCTAAACTTTCATACTTCCATACATCAACAAATTTTATGATTACTTTCCCACGGAGTTCTTCATTAAGTTCCTTTAAAACTGGAGCCATTTCCCTACAAGGAATACAGGAATCCGCACCAAAATCAATCATAATAGGTATCCCATAGGATTTAAGTTGTTCAAGATCTAGACTGTCAGTCACGTGTAGAGCAAAATAGGGATTATCCTCTTTACCAATTGGTGTTTTATTAGAGTTTTTAAAATACCATATTCCTCCTATTGCTATAGCTATAATCATAGGTATAACTATTTTAGTCATATTTTTAGAGAACCTTTCACTCTTTCTTTCATCCATTAAAAGCACACTCCTTTTCCTCTTACATTTATATCAATCTATGTGTCATATGATGTATTTATACATAGACAACTCTCAATGTGTTATATCCAAAAATAGAATCGAGTAGGAGCTAAATAATTAATTTATTTAGCGACCTCTCACACCACCATGCATACCGTTCGGTACACGGCGGTTCAATAGAAATTAATGTTTTAATAAATATGTCTCAGATATAGAAACTA
>NZ_JBOITM010000059.1:0-8414 GCF_050717535.1 Clostridium sp.
AACCTCTGGTGCACCAGTTGTCACGCCAGTGGCATCGCTGGGTAGCTATGTTTGGAAGGGATAAACGCTGAAAGCATCTAAGCGTGAAGCCCACCCTAAGATGAGATTTCCCATTATGCGTGTTTTTAACACAAGTAAGTAAGACTCCTGGAAGAACACCAGGTTGATAGGTTAGAGGTGTAAGCATGGTAACATGTTCAGCTGACTAATACTAATAAGTCGAGGGCTTGACCAAGTTATTTAAAGATAATGCGAAAGCTTTGAGCGTAAGCGAGAAGATAAGTTCACTGTGCAATTTTCAGAGAATATTTTTCTGTAAAGAAAATAAATTTCTCTTTATGGAGATAATAATGAGAAGATATTTTATATCTAGTATCCGTAGTCAACGACGGTAGATTCTCAATTATTGTTTCTAAAAACAAATCTGGTGATTATGGCATGAAGGTAACACCCCTTCCCATATCGAACAGGACGGTTAAGCTTCAATGCGCTGATGGTACTGCAGGGGTAACTTTGTGGGAGAGTAGGTCATCGCCAGGTTAATACTAAAATAGAAATATTTTAGTATTTCATATGGCTCCTTGGTCAAGCGGTTAAGACACCACCCTTTCACGGTGGTAACAGGGGTTCAATTCCCCTAGGAGTCACCATATGTATGCAGGTGTGGCGGAATGGCAGACGCACTAGACTTAGGATCTAGCGCCTTACGGTGTATGGGTTCAAGTCCCTTCACCTGCACCATATTTATTAAGCGGGTATAACTCAATGGTAGAGTGTTAGCCTTCCAAGCTAATTACGAGGGTTCGATTCCCTCTACCCGCTCCATTTTTGTTTAATATGTGTTTTTAGCTCAGTTGGATAGAGCAACGCCCTTCTAAGGCGTGGGCCGGGGGTTCGAATCCCTTAAGACACACCATTTATTGGGATATCGCCAAGCGGTAAGGCACCACACTTTGACTGTGGCATCCGTAGGTTCAAATCCTGCTATCCCAGCCAATATGGTTTACTAGCTCAGTTGGTAGAGCACATGACTTTTAATCATGGTGTCCGGGGTTCGATTCCCCGGTAAGCCACCAAAATTTATAAGGCTCCTTGGTCAAGCGGTTAAGACACCACCCTTTCACGGTGGTAACAGGGGTTCAATTCCCCTAGGAGTCACCAAAAAAGTACTTGCATTTGCAAGTACTTTTTTTGATATTTTTTATTATATTAAATATTGAAGAATATTTCCACATAAATTATTATTATAGCTGTGGATAATGTTGATAACTTTTATAAATTAGTGTATATTTATAAAAACGGAGATGAAATTATGTTTATAGAAAAAAGAGTTTTTATTGCAGAATTTATAACAAGGCCAAACAGATTTCAGGCTTACGTAAAATTAAACGGAGAAAAATTAATGGTACACGTTCCCAATACAGGAAGATGCAGGGAAATATTAATTCCTGGATCTAAGGTTTTGTTAAGAGAAGAACTTAATCCAACTAGAAAAACGCTCTATGATATAATTGCAGGTTATAAAGATAATAAAATCATTAATATAGATTCACAAATTCCCAATAAGGTTGTTGATGAAGCACTAAAAAATAAAAAAGTAGGTCGATTAGATAAATATAATACAATACAGAGGGAAAAAACTTTTGGAAATAGTAGATTTGATTTTAAACTATCTAATGATATTGGTGAAGAGTATTATCTTGAAGTCAAGGGAGTAACATTTGAAGTAGATGGTAAAAGTATGTTTCCAGATGCACCTACAGATAGGGGAAGAAAACACTTATTAGAGCTTATAGAGGCTAAAAAAAATGGTTTTGGAGCTGGAGTGTTATTTCTTATCCAAATGAATAACATAAAAAGTTTTTCGCCTTATGATGATATGGATAGAGAATTTGGTGAAGCATTAAGATTAGCTTACAAAAGTGGTGTTGATATTTTTGCATATGAATGTGAAGTTGATGAAAATTTTATAACTTTAAATAAGTCAGTTGAAATTATTTTATAATTATTTATTAATTAAAATAACATTTTAAAGAATAAAATATGGGTTAGGGAGTGGAAAATTTGAAATTTATATATTGCCCAATTTGCGGAAGAGAATTAATAGAAAAATACAGTTGGGATGAAGGTGGAGTACCGTATTGTCCAGTTGATGATATTATGTATTTTGATACACCAAAACCATGTATAGTAGTTGCGGTTATGAAGGGTAAAGAAATTTTACTGCTTAAACAAAGTTATACTTTTAAGAATTCAAAGGTATTAGTATCAGGTTATGTAACTAACGGAGAAGCTGTTGAAGACACAGTAGTAAGAGAAGTTAAGGAGGAAACCGGAATAAGTGTTGGTGAAATAAAATATTTAGGAAGTGATTATTTAGCTTCTAAAGAAATTATAATGCTAACGTTTAGTGCTGTGTATATTGAGGGAGAGATTAATAAATCATCTGAAGTTGAATGGGTTGAGTGGAAAAATATAGATGATGCACTTTGTGAAATGAGCGAAGATGAGATAGGGAAAAAAGTTGTAAGAAAAGTACTAAAGGAAATTGAATATGACGGTAAAAGGGCCTACAGATGCGATATAGAAACTAATTATTTAGATACTATGTATAAAGAGTAATGTTTCATAAAATAATGTGAAAGAAATTAGCTATTTAAACCTGTTTATGGGATTTTAGTTAAAAGAATTTCAAGACATTTGTCAGATTGTTTTTGTCTTCTTTCTTTATATTAAAATATTATTAATGCTTTTGCTTAAAAGACGGAAGGTAGCCATTGTAAATATGCAACAACGTTTGAATTGTTTATTTTTATTTAAATAAAAATAAGTATCAGGGGGTAGAATTAAATTGTAATTGTAAGTATAATTAGGATAGTGATAAAAGGTCAGTGACCTCATAAAATCAGGCTTAATATTATATTAGCTTTAATAATAAATAATTTTAAAAAGGGAAGCGGGACAAAAATGGAAAAAAACCTTGAAACTAGAAATTCAAACAAAAAAGTACCTCAAATAACTGGAACTTTGAGAAGCCATATGATAGAGTTGCCATCGGCAATAAGAGATGCTAGTGGAATTGTAATATTTGGTAAAAGATTAAAATCTTTTGTTTTTACTACTGATGTAGCAGTTATAAGAAATACAAATGCTGATGCAGTTATTGCTGTATATCCATTTACACCTCAGCCCATAATAACTGAAGCATTATTACTGGCGGCGGATGTACCAGTTTTTTGTGGTGTTGGAGGAGGAATTACTACAGGAAAAAGAGTAACAAACTTAGCACTAGATGCTGAATTTAAAGGTGCCATGGGTGTAGTAGTTAATAGTCCAATATCAAATGAAGTTGTAAGACAAGTAAGGGAAACCATAGATATTCCAATAGTGGTTACAATTATATCTGAATTCGAAGATATAGAAGCCAGAATAAATGCAGGAGCAACTATACTCAATGTTTCAGGTGCTAAAAATACAGCTTATATAGTTAGAAAAATAAGAGAAAGATACCCAGATTTTCCTATTATAGCTACTGGTGGCCCTAATAATGATAGTATAAGGGAGACTATAAGAGCTGGTGCTAATGGTATTACATTTACACCACCAATAGTAGCGGACATATTAAATGAAATAATGATTAAGTACAGAAAAAATTATAAGGTAGAAAGTGAAGAAGAATAATATATTTTAATTAACTTTTAACATATGAAATTTAATTAAATTGGTAGGTGATAAAATGGCCGTAGGCGGAGATAATTGTGATAAATGTCCAGAATTTTTGACAAAAAAGTGCGATGGTAAAGATTCAGACTGTATTTGTAAAAGGTGTCCAAGAAATTTAGGACAATGTTTAACTACAAAATACTGTAGAGAAACAGAATCTATAATTAACATATAACTATAACTAACATATAAAAGTTACTAAAACAAATTTTGTTTTAGTAACTTTTTTTATTTTATAATTAATTTTAAATAATAGAATTGAAAACACAAATAAAAGGAATACTAAAATCAATTAAATTGCATTTAGGAGGATATTATGGTTATAAGTGATTTACAAATTAGAGTAGCGCAAAATTGTCATAGATATAGACCTAGATATAATTTAGGATTAATAAATAGTATATCTTTTGGGTCTGAAAGTTGTAATAGTTGTGTTCATTACGTAAAAGAAAAATGTGCACAGGGATTATTTGATGAAATAAGGGAAATAATAAGATTAAATTGAAAATAATATTGACTTTCTATTTATTTAACTATAAAGGTGAAGGAGGAATAAAATTATGCCAAATTTAGAGCAGATGACTCATGTAGCAAAGAGTTGTAATGGATATGATTCAGAAGGAAGTGGGTTTCAATCATCAATGGGCACAGCATTTAGTAAAAGTTGTAGCAACTGTAAGCATTTAAAAAATGATAAATGTGAAGTTAATTTATATGACAGTGTTTTAGCTGGATTAGATCAGAGTTAATTAAAACAATAGCTCAGTAATATTTTAAAGGCAGTTATCTCATTCATATTGTATATAATATTTCACATATAATATACAATAATTGCCTATTTAATTTGCTAAAGTACAAATTTATAGATGAATTTTAGAATATATGTAGAAATTGTATAGCTTTTTATATGACAAATGTATAAAAATATCTTAGATTAATATAATATTTATTTCTATTATATTGAGATATTCATATTTACGTGTTAAAATGAAAGTGGTTATATATACTTCAAGACAATCAAAAAATGAATAAATAGTTGGCAAAATCTAAAACTTGGAGGGTTAATTATGCATAAAAGATTATTTATACCAGGACCAGTAGAGGTAGCAGACGATGTACTTCAGAAAATGGCTACTCCTCAGATATCACATAGAGGTAAGGAAGCATCTACATTACAAAGAAACATAAGTGATAAAATGAGAAAAGTATTTAATACAAAAGAAGAAATATTACTTTCAACTAGTTCAGGAAGTGGACTAATGGAGGGTGCTGTTCGTTCGTGTACAGCAAAAAGAGCAGCAGTATTTTCAGTAGGAGCATTTGGAAACAGATGGTTTGAAATGTGTACAGCTAATGGAGTACCTGCAGATAAAATAGAATCTGAATGGGGACAACCAACAACTCCAAAAATGATTGAAGAAACATTAGCAACTGGAAAATATGATTTAATAACTATCACAATGAATGAGACTTCAACAGGACTTATGAATGACATGAAGAGTCTTTCAGATGTATATAAAAAATATCCTGAAGTTGTAGTATGTGTTGATACAGTAAGTAATGCTGCTGGAACAGAAGTAAAAGTAGACGAATGGGCTATAGATATTTGTATAACTTCAACTCAAAAATGTTTAGGGTTACCTGCGGGAATGGCTATTTGTTCATTTTCAAAAAAGGCAGTAGAAAGAGCTAAACAAGTTACGAACAGAGGAGTATATTTCGATTTACTAGGGTTGTATAATTGTATACAAAAGAAAGATTACCAATATCCATCTACCCCTTCACTTGCACATATGTTTGCATTAGATTATCAATTAGATAAAATATTAGCAGAAGGTTTAGACAATAGATTTGCAAGGCATCTTGCTGGTGCAAAGATTGTTCGCGCTTGGGCTACAAAATACTTTGAAGTATTTCCGAATGCAGACTTTTTGTCAAATACATTAACTAACATTAAAAACACAAGAGAAATTAATGTATCTGATTTAAATAAAAAATTAGGAGAAAAGGGTTTTATGATTTCTAATGGTTATGGAAAATTGAAAGATAAGACTTTTAGAATAGCTCATATGGCTGAAACTACTCCAAAAGAAGTAGAGGATTTATTAGTGGTTATTAGTGAAATTTTAGGACTAAAATAATTAAAAATTAAAATTAAGAATGAAAAATCTTATGATTTTTCATTCTTAATTTAACTTTAAGTAATTATTGAAAATAATATACTTTAGTGGAATAAGCCACTAAAGTATAACGTTTTCTGAATAAAAAGAGGAGGCATATAATGATTAGAGTATTAGTTACTGATGGTATGGAGAAAAATGCTATTGAAGATTTGAAAGGTAAAGGATTTGAAGTTGTTGAACATTTTTATGAATCTGAGGTTTTAGGTGATGCATTAAAGGATTTTGATGTAATTGTGGTTAGATCTGCAACAAAGGTTAGGAAACCAATAATTGATATTGCAGCAGAAGCCGGAAGACTAAAGCTTATAATTCGTGGCGGAGTTGGCGTAGATAATATAGATGTAGCATATGCTATGGAAAAGGGTATAAAAGTTACAAACACTCCGAATGCAAGTAGTGCATCTGTAGCTGAACTTGCACTTGCTCACATGTTTGCGATATCAAGATTTATTAATATTTCTAATGTATCTATGAGACAAGGCAAATGGGATAAGAAAAAGTATGAGGGTGTAGAAATTAACGGAAAAACTTTAGGTCTTGTTGGTTTCGGTAGAATATCAAGAGAACTAGCAAAAAAAGCATCTGCACTTGGTATGACAGTTATATATACAGATATAATAGGGAAAGCTAAAGATTGTGATGACTATGAATTCTGTGAATTGAATGATGTGTTAAAAAGAGCAGATTATTTATCATTACATATACCATTCTTTAAAGAGCAAGGAGCTCTTATAGGAAAGGACCAATTAGCTATGATGAAGGATGGATCATTTCTAATTAACTGTGCTAGAGGTGGAGTAGTAGATGAAGTAGCTTTACTAGAAGCACTAGATAATGGGAAACTCGCAGGAGCTGGAATAGATGTTTTTGTTGAAGAACCAACTAAAAATGAAAAGCTAGTTAACCATCCTAAGGTTTCTGTAACACCACATATTGGGGCTGCAACTAAAGAGGCTCAAACAAGAATAGGTGCTGAGATAACAAGCATTATTTGCGATTTTTTCAAATAAATTAATTAAGTGCGGGAGGAATAATCATGGCAGTAGTAAGACCTTTTAAAGCATATAGACCACAATTAGATTTAGTAGATAAAGTAGCAGCTCTTCCTTATGACGTTATGAATAGTGAAGAAGCTAGGGAAATGGTAAAGGGAAAACCTTATTCATTTCTACATGTTGATAAGCCAGAGGTAGATTTAGAACCTGGAATAGACATTCACAGTGAGCAAGTATATCTTAAAGCTAGTGAGAATCTTAAAAAGATGATTAATTATAAAGTGTATATGCAAGAAGAAAAACCTTGTTTGTATATTTATAGACAAATAATGGACGGAAGACCACAGACTGGTATAGTTGCTTGTGCCTCTATTGATGATTACATAAATGATATAATTAAAAAGCATGAGTTAACAAGAGCAGATAAAGAGCTTGATAGATTCAATCATGTGGATTACACAAATGCTAATACTGGACCAATATTCTTAACATATAGACATAAAGATGAAATAGATGACTTAGTGAAAAACTGGACAGAAACAAAAACACCAGTATATGATTTTAAATCAGAAGATGGTGTATCCCAAATTATTTGGGTTATAGATGAGGAAGAAGTTATTAATAAGCTATCAGATCTATTTGCTGAAACAGATTATTTATATATAGCTGATGGCCATCACAGGTCCGCATCTGCTGTTAAAGTTGGACTTAAGAGAAGAGAAGAAAATCCATCATACACAGGTGATGAGGAATTCAACTTCTTTTTATCGGTTATATTCCCAGACAATGATTTATATGTAATGGATTATAATAGAGTTGTTGCAGATTTAAACGGAAACTCCTCAGAAGAATTTATGAATAAAGTTTCTGAAAAATTTGATATTACGACATATGAAGGTGAAGGCCAATTTAAACCAGAAAACCAAAGAACATACGGAATGTTTTTAGATAGTAAATGGTATAAACTAGCGGCTAAAGAAGGAACCTTTGATATGAAAGATCCAGTAGGTAGATTAGATGTTTCAATACTTCAAAAGAACTTATTAGAACCAATTTTAGGAATTGATGATCCAAGAACAAATTCAAGAATTGATTTCGTAGGTGGAATAAGAGGACTTGTAGAACTTGAAAGAAGAGTTAAGGGCGGTATGAAAGTTGCTTTCTCTATGTGTGCTACAACTATGGATGATTTAATGGATATAGCAAATGCAGGAAAGACGATGCCTCCTAAATCAACTTGGTTTGAACCAAAATTACAAAGTGGAATATTTGTTCACGAACTATAATTTAATGTTACAGTAGAAATGAAAATGTTCAAATAGGTATAAAAGGCCACGCGTATGCGTGGCCTTTTTAAAGATATAGGGTATAATAAAAGTATAATACGATTAGACCACAAAAACTTGTGTTTTATCCGTTAGGATATTGGGCTATTCCAATTTTAACTTGTTTAACTTGAATATATTGTAAAATAACAGAAAAATAGCAATAAAAAATTTATTTAGGGCGTCAG
>NZ_JBOITM010000060.1:0-7606 GCF_050717535.1 Clostridium sp.
TTCTAATTAGCAGAAGAACAAAAGTATTTCTTTTGTAGGAGAACATGTTAGACCATTAACTCGTAAGAGTTAAGGCTATGTTCGTTGAATCAGGAATCCCGTGACTTTTAGTCATGGGTAGTTCAAAGTGAAGTTGTTTTATTAAGTCAGGAGTTGGACACACTTATTTTTCAATATTATTTATATGAAGGGTAAGTAAAAATAAGCTAAAAATATTCCTAGGGATTCGTCTTAAGGAATTTTTTTATTTTTTGTTGAATCTTAAGTAAGAATTAAGTGTTAAGTATAGTACTAGCACTTAATTCCATTAAGATAAAAAGCATGTTAGAAGATAATTATAAGGTTATCTTCTAACATGCTTTTGTTAGTATCATATTAAATATCAGAATTAACATCAAATAAAGAATACATTATATCAAATTCTTTTATTTCTTCCTCAGACAATTGAATAGTAACAACACCTACTGATTTCACTGACTTTCTTTGTTTTATACCCTTATTTTTCCTTTTTAACATTTTTACCGCTCCCTTCTATTTTTCATTTGGTATTTTAATATTTAAAATACCTATTTTAAGTCTTTCTTAAATAATAAAATTAGCTTTATCCCAAACCTAAGGAGTAAATGTAATTTGGATAAAAAGTATGCTTAAACTGTATGTCATTAAAGTGACACGTACTGTTCCTATCTATAAGTAAATTATAATATTAAAAACGATATAATTCAAGTAGTTTTTTATAAGCTTGAATATTCAGAATATTAAAATACTCTTACAGCCCTTTGTTTGCAACGTTTAGAGGGTGTTAAAAAGATAACAAAATTGTTAAAAATTTAACTCGACGAAACAATTAATCAGTTTTATTAGGGTAAAATACTAATTTAATAAGTATCTTGCCCTTGGTTTATGATAGAAAGATATGTATATGGCTTTCCATATTTCAATAAAATACATAAAACTGAGAATTTTAATTTTCTAAGTTAATATATGTTATTTAAGCACAGTTTTGAGGTATAATAGACTAATGAAAGAACAAGCCATACCTTGGACATATTCATTACAAGTATTAATTTAAAGGTAGTGGTTAGTTTTTTTAAAATGGATAAGAAGGGGTGCAATTATGGAAACTGAGGTAGCAAAGCCAACAATAAGGCCAATAAAAAAGCATAAGAAAATTGTTTTAGGTATTATAATTACTATTAGTACTTTGCTTATTATATACTTTGGGATGGCAATATATTTCATGAATCATTTTTATTTTGGTTCTGCAATAAATAGCATTAGTGTTTCTGGTAAAATTGTAGAGGATGTAAATGAACAAATGGCATCTGAAATTCAAAAATATCAGTTAAGCATAAAAGAACGAGGCGGTATAAATGAGCAAATTAGTGGGGAAGACATTGGCTTAAAGTATGATATGAATGATGAATTTAAGGAGCTTAAAGATAAACAAAATCCTTATAAATGGATTTCAGCAGTTTTTAATAAAAAAGATTCTAAAATGATAGCAGGGGTTACATTCGATAAAAATTTACTAAAGAAGCAAGTGGATAAGCTCTCTTGTTTTGATAGTAGTAAGGCAATTGAACCTAAAAATGCTAGCTATAAGTATACAGATAATAGTTATGTGATTGTGGATGAAGTTATTGGAAACAAGGGAAATAAAGATACTTTATATGAGTCGGTGGTAGATGCAGTGAACACGGGCGAAACATCAATAGATTTGGAATCAATTAATTACTATGTTAAGCCACAATATACCTCAAAATCTCCAAAGGTCCTTGCTACAAGGGACATGCTTAATAAATATGTATCTTCAAAGATTACCTATACTTTTGGAGAAGATAAAGAAATTTTAGATGGTTCTAAAATAAACAAATGGTTTACAGTTGATGAGAATAGTGAAATAACATTTAATGAAAGTGAAGTTGAAATTTATATGGACATACTCGCTAGTGAATATAATACAGTTGCGAAGACAAGAAGTTTTGTTTCATCATCAAAAAAGATAATTAATGTTAGCGGTGGTACTTATGGCTGGGCCATTAATAAAGTTAAAGAAGTCAAAGATTTAATTTCTGCCATTAAGGAAGGAAAATCTATAGAAAGAGAACCTGCATATTATCAAACTGCCTTATATCATGGTAAGGATGATATTGGAAATACTTATGTAGAAATAGATCTTTCAAGGCAACATGAATGGTTCTATAAAAATGGAGTGCTTATAACAGAAGGGGATGTTGTCACAGGTAATGATGGATCTGATAAGACGAGAACACCCACCGGCATTTATCAAATCAATTATAAAGAAAGAAATGCAACCCTTAAAGGTGAAGGCTATGCCTCTCCTGTGAATTATTGGCTACCGTTTAATGGAGGAATAGGAATTCATGATGCAAGCTGGCGAGATAAGTTTGGCGGAGTACTATATAAATCAGGCGGATCCCATGGTTGTGTAAATACACCATACGAAGTAGCAAAAACAATATATAATAATATAGACGCAGGTACTCCAGTTGTTTGTTATTAATAGTAGATAAACTGTAATTATTGTAAAGTTGTCACAAGTAACCCCATATCATTAGATATGGGGTTTAATATGTTAGGAAGTTTATACTAAGTTGCTGTTGTCTAAGGTTTCAATGGAATTTTTCAAACATTGTGATATATATTTACTTTTACTATTTTTAAGATATCTGTGAAAACTTCATCTTTAACAACATTTTGGAAGCTTCGAGTCTGACATCTTCTATAAGTGGCAGTTGCCTAGCCTAGAAAGATTACTTTGGTGGCGGTCCAAATCTGCTTCCAAAGTTGTTAATATTGCAGCATCGCAGATGATGATTTAACAAGCCTCTCTGAAATAACGGAAAGTCAATGTCCTGTTAATATAATATGTGTAATATTTTACAATACATTTTTCAAGTGTTAAACTAAAGTGAAATCATGTTAGGGGGAAATATTGTGAATAAAATTAGTGATGTAGAAATAAAAAGAGTAAAAGCTATGGGTTTTTTAGCAAATAATGATGGAGTACATTTTTCAGCTAGAATTATAACTGAAAATGGTGTACTGAGTTCAAGGCAACTTATAAATATTAGTGAAGCTTCTGAAAAATATGGAAATGGTAAAATTGCATTTACAGTAAGACTTACATTGGAAATACCTGGAATTGAGTTTGAGAATATTGAAGCAGTAAGAGGGTACATAGCTAAAGAAGGAATGATAACTGGTGGTACAGGACCAAACGTTAGGCCTGTAGTTTCTTGTAAAGGAACAGTTTGTAAATTCGGACTTTTTGATACACAAGCTATGGCAAAAGAAATACATAAGAATTTTTTTGAAAAATATCATAATGTTATTCTTCCTCATAAGTTTAAAATAGCAGTAGGTGGATGTCCTAATAATTGTGTTAAGCCTGATTTAAATGATTTTGGAATTGTAGGACAGTTGATACCTAAGTATAATGCTGACAAATGTGTAAAGTGTAAAGAATGTTTAGTTGAAAGTACATGTCCTATGGGAGCGGTTAAATTTATTGATGGGACACTTATCATTGATAAAGAAATTTGTAATAATTGTGGATGTTGCATTGATAAATGTCATTTTGATGCAATGGAAGAAGGTATGCAAGGCTATAAAATATATATTGGTGGCAGATGGGGAAAATCAATTCGTCATGGTTCCCTTATTAATAAAATATTCACAAAAGAAGAGATTATGAGTATTCTTTTTAAAACAATTCTATTTTTTAAAGATAATGCTTTTAAAGGAGAACGATTTGGAAGTGTCATTGATAGGTTAGGGCTTAAATATGTTGAAGCAGAAATACTAAGTGATGAAATTTTAAAAAGGAAAGATGAAATATTAAATTCACCTATAAAAATTAAAGGAGAACAAGAATGAATTTAAGAGAAATTTATCTTTTTTAATATGTATAATGATTATATTAGGACTCGTAGGTTGTACTAACAAAGAAAAGGTTATAGATACTAATAAAAATGAAACAATTTCTTTACCTTGGGTTTGCGTGTAAACTATCGATCTATGATTTGGAAAAGGTGGAATATGCTATGGAACTTACAGGGGTTACAAAATATAGAGGTAAAAATTTACTGAAATTTTGAAATTTCATGCTTACTATTTATATATTTAGTTTTAAAATGAAAAATATAAACATATTATAAACTAGTTATTATGTTTAAATTTTAGACGAAAGGTATAAATAGGTATGAAGAATGTTGATATAAAAAAGCTTTTTAAAAGTAAGCATACAGGAAATGTTATTATTTTCATAGCTTTAATTTTACTAATATATTTACTTGTTTCCTTATATTTTTCTAAGCATTCCTTTTTTAATACAGTAATAAATGAGGTAGATGTGTCATTAAAAGCACATGAAGATATAGAGGATATAATTAGAAATCATGTTGAGGATTATAAGTTACAATTAGTAGAAAGAAATGGGGAAATAGAAGAAATAATAGGACGAGATATAGGAATGGAGTACAATGAAAAAAATAGTATTTATAAAGTTTATCCACGGCAAAACTCCTTTAAATGGATAATTTCATTATTAAAGGATCAAAAATGTTATGCTCCGGATTTATTTGTCTACAATAAGGATAACTTAGGAAATAAAATAAATGGATTAAACTGTTTAAATACAGATATTATAGAACCTAAAAATGTAAGCTTTAAGTATGCAAATGGTTTCTATAAGGTTATTGAAGAAGTATATGGAAATAAAATAATTAAAGATGAATTATATGAAGATATAAAAATGAGCATATTAAAAGGAGAGAGAAAATTAGATTTAAATGAAAACCACTGTTATGAAAATCCAAGGTACACTTTAAGTTCTGACAAAGCGATTGTTACTAGAAATTTATTAAATGAGTATGTGAAAGCAAAGATAATTTATAAATTTGGGAGTGAAGTGGAAATATTAGATGGAAATATTATAAGTGAATGGCTTACTGTTGATAAAAATTTAGAAACGGTCATAAGCGAAATAGCAGTTATGAAATATGTTAAAAGCGAAATAGCAGTTATGAAATATGTTAAAGCATTGAGTAAAAAATATGATACTGTTGGTATAGCAAGAAATTTTAAGACATCAATTGGGAAAATAGTGCAAGTTAGCGGTGGACTTTATGGATGGGAAATTAATCGTGAGGCTGAAACAAAAGCATTAATAGAAAATATAAAACAGGGTAATGTAATTGAAAAAGAGCCTATATATAGTAATAAGGCTTTATATAGGGCGGAAAATGAAATAGGCAATACTTATGTAGAAGTTAATATAACAAAACAGCATTTATGGTTTTATAAAAATGGAAAGCTTATAACACAAGGTTCTGTAGTAACAGGTAATCCCAATAGAGGATCTTCTACCGTCATTGGAACTTATATGCTTAATTATAAACAAAAGGGTGCAACATTAACTGGACCTGGTTATGAAGCCCCAGTAACTTATTGGATGCCTTTTTTCGGGAATATAGGAATACATGATGCAAGTTGGAGATATTCTTTTGGAGAAGAGATATATAAGAGTAGAGGAAGCCATGGATGCATAAATGCTCCAATCTATTTAGCTAAAAAAATTTTTGAAAATATAGAAGATGGAACTCCCATTATTTGTTATGAAGAATAAAGCTTTGTGGATTCAATCCAAAGATTCAATCCAAAGATTCAATCCAAAGATTCAATCCAAAGATTCAATGCAAAGCTTTATTCATCTTGCTAAATGAATTCGTACTATCAGAAGTGTTATCTTGTAGTATAGTTTAATTAATAATACTGAACAATAGTGTGTATCAGAGTGGATACATAAATCTAGTATTATTAACTGTTCAATTTTTTGTTTTTTATGTTTGATTTTGTAGAAGCAAAAGAAATTATTGCAATAATACATATGCTTACCAATAGCCCTATGCGATGGGTTGGATTAAATGTTACTCCAATTGCTGTTGGTTAAAAGAAACCCTTGCAGAACTTAATAGCCCTACAAAGGTTCATGATAAACAGATGCAACAAATCAGAAATATTTTTATTCATTATACTTTTTAAATAAACCATCCAAAGCTTCTCTTAGAAGAGATGCTTCAGTCCTATCATTTGATCTAGAAAGCTCTGAAAGTCTATTTAATTGGGTTTTAGTAAAATAGCTTGATTTAAGTACCATACTTTCTGCTTCTGAAAGACAAATTCTATTTTTACCGAGTTTTTTTGCTCTAAAGAGGGCGCTATCTGCAACTCTAAGAAGATCTATAACATTTTTCGAATCTCTAGGATAGCTAGCAACTCCAAAGCTTAGAGTAATATTGATATTTTCTGTTTTGGTAGAATTTTTTAAATCAAAAGTATTATCTGATAAATATCTTCTTATTTCTTCTAAATCCATAAAACTTCTTTCTGCACCTTTTTTTACAAGCAATAAAGTAAATTCATCACCACTTCTACTTATTACATCTGTTTCAGACAAATTATTGTTAAATATAGAGATAACTTTACTAATTACTTCATCACCTATAGTATTTCCATGAATCGTATTAATATTATTTAAATTATCAATGTCACAAGCGACTATACTAAAGGGTCCTTCATTATCTTTAATCAACTCTTTGATTCTTAATGTTATTTCTTCTATGGAAATTAGTACTTTTTTCATAATTAATTCTCCTTAAAATGGTTATTTTAATATCTCACAACTTGTTGTCTTTATTGTTAAGGTATACTTGAAGTAAACGTTACTCTGGAGAGTGGAACAAAGTAATATGTTTGTTTTTCGCTGCCATTTTTATGCTTTTTAACTTCTCAACGTATAATTAAATAATTTAATATATATATATTGTAACATATATATGCATGAGTATATATATGTTATGATATATATGTTATTATATATACATATATGTTAGGATAAATGTAAAAGAATGAAAACTGTAGTTAGTTAATTATAAATGTAGTGTTGCTAGACATTTAAGAACTATGGCTAAAATCGAAGAAATATAATGAGTGGGGTGAAGTATTTTAAATGTTTAGTGGATGTAATGTTATGAATATGCAAAATATAATTGAGCAAGATACTTTTCAAAGCAAATCAGATTGGTATGTGATTATTAATTACTTTGAATGTTCTTTGAAGGAGAAATACCGAAGAAAATGTACTGTTGATGTATATCTTAAAGATGTAAAACAATATATTGATTGGTATTTTTCAAATAATAAAAATGAATGTTTTATATTAAACAATGAGAATCTTAGAAGATATGAATTGTATCTTCAAAATGTAAAAAAATACAAAAAAAATACTATAGCATATAAAAGGGTAGCCTTACGTAAAATTAGCAAGTTTTTAATTGAATTTAATCAACAAAATAGTAATGAAGTATCTTCTAATTGTCCTAAAACAAATAGAAATCAGTATAATTATTTAACAGATTCATATATAAGACTGTAATATTTAAAGCATACACTAAAAGTGGATTCCTCGGAATCCACTTTTGTATTGTGCGCCCGGCATGGGCGCAATCTAATGGGTGAAAGTCCCTAGCACGGGTTAATAGTGCCAAGTGCATAGCTTAAGACAAGGGTGTCCATCGCG
>NZ_JBOITM010000061.1:0-6745 GCF_050717535.1 Clostridium sp.
GCCGAAGGTGGGATTGATGATTGGGGTGAAGTCGTAACAAGGTAGCCGTAGGAGAACCTGCGGCTGGATCACCTCCTTTCTAGGGAGTAGATGCAAAGACTTCGGTCAATGCAACAAGAAAAATATAAATTTATTTTTCAAAATGTCTACTGTAATTACTCGTAACCTATTCTCTGTTTAATTTTGAGAGACCAATATTTTAAAATAAGGAAAGAAATTACAAACACTATATAGTGTTTGTAATTTCTTTCCTTATTTTTGACTATGCTTATATATAAAAAAATTATAACAATACACGCATTAATAAGCAAATGTATGGTTGCCTATAATAACAGCTACTTTCTTTGAAGTTAACCATTTGTTTGTTATTGAATTTTCAAAAAAATACAAAGCACCATTGGTTGGATCTGTTCCTTTTAAAGATTCATATGCTGCTTTAGTTGCAGATGGACTAGCAACTTCATTAATTCTATGATCTAATACTGGTGAAAATTGATAGTAACCATTGCTTTGCTCGTTAATTACTCCACTAATATTAGTAGTGAACAGTGAACTTTGAACCCTGTTCACTACAACAGCTCCTACAGCAAGCATTCCATTGTAGCTCTCACCACCAGCCTCAGCAGTTATTAGTCTAGATAATAAGTCTACATCACTCTTAGAATACGAGATAACTCCAGAAGTTTGTTGCTTTTGTATAGGTTGTACACTTGTTGAAGAAACTGGAATTTTTAAAACTTCTCCAGGATAAATAGTATCGTTCCATTTATCATTTGCAGTTCTTAACGCATCCATAGATATACTATATTTTTCAGTTATGGAATATAGGGAGTCTCCACTAACTACTTTATAAGTATTAGTTGGAACTTCAAGTAATTGTCCAGAATATATGGTATAGTTTGATAATGTATTGTTTTTCATTAAATAATCAGTAGTTGTGTTATAAGCTTTGCTTATTTCACTTAACGTATCACCAGATTTAACTTGGTATGTGGCAGCATATACAGAGCCGCTACTTACTAATGCTAATGTTAACGTTAATAGAGTAGTTTTTAAATTTAATTTAATAATAACAAGTCCTCCTTTATAAGCCTGCGAGGTTAGTTGACGGATTCGGGTTAAAGGCACCCTACTCTAAATAAGAGATTCACCCCATAAGAGATCCCCCGTTCTCCATTTAGGAGATTCGGCTATGTAACGACTATATTATAACATAAAACGACAAAATAATCTATGCCAAAGTATAACTATGTAGGTAATATATGCAAAATAAAAAGGCTAGAGGTTAAACGCTATTAATTGAATTTAATAAGGATAGTTGACTTATTTATACTATTATATATAATAATTTTATAAGATTAATCGAATACGATATTGATTTAATTATTAAATTTAAAGTTTGGTGGTGGCGGTGTTTATGCAATATTATGATTTAAAATTAAATAATCAACTTTGTTTAAAATATACTCAGTGTCTAAGTCTATGACTAGATTATATAAACCAATACTTAGTAGGCTAAAATTAACTTATCCACAATGTCTTCACAAACATAAGAAAATGATAAGAAAATTGAGGCACTAGAATTTAAAGGCACTTTAGAGGATTCAAAAGAACAGATGGTTAAATTAATTGAAAATTATGGTAATGTAAAAATCATCGAAAATGAGTCGAATTATATGTATGTGGTCTTTACAACTGGAATAATAAAATTTCATGACGATGTAGAATTTTACTTTGATGAGAGTAAAAAGCTTATTCAGATTAGATCATCTTCAAGGATTGGATATTCTGATATGGGATTAAACAGAGAAAGATATAGCAAGTTAAAGGAATTTTATTATAAATAGAATTTTAATTTTGTATTTGGTTGCATGTTTTTTTTATAGTTGGAAACACTATAAAAGAATTAAGTAGTATTATAAGTGTTTTTAAATAAAAGAAGCAACTGGAGGTTTTATTTTGGATAATGAAAATAATCGAGAAGTAAGAAGAATAAAGCAAAAGGAAGGAAAAAAAACTTATATAAGTGAAGTTCAAGAATTTCACAAACCGGAAGATTATGAAGATGCTTTTAAAAAATATTATCCCAAACAAAAATAAAATCCTTAGATTTTTATTATTATAAAAAAATGTTAAAGCCCTCATGTAAGTGTGAGGGCTTTAACATTTTACAAATAACTTTTAATTGCTGGGTTAGTCATGATAAGTTTATGAAGGAAATACCCCATAAATGAATTAAGTACTGAAGTGGGAAGAACAATTGATACAAATAGTATTAAAAAAGGTGCTGGTAACCCAAATAGAATAAGTGCCGATCCTAGAAAAACACTTCCACTTATTATAGTTCCTAGAAAATAAATACATGTTAGTTTAAATGGAGAATTGTAATTGGAATTTTTATATATAACATATACAATTATTGAGGTTGCTGTCTTATCTATAATATTAGGCAATTGACCACCAGGAAAGGAAGTTGATAGTGCACATAAAACACCAGCGACTATTCCTGTAATAAAGGCAAGTTTAAAATCTTTTGTTAGAATTATGGACAAAATCATAAATACTAATAAGAAATCTGGTTTTATTCCCAATAATATACCCGGGGTAATTTGATGTAAAATAAGACCTATTGCAAGGAAAAGAGATGTTATTATTATTTTATTTGTTTTCATAAAAATTAGCTCCTTTTCAAAATAATTTAGATTTTTTTGTTGTTTTATTGTTTTATAAGCAAGTATCTTTCAGCACATCAACTCCACCCCCTTTATATTATTGAATTTTAATTGCTATTTTGGTTATGATTTAAAAATGAACATAAAAAAAACCTTTGCCCTATATTAGGGCGAAGGATATTCGCTGTACCACCTAAATTATGCTACAAAAAAACGTGCATATTTAATATTCAAGCACTAAAATGCTCTATCCCTTTTAACAGTGGGAATCCGATAACTACTACTCTCAAAATTTGATTTCGGGTTACTTCTAGCAGGTCCATTCACTAAAGTTATCAATACTGAGATTGCACTATCCCCAGCTCTCTTAAATTGCATTGCTTTAACTACTCTTCCTGTTCTATGAATTTATATTTTATTAATTTTTAAATATTTCAATTATTATATCACTAAAATAACAAGATGTAAATGTTATTAAACAAATTATATTTTATTACTTCCGTGGTAAATGAAATGTCTGCTATTGGTGGATTACTAATTGTAGAAATAGGTGCAAATATGTTAGAAATTAAAAGACTAAAAGTTTGTAACATGCTTCCAGCTATTTTCATGCCTCTTTTCTATTACATATTTAAAAGTATTGTTGGGTTTTAATAAAAGGTTAAAAATCAGTATAGAATTTGTGACCAAAAGAGGTATAATATGATAAGTTACATTTATAATAAAATTCAAAAAAGAGGAGACAAAAGTTATGGGATATACGGCTTCTAATAGTAGATATGATAAAATGATTTATAATAGATGTGGAAATAGTGGACTTAAATTACCTGCCATTTCACTGGGACTTTGGCATAATTTCGGATTCAAAGACTCTTTTGAAAACAGCCGACTTTTAATTCAAAAGGCATTTGATTTAGGTATAACGCATTTTGATCTAGCTAATAATTATGGTCCACCAGAAGGGTCAGCTGAAAAGAATTTTGGAAGAATACTAAAAATGGACCTTGCACCTTATAGGGATGAGATTATAATTTCTACAAAAGCGGGCTATTATATGTGGCCAGGCCCTTATGGTGACATGGGCTCTAAAAAATATTTAACTGCTAGTTTAGATCAAAGTCTGCAGCGTATGGGGCTTGATTATGTAGATATATTTTACCACCATAGACCAGATCAGAACACACCCTTAGAGGAAACAATGAATGCGTTAGACTTGATGGTTAGACAGGGAAAGGCACTATATATTGGGCTATCTAATTATAAGGCGGAAGATATGCAAAAGGCTATAGGTATATTAAAAAGACTAGGGACTCCATTTGTAATAAGTCAAGTATCTTATTCCTTGCTTAATAGGTGGATTGAGGAAAAACTTCAAGGAGTACTTGATGAGGCCGGAATAGGAACTATTGCATTTCGTCCATTAGCACAGGGATTACTTACAAATAAATATTTAAAGGGCATACCGTCAGATTCTAGGGCAGCAGGTTTCTCTAAATTTCTTAACTCAACGGATATTACGGAGGAAAAACTCAAGAAAATATTTATACTTAATGAAATTGCAAAAAAAAGAGGACAAAGTTTAGCTCAAATGTCTTTAGCTTGGATATTAAGAGGAGGAAAAGTTACATCTGCTCTTATAGGTGCTAGTAAAGTAAGTCAAATTGAAGATAATGTTGCAACCCTTGATAATTTAGAATTTACAGGGGAAGAGCTAAAAAAAATAGAACAGGCGCTAATAACTCTTTGTTAGCATAAAGAAAAGACTTTAAGAATAAAAATATTCTTAAAGTCTTTTCTTTATGCTTATGAATTTTAATTGAATTCTAAAGTACTATTATCCGTCCAAGTCCATTCAGGCTTAAGACTTTTAACCTCTTCTAAAAGTTTAAATAGTGCCAAATCAGCTTGCTTTGCCTCTATCATTATATCTACATCTATTTCTAGAGGTATACATTTTTCAACAAACTCAATAAATGCTGCTGCATCAATGTAATCTGCATGCTTCTTATCTTTTTCTCCAGTTTTAGGGCTGGAAAAATGCACTTTTACTGGTAGAAGTTCGTTAACCCAAGTAGAAAATATATCTACTAACATAGGTTCTAGTTCATCGCCACCATTATTGCAGTTATGATGATGTACATCTAGTACCATAGGTACTTTTATTTCTTTGCATATATTTAATACTTCTTTTGTAGTAAAGCTTTTGTCATCATTTTCAAATATTAATAACTTTGTTATTTCTTTTGGTAAGTTATTAAAATTCTTGAAGAATCTTTCTGTAGCAGCAGCTTTACCGCCTTCTTTACCACCAATATGCAATATCATTTTTCCAAGTGGGTAATTAATATCTGAAAAAAGATTTGCGTGGAACCAAAGACTCTTTTCAGTAGCTTTTATTACTTCTTCCTTAGAACTGTTTATAACATTGGATTCATCAGGATGCATATCAATTCTTAAATTATTATGGTTTATATAATTTCCAAGCCAATCAAAATCCATCTTTAAGATTCTCCTGAACTCCCAATCTGTAACTTCAGGATGAACCGCTAAGGGTATTAAAGCAGAAGTTATTCTATAAAAGTGAACATCGTTCTTTACAGTGTACTCTAGGATTTTATACAAATCATTGACGTTAGATACCGCTACCTTTTGTAGTTTTTCAAGCTTATCTCTATCCGTCGATTGTTTAGTATATGTAGAATAAGTTACTGTGCTGGCAGAAGTTATTTTTACTGCCTTTAAAGCCGTAGCCACGTAGCCTAATCTTATGTGCATAATATCACTCCTCATATAATATAGTTATACCTGTGAATATAAATTAAAACATCTCCATTAATTGATATTCTTAATATATTTAATTGTTACTCAATCACATTGAAATCCATTTTGGGACTTATAATATTCTTTAATAAGTATATTTTTATAGTTATATTACTGCCATAATAAAATCAACTAATAATATTGTTTAAAATATTTTAAGTGTGGCAAAATATTCACTAAGATAATAGCTTTCTATAAATTTCATATTTTAAAATCTAGAAACAACATTAAAAATGTTTTTTTTAAAATATCTTATTAAATAAATATAGAATTTGAATAGATGTTTAATTAAACCCATATTTAATCATATCACAAAAGCATAGTGCGTGTAAAACGATTTACAAATATAAGGGGATTTTTTTCTAATAAATATTTGAATTATAGCTTTTTCTGTTAATATAATATAATATTAGCTCTATATTGATATAATAATTAAAATATGACTAATATTATTAATGGAGGTATAACGTGGCAGATATTAAATATGAAATCGAAAAAAATTTAGGAGCACTTTCAGAAGTTGGTAAATCATGGCGAAAAGAATTAAATCTTATAAGTTGGAATGATAAGGAAGCTAAGTATGATATTAGGGATTGGTCTCCAGAACATGAGAAAATGGGAAAAGGAGTTACTCTCTCTAAAAAAGAACTTATAAAACTTAAGTCATTACTCAATGAAATGAATTTGTAGAAAATATATTTGATAAATAATAAAAAAATAAGCTTATGCAAACAAGATATGGTAATTATACGATACCTTGTTTTTTTATATTTAAAATCTAACGGCTTATCTGATAACTAAAATTCAAAACACCATTGTTTAAAAAATAACAATATTATCTACTATTGCAGCAGTTAAAGCAGGTGCACCAAAAGGAATAATAGCTTGGATAGACGAGCCATCAGTAGAGCTTTCCCAAGTTGTTATGAGAGAGTCGGATATAATACTTGCAACAGGTGGACCAGGTATGGTTAAAGCAGCTTATTCTTCAGGAAAACCAGCTATTGAAATTGGTACAGGAACTAGTCCAAGATACCCATTAATCAGTGAGCTTAAACAAATGTATATTAATGTATTCGAAAAATAAATGGACTAATATACAAAAAGGTAGCACCACATGAAAATGGGTTCTTACTGAGCTTTGGGTGTTTCCTAATATTAAGAATGAGCAGGTAGTTTATACACTATCTGCTCATTTTTATATTAAAGCAGATAAACTAAATTCTTTATCTTTAGGAAGAAATGCAAGTTTA
>NZ_JBOITM010000062.1:0-6311 GCF_050717535.1 Clostridium sp.
ACATTTTGCTGAGAAATTTAGTGTTAAAAAAGTAGCTTAAAAGCAAATGTTAATACTATTTTAAGCTACACAAGCACTTATACATAAGGGGTTTAAGGCGATTCTGTCCTGCGAAGTATGAGTAATACATGTCATAACTATATATTCTATATTTAGATAACATTTCCTTTAAACTGGTGATTAATACATATTATATAAAGGTAATTGAAAGCTAATATAGAATTCTATAAATACACCTATAAAAGGTAGCTCATTTTAGAACATGAAAAAATTTTACTACTAATACAGTTATGAGGAGAAATTTATGATTACTGATGAAAAATATGGATTAGTTTTTGGTGGTGGCGGAGCTAAAGGTGCATATGAGATAGGAGTTTGGAAAGCTTTAAATGAATTAGAAATTGATGTGAAAGTAGTTGTGGGAACATCTGTAGGAGCTCTAAATGGAGCCATCATGGTACAAGGTGATTTTGATGTAGCACTAAGTATGTGGACCGATATGACCATGCGTAAAGTAATTGATATGGGACAAGAAGAGAATTTTTCGGAAGAAAAAAACTTAAGTGTAGCATCAATTATTAGCATTATAAAAAATTCGATATTATCAGGCGGCATGGATGTAACCCCCTTAAAAGAGCTATTATATAAGGTAATTGATGAAAAAAAGATAAGAGCATCAAAGATTAATTTTGGTATTGTTACTTTTTCTTTAACAGATTTTAGTCCAGTAAATATTTTTATAAAAGATATTCCAGAAGGTAAACTTATAGATTATTTACTCGCTAGCTCATGTTTTCCTACATTTAAACCTCAGATGATCGATAATAAACGTTACATAGATGGAGGTATATATAATAATATTCCAGTTTCACTAATATCCTCAAAAATCAAAAATATCATCGTGGTAGATGTATCAGGAGTAGGAAGAACAAAAAAAGTTGATACCAGTAATAATGAAATTATTTATATCAAGAATTCTCAATATTTAGGCAGGACGCTTCAATTTGAACCAGAAACAGTTAAAAGCAGTATGAATTTTGGTTATTTTGATACTCTTAGGGCTTTTTCAAAGACTAAAGGAAAAAGGTACTATATCCAAAATTCTGAAATCTGTAATAAAAGTGGAAACATATATATTGATCATATAACAGAAAAGGAAATAGGAAAAATGTATGAATTTTATGGTGCTAATAGCAAAAGTGTTAATCCCGGTATTATAAAAGCTATTAAATTTAGACTCCTAAGGAATATAAGAAAATATGCAGATTGTGAATTAAATAAGCATAATGTTTTTATTGCTATGTTGGAAATATGTTCAGAATGTATGGGGATAGAACGAGGGAAGTTATATAGCATAGAAGAATTAATTGATGAAATCATGAAAGAATATGAAAATTATAACAATATAAAACTGGAAACAAATATTATAAAAACAGCAAATAAATTGCTTAATATTAATAAAGAATTGGTATTCTTTAACCCAGATTTAAAGGATATATCAATCCCCACTATTAATAAAAGAAATATAATTGCTATAAGTGAGCCTAAATATTCAATAGCAAATTTATTTATGGCATTATTACTATTTAGAAGAGAGCAATAATATTTATTATATAACAACAATTACTATTGACTGAAAAATAAATTTATATTATTATATGCTTAAGAGGTTAAAATAATAAACAGTAGCAAACGTGATTGCGAAAAGCTAGAGAGCAGTTGATAGGAGCGATACTATGAGAAATATAATAGAAGTTAAGGATTTTGTAAAGAAATATGATAAATTTACAGCAGTGGACAATGTCTCCTTTGAGGTAGAAGAAGGAAGCATTTTTGCATTTTTAGGACCAAATGGAGCGGGTAAAAGTACAACCATTAATACATTGTGTACCATATTTGATAAGACATCAGGAACGCTTACCATTGATGGGAAAGACGTTTCACATGAAAAGGATGAGGTTAGAAGTGTCATTGGGGTTGTTTTTCAGGAACCTACATTGGATAATAAAATGACCGTTCTTGAGAATTTAATTATGCATTGTCACTTTTATGCTATCCCCAAAAGTGAAGTAAGTGAGCGTATCGAATTTGTTTTAAATTTAGTGGATTTATTGGATTGGAAAAAAGCAATGGTAAGCAGTCTATCTGGTGGTATGAAACGGCGTGTGGAAATAGCCAGAGCGCTGCTTCACTATCCAAAAGTATTGTTTTTAGATGAGCCAACCACAGGTCTTGACCCTCAAACAAGGGCTCATATGTGGGATTATATTGTAAAGCTTCAAAAGGAGAAGAATATCACCATTTTTCTAACAACGCATTACATGGAAGAGGCAGAGATTTGCAGCAAAGTTGCTATTATGGATGCCGGTAAAATCGTTGCAATAGATACTCCTTATCATTTGAAACAGCAATATACAAAGGATAGAGCAAATATTACAACCATTGACGAACAAGGGCTGGAGGAACTGCTAGATGCTGCTGGATTTATTTATAAGAAAAAAACCGGATATTATTCAATTGAAGTTAATAGTTTACCCAAATTGATGGACATAATAAGTGAGCAAAAAGAGGCCATAACAGATTTGGAAATTAAAAAAGGCACATTGAATGATGTATTTTTAGAAATTACCGGAAAAGATATAAGGAAGTGAGAAATTTATGGATATTATAATAGCACTATGGTTTAGAAATATTAAAATTTTTGCTCGCAATCGTGTCCAGCTTATTTTCACGATTATCATGCCATTTTTCTTTTTATATGTGTTCAGTTCCATATTTAAAAATGACAATATTGAAAATCCAGTAAACTACATGCTGGCCGGTATTGTGATAACAACAGTCTTTCAAACATCACTTACCGTTGCCACTAGTACCATCGAAGATATTGTTTCGGGATTTATGAAGGAAGTATTAGTAAGCCCAGTTAAACGAATCCAGATTGCTGCCGGTCAGCTATTATCAGCAGCAACAATAGCTACGCTTCAGGGCATTATTATTCTAATCATTGGTTATTTTATAGGACTTCAATTCACATCGTGGATAACACCATTTGCGGTAATTGGTGTAATGATCGTGGTTGGGCTTGTATTCTCGGGACTCGGACTATTTTTAGCGACTTTGGTTAAGAATTCACAAACATTCCAAGTTGTAATAACGGCGATTACAATGCCGCTTACATTTCTTTGTGGTGCTTATATACCGCTTTCATTGTTACCAAAAGTATTACAATATGTTGCTTATTTCAATCCCATGACATATACAACAGCATTTTTTAGAACCATCATACTGGAAAAGACATCTTTAACAACAAGTCAATTGGTAGAGCAGCAGCTTGCTTTTAAAATAGGAGGTTTTGTAATTACACCTCCTATCAGTATGGCCATTGTAATCATTTTTGGACTCATATTTTTACTATTATCAACTTATGTTTTTTCAAATGTTGATTTTTCGAGAATTAATCGCTCAAAAAGTAAAGAAGGGGATATATGGAGTTAGTAACAATTGTGCTAATTATACCTGTTAATTTGAAATAGATTAAGGTCTAGATAATACTTTACTAGGGTTTCCCAATATGCTAAAATAAGGCGCAAGAACATATAACAAGTTTTATTAAAAGTAATTTTAAGAATTTGTTTATCTTGTTAAGAATGGGGGAAACAATATGAAAGCATTATCTTTATTTGCTAATATAGGGGTAGCTGAAGCATATTTAGATGATATTGGAATTCAGGTAGTTTTGGCAAATGAAATTGATAAAAAACGATCAGATGTGTACTCATATATATATCCCAATACTGAAATGATTTGTGGCGATATAACCGATGAATGTACAATAACCAATATTATTAATAAGGCTAAGACATACGGGGTTGATGTAATAATTGCAACACCACCATGTCAGGGGATGAGTACAGCAGGTAAACTAGAAGAAAATGATGTGAGAAACGAATTAGTTACATATGCGGTTAGAGTCATAGCCGAAATTAAGCCTAAGTATGTAATGCTAGAAAATGTACCAATGCAACTTTTAACAAAAATCAATTACAATGGTACGATGACATTGATACCCGAGTATTTAAAAAAAGAATTGAGTGAGGAATACTTGTTCGAGTTCAAAGTAATTAATACATGCAATTATGGTGTTCCACAAACAAGGGAGCGAGTAATTTTCTTATTAACAAGGAAAGACCAAGAAAATATATGGAAGATTCCGCAAGAGGAGTTGAAAGTAAAAACATTAGAAGATGCAATTGGTCACTTGCCACAGTTAGATCCATTAATAAATGATATTGATTATGATGAGCATCTTAAGATATTTCCGGGTTATGAAAAGAATAAAGAAATAGCATTGTCTTATTCATCATGGCATACACCGCCTTCTCATGTTTATAGGCAAGTGATTTCAATTATGCATACACCTACAGGACAAACAGCTTTTAACAACATTAAAGAGCAATATAGGCCACTTAAAAAAAATGGTGAACCGGTGCGTGGATATAAAAACACATATAAACGTCAAAGGTGGGATGTACCAGCATATACGATAACAACTTATAATAGAACTATAAGTTCGCAAAACAATGTTCATCCTGGAAGATCAATGGGAGTGGACAAGAATGGGGATGAGATATATTCAGATCCAAGAGTGTTAACATTATATGAGATAATGCTAGTGATGAGCTTGCCTGAAAACTGGAATATTCCCAGGACTGTTTCAGAAAACTTTATAAGGTCAGTTATAGGAGAAGGAATACCACCTCTATTCATAAAAAAACTATTTAAACAATTGATTTAGACAAGGAGATTGAAATGTTAAAAGGATTATCATTATTCGCAAATGTTGGAATAGCAGAAGCATATTTAGAAAATATAGGTGTAGATATACTTATTGCCAATGAAATTGACGAGAAAAGAGCAAAATTTTATCAACATATATATCATAAAACTAATATGATAGTTGGAGATATTACTGATGAAAATATAAGAGCTAAAATTATAAATGAAGCTAAAGAGAAAAATGTAGATTTTATTATTGCAACTCCGCCATGTCAAGGAATGAGTATTGCAGGAAAAATGGAAGAGTTTGATGAAAGAAATCAGTTGGTATATTATGCAATTGATGTAATTAAACAAGTTAAACCTAGATTTGTATTAATTGAGAATGTTCCGAGACAGTTAAAAACAAAGATAAAAGTTGAAGAAAAAATATTACTTATACCTGAGTACATTAAAGCAGAACTAAGCGGAGAATATAATTTTAACGAAGAAACCCTTGTGAAAGCCATGGATTACGGAGTTCCACAAATGCGAAAGCGCAATATTTTCTTGTTATCAAGGAAAGATACAGGAATACATTGGGAATTTCCAGAGAAAAAGAATATTGTTACATTAAAAGAAGCTTTAAAAAACGTACCATCTTTAGATCCAATCTTGCGAGAAGGTGAAGAGTTAACACTTACAAAGTTTCCTGATTATTTGATTAAAAAGGAGGAAGGCGCAAAGGTTTCTAAATGGCATTTTCCACCTACACATTCTTGGAAAATGGTTGAATGGATGGTTCATACACCCAGCGGTTCTACCGCATTTGATAATGAAATATATTACCCACAAAAGGCAGGCGGTGTAAGAATTAAAGGCCATTATAATCATTACAGAAGGCATAGTTGGAATAAGCCTTCAAGGTCTATTACCCAAAATAATGGTGTAATTTCGTCATTAACATGTGTTCATCCGGGATATTTAATTTCCGATGACTGTACAGAAGAAGGAAGAAGATATTCTGATCCAAGAGTATTTTCTATTTATGAATTGATGATAATAACTTCACTGCCGCTTGATTGGGGCATACCGGATTGGGCAGGAGAAACATTTATACGTAAGGCTATAGGTGAAGGAATACCATCACTTTTAGTAAAAGAAATTATGGCGGGATTAATTAAACAAATATAAAACAGTATTAAAGGAAATAAAGGAGACAAATGAATAATTATCATTTATTTCCTTTATATATGTATAGATTTAATACAAACTTTTTATTATAAACTATGATTTGTGTAGTAAGTTATAGGCGAATTAGTTTTAATAGAACTCCAATTAAAAATAATTTTAAAAAAGTATAGAAAATTTGTTGACAAAATAAGAAATAGCTAGTAGAATAGTAGAAGTCGTCACATAATGACAAAACAAGTTGGTCTTTGAAAATTAAACAGAGAAATAGGTAAAATAACGAAATAATATTTCGTTAGACCAGTTAATTACTTTAGATAAACAAGTAAAATTTTAGTCGTAAGACTAAAAAGTATGTAATGAGC
>NZ_JBOITM010000063.1:0-6095 GCF_050717535.1 Clostridium sp.
ACATACTTTTTAGTCTTACGACTAAAATTAATTCTTTATCTAAAGTAATTAACTGGTCTAACGAAATATTATTTCGTTATTTTACCTATTTCTCTGTTTAATTTTCAAAGACCAACTATCTATTTTGCATTAATCGCCAACCGACGACTTCTACTATATTACTAGGTATTACTTGTTTTGTCAACAACTTTTTTAATTTATTTTTAAATAAAAACTTATTAAACAGTAATTAACATTTAACACACTGTGTCACTACTTTGTGACGACAAGGAATATTGTATCATATAAATAAGTGTACAATTTTGGTCTATAGGTAACCTAGCTAGATTATCTTCATAATACTCCATATATATATGAATAATTCTAATTCCCGCATTCCGATACACATGGCTAAATTTATAAACATACTTTCATCTACATTTTAAAATCTTCTGTCATTTGTAAAAGGTTTATTAAATAAATTACAATTGTTTTTAAAATGCCTTCTATTATAAGATACAATTATATCATATCATTTATGTAGAAAATAATTGTATTGCTACTTTTGCTATTTCTGCATTAAATTGTTTACCACTTTCCTTTTCTATAATTTCAAGTGCTTCATTTATAGAAAGTGCTTTTCGGTAAGCTCTATCCGAAGTCATTGCATCATATGCATCAGCTACTTGTATTATCTGTGACTCAGATGGTATTTCATCACCTTTTAACCCTTGAGGATATCCCGTACCATCATAATTTTCGTGATGACTATATGCAATGTTTGAAATGTTAGAAAAGTTACTTATCTTATCTAAAATAGTCTTAGTATGTATAGGATGTAGTTTAACAATATTATACTCATCTTCAGTCAGTTTACCTGGTTTATTTAATATTTCTGTTGGAACCCCAATTTTACCAATGTCATGCAATAAAGCAGCAGTACTAATATCCATTATTTGTGATTTTGCTAATCCAAGTTCCTTAGCGATGGCACAACTATATTCTCTTACTCTCTGCGCATGGCCTTCTGTATACTTATCTTTAACTTCAATAGCAGATACTAATGCAGTTACAATCTCATCATGCATCTTAGTCTCTCTATCATGAAAAACCTTCTGGGAATAAAAATTAGATATAATTTGTGCATAAAATTTCAATATTTTTTTAGAATTTTTGGAAAAGTCAGTTCCATTAAAACAGTCAAGACTAATTAAACCTACATTCACACCCTCAACTTGAACCGGTGCATATAATGAAATAAAATTAGAATAAGTTCCAAGTTCTTTAAAGGTTTCTATTATTTCTTTGGTGAATTTTGTATCATCTCGTTTCTTAATATATATTTGATATGCATCAATATTACAAACATCTGAGCATTCATAGTCTATAAACGCATCACTTCTATTAAAAACTAATTTTTTAAGAGTTTCAAAATCATATCCATTTGTAAATATAGGTATGTATTTATCTCCTGAAAGCTCATAAAGAGATCCCTTTTCCGCTTCGGGTATTAATTTAAAGGCACTAACAAAAACTTTTTCTAAAAATTCATCTTTGCTCATATTATTCATATTAACAAAAGATTCAAATATATCCATTACTTTATCATAGTTAGTAACTTCATCATTATCATCTGTTTTCGTTTTTATTTTATATAATGGCTCTAAAAATTCTGTTATTTTTGTTTTCATTAGTATTACCCCCATAAAATAGCAAACACTGATGTTATTACATAGTTCAGTAAATTATTTTCCTTATATACAATATTAGAAAGTAAAAATAAATAAGTTGTTAATATAATTGACATTACAAATACAAAATAATAAATTGAGAATAGCGTTTTGGTATTTTCTTAAGCTTTATTTTAACAAATAATCATATAGATAACACAGATTGAATTCCATAAAAAAACGACATAAAGATAAAAAATATTTACTATCTAAGTCAGCTATTTTTTTCATATATTTTATTCCTTTAAATAATTCCTATAAACGCATGTTTTGCTAAACATTCTACTTATATAATTCAATATTATTCTGCAATTTTCCTTTAAAATTTGTAGAAAAAAATAAGATCGTTGCCTTTTATGCAATTTCTCCTTTTCATATTTATTAACCTTTAAAATTTTATAGCTTTCCTTAAACAAAAATTCGTATTAAATATAATATATATAACTCAAATGAAAAGAGATCTAATGTATGTCACAAACTACAAAATAATCTTTAGCACAACCATTGAAAAAGCTAATGAATACCACTCCTTTAGCAAAAATTACAATTAATGATATTGTTAGGGACTGTGGAGTTAATCGCCGTACATTTTACTATCACTTTCAAGATGTCTACGCACTCTTAGAATGGATTTTCAGAACTGAAGTCGCTAGGGCCATGGCAGAAAATACAACATCTCGTACCTGGCAACAGAAATTTTTAAATATATTAATTTATTTGGATAAAAATCGTAAAATGGTTTTAAATACCTATAATTCCATTGGACGTGAACACTTGGAAACCCATTTATACAGTGCAGTATATTGCCTTCTCTTAAAACTGTTTAATTTTGCTGCATCAATATACTTAAAATATTCAAGAGTAAAACTAATTTTTCTTGCTTTAAAGGTAGTAATGCTTCCCATAAAAATGGTTAAATACTTTAAAATTACTATTGTTACAAATAAAATAGTAATAAATACTATGATATTTGTAAACCATTTAGGAAGTTCTAAATCATAATTATCTAATTTACTACTTTTGAAGGAATGGTAAGAAAACATTTTATTATCCTTCATAAGTAATCTATAAATGATATAAAATAATAAAGAAGGAATTAAAAGAAATACACTCATTGCACTTGCAAGTGGCAAATTACCAGTACCAACTACATTTATGTATGCTTCTGTTGCCAATACATTATAGCCTCCACCAATTATTATAGGGATACTAAAATCTGATAAACTGGACACAAAAGCTATTAAAGCTGCAATTATCATTCCAGATTTAGCTGTAGGAATTATTACCCCAAACAAAGTGCTTAAAGGGTCTGAACCTAGATCTTGAGATGAATGTATGATGTTTTTATCTACCGCTTTAAACGCAGTTACTATTAATAGAGTTGCAATAGGAATATGTCCAAGAGTTTGCATTAATACTATGCCTTTCCATCCATAAGGATTAAGGCTTAGATGAAGCAACCTATATGTAATTAACCCTCGCCTTCCAAATAAAATTATAAAAGCAAGTGAATCAACAAATGGTGGTGATATCATATTTAAAAGTAGAACAGAGTATATTATTTTTTTACCTTTGAATTTTGTTTGAGTTAAAAAAAATGATATTAACATTGATATTATAATGACAAAGACTGTTGAAATAATCGCTACAAATATACTATTATAAAGTAACCCGCTATTTTCATTAATCAACTCTTTATACACATCAAAAGTAAAAGTACCATTAACATAAAAACTATTTACTACTACTGAAATGATTGGCCATAGAACAAAAATAATTATGACTATTGCTACTAAAATAAATATAAAATTTTCATTTAATTTTGAAATAAGGGCATCTTTAAAAGATGCCCTTTTGTTTTTAGAAATATTGTTGACCATATTATCACTCTCTCACTAAACTTCTATTTTTTAATTTTTTCTTTCCAAGTTTTCAATATTTCTTCTCTGTCTTTTCCCGCTTTTACTAAATCTATTTCAAGTAAATCATCTTTTTTAACATTTTTCATTACTTCTGGTGTTTTAACATCTGGTCTCGTTGGAAATCTTGGACACTGCGTAACTATTATTTCCTGTCCATGTTTTGATAATGACCAATCTACAAATTTTTTAGCAGCTTCTATATTTTTTGAATCTTTAAATATTGCAACTGGTGCTGGTGTCCAAGGAATTCCATCAGTAGGAAAAATATTGGCTACATTATATTTTTCACCTTTGGCTATTTGTTCACCATCAAGTGGAGATATGCCTATTGCAACTTCTCCAGCTATTGCTTTTTGAGGTGGTTCTCCGCCTCTTTGAGGATAATATGAAATGTTCTTGTTTAAATCTTCAAAGTATTTCCATCCTTTTTCATCACCCAAGGTTTGAAGCAACGTCGAAATTATACAATAACTTGTGCCTGAAATATTTGGATTTGGCATTAAAATTTCATCCTTATATATAGGATCTGTTAATTCTGACCATGTTTGAGGAATTTTTAAATTCTTTTCGATGCAAACATCTTTATTTACAACAAGTCCTGCAGTAACTAAAGTCATACCAGTCCAATATCCTTCACTATCTTTATATTTGTCCTGAATAGTTTTAGCTTCTTTTGATATGTACTTTTCTAATAGCCCTTCAGTTACTGCTGCCATAAATCCATCTGAGCCACCCCCAAACCATACATCTGCAACTGCAGTTCCCTTTTGAGCTTTTGCTTTGGATAAAACTTCACCTGAAGATATATCTAAGAATTCAACCTTAATTCCCGTATCACTTTCAAAAGCTTTAAATATTTTTTCCTTATGTCCCATAGCTGCAACTACCTTTAATGTGCCTTGAGTTTTGCTAGGAGTAGTTTGTTTTTCTGCAGTTTTAGTGCAATATTAAAATTAATATGAATAATACACAAAAAAATATATTCAAATAAAACTTGAATTCATTGGGGGTAAAATTATGCTTATTGATATTCACATACATGAAAGTAAATATTCAGCTGACAGTAAAATGACCTTAAAAGAAGTAGTAATCACAGCTAAAGCTAGAGGTTTAGATTGAATTTGTATAACAAATCATGGAAACAATGATATTATGCAAGAAGCTCATGATTATGCTAAGAAAAATAGTTTTTTAATATTAGTAGGCGCAGAAATATTTACACAAGAAGGTGATATACTAGCATTTATTACTGAAAAAATGAGAATCCCTGACAAAACAATACATGCGGAAGAATTGCTTGATATATTAGTTGTCCTGCTATATATAACGGTGGAAAATATATCATTTTGAACATGTTTGATAAATAACCACATAGAAGATGATTGACATTAACCCAAAAGAAGGTAACTTAACGTTATCTTCTTTGTCAGCTTAAATAATAATAACTATGCATTAAATAATAAAAATAATGCTCTGTATTTTAATTGATTTTTTTATACCCACCACTCAAAGTTATGATCTTCAGACTTTGAATAGCTAAAATTTAATCTAAAACATTCTCTTACTAATATTCCCTTTTCTAAAGAAAAATCCACTACTTCTTCTAAAATTCCAGCTATCTTTTCCTTTTCTAAATCTGGCACATGCAATTTCACTCCATATCTATATTTATTCTCTTCAATTTTTGTTCTCCAGAGCGCATAACCTTTAGCATAGATTACCCTATCAGCAATAACAATTTTAAATTCTAAAATTGTATCCTCATCCATTGCTACTTCTACATCAGTAATAAATTGAATACCGTCTTGTGAAATATTGTCTATTACTATAGTGATCCACTGTGAACTGGCAAATTCATTACTAATTTTATCCACTTTCATTTTCCCAACAAAATCATTATTAAGTTTATATCTTTTACATATTCTTTTATTAAATTTACCTGTATATTTTCTAATACAATCTATTACATCACATGCACAAAGTTCAGAATTGTTTAGATTACCCTCTTTATTTAACTCATTGAGCTTGCTTATGAACTTTTCATGATCCTCATCAGACTTATTAATAAACTTAACTCCGTATCTATATATGCCAATATCAATTTCTTCTTTTCTCACAATATTACCATAAAAAGCACTACTCACATTTCAATCACTCAAAATATATAGCTGAAACCATAAAATAGTTCTAAACCAAATTTTACCATTTAATGTATAGATAAAATAGATAATTATGCTATAATATTATTATAATTAATTTTTAAATTAATTGGAAGGGATTTGAATTATGAAAAAATTTTTAGTTTTGATATTATGCTTAAGTTTAATTTTAGTTGGTTCTGATACTCCCATGCCTAAAGGCATGGGGTTCTTAAATACATTATCTTCTCCTATACTCTCATTTATATAAAAACTATAAATTACAACATATAAGAACTAAATAACTTCTCTAAGACTTTTACTAC
>NZ_JBOITM010000064.1:0-4746 GCF_050717535.1 Clostridium sp.
ATTCACATCCTTTTTTTGATACCTTATTATACCATAAATACCCAAAAATAAGAACCCTGAGCATAAAGAAAAAGCAGGTTTTTACACCCGCATTTTCTTCTATACACCCAAAGTTTAGTAAGAACCTGAAAATGTAGTGCTACCTTTTTTAAATTATCTAGTATTTTTCATAGGAAGTCCAATGCTAATCTTTGTTCCAATTTCAGGTCTGCTTTCTACTATAATGGAACCATTGTGTTTACCAATAATCCATTTTGCAATAGATAATCCTAGGCCTGTGCCACCACTTTCTTTTGCTCTTGACTTATCACATCTATAAAATCTGTTGAAGATATAGGGGAGGTCTTCTTTAGGAATACCTATTCCTGTGTCTATAATTTCAAGCATTAGATTTTTCTTTTTAATATAGTTATTTAAAACAATGGTTCCACCATTTGGGGTATATTTTATACTGTTATCAATGAAAACTCTTAATGCTTGTTTAAGTAATTTTTTATCTGCATAAATGAATACTTTTTCATTTATATCAGTTTTAATTTTATGGAAGTTATCAATTAATTTCGTTTCCTTTATAATTTCATATACCAATTCATTAATGTAAAAATATTCTTTCCCTATTTTTTGAGTGTTTTTATCACTTCTTGCAAGGAATAAAAGCTTTTCTACTAATAGCTGCATATCCTTAGCTTCATCCTTTATAGCAGTTATAGATTCATCTAATACTGCTTTATCGTCTTTTCCCCAACGGTACAGCATGTTTGCATATCCTTGAATAACGGATATTGGTGTTCGAAGTTCATGAGAAGCATCTGATACGAACTGGTTTTGTTGTTCATAGGCGGTTTGAATGCCATCTAGCATTTTATTAATAGTTTGGGCTAAATCTTTTAGTTCATCGTGTGAAACACTAACATTTAATCTAGTTTCTAATGCATTAATTGAAATAGCTTTTGTGGTTTTTGTCATGTCTTTTATTGGTAGAAGCATTTTTTTACTAGCTTTAGAACCAAAACCTAATGTAATCACTAAAGAAAATATATTTACGAAAAATATGATTAAACAAAAAACACCCCAATATTCATTTTCTTTTTTTAGGTCTTTAGATAGCTGAATAATAAAAAAATTATTGTTTTGGTCAAGTTTAGTTGTAACAAAAATCAGCTGTTGGTTTATTTTGTTAATTATAGGGTAGTCTGAGGTATCTTCATGGAAGGATACATGTTGTTTATTCTTTTGGGTAGAATAAACAAGATTTTTATTTTTATCAAAAACATTGAAGTTTATATTTTCTATATCAGAAAAAATATTGGAATTAAAGCTTTGAAAATTTTTATATTGTTTAGAATAATTAATAGCTATATTGCTGTATCTAGTCAGTTCCATATTAACTTCTTCTATTAGAAAAAATCTAAAACCTATAATTAAACCTACACTTAACAGAAAAAGTGTAGTAGAAAAAATCAGACTATATACTGCTGTAATTTTAAAACTAATTGAAAATCTTAATCGCTTGTTAATGTTGTAGATTAGATTCTTTAATAGCTTTGGAGTAAAGTTCAGTATGATTTTTACTACTTTTAAGAGAAATCGAAAGCATTTCCATATAAACCTAAAGATAAATTTCAAATTATTCATCTTTTAAAAGATATCCCACCCCTCGAACAGTATAAATAAATTTCTTGTTAAATCTATCATCTATTTTAGCTCGCAAATATCGAATATACACATCTACTACATTAGTATCACCCATATATTCATATCCCCATACTGTATCTATAATTTTATTTCTTGTAAGAACAATATTTTTATTTTCTATTAGGTATTTAAGTAAATCAAATTCTGTCTTAGTTAGGTCTATAGGATCATTTCTAAAGGTAACCATATGTCCATCTAAGTCTATGGATAGTTCTCCAGAAGATAATGTATTCAAAATTTCTTTAACTACAGGTGCCTTTTTTAATGCTGTCCTTATTCTTGCTAATAATTCTTCAATAGCAAAAGGCTTTGTCATATAGTCATCAGCACCTATATCAAGACCCATAACTTTATCCATTATCTCATCCTTGGCAGTTAGCATTATAATAGGAATTGCTGACACTTGTCTTATTCTCCTTAACACCTCTAGTCCATTTAAAGAAGGTAGCATGATATCAAGGATTATTATATCAAAAATTTCATTAAGAGCCTTAGCTAAGCCTTCACGCCCGTCATGACATTGCTCAACACTGTAGCCCTCATAGGTTAGTTCTAACTGGAGAAATCGTGCTATTTTTATTTCATCTTCAATTATTAATATTTTTTGTCCATTCATATATAAATTAACCCCCAAAATATATTATATTAATAGTTCAACTCTAAAACATGTTTTCGCAGGTAGTAACCTATAAAAACATCTAGAAAGTTGAGTTAATAAGCATAGTTTCATTATATATTATTTTATATATAATTGACAATTGACTTTATATATTTGGAATATATTATTATAAAAAAACAACCTACATAGATAAAATGTAGGTTACTAGAGCATTATTCAGTTTTCATTTCTTCTTTAATTTTTGTGGTTACTTTATTAACAGCAAGGGACATCTTATCAAAAACTTTGTTTACTTGTGAATCTTCACTATTTTTCTTTTGAATTCTTATTTTATGGTTAGTTACTATAGCCAATATTGTTGCGGCAATTACTACTGGAGTAGCTACTACAGTTACTATAATTCCTAGTGTTACACAAATATTTAATACTACAGAATCATCTTTTTTTACTATTAATTTTGTTTCGTTGCCTTTTTTAATAAGCTTTTTTATTTTTTTTAAAAATTTAATTTCGCTGGAAGGGATCTCCTCTGGTTTAATCTTATTTTGTTTTTCAAGATATACAAGTGCAGAAATAAGGTCTCCACCACTTTGTTCTAGGGCATTTTTAGCATCCTCATAGCTTATATTAGCTCTTTTTCTTAACTCATCAATTTGCTCTAAATTTATTGTCATATAAATTCCTCCTCGTTTTTTATTGGATAGATTTGAATTATTTGCTTTCTATTCTTTTATTATAAGATGGAGGGATTAAAGACTTATTAGTAGTCGATTAGAATTGGATTAGAATTCTTTTTAAATAATATAAATATGAGATATGTATTTATCATTGTTCAAATGCATTAAAACTGTGGATTAAATCTTAAACAATTGCCTAATGTATATTTATATGAACTCGTTTACAATAGATATTAGAAGATAACAAAAGAATAGTGAAATATTTAAGCAATTTCATTAGACAAATAATTACTAATAAATAATTGCAAATGAGTAAAAGTTAATTCAAATTAATAAAGATAGGAAGTGTATATATTTAATGATAAAAATAACAACCTTAATAGAAAATAAAAGAGGGGAACATTTAGGACTAGAAAATGATTAGACGGTTTTTTTTGTTAAAATATACTATAATAAGAGTAGCTTTAATATGCTAGGAGGATTAGATCATGAAGAATAATGATAGTCGATATTCACCACAGATGGATGTAGCTGAACAAAATCAAGCAAAGTATCCCTTGGTGTTTGCAGCAGTGGAAAAATTAACTAAGTCAAGCACACCTGCAATTATTGCAATTGATGGTCGTTGTGGTAGTGGAAAAAGCTCTCTTTCTGCAATACTTGCAGAAAAGTTTGACTGTAATGTCTTTCATATGGATGATTTTTTCCTTCCATTTGAAATGAAAACCAAGGAACGCTTGGATAAACCTGGTGGAAATGTTCATTATGAGAGATTTCAAGAAGAAGTTCTTAAGCCACTAAATAATAGTAAAACTGTTATCTATAGAGCATATTCTTGCTTAAGTGGGACTTTTGGAGAAGCAATCCATATAGATCCTAAAAAGATTACTATTGTTGAGGGCGTTTATTGTCTACATCCAACACTTTCACAGTATTATGATTATAAAATATTTTTGAACCTTAGTTCACAAATTCAGCAAAAACGTATTTTAAAACGCAATGGAGAAAAAATGTTTCAAAATTTTCGTGATAAATGGATTCCTATGGAGGAAAATTATTTCGGAAATCTTGATATTGAAGATCAATGTGACATTGTAGTTGATACCTCTGATTTCTGGATATAAATCACCATGCATTGTTACATTAATTATTAATTCAATTTGAAAAGGAGATTTTAACATGAAAATTAATCGTACTCGGAAGCTTGCTTATACTGGGTTATGTATCGCTATTGGTTTGTTACTTCCACAGTTTATCAAAATCATACCAGTATCTAATCCGGGGGCTATTTTCTTACCTATGCATATACCAGTGCTAATATGTGGGTTTCTCTGTGGTTTCCCCTATGGTGCTGTTTGCGGTATGATTTTACCGCTATTGGCTTTTGCTCTTACGGGAAGGCCCGCAATTTATCCTACAGGTGTATCTATGATGTTTGAATTGTATGCTTATGGTGCACTGTCAGCATTATTGTATCGATATACTAAGGGAAAAATTTATCACACTCTTATTGGGGCTATGTTAGGTGGTAGAATTGTTTTGGGTGTAGTGAATACTATTCTCTTTAGCTTTACAGATAAAGCTTATGGTATGGCAGCATTTATTTCTGTTTCATTTGTTACTGCACTCCCGGCAGGCTGTGCGAGAATTAGATTTTAGATATAATCCGCAGCTGAATTAGAAATTTAAAATTTTATTGTAACTATTTTTCTTGATATAAAGCAAAAAAAGCACCTATATTAGGCTGCTTTCATA
>NZ_JBOITM010000065.1:0-3965 GCF_050717535.1 Clostridium sp.
AAAAATGTAGTTTGTTGAGTGTTATTTTTGCAAAACATAGTAATCCTCCTAAAGTGATCATTTTGGTATTATTATATCATAAGTACTGCTATTGGAAGTAATTACAAGCTTTTTGTGGGATAATCATTATATTGTATATATTTTATTAAGTCTCCTATATTACTATCTTCTCTTGATATATCACTATCAGAAACTATAAGTATTAGCTTGTTTTCTGCACGTGATACTGCAACATTTATAAGATTAGGATCATCTATAAAATCATTTATTTCATTTGCTACCGTAGTTAAAATAATAGTATCTTTTTCTCTTCCTTGAAATTTATGTACTGTATCAACTTCAATGCTCTCATTTTTAATTAACTTCTTTAACTCCTCTGTTTGTAATCTGTAAGGCGAAATAATGCCCACTGTTTTAGGAGACTTTTCTAGATTTAATTTTGGTAGTATTTCTTCAAGTATTACGTCTATTTGTCTTTGATTTAGCTTCCCTCTGGCATGATTTCCCTTAGCCGTTTTATATACTAAAAGTGGCTTATCATCTAAACTTTCATTGGTTAATATAATTAACTCATTATTATAGTATTTTTTATTACAGAACCCTATAATTTTAGGATTGCATCTATAATGTTCTCGAAGTAATGTCTTTGGAATATCTCTATATAAATTTGTTATTGAAGACAACAAACTATTTTCAGCATAACTGTAGGCTTTATCTAAGTTGTACTCTTCAAAAATCATATTGCTTATATTTTTAATTTCTTTAGAAACAATATTAGGTAGTTGCTTTAAATCTCCAACAATAACTGCATTTTTCGCGCAAGATAAGGCTAGCGAACCAGTTACTATATCAACCTGAGAGGCCTCATCCACAATAACATAATCAAATAAATAATTTTCACTGGCACAGCTCCTTAAAGAATGAGTGGTACTAAGTATTACTGGATATTCCTTTTGGAAATCTTCAAAGTTTTTCCATAGTACATCTATTGAAAATATTGGTCTACTAATTTTTGTTATGAATTTCTGAGCTAAATTAGCTTTAAGCACTTCCATGGAGTTTTCACTGTATACTTTCATTAAGTTTTCAAAATCAGCCTTTTCTAATTTGTTATTTAATAAATGAATAGCTTGATTTAACTCATCTATTCTTAATTCATAATAGATTTTTTTAAAATATTCTACTATATCTTCGCTAGAGTTCTTATAAAATTTAAAACTTGTGATGCCATACCTAAATAAGTTTTTCAGTTTATGCCTAAATTTAAATACACCATGCTTTTCTATAATGATTTCATACTCTAGCAGTAATGACATTACTTCATTTGATTTTTGCTTAAATAAAGAATGATATGAAGTTATATTAATTTTTTTCTCTTCATAATATCTGTTGAAATACTCTATCTCAACAGATATTTCAGAAAGCTCTTGCTTTAACTTAGCTATTTTGTTTTGTTTATCTAATAGGTCATCAAGTTTTTTTTGAGAATCCACTAAGTTGTTTTTTACTATTTTTAACTGTTCATTCTCTATGTTCCAATCGTTCATAACCGGATAAGAAGAATTCTGAAAAGCGAAGAATTTCTCTTTATTTTCTCTATTTCCTAAATATGCTGCAATAAAACCCACTCCATACTTTTCCAGCTTTTCTAATACATTTGCTGTGGCTGAATTATTGTTAGAAACAACTGCGACAGTCTTATTGTTAATAATAGCATTTGCAATAATATTTAAAATTGTCTGTGTTTTACCAGTCCCAGGAGGCCCCTCAATAACACTTATTTGATTAGTTAAAGCTTTTTCTGTTGCACTCTTTTGGCTAAGATTAAAACCAAAGGGAAATATTATAATGTTTTTTATTTTATTATACTGTTTGCTTAAAAAACTGCTATCATCATTTAAAGTGATACTAACCTTTGCTGCTAATTTTTTTAGATACTCAAAACAATTACTTGAAGATTTATTCTTCAAGCAGGTTTCTTCCATTGCTATATTGGATATAGGATAAAGCTTTTTATAACCAGTTTTAAAACACACTTTAACCTGCTCTTCAAACTTAAATATTTTAACAGCACCAGAAATAGGATGATTATTTTCATATATAATTGTAGTTTCCGCATTTATCTCAATAGGATGTCTAATCCACTTAACGTTAGCATGGTTATATGTATATGTTTTATTGTTATCGAATGTAATTTTGCACTTACCCTTACTATTTTCACAATAAATAATTTTTTCTGTTTTATCTTCATCCTTTATAAGAATAAGATTTTCTTCAATATTCAATATTATAGTTCTCCTCTCTCTTTATTTTTGCACCCTATATATAATCAAAATAATTGTCTAGTATTATCCTTATTTCTTATATATTCACTTAATTCGCTCGCCTATTATAATAATTTATTATAACACTATTTAACATGAAGTTTCCATATATTGTCGTATGATTCTACATCATAACCATTTGTATTACAAAAACCAAAATGCTATGCGGAAACAGTACATAAAACACTTGTACCTATTCCCTAATAGCAAAATCACTACCTAATTGGAAAAAGACTTGCTTTTACACAAATCTTATCTGTATTCTATAGATTATCATTTAAGTTAATTCCCCTATTTTCTAATGGTCACAAGGTTATTTAATATAATTTCATTGTAAACTAATGATTGTTTAAAAGGTTACAACAAGAAAAATGTATCCATCAATAGTTTTTCATATTTTAATTTTATTAATTCTTATATATTCATCATATGTTTTCTCCCCTACACTCTTAGCAGATTTTACTTTTAAAATTCTTTTTAATCTTTCAACTTCCTCTTTAGACTTTTGGTATCTTATATTTACTAAATCATCATCAAACATTGGAAGGATTTTGGTCATAACCTCAACAATAAACCTTCTAAGCTCTAAATATGATTGAGTACTTGTATCCAAACCATTTTTCGTAGTTGTAAATGGTAGCCTTGTGTTTTTATTCTTACTTTTTACATATACGAAGCCTCTAAAATTATTAAACTTTTCTTCAAAAGTGGATGATGAAAATCCTTCTCTTAATTTGGAGCAATTCCATCCTGTAAGTTCACTTTTATCTGCCTCTACAACTAACATCTCATCTAGATAAATACTCCAACCAGCATTTCTAATATTATTTTCACCTTTTTTTATAACAATTTCAACACTGAAATCAATTATCTTAGTTTTGACCCTAAATACCTCAATATCATTGTCATCATAACTTAGGGGTAAATCATTTAGAATAATTCTCATACCATTTTCTAATGCTTGTTTATAAGTTTTACTTAATAATTCCTTTAACTTAAAAATAAATTTATTATCTGAAAAATGGTTTGATATTACTTTGTTCAATTGTTTAACTTCAATTATTGTACCGATGACATTGCTATTATGTGGTACAATATCATTTAATTCGATATTCCACTCAAGTTCTTTCATCCAACTGTTGACATCTAAATCTATAGTAAAATGATCACCTTTGCTAATAGATTCAATTTTAATGTTGTTACCAATTTTAAATAATGCTCTCTTCATGCCAATTCCAAAATGATTTATATCTTTTCTTTTTCCGTCTAAAAGACTAATATGACCAAAAGTAAAAGCATAATGCTTTGCATCTTCCCTAGATATCCCTCCACAATTATCCTTAATAATGAACTTATTCTTATTTAATATAAGTTGAATTTCAAAACCCTTTAAAAATGCGCTATTAGACATTGATTTGGCAGCTTCTATCGAATTATCTACTAAATCCGTTATTGCCTTCTCTAAAGAAATATCTCTTATGATATAACTAATAAAAAATTCTTTTGTTGGTTGCTGTAAGTGGTAAACTAAAACCATGAGATTTAGGAAAATAAGAACCCGGAATAATTTCCAAATAACCACAAAAACAAACACCTTTTCTGTACAATAGAATTGAAGAGGTGATGAGAATTGAAAAGATT